>JAFWNC010000021.1 GCA_017510525.1 Clostridia bacterium | reverse complement strand
TAATAATGCACATAAAGATTATAACATAATTCGGTCAATGTCGAGAATAGGAACACCTACAGATAATCCTATTATTGAATCTAAAAATGGTTGGTTAAAGAAAGAAATGTATATTGATTTTAATCAAGAAGATTATGAAACTGTTGAAGATTATATAGATGCGATAATATATGATCATAATTACCTGCGACCTAGTTATGCATTAAATTATAAAACCCCAATTGAGTATAGAACTCAATTGGGATTCAAATAAATAACTTTTAATTGTCTACTTTTTATTGACAACTTCAATTTGACTCTTTACTTTTTTAATAAAAATTTCCATATAGTATGGAAATTATTTTATTCTTTATTATGAAGATTGAGTTGCTGTTAAAGAAACTGAAATAGAAGCTGTTTCTGTTGTAGAACTAGATACTGTTGTATCTGGGAACTCAGCTTTTACAGTCATGGTAGTTGTTCCAGTTGAAGCAGCCAATGTAGAAGATGCAGGACTTGTAACTGTAAATTTTATGTGTCCACTTGTTGATGTACAAGTAAGTCCACTTACTGTACAAGAAGTTCCTGTTAAAACTGGTGTTCCAAGTGCTGCTTTGATAGATCCAGTATTTTTAATAGTTAAAGTATATGTTGCAGAGTCTCCTGGTTTTGTTAAACCAGTTGCACTAATAGTTGCTGTTTGTCCATTATTACTATATGAAATAGTTCCTCCTGATGCAGATCCTGCTGTAGAAACTACTCCAGTTCCTGAAGTTTTTGTAGTGTCGAAAGCTACATTCCATGAAGAACTTACATTAGCTGTACTGCTAATAGTTAATGTAGTTGAAAATGCTGCATAAGCTACTCCCATTACTACTACAATAGCAAGTAGCATGCCAATTATTAAATTTTTATTTGTTTTATTCATTTTATTTTTTCCTCTCTATTTTTATTTTTTTATGCTTGCGTTGCTGTAACATTTACTGTTACTGAAGCACTTTCAGTGGCATTATATGTGTTTCCGCCAGACTTGTTTACAAATTCAGCTGTTACTTTTATTGTAGTTGTTCCTGTTGATGCAGCTAAAGATGTTGCTGCTGGATTTTCTGCTGTAAACTTTATATTTCCATTTGCTGATGTACAAGTCTTAGAGCTTATTGTACAACCACTTGCATTAGATAAAGTTGCATCGCCTAATGTTGCATTTATAGTACCTGTATTTTTAATGGTTAATGTAAATACAACTTTATCACCAGGCTGATGAAGTGCGGCTGTTACTGTTGCTGACTGTCCATTATTTCCATATGAAACTGTTCCAGTAGGCGCGGTTGAACCACCAGCACCAGTTGTTGGTGTAATTACAGAAGTTCCTGAAGTTTTTGTTGTATCAAAAGCAACATTCCAAGTACTTGAAACATTTGCACTACTGCCTATTGTCAATGTAGTTGAAAATGCTGAATAACCTACAGCCATCAAAACAATAATAGCTAGTAATCCACCTATTAAAGCACTTTTATTTTTTTTATTCATAAAATACTCCTTTCTTTTTATCTGTAGGTAAGCACACGATCTTTACCCTAATTATAGAATATCATATATTATTAAAGACTTCAACTAATTTTTTAAAAGTTTTTTTTAATATGTCAAACTTCTGTATACTTGTTTTAAAAGCTAAAAAAGAGGAAACAAAATTTGCTTCCTCTTTACTTATCATTAGTCTATATCAAGTTAATTTTAATAAGACTTATTTAATAATTTCAGAAATGTTTCCAGCACCAACTGTTCTTCCACCTTCACGGATTGAGAATTTAGTACCATTTTCCATAGCAATTGGTGAGATTAATTCTACTGTCATTTCAACGTTATCTCCAGGCATTACCATTTCAACACCTTCAGGTAGTTCAATAACTCCTGTAACGTCTGTAGTTCTGAAGTAGAATTGTGGACGATAGTTACTGAAGAATGGAGTATGTCTTCCACCTTCTTCTTTAGTTAAAACATAAACTTGTGCTTTAAACTTAGTATGTGGAGTAACTGATCCAGGTTTAGCAATAACTTGACCTCTTTCAACATCGTCACGTCCAATACCACGAAGTAATAATCCAGTATTATCTCCTGCTTCTGTATAGTCTAATTGTTTTCTGAACATTTCAATTCCAGTAACAACTGTTTTTTGAGTATCTTTAAGTCCAACGATTTCAACTTCTTCGTTAAGAGTTAATTTACCTCTTTCAACACGTCCAGTAACAACAGTACCACGACCAGTAATTGTGAAAACGTCTTCAATTGGCATTAAGAATGGTTTGTCATTATCTCTTTGTGGAGTTTCAATCCATTCGTCAACTGCGTTCATTAATTCATCAATCTTAGCAACATATTCAGGATCTCCTTCAAGTGCTTTTAAAGCTGATCCTCTGATTATTGGAGTGTTGTCTCCATCATAATCATATTCGTTTAGAAGTTCTCTAACTTCCATTTCTACTAGGTCTAATAACTCTTCGTCATCAACCATATCACATTTATTTAAGAATACAACCATACGTGGAACTCCAACTTGACGTGATAATAAGATATGTTCACGAGTTTGAGCCATTGGTCCATCTGTAGCAGCAATAACTAAGATTGCTCCATCCATTTGAGCTGCACCAGTGATCATGTTTTTAACGTAGTCAGCATGTCCTGGACAGTCAACGTGAGCATAGTGTCTCTTATCAGTATTATACTCAACGTGAGCAGTGTTAATAGTTATTCCTCTTTCTCTTTCTTCTGGTGCTTTATCGATATTTTCGAAAGCAACAGCTTCATTTCCGTTCTTACCTGCTAAGCATTTTGTAATAGCAGCAGTTAATGTTGTTTTACCATGGTCAACGTGACCGATTGTTCCAATATTAACGTGTGGTCTAGAACGATCAAATTTTTCTTTTGCCATTTAAAATTCCTCCTTTTTCTATTTCATATATAATTTTAACATGACTGTTTTAAAAATTCAACTTATTTTATTAATTTACGCCATTTTTTTTGATTATTTCATCAGTAATATTCTTTGGTACTTCTTCATAATGATCAAATGTCATTGTAAAGTTTCCTCTACCTTGTGTGTTTGATCTTAAAGAAGTAACATATCCGAACATTTCAGATAGTGGTACCATAGCACTTATTGCAAGAGCATTTCCTCTTGAGTTTTGTCCCATTGGTTTACCTCTTCTTGAAGTAATGTCACCCATAACTGTTCCTAAAAATTCTTCTGGAACTACTACTTCTACACTCATAATTGGTTCTAGAAGTACTGGTTGACATTTCTTTTTAGCTTCTTTTAAAGCTAAGCTTGCAGCTACTTTAAAGGCCATTTCTGATGAGTCTACATCGTGGTATGATCCATCGAATAATGTAGCTTTAACATCCATCATTGGATATCCTGCTAGAATACCTGTTGCCATAGCTTCTTGAAGTCCTTTGTCAACTACTGGGATGTATTCTCTTGGAACTACACCACCAACAACTGCATCGACAAATTCATATCCTTTATCTGGATTTGGTTCGAATTTAACCCATACGTGTCCGTATTGTCCACGTCCACCAGATTGTTTGATATATTTTCCTTCACAATCAGCTGGAACTTTAATAGTTTCCCTATATGAAACTTGTGGTTGACCAATATTAGCTTCTACACCGAATTCTCTCTTCATTCTATCTACGATAATATCTAGGTGAAGTTCTCCAACTCCGGCAATTATTGTTTGGCCTGTTTCATGGTCAGTAGTAGCTCTAAATGTTGGGTCTTCTTCAGCTAGTTTTTGAAGAGCAAGTGCCATTTTATCTTGGTCACCTTTTGATTTTGGTTCAATAGCTAGCTCTAGTACTGGTTCTGGGAATTCCATTGGAGCTAGAATACATGCATGTTTTTCATCACATAAAGTGTCTCCAGTAGTTGTATTTTTTAGTCCTACAACTGCAGCAATGTCTCCAGTGTATACTTCGCTAATTTCTTCTCGGTTATTAGCATGCATTTGAAGTAATCTTCCAACTCTTTCTTTCTTATCTTTATTTGAGTTTAATACATATGAACCACTATTTAAGTGTCCAGAGTATACTCTAATAAATGTAAGTCTTCCAACGAATGGATCTGTCATTACTTTAAATGCT
>JAFWNC010000004.1 GCA_017510525.1 Clostridia bacterium | reverse complement strand
TAATAATTTGTGTAGGGGTCGATTGCAATCGACCCATTTCTTTTTATTTTATTTTTCAAATTCCTTAAGAATAACATCATGAGCTCCGCCCTCTTTAATACTTACATTAGAAACCATTGTAAGTCTAGCCTTCTCATGCAATTCTTTTATAGTTATTGATCCACAATTACACATTGTAGACTTAATCTTACTAATTGTTATATCCACGTTTTCTTTTAATGGACCAGCATATGGAATATAAGAATCAACTCCCTCTTCAAAAGCAAGTTTATTCTTAGCACCTCCCATATCATATCTTTGCCAATTTCTAGCTCTATTTGAACCTTCACCCCAATATTCTTTAACAAAGTTTCCATTTATCTTCAATCTTCTAGTTGGGCTTTCATCAAATCTCGCAAAATATCTACCCATCATTACAAAATCAGCTCCCATTGCTAAAGCCAAAGTAATATGGTAATCATGTACAATTCCACCATCTGAACAAACTGGAATATATACACCTGTTTTTTCAAAATATTCGTTACGAGCAGCAACAACATCCATTAATGCACTAGCTTGTCCTCGACCAATTCCTTTTGTTTCACGAGTTATACAGATTGAACCTCCACCAACTCCAACTTTAATGAAATCAGCACCAGCTTCAGCTAAATAATTAAATCCCTCTTTATCAACAACATTTCCAGCACCTATTTTAACTGAATCTCCATAATTCTCTCTTACCCAGTCAATAGTATTTTTCTGCCAAACAGAATATCCATCAGATGAATCCATACATAAAATATCAACACCAGCCTCAACTAAAGCAGGAATTCTTTCTTTATAGTCTCTTGTATTAATTCCAGCACCAACTATAAAACTCTTATTACTATCCATTAAAGAATTTGGATTTGCTTTATCAGATTCATAGTCTTTTCTAAATACTAAACTATCAAGCTTTCCATCATTATCTAAAATTGGAAGGCAACTAATTTTATGATCCCATATCATATCATTTGCTTCTGTAAGGCTTATTCCTTTTTTAGCACAAACAACTTTATCAAGGCCAACCATATATTGTTCTATTTTATCATCCATTCCAACTCTTGAAATTCTAAAATCCTTATCAGTAACTAATCCTAAAAATTTTCCATTTGATGTTCCATCATCAGTAACCATAACTGTTGAATGTCCTGTTTCTTCAATCAAATCAAGTAATTCCTTAATTGTAGTTCCAGGTTTTACATTTGAATCACTTGTAATAAATCCTGCCTTATATTTTTTAACATTCTTTACCATTTGAGCTTGAGACTCAATTGATTGAGCACCATAAATAAAAGAACATCCCCCTTCACGTGCCAAAGCAATTGCCATCTTTTCTCCTGAAACAGATTGCATAATTGCAGACACAAGCGGAATGTTCGCACTTATTTTAGGCTCTTCACCTTTCTTATATTTAACAAGTGGCGTAGTAAGTTTAACATTTTCTGGTATACATCTTTCATCTGTTAAATTTGGTAACAATAAGAACTCATTAAAAGTTCTAGAAATATCACTAATTACTTTAGACATTTTATCCTCCTTTTTAACAATTAATTCTTAATATTATAAACCAATATTTAACAAATTTCAACATCTACCTTAAAAAAAATACTATATTGACTTTTTTATTTTTTTAAAAGATAATATAATTAATCTACAGAAAGGAACTAAAAATATGCCATTATTAATTTTATTTATTATTATTGTTTTTTTCATTTTTTCTATATATAATTCACTAGTTAGATTACGAAATAAAGCTTTACAATCAAAATCTTCTATTGATGTTTATCTTACACAAAGATTTGATTTGATTCCTAATTTAGTTGAATGTGTTAAGGGCTATTCAAAATTTGAAAAAGAAACCTTAGAGAGTATTGCTAAACTTAGGGCTGAATATAATAAAACAAGAGATTTAGAAAAAGGAAGTGAATTAAACGCTAAATGTAATCAGATTTTAGCAATAGCTGAGAATTATCCTGAATTAAAAGCTAGTGAACACTTTTTAAATCTTCAAAAAAATTTAACAAAAATTGAAAATCAGCTTCAAGCTGCTAGACGTTTATATAACTCAGAAGTTACTAATTATAATACAAAAATTAATACTGTTCCAAGTAATTTTTTTGCTAAGATGTTAGGTTTTACTGAGATGAGTTTGTTTGAGATGGAAGCCGGAGCTGAAAAAAATATTAATGTAAAATTGTAGAGGGCGACTAGTAGTCGCCCCCTACTTTTATTTTAATTCTGTCTATTCCGTATAACATATATCCTACTATCACAAAACATATTGAAAGTAATAATACATTTTGTATTACTTGAAAAGTTCCTAATTTTCCTATATCTAAGAAAATATATACATATCTATTCATATGTGAATTTAGTTTAACTAGAACTCCAAAAATAGCTTGGGTATATACAAACAATATATAAATTGTTGGCCCTATAACCCATGCTAATGGGTCATACCATTTAAATCTTTTTTTCTCGTCAAATAAAATCCAATCAAAAACAGTAAACACTGGAATAATATAATGAAATATAATATCTTTTAATTCAAGTGTTTGATAAGGATTTTGCTTTAAAGCATAAGGAATTAAAATAAAATGATAAACAGACATAGTTAGAATTATTGATATTGTTATCTCTCCTTTAATATGAGGAGAGATACTTGATGAACCATATATTCCTTTATTTCTTATATCCATTATAGTTTTTGCAATAAGTACAGCAAAAAGTCCAAAACAAAAGATATTACTTATTATTGTAAAATAAAACAAATTATAAATTTTTAATTTTCCTTGCATTATTCCTAGGTCATAGGTTATTCCATATAAACCTAGTAATAGTGCAAACATTCGATATGATAACGAAATTATTCTATTGTTAATATTCATTCGTATTCTCCTTTTTTCTGTCTGCTTTGAAAATATGATTTAATTATTAATTTTCTAATCCAAAGCTTATCCCAATAGCACTATTTATTTTATTCATTACACTCGCATCCTCAATATGACCTATTTTCTCCTTCAATCTACTTTTATCAATAGTTCTAATCTGTTCTGTTAAAATAATTGAATCAGCCTTTAATCCTCCTTCACTTGAACCAATCTCAATATGAGTAGGAAGCTTAGTCTTTGTCTTCTGTGATGTTATTGCAGCAGCAATAACAGTTGGACTATATTTATTTCCTGTATCATTTTGTATTATTAATACTGGCCTAATACCTCCCTGCTCTGAACCAACAACCGGACTTAAATCCGCATAAAACATATCTCCTCTTTTTACTATCATATTCTTCACTCCTGATAATTCTAGATTTAAGATTTGTAAATTGATATATTTTAAATATTAGAAATATTATTTTCCAATTTCTATCTCTTTATATAATATGTAAATTGTCCTTTTTTGGTTTATATCTTTTATTTCTAGACTTACAGGCTTATTGGTACTCTTATCTAAATACAGTGTTTTAGATTGTATATATCTATTTCTTTGGTTCTTTAATTTCATCTCAAATTTATAATAATTTTCTTCTTCTGTAGCTTTTTTATCATCAGATTCTTTCCATTCATTTGAAAAAGTATCTAAAAACAAACAATTATCTGTAATATAATTATAATCATTATAAATTTTAGTTAGATTTAATTTTGTATTTTTAATAATAACTTTTCCATCTTTATTTTCAATAATTATCCCTTCTATTTCGTTATCTAGTCCGTTTCTGCATCTTATAATCATTTTCTTTAACTTGTTCTATATTATAAATATTGGTGTTCTTATTACTATCAACTGTTATTTCAACTTTTGCATTATAATTTCTAATATTTGAAATATAGCTTTCAGCTTGATTTACATCTTTAATAATTATATTGTTTCCACTTTTCTGAAAGATATAATAATAAATGCAAAAAAATGTTAAAATTATAAGCAAAAAAATAATTGTAACAAAAATACCACGCTTCATGATTGCTCCTTATAAATGTATTCTTGTTACAATTCTATGATTATTTTCTAAAAAAATTCAATAATTCTTTTTCTACTTCTGCTTTCGATTCTAGTGTGTTAACTTTAACTCTTAATTTGCTGGCTTCTGGCATATTCTTAATATACCAAGCAATCTGTTTTCTCATTTCCCTTACAGCAGTATATTCACCTTTCTCTTCTGTAAGCATATTTAAATGATTCAAAATAATGCCTAACTTTTCTTCATCAGAAATATTAAAACTCTCTTCATCATTTAAATAATTAATAACCTCTTTAAAAATCCAAGGTTTTCCCAAACTGCCTCTTCCTATCATTATTCCATCTACACCAGTCTTTTCAAACATTTCTTTAGCAGTTTTCCCATCAACTATATCTCCATTTCCTATTACAGGGATACTTACAGCTTCTTTAACTTCTTTTATTATATCCCAATCAGCTTGTCCAGAATAAAACTGAGTTCTGGTTCTTCCATGAACAGTTATCGCAGAAGCTCCAGCCCTTTCAACTCTCTTAGCAGCCTCAACTGCAACAATATTATCCTCATCCCAACCTTTTCTTATTTTTACAGTAACAGGAACTTTAGATTTTTTAACAACCTCTTTTGTTATCTCTTCAACAAGATCTAAATCAAGAAGCAATCTACTACCATCACCATTTTTAACAACTTTAGGAGCAGGACAACCCATATTAATATCAATAATTTCAGCCTTATCACTTAAAATCTCAGCAGCTTTCCCCATTATCTCAGGCTCATTTCCAAAAATCTGAATACAAACAGGTCTCTTTTCACCCTCCATATTAAGCATATTAAGAGTCTTCTTATCCTCATAACAAATTGCCCTAGAGCTAACCATCTCAGTAGTAACAAGACCAGCGCCATAATCCTTACAAATCTTTCTAAAAGACAAATCAGTAATCCCAGCCATAGGCGCAAGAAGAATATTATTATCCAATTCCACATTCCCAATTTTCAATTTTTTTAAATACATCTATTACCCCTTCTTATAAATTTTACTCTATAAAAATTGCCTTTTGCCTACGCGCACTAATATTTAAAATAAGCCCAATACAAATAAAATTTGTAAGAAGCGAACTACCACCATAACTCACAAAAGGAAGTGGAACACCAGTAATAGGTAAAATTCCCATCGTCATACCAATATTCTCAATCATATGAAAACAAAAAATACCAGCAATACCAATAGCAATATAAGAACCAATATTATCCTTAGCAGTCTTAGCGATATAAATCATCTTAGTAATTAAAATAATATAAACAACAATTATAGCAGCACCCATTACAAACCCCATCTCTTCACCAATTGCAGCAAAAATAAAATCCGTAGTCTTAGGATGAAGATAACCTAATTGAGTTTGATTTCCTTGTAAAAATCCCATTCCAAAAATCTGACCAGAACCAATTGCAAGTTTAGATTGAATTATATTATAACCTGCACCTCTCGGATCTGTTTCAGGATGTAAAAAGATTTCAAATCTTGAAACAGCATGGCTTGGTAAACTTTTATAAATCATTGGAACAAAAATTGCAGTAAGAATAATTGCAGCAAATAAATATTTCTTATTTATTCCTGTAGTGAATAAAATAAAAATTGTTGCAAATAAGAATGCTGATGCCGTTCCTAAATCAGGTTCAATAATAATTAAACCTATTGGAGCAATCATTATTCCTAAATACAATAATAATTTCAAAGGCCTATTAATCTCTTTTTTATTTCTAGCTTGAAGTATATTTAAAATATATGCTGAGAAAAGAATAACTGCAATCTTTGCAAACTCAGAAGGTTGAAAAGAAAATGATCCAATATTAAACCAACTTCTGGCTCCATTAACCTCTTGAGTAAATAATACTATAACCAGCAAAAACATAAATACACCATATGCTAGTGGTGCAAATTTTGTTATTTTATTATAATCTATAACTGTAGCAGCAATAAAAAATGGAATACTAATTCCAAACCATTGTAACTGCTTTGTAAATTCATCATGATCAGTATTTTGAGTAGTAGAAAAGAGAGCTATTAATCCAATTATCAGTAAAATGATACTACAAATTAAAACTCCCCAATCAATGTTTTTTAATAATTTCTTATTCATATTTACCTCTTTAATCAGTTAATAAATATTATTCTTCTTCAGTTTCTTCTTCATCTATTTCTTCATCATTTACTTCTTTTTCTTCTATTTCTTCTTTCTCAATCTCTTCTTCATCAGTTTCATCATTTTCTTCAGCAATTTCTTCTGTATTATTTTCTTCTTTTTCTTCTACTTCAACTTCTACTTTCTCTTCTTCAACAATTATTTGGTTTTCTTCCTCATTTTCATTCTCATTCTCTACAACAGATTCTTCTTTTTCTGTTTCCTTTTCCTCTTTTATCTTTTCAGCTTTTATATCGTTTCTAATGTTTAAAATAGGAATATTAGCATATAATGCTGGTGCTCCATTTGTTCCATCATCATTTGCTTGATTTGTTAATCTTACATCTATTGCATTATCATCAACAACTATATATTTTTTTATAACATCTATAATTTCTTGTTTCATAAGCTCTAAAAAATCAGCTGAAACATTAGCTCTATCTTGCATTAGAACTAAGTGTAATCTTTCTTTTGCTGCATTTTTAGAATTATTATCTTCCTTTTCTACATCATTTTTGAATATTTTCTTTAAAAAGTTTGATATTCCTCCAAACATTTTTTACCTCCAGTTATTTTGTTTATTTTCTTAAAAAGAAATTTTTGATTTTTGCCAAAAATCCTGTTTCTCTTCCAGGAACAGTTACCTCAATATTCTCTCCTAAAATTCTTCTTGAAATTTCTATATAAGCCTTTCCAGAAGGTGCTTTTTTATTAGAAATAACTGGCTCACCTTTATTTGTTTGAGTTATTATATATTCGTCATCTGGTACAACTCCAATTAGGTCAATTGAAAGTAGATCAACAATGTCATCAACATCCATCATTTCTCCTCTTTTAACCATAGAAGCTCTAAGTCTGTTTACTATCAATTCTGGATTCTTAATATCAGAAGACTCTAATAATCCTATTATTCTATCAGCATCTCTGATTGCTGATATTTCAGCTGTTGTAACGACTATTGCTCTATCAGCTCCGGCAATTGCATTTTTAAATCCTTGTTCTATTCCAGCTGGACAGTCAATTAATATATAATCAAATTCTTCTTTAAGCTTAGTTGTTAATTCTTTCATTTGATCTTCATTTATAGCTGTTTTATCTCTTGTTTGAGCAGCTGGAAGTAAAAATAATTCCTTAAATCTCTTATCTTTTATCAAAGCTTGTCTTAATTTACATTTACCTTCAATAACATCAACAATATCATAAACTATTCTATTTTCTAATCCCATAACAACATCTAAGTTTCTTAAACCAATATCTGTATCAACTAATGCAACTTTTTTTCCTACAACTGCTAAAGCAGATCCAAGATTTGCTGTTGTTGTTGTCTTTCCTACTCCACCTTTTCCTGATGTTATAACTATGACCTCTCCCATAAATATCCTCCTTAATATAACGAGTAAATAATTTCTACGTTTTATGTTGTTTTGTTTTTTAAATTTCTTCATATATATTATATTTTTTTTTGTAAAAAGTCAATGAAATATTGTAATATTTTTGTAATATTTTTGTAATTTTTGTTTTTTCCGTAGGCGAAAATGTTTTTTTAATTTATACTTGTTATCTTTTTCTTTTTTTAGTATAATGACATCATACTATTAGGAGGTAAATTATGAATTTAAGAAGAAAAAAGAAGCTATTTCTTAAGATTTTAGTATTTGTCTTAATTGCCGGAGGTATACTTGGATTTTTTATATTTATATATCCAAAGTCAAGTATCCCTACATATGACAAGAATGATAATGAAGATGAAATTAAAACAGTAGATGTTAAATCTTCAAATCAAAACATAACCCTTCCTACAAAAATAAAAACTATATCACCTGTTAATAATACAAATAATGATGATAGTAATAATAATAATAATTCAAATAATACTACTGGAACAGATTTAAATACAACAATACCTGATAATGTAGTTGACCAAGCTGTTGATAGTGATAAAACATATGAGTCTTATATTGATGATTCACTACCTTATTTAATTACAGTTTTATCTGTAAATAATAAACTTACTATTTTATTGAGTGATAAATCAAATTCTATTATTCCAGAAGGTTCACCTACTCAAACTGGACATGAATATTTTGCTGAAAATATGCCTGGAGATATTGTTTCAACTTATGATTTTACAGTTGATGGTTATACTTATCCAATTATTTTATTATTATCTTCTTCTGGAAAAGTTTATTATATAAATACTGAAGAAGGATATAAAACTGGTGTATTTAAAGTTAGTGGAATGATTGAAAACATCCCATCAATTAAAAATGTTTATACTGTAACAGTTGATAAAAACTATAAATCTGCTATTTTAGTTGGACAAGATGATGTTGGATATGAATTTAATTTAAGCATGATTAATAAATAATTATGATTTCATGGGCAGAGATAATATGCCCATAAAAATATAAAAAGATTATTAATAGAAAGGAAGGAAGTTTATGAGTAAACTTGTTGAAATCAGATGGCATGGTAGAGGTGGACAAGGTGCTAAAACTGCATCACTTTTACTTGCAGATGCTGCTTTTAATACTGGAAAATATATTCAAGGTTTCCCTGAATATGGTCCAGAAAGAATGGGTGCTCCTATTACTGCTTATAATAGAATAAGTGATGAACCTGTTACTATTCACAGTAATATTTATGAGCCTGATTATGTTGTTGTTGTTGATGATACTTTACTTGAATGTGTTGATGTAACAGCTGGTTTAAAAGAAAGTGGCGCTATTGTTATTAATACTACTAAGGATGCTGACTACTTAAAAAGTGTATTAAATGGATATAAAGGAAGTGTTTATACTATTGACGCTAGATCAATTTCTATAGATGCTCTAGGAAAATATTTCCCTAATACTCCTATGCTTGCTGCTATAGTTAAAGTAAGTGGAGTTATGTCAGATGAAGATTTTTTGAATGATATGATAGGATCTTTCAAGCATAAATTTGCTAAAAAGCCTGAAGTTATCGAAGGAAATATGAAGGCTATAGAAGTTTCATTGAAAGAAGTTAAAAAAATACAATAATTTTTGAAAGGAATGATTTTTATGACTGAAGATAGAATTAATTCAAACACTCCATGGCAAGATTTAACTATCGGTGGTAACATCTATGAAGCTGGAAATGCTAAGGAGTTTAAAACAGGCGACTGGAGAAGTCAAAAACCTGTATGGATTTCAGAAAAATGTAAACAATGTGGTTTATGTTTTCCTGTATGTCCTGATGACGCTATTCCTGTAAAGGATATGAACAGAGAAGATTTTAATTATGAAGCTTGTAAAGGATGTATGGTATGTATGAAAGTATGTCCATTCCAAGCCATAGAAAAGGAGGTTTAATATGGGAATTCGTGAAAGACTTAGTGGTAACGAAGCTGTTGCTACTGCTATGAAACAAATTAATCCTGATGTTGTTGCAGCCTTCCCTATCACACCTTCAACAGAAATACCACAATATTTCTCAACATTTGTAAATAATGGTGCTGTTGATACAGAATTTGTTGCTGTTGAAAGTGAGCACAGTGCAATGAGCGCATGTATAGGAAGTGAAGCTGCTGGAGCTAGAACAATGACAGCTACTTCAGCTAATGGATTATCATTAATGTGGGAAATGATTTATATAGCTTCAAGTTTGAGATTACCTATAGTAATGTCATTAGTAAACAGAGCTGTATCTGGACCACTTAATATCCATAACGACCACTCAGATGCTATGGGAGCTAGAGATAGTGGTTGGATACAATTATTTTCAGAAAACAACCAAGAAGCTTATGATAACTTTGTAATGGCAAATAGAATTGCAGAACATGAAGATGTACAATTACCTTTAATGGTATGCCAAGATGGATTTATAACGTCACACTCTATTGAAAATATAGAATTAATTGAAGATGATAAAGTAAAAGCTTTTGTTGGAAAATATGAGCCAAAACACTATTTATTAAATGATAAAGAACCAATAGCTGTTGGACCATTAGATTTACAAGCTTACCTATTTGAACACAAAGTTCAACAAGCAGAAGCTATGAAAAATGCAAAAAAAGTTATTTTAGAAGTAGCTGAAGAATTCGAAAAAATGACTGGTAGAAAATATGGATTTTTCGAAGAATACAAATTAGATGATGCAGAAATTGCTATAGTTTGTATGAACTCAACAGCTGGAACAGCAAAATACACTGTTGACAGATTAAGAGAACAAGGTATTAAAGCTGGTCTATTAAAAGTTAGAGTATTTAGACCATTCCCTTCTGAAGAAATTGCAGAAGCATTAAAGAACTTAAAAGCAGTTGCAGTATTAGATAAATCAGATTCATTAAATGCTGCAGGTGGTGCCTTATATGAAGATGTTATCTCAGGAATGTATCAAAAAGGATTACAAGTTCCTACTGTAAACTATGTTTATGGTATTGGTGGTAGAGATACAAAATCAGATGATTTGGAAAAAGTTTATAACGACTTAGCAGTAATTGCTAAAGAAGGAAAAGTAACTGATCCATACAGATATTTAGGTGTAAGGGGGGATAAATAATGCCTTATAATGTTAAACAAGTAATGTCAGAAAAACCTTCTAGATTAACTTCTGGACACAGAATGTGCGCAGGATGTGGAGCACCAGCAGTTGCTAGAATGATATTAAGAGCTTTAAAACCAGAAGATCACGCAGTAATTGCAAATGCTACAGGATGTATGGAAGTTTCAACATTTATCTATCCTTATACAGCTTGGACAGACTCTTTTGTACACACAGCTTTTGAATGTGCTGGTGCAACTTTATCAGGTGCTGAAGCTGCATATAAATCAATGAAAAAACAAGGAAAACTTCCTGAAGGAAAAGATACAAAATTCATCGCTTTTGGTGGAGATGGTGGAACTTATGATATAGGTCTTCAATCACTTTCTGGAGCAATGGAAAGAGGTCATGACATGGTATATGTTTGTTATGACAATGGAGCTTATATGAACACAGGTATTCAACGTTCATCAGCAACTCCAAGATTTGCTGATACAACTACTTCTCCAGCAGGATCAGTTATCCCTGGAAAAATGCAAGAAAGAAAAGATTTAACAAAAGTTATGGTTGGACATCACCTACCATATGTTGCTCAAACTTTAGCTATGACAAACTTCAAAGACTTATATGAAAAAGCTGAAAAAGCTATCTACACAGAAGGACCAGCATTCTTAAATGTTATGGCTCCATGTCCACGTGGATGGGGATATAACACAGAAGATTTAATGGCAATGAACAAATTAGCAGCTGATACATGTTATTGGCCATTATATGAAGTTGTTGATGGAAAATATAAGATTACTTATAAACCAGCTAAAAAACTTCCAATAGAAGAATTCTTAAGACCACAAAAACGTTTTAAACACATGTTTAAACCAGGAAATGAATGGATGATAAAAGAATTCCAAGAAGTTGTTGATAAAAGATGGCAAGAACTTCTAGACCTAGAAGAAATGACAAATAAAGTAGAAGAATAAAAACAAAAATGACGACCTAAACGGTCGTCATTTTGTATATCTTTCTTTACACTTTTAATAAACATCCCAAAATCTAAAAAATAAACCCTGTAGCTTAGTTTAGTACACTAAACAAAACTACAGGGGAAAAATGGAAAGATGTTAATGTTGAGATGCTATTATTTTAGATGCATTTTTACATCTAATGATAATTGCAATTATACCGAGTTCCAGTAATCCGCATATCTCGCCTGCAACAATGGCTATAAGACCAAATGTAGCAAATGCGAGTAGCAATGCTCCCTGTATGCCCTCGGCATACCTAATTACCGGCACAGCCTCCACTCCTGAAAAATCAAAGGTTATATTACCTTTTACAGTGTCTATTACCTTTATTCTATCAGGTGAGACAACTTCAACAACGATATTTTCTCTGCAGTCGAGGCTCTTGACTTTTTCCAGTCCTTCTTCTCTTACGACATGCGCTATCCGTGTGCATTCGTTAATTTCGGTATCTGTAAATTTTTCAGGCCACATACTAATAAGTATAAATGAACCTGCCAGAATACCAGCAATGACACCAACTATTAACGCAACTACTGGAAAATTTTCCAGCATATCAGTCACTGTCAAATTCCTTTTCAACATTTCCTTTAAAGCTATTCTTTTTCCCATTTTAATTCCTCCTTTGTAGCATATTATTTTGGGTCAATAGGAATAAACAATAAAAAAAACTATTGTTTCTATATATAATTATACACCAAATTAACATAATTTGCAAATTTCATGGACTATTTTGGACTTAGGGACGACCATTAAAAGTTCAAATTTTGTTAAATTTTTCTCCATTATAATTTTCTTTACATTTTATGTAAAACATGTTAAAATTGATTCATTGTAACTGTAGTTTTTATATTATTAAAAGAGGTGATTTCATCTTGGAGGAAAACTCACGGGCTTTTGAAGCATTTGGACGTTTTTGGGAACACTTTCAAAACTATTTTAGCAATGACCCCTATATAGCAATAAAGGATTATAATGATAAAATCAACTTAGATCCTGAAATTTGCTCAAACTGTGGAGGTAAATGCTGTAAAAAATGTGGATGCCATTTTTCCCCTTATGATTTCAAAGAAATCAGTTTCGAATACTTAAAAGAGGAAATTAAAAAAGGTTATATTTCTATTGATAACATTGACGGAGACGAATTCTTTATTAGAGGCTTTATTTATATCCTTAGAGCAAGAAATAAAAACTCCCCTATTGTTGATATTGACAGATATATAGCAACATTTCCTTGTATTTTATGGGATGAGAAAAATGGATGTAAGTTAAGTTATGAAAAAAGGCCAAGTGGAGGAAAACTTCTTATACCTATGAAAAATGGCAATTGCTATTCTAGGTATGATATTGAAGATTGTGCAAGAGAATGGCTTCAATATCAAAAAATCTTAAAAGAACTCGTAGAATATTTCTTAGGAGTTGACTATGAATTCACAAAAATAGCTGATGTTTAAACATCAGCTATTTTTCTTACGTTTTTATGTTATCTTATACACAAATATATTATTGTTACTCACCTGAATTTAATTTTCTTATTTCTTTAGCATTTTTATCAGATATAACCTTTTTTCCAATTTTTCTTTCTAGTTGTTCCTTTGCAATTCTTGCAACATCTCCACCTTCTATAACTGAGTTTTCTGCTTCTTTAAACCCTTTTTCTTCTTTGCTTTTTGATATTTCTGTGGCAGAAGTTTCAGCTAACATATTTAGAACTAATTCCATATTTGTCATATTATCTCGTAAATTTTCTTTTTTTAAACCTTTTAAATTTTTATATTCTTTTACAGAATAACCACTCCAAGTTTGCGTTAAAACATTTGTTAATATTGCAAAATCTCTTCTACTATTTATACCTTTTTCTTTTAATTCATCAGTAAATTCTTTTCTAATTTCTATAGTTTTTAATCTTTGATTAATCCATCCCTCTGAATACCCTTTTTTTCTATATGTTTCTAATGCACGATTTATAGCTATTTCTGGATCATAAGTCTCATCAATTCTTTCTTTTCCAACTTGTGCTAACCACAATTTTAATGGCTCTGCTTTTTTTGATGGTATTGATTGAATAAGTCGTAAAATCTGTTTAGTAGTCATTACATCAGTATCTCTTAGTTTTCCATCATTAGCTAGCATTTTCAACTGGTAACAATTTGTTACCAGTTCACTTCCTTCTTTATTTAACCTCATTTTTAAGGTTTTCCAATACTTTCTTCCTGCTTGATAATCATTATCTGTTAAAACAGCAACTATATCAACTACAGAAAAATACCATTTTTCTTCTTCTTCATCCCATTTAGCTCTAATTTTTTTATCTTGAAATAGTTTTAATTCATTATCTTTTTCCATTTTAACCTCTCTTTCTCAAGTTGTTTAGAAAAATTTTAACAACTTAAAATATATTGTATTTCTTTACCTACTATATTTATTGCATTTTATCAAACATATGTTCTTTTGTCAACTCGTTTAAGTTATTTTTCTCCATATTAATTAACTTTACTTTTTCTCTTTTTCATCTTATAATATCTAATAAATATAGGAGATTTATATGGAAAAATATTATAATCATTTAAATACATATTTGAAAAACAAATTTGGAGAAAGAACTCTAAAAATTTGTATAGATGGTGGCTTTACTTGCCCTAATAGGGATGGTTTGGCTGGTTTTGGTGGCTGCATTTTCTGTAGTGAAAAAGGTTCTGGAGAATTAATAAAATCTGCTCCTGATATAAAAACTCAAGTAACCAATTATCTAAATAGCTATAAAGCTCAAAGAGCCAATAAATTTATCGTTTATTTTCAAAACTTTACAAACACCTATGACTCAATCGAAAATTTAAAAAACAAATATGATTCAAGTTTAATTGATGACAAAATTGTTGGAATTGATATTGCTACAAGACCTGATTGTATAACTGAAGATGTCTGTAAATTGTTACACTCATACACAAATAAATATGATGTTACTGTTGAATTAGGCCTTCAAACTTCAGATGATGAAATTGGAAAAATTATTAATAGATGTTATAATTCAAAAAAATTTTCTGAAGCCACTTCTCTACTTAGAAAATACAATATTAATGTTGTTGCTCATATTATGTGTGGACTTCCTGGAGAAAACCGTGAAAATTTTATAGAATATCAAAAAAATCATAATTTACCTAAGTTCTTTTATGATGAAAGTTTAGTACCAGAATCAATTAAATCTACTATTGATTTCTTAAATAAACATGATATTCAAGGAATTAAAATTCATTCAACTTATATTGTTAAAAATACAGTTCTAGAAAAAATGTATATAGAAGGAAACTATACTCCTCTATCTTATGAAGAATACATGAATGATCTTGTATATATTATTTCACATTGTAATCCAGATTATATAATACATAGAATCTGCGGGGATGCTCCAAAAGATATTTTAGTTGCACCTGAATGGAATCTACACAAGAAAAAGGTATTAAACCACATTGACCAATATCTAAAGGAAAATGAATTATTTCAAGGTAAATATAATTAAAAGACCTCCATTTTTATGAAGGTCTTTTCTTTTTATTTCTTCTCTATTCTTAAGAATAATGGATGTGGATCATTTACATTATATTGATTATTCTCATTAAAACCAAATGATTTATCTTCAATATTTAATTGTTCCATTATTTTATCTGAAGTCTCTGGAATGTATGGTTGTAAAAATACAGCACATACTCTGATTGACTCTAATAAATTGAATAAAACTGTTTCTAATCTATCCTTGTTCTCACTCTTTGCTAATACCCATGGTGTAGTTTCATCAATATATTTGTTACTTCTCTTTAAAACTTCAAAAATTGCTTCTATTGCTTCTCCAATATGAAGTTCATCCATTTTTTCAGTAACATTTTTGTCAAGCTCATTAACCATTCTGATTAACTCTATATCAACATCTTCACTAATTTTTGTATTAGTAACTTTTCCATCAAAATATTTCTTAGCCATTGAAATTGTTCTATTAACTAAGTTTCCTAAAACATTTGCAAGCTCGCTATTTATTGTTTCAGTAAGCAATTCATGAGTAATATTTCCATCATTTTGGAATGGTATTTTACTTAAAACATAGTATCTTACAGCATCTACTCCATATTCTTTTACTAAGTCATCAGCATACATTACATTTCCTTTTGACTTACTCATCTTATCATTATCCATTAATAGCCAAGGATGACCAAATACTTTTTTAGGAAGTGGAATATCAAGACTCATCAAAAATGCTGGCCAATAAATTGTGTGGAAACGAATAATATCTTTTCCAACCAAGTGTAAATCAGCTGGCCAATATTTCTTAAACTCTTCTGATTGGTTATCAACATCATATCCTATATTAGTAATATAGTTTGTTAAAGCATCAAGCCAAACATAAACAACATGTTTAGGATTAAAATCAACTGGGATTCCCCAATCAAATGATGTTCTAGAAACACATAAATCTTGAAGTCCTACTTTTATAAAGTTATTCATCATTTCATTTTTTCTTGCAACTGGTTGAATAAATTCTGGATTGTTTTCTATAAACTCTACAAGTTTATCTTGATATTTTGATAACCTGAAAAAATATGCTTCTTCACTCTTTTTTTCCACAGGTCGTCCACAATCTGGGCATTTTCCATCAACTAATTGTGCATCTGTAAAAAATGATTCACAAGGTGTACAATAATTTCCTTCATATTTTCCTAAATATATATCACCTTTATCATACATTTTCTTGAAAATTCTTTGTACAACTTCCATATGTTTTTCATCAGTTGTACGAACAAATCTATCATAACTTGTGTTCATTATATCCCAAATATTCTTAATTTGACTTGCAATATCATCAACATATTCTTGGGGAGTACATCCCTTTTCATTAGCTTTTATTTGTATTTTCTCACCATGTTCATCTGTTCCAGTTTGAAAATATACATCATATCCTTTTAATCTTTTAAATCTAGCTATTGAATCAGCTAAAACTATCTCATAAGTATTACCTATATGTGGTTTTGCTGATGTATATGCAATTGCAGTTGAAATATAAAATTTATCCATAGTCTAATCTCCTTTCTTAAATATAGATTTTATATTACTTATTTATATTATTTTTCCCATAATCTTTTTTTATAATATAACATTTAACTATATTATGTCAATAGATTTAATGGATTTAATTCTCTGAAAATGTTCATTTTTTGACTTTTTTCGAATTTTATGGTAGAATATTTATGTTTGCATTTTGCAAATAAATAATATTTACAGGAGGACCAAGAAAAATGTCAAACAAACAAAATGAGGATCCAGTCAAGCAGGAGTTTCGGGAGAATCTAACCAAAGCTCTAATTATACTTGGAATTTTAGTATTTACAGGTATAATTTGTGTTACAGTAGCTTACAGTAATGAGTCCGTAGAGGGTGATTTCGTAGAAGTAACTGTAAATTTGGAAACAAAAGAATCTACCGAAACTACTACAATTACAGAATCCTCAACCGAGGAAACGACAGAAACTACCACAGAAGTAACAACTAATGTGCAACCCGCTGCAAAGCCACAAGTTGCTCACGACTATGTTGCTTCACCTGGTGCAATCTCTTGGAATGGTCAGGTACTTACAAGAAGTGCAGGCACTATCCAAGGACCCAGTGGTAAGGAAACATATTATAATTTGCCAATGAACGGTGTAATTCGTAATATGCGAAATCGCGGTTTTTCAGAGGCCGAATACCCTTACTGGATAAGGGAGGATGGATGTAAAATGCTTGGTGACTATATTATGGTTGCAGCATCTTTAGACATCAGGCCTTATGGAACAATCGTGCAGACCAGTCGAGGACTCGGTATCGTTGCTGATACAGGTTCGTTCGCAAGTTCAAACCAATATCAGCTTGACCTTGCTGTTTCTTGGTAAAGGCAAAAGGAAAAAGCTCAGATGTATCTGAGCTTTTTCTTTTTATATCTCAATTTCTATTCCAACTGGGCAATGGTCGCTTCCATATATTTCTGGATAGATTGATGCTTCTTGTAGTTTATCTTTCAATCTATCTGAAATTACAAAATAATCTATTCTCCATCCTATATTTTTCTCTCTTGCATTGTGCATATATGACCACCATGAATAAGCTAATTCTTTATCTGGATATTTATATCTAAAAGTATCTATAAAACCTGAATCAAGTAATTTAGTGAACTCTTCTCTTTCTTCAAATGTGAAACCAGCATTTCCTACATTACTTTTTGGATTTTTAAGATCTATTTCTTTATGAGCAACATTCAAGTCTCCGCACATTATTACTGGCTTTTTCTTATCTAAACCTTTCAAATAATCTCTTGCCGCTTCTTCCCATAATACTCTATAATCTAATCTTTCTAACTCTCTTTTAGCATTTGGAGTATATATTGTAACCATATAAAACTTCTCGAATTCAGCTGTTATTACTCTTCCCTCATGATCATGTTCCTCTATTCCAATTCCATAAGTTACATTAATAGGTTTAATTTTTGTAAATAATGCTGTTCCTGAATATCCTTTTTTCTCAGCACTATTCCAATAGCAATAATAATCTTTAAAAATTGGTAATAAATTTATATTATCTTTTGAT
>JAFWNC010000003.1 GCA_017510525.1 Clostridia bacterium | reverse complement strand
GGTGGAAATGGGGACGGTTCTCTTTTCCAAGAAAAACTTGGAAAAGAGAACCGTCCCCATTTCCACCCCCGGTGCGCGTCCCCTTTTTGCTTTGCTCCGTCCCCATTGCACACTCTTTTTTTAATTCTTCCCGAATATTATTTTTTTTATTGTATTTAAAAAGCTTTGTATTTTTCCTAAATTGTTTTTTGTTTGTTCTAGTTTTATTAAGCTTTTGTGTTCTTTTGGTATATCTATTATTTGTCCATATTGTTGTAATTGATTATGTTTAAATTCTATGTCTTTCATCATGTGACAATAGAAGTTGTTATAAAATGTATCTGATTCTGTTAGGACTAATAGTTGTTTATAGTTATATAGACTTTCTTGGAATTCTTTTAGGTCTTTTTCTGTTTCAACTTTTCTAAATTTAGCTTGGAAAAATTTTTCTAGTATTAGGTTTTGCATTTTTAAAAATAGGTTTGTAATTTCATTTTTCTTGTTCGAAACTTTTTCTTGTAATTGTCTTGATTTGTCTATATCTTCTGTTTCTAGTAGTTTAGATGATAGTGATAAAACGTCTTCTTCTAATAATAGTAGGTTATCAAAGTTGTTTTGTATTGCTATGAAAAAGTCTTTTCCTACTAGATCAATAAATGTTTTTTCAAATATATCATTACTGTAAAATGTGCTTGTGTATAGTGGATAAGAACCTGTAAAATATACTATCTGATTTAATAGGGCACATTCTAATGGATAGTAGTCTGGGCTTATTGAGTTGAATGTCATTCCATAGTATGTTACTGAGTCTAGGTCACTGTTTGATGCTGTTGATGCCATGTATTGTACTGCTGCTTCATTTAGACCTAAGCCTGTTTGATTAGATAGGTTATATAATCCAAGTCTTAATAATTTTCCTTTATTATCTTTTAATTCTTGAAGGAAGTGAATACATTCGTGTATTGCTAAAGTGTGGATGTCGTCAAAGTTAATGTCTTTACTAAAATATATTGAACCATTTCCATAGATGTATTTTGCACTTGATAGGTCATTTGGAAATTTGGCTGTATACATGTCTAGACGCGAGATTGATATAAATAGTTCGCTTTGATTTAAGTTTAGTTCTGAAAATGCTCTACATAGCTTGTCTGAAATGTTTGCTGCGATTTTATTTATATTTAATGTGTCTATTTTTTCAATTTCTTCTATTCCTTCTTTTTTCAGTAGTAAATTAATTCCCATTTTTTCTCCTTTATTACATTATTTATTATACGGGGTTTTTTAGGGAAATGATATAACAGGTGTATTAAAAAGATATTACAATTTTGTTACAACTTGAATTTTTTATTTTGTGGGGGTATAATGTGAGAAATGTTTATTTTGGGAGTTAAAAAATGGCTGATAAATTGTTGATTACTGAAAAGCCTTCTGTTGCTATGGAGTTTGCTAAGGCTTTGAAAATTAATACTAATAGGAAAGATGGCTTTTTGGAGTCTGATGAGTGGGTTATTACTTGGTGTGTTGGTCATCTTGTTACTATGTCTTATCCTGAAAAGTATGATGAGGCTTTGAAACTATGGAGATTAGATACATTGCCTTTTTTACCTAAGGATTTTAAATATGAGGTTATACCGGCGGTTGAGAGACAATTTAATGTTGTTAAAGGTTTACTTACTCGTGAGGATGTTAAGACAATTTATGTTGCTACTGACTCTGGACGTGAGGGTGAATATATTTATCGCTTAGTTGATAATCAGGTTGGCGTAAATGGTAAGGATAAAAGAAGGGTTTGGATTGATTCTCAAACAGAGGAAGAGATTTTAAAGGGAATTCGTGAGGCTAAGGATTTAGCTGAATATGATAGTTTGTGTGATTCTGCTTATTTGAGGGCTAAAGAGGATTATTTGATTGGTATAAATTTTTCTAGGCTTATGTCTATAATATTTGGAAGACGCGCTGCTAAACAGATTGGTGAAGATAGGGTTAGTATTTCTGTTGGGCGTGTTATGACTTGTGTTCTTGGAATGGTTGTTTCTCGTGAGAGAGAGATTAGGAATTTTGTGAAGACGAAGTATTATAAGGTTGTAGGAGAATTTGGTGAAAATTCTGTAGGGGCACATTGCAATGTGCCCCTACGGTGATGTCGAAAATGTTGATGAGACAATGGAGAGCGGAAATAATTCGGTTAATGCTGATTGGAAGGCTGTAGAGGGGTCTTTGTTTTTTGAATCTCCTAAACTATATAATGAGTCTGGCTTTTTGAAAGAGGAAGATGCTAAAGATTTCATTATGAGCTTGAAAGGGAAAACTGCTGTTGTTTCTGAAATTAAGAAGAGTAAACAGAAAGAGAATGCGCCTCTTTTATTTAATTTGGCTGAGATTCAGAATGAGTGTACTAAAAGATTCAAAATTAAACCTGATGAGACTTTAGAGATTATTCAGGAGTTATATGAGAAAAAGCTTGTTACTTATCCTAGAACTGATGCGAGGGTTTTGTCTACTGCTATTGCTAAGGTTATCAATAAAAATTTAAATGGATTGGCCCTAAATTATAAGGATGATGAAATTCAGGGTTATCTAAAGAAAATGAAGGATGAGAAGTATTCAACTAATTTAGTAAAAACGAAGTATGTTAATGATTCTAAGATTACTGATCACTATGCTATTATTCCTACTGGTCAAGGGTTTGAAAATTTAGATAAATTGTCTGACTTGAAGAAAGATATATATAAAACTATTGTTAAGAGGTTTTTGGCTATTTTTTATCCTCCTGCTGAGTTTAATAAGGTTTCTGCTAAATTTATGATTGATAATGAGGAGTTTTCTTGTAGTGAGAAAGTTTGTATAAATCAGGGATATTTGGAAATTGCTAAAAATGATAAAGATGGAGAACAAAAGGAGAGTTCAGATTTTCTTAATTCATTGAAAAAGGGAAGTAAGCTTGAGGTTTCTAATTTTGAAATTAAGGAAGCGGAAACGTCTCCACCTTCTAGATATAACTCTGGTTCTATTATTTTGGCTATGGAGAATGCGGGTAAGCTTATTGAAGATGAGGCTTTGAGGGAACAGATTAAAGGTGCTGGAATTGGAACTAGTGCTACTAGGGCTGAGATAATAAAGAAGCTGGAAAGAATATCGTATATTGCTATAAATAGTAAGACTCAGATTATTACTCCAACAAATAAGGGTGAGGTTATTTATGATGCTGTAAATAATGTTATGCCTGATATGCTTAATCCTAAGCTAACTGCTAGCTGGGAGAAGGGCTTAGAGATGGTTGCGAAAAAGGAGATTGAGCCTGAGGTGTTTATGGGGAAACTTGAAGATTATGTTAGGGGAAAGATAAATAAGTTGGTTGTGCAGATGTAGGGGAATGTGTGACTTTTGGGGACGCGCACCGAAGGTGGAAATGGGGACGGTTCTCTTTTCCAAGTCTTCCTTGGAAAAGAGAACCGTCCCCATTTCCACCTTCGGTGCGCGTCCCTTTTTTGCTTTCCTCCGTCCCCATTGTACACCATTGAAAACATAATTTGACTTATTTGTATATTATGTGATATAATCATAGAGGTGCTTTGAAAAAAATTATAAAGGGGAGGTTTTGTAATGATGGGTTATGTAACAGTTATTATTCCGGCTAGAAATGAAGAAAATAATGTTTGTAGAATTATTAACTTTTTAAAGAATCATGATATTGTTAATCAAATTGTTGTTGTTAATAATTGTTCTGATGATAATACTTTTAAATTAGCTAGTGAAGCTGGTGCACAAGTCGTCGATTGCAATGACTTAGGTAAAGGGTATGCAATGGAAACTGGTCTTAAGTTTGCTAAAAATGAAGTCATAGTTTTCCTTGATGCTGATGTTGATAATTATTTTGATAATATGGTTGAGCTTCTTAGTGAGCCTATTTTTAGTGGAGAGGCTGATTTTGTTAAGTCAACTTTTGAGAGAACTAAAGGTGGAGTTGTTACTGAGGTTGCTGTTAAGCCTATGCTTAGTGCTTTTTATCCTGATATGTATAAATTTTCTGAGCCTATTAGTGGAATGATTGCTGCTAGAAAAGATGTATTTGAGAGCTTAGACTTTGAGAAGGATTATGGCGTTGATATTGGAATTTTGATTGATGTAATAGAAAAAGGTTATAGAGTTAGTGAGGTTAATATTGGTAGGATTGAGAATATGTCTCACATTAATAAAACTGTTGATAGGATGAGTAAGATGTCTTCAGAGATTATTAATGCTATTGCCAAAAGAGTTAATAATAAATAGTAAGGGCACATTGCATGTGCCCTTATATTGTGTATGCATAGTTTAGAGTAAGGAGAAATGGAGAACTTTAGTTCTCCGCTACGGATGTATTGGGAAGGTTGAGAGGATTATGAAGGTTTATGTTGTTAGACATGGTCAAACTGATTGGAATTTAGAGGGTAAGCTTCAAGGGAGTACAGATGTAATTTTAAATGATAATGGTAGGAATCAGGTTAGTTGTCTTTCTGAAAGATTAAAGGATATAGATTTTGGTATTATTATTTCTTCTCCTTTAAAGAGAGCTATGGAAACAGCTCAAATAATTAATAAAGAAAAGAAACTTGAAATTGTTGTTTTTGATGATCTGAAGGAAAGAAGTTTTGGATCTTTCGAAGGGAAAGTGTATCCTGATATTTCTGCTTTCTGGGATTATGAAAGAGATTATAATGAAAATGGTGTGGAATCTGTTAAAACTATGCTTAACAGAGTTTTTAATGCTATGGATAGTATAATTTCCGAGTATAAGGATAAAGATGTTTTGATAGTTGCTCATGCTTGTGTTATGATTGGAATTGATTGTTATTTTAATGGATTTAAAGAGAATCATGATTTTTCTAATTATTGTTTTGAAAATGGTAATTATTATGAGTATAATGTTAAATAAAGGTGATGTTATATGAAAATTGTTTTTTATAATGAAACTCTGCTTAGTGGTGGGATAGAGAAGTGTATAGAGCTTTTGAATAATTATTTAAGTAGAGAAAATGAGATTGAGATTGTTTATATTGATGATTCAAAACTTGATAATAAAATTGTTGATATTTTAGGCAAAAATGCTACAATCCATAAATTGGAGGAAAATGAAGTTATTGAGGCTGATTTATGTATTTGGTGTAGGTTATATTTTGATTCTAAGAGATTATTTAATCAGATTCGTGCTAAGAAGAATATTTTATGGGTTCATAGTAAGCCTAGAGAGAGGGAAAACTGTATATTAGATAATCTTGAGGCTATGAATAAATTTGATAAGATTGTGTGTGTTTCTGAGGCTATTAAAAACGAAGTTGGTGTAGATAATAAAACTGTTGTTATTCATAATTTTTTAGATGATAGTATTGTTTCTTTAGCTGATGAGGGGAATCCATTTGATGGTTTTGGTGATGATTGTTTGAAACTTGTTATTGTTGCTCGTATTTCAGATGGAAAAGGTTTTGATAAAGTTCTTGATTTTGTTAAGTGCATGAAAGGAAATGGAAATAGATTCGTTTTAAAAATTATTGGTAAGGGAAGACGTAAGGAAGAAGAAATTAAAGCTTCTTTTAGTGGAATTGATGAGGTTGAGTTTGTTCGGATATAGAGATAATCCTTATCCTTATGAGAAAAATGCTGATTTTCTATTGTGTTTTAGTCCTTATGAGTCTTGGGGAAATGTTATTTCTGAAGCTAAGGTTTTAGGAACCCCTTGTGTTGTTACTGATTTTCCTAGTGCAAAGGAGCAGATTGAGGATGGTGTTAATGGCGTTATTGTTCCGTTGGATTGCAGGGATTATTCTGTTATTGTTGATAGGTTGATAAAGGAGAAGAGTGTTTTGAGGGATAATCTTTGTGGGTTTAGGTATATAAATGAGATTGAAAAATGGAGAGAAATTTTATAGATTTCTCTCCATTTTTTATGTATTGGGTTTGTCGTTGGAGTGCGGACGAGCGATGCTCGCTCATACAGTGTAGATGTATGGGGTAAGGGCAAGGGGAAATGGAGATCTTTAGTTCTCCGCTACGGGGTTTCGTCTGCTTTTGTTTCTGGTTCTTCTGCTTCTGGTTCAGGTGTTTCTAATGCAGGTGTTGGTGTTGGAATGCCTGGTGTTGGCTTTGGTGTTACTTCAGGTGTTGGGCTTGGCGATGGCAATGCTGATGGAGTAGGGGTTATTTTTGGTTCTACATAGTCTGTTGTTGGTTTTGTTTTTTCTGTTGGCGTTGGAGATGGGGTATAAAGCCTTGGTGGTTCTTCCTCATCTATTTCTGTATATGAACCTTGTATTGTTCCAGATTGACTTGATTTATCTTTTACTCCAGTAATTTCACTTCCATCATGTTTATCACATACTCCTGGGACAGTTTTCTTTAAGAAGTAGTCTGTATAAGTATTTGTACATCCTGTTGTTGCTATTTTTCCAGTGTCTCCACATATTGTTACTGCTTCAACTTTTTTAGGTTTTTCAAATTCTTTGCTTGATAATCCATCATGTATTCTATTCATTACATTTGCCCATATTAGTCCAGCTGGATTTCTGTTTCCAAAGTGTATTGTTTCATTTTGATCAAATCCAAACCAGCATGCGGCTGTGTAATATGGAGTAAATCCACAAAGCCATCTATCATAGTTTTCGTCTGTTGTTCCGGTTTTTGCTGCAACATCAACTCCGTCTATTTTACAATATGTTGCTGTTCCGTTTTCTCCTTGAACTGGTTGCGTTAGAAGTTCTTTTAGGATAAATGCTGTTTCAGGAGAAATAACTTTTTTCTTTTTTTGTTTTGATTTCATAAGCGTTTTTCCATTGTCTCTTTTAACTTCTTTATAAAAAGTTGGTTCAATATAAACTCCGTCATTTGCTATCATTGCATATCCTGCAGCCATTTCTAGTGGACTTATACCTTTGTCTAATCCACCGTAATGCTAAAGCTAAACTTTCATCGTCCTTTGTTAATGTTGTTATTCCCATCTTTTTCATGTATTTAATAGATTGTTTAGGTGTTAGTTCTTCCATTATTTCAACAAATGGTACATTTTGAGATGATTCTACTGCTCGTCTTAAGGTTACTTTTCCAAGAGGCGTATTGTAGTCTGTAGGGTGGTAGCCATCTTCAAAGTCTCTTTCTGTATCATCATATATTGCTGCATTGTTAGTAATTTTTTTCTCAAGTGCTGGAGCAAGTACAGCTAGAGGTTTCATTGCTGATCCTGTTTGTCTAACACTTTGGGTTGCTCTGTTAAGTGGTCTTGCTTCATCTTTTTCTCCTAATCCACCTCTACAAGCTACTACATAACCTTTGTTTTGGTCTATTATTACCATTGCCGCTTGTGAGTGTGAGTCATTTATTATTGAATCTAGAATATATTTGCTTTTTTCAAATTCAGTGTCAAGTTCTTCTTGTACTTCGACATCAAGAGTACTATATATTGTTAATCCTGCATTTTCTAAGTAGTTTGTTGCAAATTCATTTGAGATATTGTATTTCTTGGCCATGTCTTGAGTTAGTTCATTTATTAATGCATCTGTATGATAAGAGTATACGCTATCATCTGATTCAAGTTCTCCTTTTTCAAAGTTTAGTCCTGCTTCTAATCTTTTAATTGCTTCATCATATTCGCTGTTAGATATATAGTCTAGATCTTTCATTTTGTTCAATACAGTTTTTGTTCTTTTTGTTATTTTTTCAGGGTCATTATTTTCGCCAAATGGGTTATATGAATTTGGCGAATTATTTATTCCTGCTAGAAATGCACATTCTTCAAGTGATAGTTCACTGCTTGGTTTGTTGAAATAATAGTTGGCTCCAGCTTCTACACCATATATATTTGGCCCTGTATATATCATGTTTAGGTATGCGGTTAATATATCATCTTTAGATGAACAACTTTCTAATTCCCATGCACGCCACCATTCTTTAATTTTTCTTGTTGCTTTATCTGAATTATCTCCTGTCATATTTTTTACTAATTGTTGTGTTATTGTACTTCCTCCAAAGCCTGATTTTCCAAAGTGTGTTATATATGTAACTATTGCTGAGCCTGTTCTTTTGGCATCGATTCCGTGGTGTTTATAAAAACGTTCATCTTCTATTGCAACATAGGCATCTTTGATGTTTTGCTGTATTTCGCTTGATGATAGTGCAATTTTCTTTTTGTTTCCACCTAGTGTAGCTACTTTGTTTTCATCTATATCAAGTACTACAGATGTTTTGTTTAATAACATGTCTTTGGCAAGTAGTCTCCATCTATATATTGCGATTATATATCTTATAATTGCAAATAGAATAAGTAAAATGATTGCAATTTTTAGAAATTTTTTGAATCTTCTTTTGCGAGGAGACTGTGGGTCGTCCTGAGGTTGCTGACCACTACGACGTTTTTTCTTTGAGTTGGACAGTGATGTCCTTCCGTTCTTACGTCGGGTTGGTCGTGGGTCAGCTCCGTTCATCATCTTGATAATTTAATGTTCTAACTCTACGAGTAGGGGCTTGAGATATTTGTTCTCTTCGCTTTTTTCGTCTTTGCATTTTACGTACAGATTCAGGAATATCATCTTCAGTTATTTCTATTTTTCTCTTTTTTTTCATAGCTTTCCTTTCATTTTTAATGTGTATATTATAACATGCTGTTAAATAAGTTGCAACAAACTTTATTATGTATGTAAGAAATCGTGTAGGGCAAGGAGATGGGCGGGGATGGAACCCCGCCCCTACGGGTGTATAGAGTAGGGTAAGGAGAATTTTGGCACATTTTATTATTGGATTACATAAAATATAACATATAAAATGTTTTGTGGGGTGGATTTTTATGACTAAATATGTTATAAATGGTGGTAGAAAATTAGAAGGATGTGTCGATATTTCTGGTTCTAAAAATTCTGCTTTGCCTATTATTGCTGCAAGTGTTTTAAATGGTGGAAAAACTACTTTATACAATGTACCAGCAATTCATGATACTGAGATGATGTTTAAAATTTTGAATGAGCTTGGCGGTAAAGTTGTTAAGAAAAATAATAAGGTTATTATAGATACTTCAAAGATTAACTCTTTTGAAATTCCTGAAGGCTTAATGAGGGAGATGCGTTCTTCTGTTATTTTTGCTGGTGCTATTTTAGGAAGATATAGAAAAGTTACTTTTTCTTATCCTGGTGGATGTGATATTGGAAGTAGGCCTATAGACTTACATATAGCAGGTTTTAAAAAATTAGGTATAAATATTGAAGAAAATGCTGGATATATTATATGTAATTGTGATAAAATAGAAGGAATAGAAATTCAGCTAGATTTTCCAAGCGTCGGTGCTACTGAAAATTTAATGCTTGCATCCGTTCTGGCTGAAGGGAAAACAGTTATTAATAATGTTGCTATGGAGCCGGAAATTGTTGATTTACAAAATTTTTTAAATAAGATGGGTGCTAAGGTTAGTGGTGCTGGATCAGGTGTTATTGTAATTGAGGGTGTTAAAAAACTCAAAGATGTTTCTTATAATATTATGCCTGATAGGATTGAAACTGGTACTTTTTTGTGTTATGCTGCTTCTACGGGTGGAATGTTAGAGCTTAATAAAACAAAGTTTGAACACATTCAGCCAGTAATTGCTAAACTTGAAGAGGCTAATTGTAAGGTATTCAAAGAAAAAAATAGAATTATAATTAATAGTCCTAAAAAGCTTAAGGCTGTTGATATTAAAACAATGCCTTATCCTGGTTTTCCTACTGATATGCAGTCTGTTTTTTTGAGTATGCTTACTATTGCAAAAGGAACATCAATTATTACTGAGAACATTTTTGAAAATAGGTTTAAATGCGGTCAAGAGCTTAAAAGAATGGGTGCAAAGATATCTGTTGATTGTAGAACTGCTGTTGTTAAGGGCGTTAGAAGACTTTATGGAACTACTGTTAAAGCAACAGATTTGCGTGGTGGTGCTGCTTTGGTTTTAGCGGGCTTGGTAGCTCATGGAGAGACTGTTGTTGAGAATGTTTCTTATATTAAAAGAGGATATGAAAATTTAGATAAAAAGCTTACTAAGATTGGTGGGCGAATTTTGGAAGTGAGGTGATGATATTGAAACAAAAGAAAAAGAATAAAGATAATAATAAATTTGACTTTGATAATGAAGTTATTATTGGAATATCATCATCTAAGGATAAAGAAAAAAAATCTAAGAATAAGAAAAATAAAAAACAAAAAAATAAAAAGGTAAATAAATCAGTAAAAACTGTAAAAAAACAGAGCTCAACAAATAAGGTTAGTAAAAAGAAAACTCTTAGCAAAAAAGGTAAGATTGTTTTACGTGTTGCTTGTTTGTTTATTCTGTTAGCTTGTGGAACTTGCTTTGTTTTATTTTCTCCTATGTTTAATTTAGAAGAGATTATTGTTGAAAATAATGATATTATTTCTGAAGATGAAATAATAAGCTTATCTAAATTAGAAACTTCAAAAAATATTTATTCTATGAGTAAGAAGAAGATTAGGGAAAATATAGAAAGTGATCCTTATGTTGAAAGTGTTAAAATAAGTAGGGTTTGGCCTAATAAAATTAAAATTACCATTAAAGAGAGAACTCCGTCACTTATAGCTGAAATGGCTGATGGAATGTATGCTTACATAGATAAAAACGGATATATTATAGATTTTTCTAATGAGAGATTAGAACTTCCAGTTTTAATTGGGACAACCACTGATTTTGAATCAATGATTAGTGATTCAGAAAGCAAGAATAATAGGTTAAATAATTCAGATTTAAAGAGAATGGAAATTGTTGATAAGGTACTAAAAACTAGTGATGAGTTTGAAATAAAAGGTTTGATTTCAAAAATAGATATTACTAATTCTAAAGACATTGCTCTAATTATGGAGTCTGAAGGCAAGAAAGTATATATTGGTGATGGAAGCGATTTAAATAGACGTATAATGTTTATTATTGAGATGGTTGCTAAAGAGAAGGGAATTAATGGTGAGTTTTTTGTTGATATGAATTTAAATGAAAAATCCCCTTATTTTAGAGAGACTATATAGAAAGGATAGTTTGATGAAAAGAAATCATTATATTATTATTGGAATAATTTGTTTTGTTATGACTGTTGGAATTTGTGTTCAGGTTAAAACAGTTGATTCTTTAAATACAAATTCTGGAGTTCAATCTATGGCTGAGAATAAGCTTAGAGATAATGTTTTAAAGGCCAAAGAGAAGTATGAGGCTTCTTATGAAAAATTAGAAAAATCTATGAATGAGCTTGAGAGTTTAAGAAAAACTGCTGCTGCTGATAATAATGAAGCTACTTCTATTGAGGAAAAGATTAGTGAGGCTAATAAATTATTAGGACTTACAGAAATTAAGGGAAAAGGCGTTGTTATTGAACTTGATGATTCAAAACTTGTTAAATCAAATGAGGATATGAATGATTTTATAGTTCATGATTTAGATTTACTTGAGGTTGTTAATGAGTTATTTAATGCAGGTGCTGAAGCTGTTTCAATAAATGGACAAAGGATTATTTCTACTACTGCTATTAATTGTTCTGGTAATATTGTTAAGGTAAATGATGAGAAACTTGGTGTTCCTTTTGAAATTAAAGCTATAGGTTATCCAGATAAGTTATATGGTGCGTTAACTAGACCTGGTGGTTATTTGGAACTTATGGAAGATGATGGAGTTAGTGTTAGTATTTCAAAATCAGATGATATTAGTCTTCCAAAGTATAATGGTGTTTATCAAAATGATTATATGCAGGTTGCAGAATAGGGGTGAGATATTTGAGAGCTAAGGTAATAATGTGTTTAACTATTGGTATTATATGTATTCTTTTGGTTAGTGTTGTTTTTGTTCAGGTTAAAACAGTTGATGTTATTGAAAATTCTGGAGTTAGCACTATGAGAGAAAGTGAGCTAAGATCTGAGCTTGCTTCTTGGAAAGCAAAGAATGAAGAGATAGAAAATACTATTAAGGAAAATGAGGAAAGTATAGAGGAATATAAAACTCAAACACAAACAGAGCAAGGAACTTTAGGGTTACTTAATCAGGATTTACAAAAAGCTTATATGAGTTTAGGATATACAAATGTTAAGGGACAGGGAATAGAGATTACTGTTTCTGATGGTAATAAAAGAGTTGGATATGGAGATTTATTGGTTTTAGTAAATGAGCTTAAATATGCGGGTGCTGAGGCTATTTCAATTAATGATGAAAGAATTGTTGCTAATACTGATATTGTTGATGTTCAGTCTAAATTTATTTTAGTTAATACTCAAAGGGTAATGTCTCCTTATGTTGTTAAGGCTATTGGTGATAGTAAGTATTTGGAGAGTGCTATTAATATTAAGGGTGGAATTAAAGATGAGTTAGAGGCTGAAGGTAAGAATATTTCATATGTTTTATCAGATGAGATTTTGATTAATAAATATAATGGAAATTTAGAAATTAATTATGGAGAATAATGGGATGTATGGAGAACTTTAGTTCTCCGCTACGAAAACTTGTACAGAGTTTAATCTATTTAAAAAATATAAAAAGGAGAGAGTTATGTTTATTGTTACTATAATTTTAGGTTGTTTATTAGGTGTTGCTGTTGGTATGAATTTACCTACTATTTCGTATTCATATTCTGGATATTTGGCAATTGCTATTATAGCTGCTTTAGATTCAGTTTTTGGTGGTATAAATTCTATTCTTCAAAAGCATTTTGATATTAAAATATTTGTTTCAGGATTCTTCGGAAATGCAATATTGGCAATGCTTTTGACTTATCTAGGCGAGAGATTAAATGTTGATATTTATTTAGCTGCAGTTATTGTTTTTGTTGGTAGAATGTTTGTAAATTTATCTATGATTCGTAGGTATTATATTGAAAAATGGAATAATAAAAATAAAATTACAAAATAGTTACAAAATTATTACAAAAATATGACATTTTCTATTGACTTTTTACAAAAAATATAATATTCTAAGGACGGTAAAATTAAAATATAGATGGAGGAGTTAACTTGGCAATCGGTGATATATATGTAGGTATCGATATTGGAACATCTAAGGTTAGCGCTGTTGTAGGCGAAGTTAATAATTTCAATCAGATTGAAATTATTTGCAACACCAGTAATAAATGCCAAGGTATAAGCAAAGGAAAAATTATTGATGAAGATGCTATCTCAAAAGCTATTGAAAAATGTGTTAAAGAGGCAGAGGAGATTGCTAATTTTAAGATAAATTCTGCTTATGTTACTATACCTGGTAAGTATGTTACTATAGTTCAGAACAGTATCGTAAAAGACGCAAAAGATAAATATGCTGGAATATCTCAAAAGGATGTCATATCATCTATTACTCAAATTCGTGATATTGAAATTCCGGAAGATAAGGTTTTAATTGATATAGTTCCAAATCAGTTTGTTTTGGAAGATGGGAAAGTTGTTGATGATCCTGTTGGAAAAATTAGTGCAAGTTTCACTCTTACGGCTCAAATTGTTTTGGCAGAAAAAGAATATATAAAAAGATTAACTTCAATTTTTAGAAAATCTGGTATTGATATTGATGGAATTGTTCCTGTTACATTAGCTGAAAGAAATTTAGTCTTAGATGTAAATGAACTTCAAGATAATGTATTATTATTAGATATTGGTGCTGGAAATACTGAAATTGGCGTGTTCTATGGATCTACATTTGTCTATACTAATACAATTTCTTTAGGTGGAGATAATATTACAAGTGATATAGCTTATGTTTTAAATATTTCTAGAGAAGAGGCTGATAAGTTAAAAAGACAATATGGATTAGCTTTAAAATCATTTATTGATAATGATAATAATATTATTCTTAATACATACAAAGGTGGAGAATCAAAAAATAAGACCATAAAGAGTTCAGAACTTATTGAAATAATTGAAGCTAGAGTAGAAGAAATCTTTTCTATTATTAATAGAGATATTACAAACCAGGGTATAAAAGCTAATATTAATAATGTAGTTTTAACTGGTGATGGAATAGTTAATATTAATAAAAGTGATATGGCTGGAAAAATTATATTAAATATTCCAGTTAAAATTTCAACTGCTCGTCTTGTTAGTACAATAAAACCTACATATAGAACAAGTTATGCTTTGATTAGATATATTGCTTCAAGAACTTTTATAAAAACTCTTTCAAGTAATATAGATACAAAACCTGATAAGTCATTCTTTAAAACTGTAATAGAAAAGGTAAGAGACTTTTTTTATTCGTAAGATGAAAGAATTATGGAGTATAGGGTAAGTCAAGAAGGCGGAAGACCAATGGTCGCCCCTACAGAGTTGTTTTTAATTTTTTTTTAAATATATATAGAAAAAATAAGGAGGAATTACATTATGATAATGGAAAACGATGATTTGAATTATTCAACAGACGGAACAGCTACTATCAAAGTTATTGGTGTTGGTGGTGCTGGTAATAATGCGGTTAACAGGATGATTGATGCTGGAATAAAAAATGTAGAGTTTATTGCAGTTAACACAGATAGACAAGCTCTTCAATTGTCTAAAGCTTCTACAAAAATTCAAATAGGAGAGAAATTAACTAGAGGTTTAGGTGCTGGTGCAAATCCTGATATTGGTGCACAAGCTGCTGAAGAAAGCAAATCTGAAGTTGCTGAAGCTTTAAGAGGAGCAGATATGGTTTTTGTTACTTCTGGAATGGGTGGTGGAACTGGAACTGGTGCAGCTCCAATAGTTGCTGCTACTGCTAAGGAAATGGGAATTTTAACAATTGGTGTTGTTACTAAACCATTTACTTTTGAAGGAAAGAAAAGACTTTCTCAAGCTGAACGTGGAATTGAAAATTTAAAAGGAAAAGTTGATACATTAGTTGTAATTCCTAATGATAAATTACTTCAAGTTATTGATAGAAAAACTTCTATGTTAGAAGCTTTCAGAATGGCTGATGATGTTTTAAGACAAGGTGTTCAAGGTATTTCAGATTTGATTGCTGTTCCTGGTCTTATTAACTTAGATTTTGCTGATGTTAGAACAATTATGTTAGATAGAGGAATGGCTCATATGGGTATTGGTAGAGCTTCTGGTGAAAACAGAGCAGAAGATGCTGCTAAACAAGCTATTCAAAGTCCATTACTTGAAACTTCAATTGAGGGCGCTCGTGGTGTAATTATCAATATTACTGGTGGTAGTGATGTTGGATTACATGAAGCGAATACTGCTGCTGAACTTGTTCAACGTAGTGCTGATCCTGAAGCAAATATTATCTTCGGTTCTGTAACAGATGATTCTTTAGGTGATGAAATTGTTATTACTGTTATTGCTACAGGTTTTGAGAATGAAGAAGAGAAAAATCAAAAAGCTAATAGTATTGTAAATAAAGCTTGGGAGAGAAAGATGGGAACTCCTTCATATGGTTCTACTGAATCTAATAATCCTAATGAATTAGATATTCCTACTTTCCTAAGAAAGAACAAGAATATGAAATAAATTTGTCACTATTTAAATTTTATTATATTTTTTCCGAGAAATAATCTACTTTTGGTAGATTATTTCTTTTTTTTTGCAGTAAGATTTGACATATTTTTTTTGTATTATGTTTTAAAATATTTTAAGAAAGAGTTTGAGGAAAAGATGGTTATCTATATTGATATTGTTTTTTTAGAAAATTTAGTTATTAATTATTTTTTATTAGAATTAACTGGTTTTTTCTTAAAAGTAAAAAATAAATTCTGGAGAAATATTGTTGCATCAAGTGTTGGAGGGGTATTTGCTATTTTTTCTTTAATAATAGCTATAGGTTTTTTTGGAAGTATTATATATAGAATTATTCTTTCTTTTATTATTATAGTAATTGCTTTTGGAAGAGAAAAACTTGTAAAAAAGATTATTTTCTTCTATTTAGTTAGCTTTATTTTAGGAGGTATTTGTTTTACAGTTCTTTTCTTAAATAAGTTTGATGGAATATATATTAGTAATGGGATTTTGGTTTCAAATCATTCTTTTCTAAAACTTTTTATTGGATTATTTTTTGGATTTTGCTTTATTAAGATTGCTTTGTTTTTTATTAAAAAGTCATTTTGGAAAGATAAACTGATTTATAAGATTGAGATTGGAATTGATGGGAAAAGCGATGTGTTTAATGTTTTAGTTGATAGTGGTAATTTACTTAGGGAACCTTCCACAGGAAAGCATGTTGTTATTGTGGAAAAGATGTCTTTAAAAACATCTTTTGGTGTGGATTTTTTAGATATTTCTAAATTTGGAAAAGAAAAGCGTTTTTATGTTATTCCTTATTCATCTTTAGGGAATGATAGTGGTGCTTTAGTCGGCATTTCTTGCGATTATATAAAGGTTTTTAAAAATGATGGTGAGGTTGTAGATTGTGATAGTGTTGTTGGAATATATGATGGGAAGCTTAGTTCTTCTGATTTATATTGTGGATTAATTAGTTCAGATATAGTTTAAGGAGGTTTTGTATGAATTTATTAGAAATGGTTAGAGTTAATTTAAGAGCAATTTATCGAAAATTTTGTAAGGGAGAAAATATTGATAAATTGCCTATTTTTTATATTAATGGAAGTCAAACTTTGCCTCCGCCTTTGTCTATAACAGAGGAAAATGAGCTTCTTAAGAGAATTGATGAGGAAGATGTTAAACAGGTTTTGGTTGAGAGAAATTTAAGATTAGTTGTTTATATTGCAAAAAAGTTTGAGAATACTGGGGTTGATTTAGAGGATTTAATTTCTATTGGAACTATTGGACTTATGAAAGCTATAAATACTTTTAATATTGGGAAGAATATAAAACTTGCTACATATGCATCTCGTTGTATTGAAAATGAGATTTTGATGTATTTAAGACGTAGTAATAGAATAAAGGGTGAGGTTTCTTTTGATGAACCTTTGAATCAAGATGGCGATGGAAACGAGTTATTGCTTTCTGATGTTTTAGGAACTGATGAGGATGTTATTTACAAGGATTTAGAGGATGAGGTTGATAAGAAACTTCTTAGGATTGCTATTTCTAAATTGACTGATAAGGAGAGGAATATCATGAATTTAAGGTTTGGAATTGATGGGAGAAAGGAGAAGACTCAAAAGGAGGTTGCTGATATGTTAGGGATTTCTCAGAGTTATATTTCGAGGCTTGAAAAGAAGATTATGCTTAAGATGAGAAAGGAGATTATGAATAAAACAGGGTAAAAGATGAGGACGGAGAAAAGCAACTTGAGCAAAAAGGGGACGCGTCCCCTTTTTGCTCAAGTTGCTTTTCTCCGTTTATTTATTCTGGAGTTTTTTCTCCTGATTCTATTAGTTCGTCAACTAGTTTTGCAATGACTTTTCTTTCATCATATGGATATTTTACATGATTTCTTTCAATATACAAGTCATGTCCAAGTCCTGGAATTACTATTATATCTTCTTTTGTTGCTATTTTAAGTGCATGTCTAATTCCTTCTGTTCTGTCTTCGATAATAGTATATTTTCCACCAACTTTTTTTACTCCAACTTCAATATCTCTTAGTATTTGCATTGGATCTTCTGTTCTAACTTGATCTGACATTAATATTGTGTAATCAGCAAGTGTTCCTGAGATTTCTCCCATTATTGGCCTTTTGGCTCTGTCTCTGTCTCCACCAACTCCCCAAGCACATATAATTCTTCCTTTTGCATATGCTTTAACTGATTCTAGTATACTTTGTAAGCTTGATGGGGTGTGGGCATAGTCTATTAATATTGTAAGGCCTAATTTGTTTGGTACTGGTTCGTTTCTTCCTAGTACTCTTAGGTCTTTTAATGCTTGTTTCATTTCTTCTGGTGTAACACCAAATTCATGTGCAACGCTTATTGCGCCTAATGCATTATATACACTAAATTTTCCTGGGATTGAAATTTCAAAGTCTTCTTTTTTACCATCCATAGTTACTGTGAATTTTGTGCTTGTTTGTGTTATTATTAGTGTTTTTTCATCTGCTGTAATATCAGCAGGGTTTGATATTCCAAATGTTTTTAATGTACATTTTCTATCTGTTAGTCTTTTTGCAATTGCATCATCTGCATTTGTTATTCCTATTTTACATTTATCAAATAATGATGCTTTACATTGGAAATATTCTTCCATATCTGCATGTTCATTTTTGCTGATGTGGTCTTCTGTAAGATTTGTAAATACCCCAATATCGAAGTCACATCCAGTAACTCTTTCTAATTTTAAAGCTTGTGATGATACTTCGATTATTGCTACATCAACATTTTCTTCTGCCATTTGTGCAAAATGTTTTTGTATTTCAACACTTTCAGGTGTTGTTCTATCTGTATCTTCTAATTTTTTATCTCCTATATATACGGCTATACTTCCTATTAAACCTACTTTTAATCCATGAGATTCTAATAGCGCTTTTGTCATAAATGTTGTTGTTGTTTTACCTTTTGTTCCTGTAATTCCTATTAATTTAAACTTTTTTGATGGGTTATCATATAGGTTACAGCTCATAATTGCTAATGATTTTCTAGTATTTTCAACTTTTATAATGCTTAATGATTTTGGTAATTTTTCAATTTCAACATCTTTTTCTACAACAACAGCTATTGCACCATTTTTTATTGCTGAGTCTAAGTAGTCTAGTCCGTTTTGATCATACCCTTTTATTGCTACGAATAGTCCATTTTGTTTTATTTTTCTTGAGTCTGAGTGAATATTTGTAATATCAATATTCATGTCTCCTTTTTGTTCTATAATTTCTAAGTTTTCAATTATTTTTTCTAGTTTCATAGTTTGTCCTCCAATCTATTGTTATTGATTGTGATTATATATCTATTTTCTTTAAAAGTAAAGAGTATTGATAGATGGGATGTAATTATTATATAAAAAGATAGAGGCGACGCCATCGTCGCCCCCAAAAAAACATGGATAGGAAAAATTGGATTAAAAGTTAGATTCTAAATGTCTTTCATTTCGTTCTTCATGAAATTTAATTATTTCTTTATATTTGTTATAGTATTCTTGGTGATATTTTTGTCTATCTTGTAGTTCTGGATTTTGTGCTAATAATTCTTTTAGGTATTGATAAATATTTTCAAATCTTTGATCTATTCTTTGAAGTGTTTGATCTTTGTTTACTATACTAATAGTATATGGTGATATTTCATCTCTTATAATGGTTAACATTCTTAAATATCTTCTTGCTACTCTTTCTAGCATATCTGGAGATTTTTTTTGCTTGAAAAAAGATAAATAATTGTCATATGCTTCAATAGCATCAAATCTATGCATATCAAAACGACGTTTCATAGAGAATGTATTTCTTTGTATATAGGCATATAATATTTGATTAGATGAAGCAACTTTTTTACACTTATCTAATATTTTATATGTTGTCATTTCATCTTCAAATTTTTTATATTCTGGAAACCTAATTCCATCCCATAATTCTCTTTTATAAAGTTTATTCCATAAAACAACAGCTTTTATACATGTATGAAGATCATCATCATGTAGTTTTCTAAGAGCTTCATTACTTGTGTAGATTTCAACTTTTTCTTTCTCTTGTACAGGTGGTTCAAAGTTCTCATAATATACAGCTTTTTGTACATCTGTTTTAATGAAATCACATTCTGCAACATCAGCATCATTTTCTATAAGAATTTTATATAAATACTCATATAAATTCAAACTAATAAAATCATCTGCATCCATAAATGCTATGTATTCACCTGTTGCAGCATCTAGTCCTGTATTTCTAGCAATTGATATTCCAGAATGAGCTTGATGAATTATTTTTATTCTTGAATCTTTTTTGGCAATATTTTCACAAACAGCTGATGAAGAATCTTCTGATTCATCTTCTACTAATATTATTTCTAAATTTTTATATGTCTGAGATAGCAATGTATCTATGTTGTGATATAGTAATACTGCTACATTTCTTACTGGTACGATTACACTTATTAATGGTTCTTTTTTCATAATTACCTCCATAAACTTTTATGATTTCACTCATTATATCACTTGTGATAGAATAATGCAAATATTGGAAATAATTTTTTTGAAAATTTTTAAAAAAATGTCGAAAAATAATTTTTATAGAGGAGATAAAGTGTTTTTTTATTAATAGGTGAAAACTCTATTTATTATAAAAAAATGGCTAAAATACTTGAAAAATACGAGAAAACCATGTAAAATATATAGATAGAAAAATTTTTTGGGAGAAGTATAATATGTATCTAATTGTTGGTCTTGGAAATCCAGAAGGTGACTATTCTAAAACAAGACATAATATGGGATTTAATGTTATTAATGAGATTGCTAAAGAGTTTGGAATAGAAGTTAATAGAAAGAAATTTGATGGTTTATATGCAGACTATACTTTTAATGGTGAGAAAGTTGTTTTAGTTAAACCTCAAACTTTTATGAATTTAAGTGGAAATTGTGTTAAAGCTTTTGTAGATTATTATAAAATTGAAAAAGAAAAGCTTTGTGTTATATATGACGATATTGATTTAGAGCCAGGGGAAATAAGGGTTAGAAAAAAAGGTAGCAGTGGTAGCCATAACGGTATGAAGTCAGTTATAAATAGTTTAGGCTATGAAGATTTCCCTAGAATAAGGATTGGAATTGGAAAACCTAAAAATAATTCAGATTTAATTAAACATGTTATTGGTTATGTTTCTGATGAAGAGCTTAATACTTTAAAAGAAGGTGTTAATAAGGCTAAAGAAGCTTTAATAGAGTTTATTTCTAATGGAATTGATTCAAGTATGAACAAATATAATTTAAAGGTTGATAAGGAATAATGAGAGAAATAATAATTAATAACAAAGATGATGATTATGAAATATTATTTGTTGAAGATGGAGAATTGGTTGAAATATATAGTAATATTCATAGTAAAAAGAGAATGGAAGGTAATATTTATATAGGTAGAGTTCAAAATGTTGTACCTGGTTTACAAGCTGCTTTTATTGATATTGGTGAAAGTAAAAATGTTTTTATTCATTTAAAAGATATTTTGCCTAAAGAAGATTCATCTTTTCAAATTGATGAGATGACTGATTATAATTCTTTAAATATAAAGGACTATGTTAAACAGGGAATGCCGCTTTTAGTTCAAATAAAAAAGGATGGATATAATAATAAAGGTGCTAAGGTTTCTGTTCATATAAATTTACCTGGAAGATTTGTTGTTTTATTACCAAATTCGCCTTTTGTAACGGCATCACAAAAAATTGAAGATGAAAATGAAAAAGAAAGATTATTGAAAATTGTTAAGAAGATTTTGCCAGATAATATGGGTGCTATAGTAAGAACAGCAGCTGTTTCAAAATCTGAGGAAGATATTGATATTGATATAGACAATTTGATTTCTAAGTGGAATCAAATTATTAAGACAGAAATTAGTGATGATAATATTCCTAAGGTGGTATATGAGAATGGTGGTTTGTTAGAGAAAATATTGGTGGACTTAGTAGATAATAATTTAGATAGGATTATTGTTAATGATAAAGAAATAGAGAGTAGTGTTAAATCAATTCTTAAAGAGCTTAATAAAGAAGATTTTAATATTATATTTAAGGATCAAGATTTATTGGATATGTATCAGCTAAGAAAAAATATTTTAGATAAGGAGAAAAGAAAAGTTTGGCTTAAGAGTGGTGGATTTATCACAATTGATAAAACTGAGGCTTTAACTGCTATTGATGTTAATTCTGGTAAATTTACTGGTAAAGATGATGTTTCAGAAACAGCTGTAACTGTTAATAGGGAGGCTGCTATTGAAATAGCTAAACAGATTAGGTTAAGAGATATTGGCGGAATAATTATTGTTGATTTTATAGATATGAATTCTGATAAGAGTAGAGAAGAGATTATTGAGGTGTTTTCTAAAGAGAGTAAGAAAGATAGATCTAGGGTTCAGATTGAGGGTTTTACAAAATTGGATTTATTGGAAATGACTAGAAAGCATATTTGTAGTAAATAAATTGCGATTTATGGAGAACTGTAGTTCCCCGCTACGAAGGGGTTGAAAGTGTTTTCGTAGAGGAAAACTAGAGTTTTCCATATGGTGAAGTTAGGAAAGGGAGAAATTGATGAAGGTTGGTTTTGTTTCTTTAGGATGTAGCAAGAATTTAATAGATACTGAAATGTGTATTGGTTTATTTAAAAGAAATGATTTTAGTGTAGTTAGTAAGCCTGAAGAAGCGGATATTATTGTTGTTAATACTTGCGGTTTTATAGAATCTGCTAAAGAAGAGGCTATTAATACTCTTTTAGAGATGGCTGAATATAAGAATAATGGGAAGTGTAAGTTTTTAATTGCTATGGGGTGTTTGGTTAAAAGATACAAAGAAGAACTTACTGCTTCAATTCCAGAGGTTGACTTATTCATCAGTATTGACGAATATGATAGAATTTGGAAGAAGATTTCAGAATTAGTTGGAGCGAAAAAGAAGTCAAGCTTTTGTAACTTGGATTATTTAGATAGAACTATTACTACAGGTAAGAAAAGTGCATATTTAAAAATTGCTGAACGGTTGTGATAATAATTGTACATATTGTGCTATTCCTATGATTAGGGGAAGGTTTATTAGTAGAAAAATTGAAGATGTTTTAGAAGAAGCTGAGAAGCTTGCTAAAGATGGTTTTGAAGAAATTATTGTTATTGCTCAAGATACTACTAAATATGGCATTGATATTTATGGAAAACAGATGTTACCTGAGTTATTAAGAAAGCTTTGTAAGATTAATGGAATTAGATGGGTGAGGTTTTTATATGCTTATCCAGAATCTGTTACAGATGAACTTATTGATGTTGTTAAAAATGAAGAAAAGATTTGTAAGTATTTTGATATTCCAGTTCAACATTATTCAGATTCTGTTTTAAAGAGAATGAATAGGAGAACTAATGGAAAGCAAATTGATGATTTAATTTCTAAAATTCGTAAAGAAATCCCTGAGTGTGTTATTAGAACTAGTATAATTGTGGGATTTCCTGGAGAAACAGAAGATGATTTTAAAAAGTTATATGATTTTATTGAAAGAGCAAAATTTGATAAACTAGGCTGTTTCCAATATTCTAAGGAGGATGGTACTCCGGCTGCAAGAATTAAAACTCAGGTTCATCATATGACTAAAAAAAGTAGGTATAATAGACTAATGGCTGAGCAACAGAAGATTGCAATTAATAGTTTAAAAGAGAAAAATGGTAATATATATGATGTTTTAATTGAAGATGTTAGTTTTGATGGAAAATTCTATATTGGTAGAAGTTATATGGAATCACCTGATACTGATGGTTTTATATTAATTAAAAGAAAAGGTAATGATAGTTTAATTAATGAATTTACAAAAGTAAAAATTATTGGAAATAGTGAATATGACTTAATTGGAGAAATTGTTTCATAAATATATCTTGAAAGGAATGTTATAAAAATGGAAAAGGTTAAGAAAATTGGAAATCATGTAATTGATTTCTTAAAATCAGAAAAGTTTAGAGTAATATTTAATTTTATTATTTTCCCACTATTAATTGTTTTTTTAGCAGATGTTTATTATAAGTTAATTAGCAATAGAGGGTTAAGTATTTTCTCGAGCATAGGATATACTTTATATAGTAGTTCTAAAGCTCTTATAGTAACATGGCTTCTTATTGCTGTTTTTAATGCTATTTTAATTTGTGTTTTAAATAGTTCTAGAAAGGCGATGATTATTATATCTGTTTTCTTTTTGATATTGTTACCGGTTAATGATTTTAAATATAATATTATGGGTAACCCTGTAAAGGTTTCAGATGTTAACTTTTTAAATGCTGATAATACTGAGATGATGGTTGATGTTATGGACACTCTAAAAGGTGAGTGGATGATCAGAACTATTATAAAGAGCGTTGTATATATTGCAATTTTTGGATTTGGCGTTTGGGGTTATGGCAAAATTAATTTTAAATTTGAGAATAAAAAGAAGAGAATTATTTCTGGTTTAATATGTTTTGGAATATTATTGCTTTTAGTTATTCCACCTAAATCTCTTAGAATTTTCATGTTAAATAAAATCTTTGATGATGAGCAAAAAAGAGATTATAGAAGACGTACAACCAATTCTTCAGTTTATAGTGAATATGGATTTGTTCAAGGTTTGTATTATAGCTTTTTAGGTGATTATATTTTACCTCCTAAGAATTATAGTAGAGAAAAGGCTGATGAAATAGTTGAAAAGGCTATTTCGGAAACGGAAACTACTGATAAAAAATGGGGAGAACCTAATGTAGTTTTTATTTTATCAGAGTCTTTTTGGGATATTTCAATGTTAGACGAATATGAATTTAGTACTGATTTGACGAGTAATATTAAGAGATTAGAAAAAACAAATAGATGTATTTCTTATAAAATGTTGTCTCCTTCTTTTGGTGGTGCTTCTACAAATGTTGAGTTTGAGATGTTAACTGGTGGTAGCATTAGTTATTTTAATAATGGTTATATTCCTTATCTACAGTTATATAAAAATAGTAAAACTGCTTCAAATATGCCTAATCTAATTAGTGAATATAACAAGGCTGGATATTATACTAAATATATCAGTTCTTGGGGTAGAACTTCATATAATAGTGAAAAGGTTTTCAAAATTATTGGAGCTGATGATGCAATTTATGAAGATGACTTAAAGAATGTTGTTAAAAAGGGAAATATTGCTGATAGTTATATGATGGATGTTATTTTAGATGAGCTTAAAGATGATAGTCATGATAAGAAGTTCTTGTTTGTTACAACTGCTCAAAATCATATGCCTTATACAAAAGAGCGTTATTCTAATTATGATGTAGAAATTGCTAGAAGCGATATGTCTGAGGATTTAGATGAAGTTGCACAAAGCTATGCTCAGGGTGTTTATGATGCTGATAAGGAATTAGGAAGATTGTATGATGAGATTCAAAAATTAGATGAGCCTACAGTTGTTGTTTTCTTTGGTGATCATTTGCCTTATCTTATTAGTTCAGATGGTGAAAACATGATTGAAGAAGCGGATTATTTTAATACTGATGATGATGACTTAAATGAATTAAGACAACATACAACTCAGTCTTTGATTATTTCTAATTTTGATATTGATAAAGATGAGTCAATGGATTTTGTAAATAGTAGTTATATTGGTTCTTATGTACTTAATAAAATGGTATTTGATATCTCAGATTATTTTAAGTATATTGAGGCTATGAGAACAAAATTACCTGTTTATAATAGAAATTGGGTTTATAAAAATGGTAAGTTTATTGATATTTCTGATTTAGATGAAGATGATGCAAAAGCTTATGATGATAAACAACAGGTACAGTATAGATTTTTTGTAGATAATTTAGATTAAAAAAATTGGACACATTTTGTGTCCAATTTTTTTTAAGAGATAGTACTTACTGCGTTCGTTTGGCAAGCAAGCGCGGGGATTTTCAAAAATTGATATATAATTTTAATAGAACTGTATCCTTTTTTTAAGTATTATTCTTTACATTATTAAAAAAATGTAATAAAATGTAGAAAAGAGATTTTTTTGATTGGGTGGAGAAGAATGAATAAAAAAATTATTGGTTTTTATAGAAGTTGTGATTTTGTCACAATGATGAGTACGGTTTCAGCTGTTATTGGTATGATTTTTGCTTTTAATCATCAGATTACAGCGGCTGTTTCTTGTTTGATTTTAAGTGGAATATGCGATGCTTTCGATGGCGTTTTGGCTAGGAGAAGGGAGAATACTAAGGATGAGACTACTTATGGTGAGGAACTTGATTCTCTTTCTGATATTATGGCTTTTGGTGTTTTACCTGTAATTATAATGCTTTGCGATGGATTGAATGAAGCATGGTGTTATCCATTTTTTGTTTTTTATGTTTTATGTGGATTAATAAGATTAGCTTATTTTAATATGTTGGCTCAGAAAAAAGATACAGATAAATCTATGTTTATTGGTATTCCAATTACATCAATTACAATTATTTATCCTGTTTTTTATATAATATTTAAGATTATTTTTAAAATGTGGTTTTCTAATTATATTATGATGGGAATGCTTGTACTTACAGGAATTCTATATGTTGTTAGAATAAAGGTTAAAAAGCCAGATTCAATAATGAAAACTGTTCTTACTATATTAGGAATTGTTGTTATTATTGCTTTGGGAATTTGGAAGTTTGTGAAATAATATGGGTTTAAGGAAAAGATTAAAAAAATTTAAAAGATTTGGAAAATATGTTGCTGTTAGTGGAGTTACTACTGTTGTTAATGTTGGCAGTTATGCAGTTTTAATATATTTTTTGAAAGATATGCATGTTCTTTGTAATGTTTTAGCTTGGTTTATTAGTATTTTTATTACTTTCTTTTTAAATAAAAAGGTTGTTTTTAAGACTATATCTAATAGAAAAAGAGAAACATTTAAAGAATTGGTTTTGTTTTATTTAGTTAGGTCTTCGTCATTATTAATTGATACTGCGGTTTTAATGTTATGTATTAAAGTGTTTGGCATGGGAGATATTTGGGCGAAGATAATTGCTAATGTTAGTACTACTTTCAATAATTATTTTATTAGCAAATATTTTGTATTTAAGGTAAAAAAGGTAAAAAATTAAATGGACAGGTTTTAACCTGTCCATTTAAAGTGCAATCGATTATTTTTCAAGTTCTATATCAATTCCTTTTTCAATTGATATATTTGATACTGGTGCTTGAGGATCAATATTAACTTTGAATTTTGAATCTCTATCAAGATAGCTTTCTGAAGAAATTTTAGCTTGTTTAAAAGCTAATTCAATTCTCTTAGCTTCTTCAATAGATAATCCTTCGTCTGAAGTTATTTTATTATATAATTCATTATCAGAAGGTACATCAATATTTGATGAAAAAATTGTACCAAGTGACGAATTTTTAATTTTATTTAAGAATCTTTTTAATAGAGATTCTTTTTTCTCAAATTCCATTTTAATTAACCTCTCTTTAATAATGTGGTCAGGTTTAATTTTTTAGTCTGACACGATTATAGTATACCATGAATAGTAAAAAAATGCAAGCTTTTATTAAAAAATGTTTGACTTTATGCGTTTTACATGGGATAATAGTTGTGTTAAAAAAGATTCTAGAAAGGATTATGGATTAATGGATATTGAAAAAAGAGAAGCAATAATTGAAGCTATGCTTTTTGCTGTTGGTAGACCTTTAAAGATTTCTGAGATTTGTAGTAGTTTAGAAATTTCTCCTGAGGATGCTGAGAGTTTGATTAATAATATGCAAACAAGATATGGTGAAGCAAGTAGAGGAATTGAGATTGTTAAATTAGAGGATGGATATCAATTAGCTACTAAGAAGGATTTTTACGAATATTTATATCCGATTTTCGATAATAGGTCTAAACCGTCTTTATCAGCTGCTGCTTTAGAAGTTTTATCTATTATTGCATATAATCCTAGAATTACAAGAGCTGAGATTGAAGCTATTAGAGGTGTTAATTCTGATGGTACTTTATATAGATTATTAGAATATCACTTGATTGAAGAAGCTGGAAAGTTGAATGCTCCTGGTAAACCGACAACTTATAGAACTACTTTAGATTTCTTGAAATTATTTGGTATTTCTAGTTTAGATGAACTACCGGAGCTTCCAAAATATAAATTAGATGAAAATGAGCAGATTGTTTTAGATGATATTTCTACTTATGAAGATAAAAAAGATGAAGAGAAAAATGAAGAAAGTGGTGAAGATGATGAGTAATGATGAATTTGTAAAAGAAATTACAAATATAGATGAAGATTTTGCTCAATGGTATACTGATATTGTTAGAAAAGCTGAACTTGCGGATTATACAGATACTAAAGGATGTATTGCTATTCGCCCTTATGGTTATGCCATTTGGGAAAATATTCAGAGTTATGCGGATAAAAAATTTAAGGAAGCAGGGGTTAAAAATGCTTATTTTCCTGTTTTAATTCCAGAGAGTTTATTAGAAAAAGAAAAGGATCATGTTGAGGGGTTTGCTCCTGAAGTTGCTTGGGTTACTGAAGCTGGTGGAGAGAAGCTTGATGAAAAGCTTTGTATAAGACCAACTTCTGAAACTATTATTAATACTTTATATTCAAAGTGGCTTAAATCTTGGAAAGACCTACCTTTTGTTTATAATCAATGGTGTAATGTTATGAGATGGGAGAAAGAGACTAGACCATTCCTACGTTCTAGAGAGTTTTTATGGCAGGAGGGGCATACAATTCATGAAACTCCTGAAGAGGCTAAAGAGAGAACTATTCAAATGTTAGAGATTTATGCTGATGTTGTTGAAAATTTCTTAGCTATTCCAGTTCTTAAAGGTTTAAAAACTGAGACTGAAAAATTTGCAGGTGCTGAGGAAACTTATACTATTGAAACAATGACTTATGATGGTAAGGCTTTACAATCTGGAACATCTCATTATTTTGGACAGAATTTCACTGTTCCTTTTGATGTTAAATTTCAAAATAGAGATGGTAAACCTGAGTTTGCTTATGAGACTTCTTGGGGTATTTCTACAAGATTAATTGGTGGTTTGATTATGGCTCATGGTGATAATAGAGGACTTAAATTACCTCCTAAAGTTGCTCCAGTACAAGTTATTATTATTCCTATTGCAATGCATAAAGAAGGCGTTAAGGAAAAAGCTGAGGGGATTTTTAATTCTTTAAAAGATAAATATAGAATGGATATTGATTTAAGAGATAAGGTATCTCCAGGATACAAGTTTAATGATTGTGAAATGAAGGGAATTCCTTTGAGAATTGAGATTGGTCCTCGTGATATTGAAGAGGGTAAATGTGTTTTAGTTAGAAGGGACAACCAGGAGAAAATTTCTGTTGATTTAGCTGAGATTGATGAAAGAATTGGAGAGTTATTAGATTCAATTCAAAATGATATGTTTAATGTTTGTAAAGAGAGAATGGAGAAAAAGACAACTGTTGCTCATAATTTGGATGAGTTTAAAGCAAATCTTGATAAGGAGCAAGGATTTATTAAAGCTATGTTTTGTGGTGATCCTGAGTGTGAGGCTAAGATTAAGGAGCTTACTTCTGCTAAGTCAAGGTGTATTCCTTTTGTTAAGGAAAGTGTTGATGATAAGTGTGTTTGTTGCGGTAGGGCAGCAAAGGATTTAGTTGTTTGGGCTAGACAATATTAAAAAAATATTGATTTTTGTGGAAAATCGTAGTATAATTGCTGATACTGGTTTTTCCATTTTTTTTCTGGCTTTTGCTGGAAATTAATTTGAAAATACCAAGTTATTTTACCCATTATTATTTTACTTTTGAAGGGAGATGCATCTTATGAAATTATGGGCAAAAGTTATTATTCCTGAGGACACTGGTATTGATGAGTTTAAACTCATTGAGGCTCTTAAGGGGAATCCGGGCTTAAAGCTGGATTTGGTTATTTCTGATACAAATTCAGAGTCTTGTTTAATAATCAATGATTTGGTTGTTGAGCGGGCAATGCCAATAATCGATTTTGATTATTCGGCTGAAAATGCAGAGTCTGGTGAATCTGAAGGCAAAGTTATTGAGCTTGTATCTGAGCCTGAGGTCGAGGAGGCCGAAACGGAAGCTGAGGTATCTGAATCTGAAGAGGAAGCTGTTGTTGAAGCACCTGAATCTGAAGATGAAGAGTCTGAGGTTGATGACGAAGCAGAAATGGAGCTTAAAGAGTTAATGCAGAGTCTGAGATTGAAACCAGGAATCGTTGAGGTTGAAGAAGAGGCTGAGCTTGAAGATGAAGAGCCTGAGGACGAAGAAGAGGCTGAGTCTGAGCTCGAAGATGAGGAACCTGAGGACGAAGAAGAGGCTGAGTCTGAGCTCGAAGATGAAGAGTCTGAGGACGAAGAAGAGGCTGAGTCTGAGCTTGAAGATGAAGAGTCTGAAGACGAAGAAGAGGCTGAGTCTGAGCTCGAAGATGAAGAATCTAAGGATGAAGAAGAGACTGAGTCTGAGGAAGTTCAGAAAGAGGTTGAAGTTGAGGCCGTGCCTGAGCCTGAAGAAGAAGTTACTCCTATGAGCGAATCTGTGGAGAGATTGTTTGCAAAGCCGGATATAGCAGATGCTGTATCTAAAATAGCTAAATTGAGAGATCATTCTATAGAGGAAAAAGTTTCTCTTGTTGCAGATATTTTGTATCGTGCTAATAACTGCGGTTTAAAAAGATCTGTTTATGATCAGATTGTAAACACTTCGGTTAAAAGGAAGGTTAAGGAATGGGAGTTTCTTGATGAGATTATTACTGCTGCAGACGTGAAGATGCCTGATGTGCAGAAATTCGAGAAAATTCTTACCTTGTATGTTTACGGTTCTTCCAAGAAAAAGGGTTTATTTGCTTTTGGTAAAAAGAACGAGGCGGTTAGTGACCAGAAAGTGGACGCTTTGGAGTTCTTACGTGAGCTTCAGAGGGTTTGCTTGGATGGGATTGAAATGAAATCCATTTATGGAGTTTAATTTTGTTTAACTTGGTATTTAAAAGGAAAAAAGGCTGAGATTTCTCAGTCTTTTTTCCTTTTAAATTATTACAGCCCTTATTCTACAAAGCTTATATAAGATTTGAATATAGCAATTTTTCAGCTTAAGCTGCGGACGCTCCGCTATTTTTCTACTTCGTAGAAAAACACCTTGCCACGCTTCAAAATTCTATATTCAAATCATTAATAAACTACTGAATGGTTTATTGTTATATTTTTATTTTTTTTGAATAAATTATTATAAATGTCTTGACTTTTTTGTTAAATGGGTATAAATTATTAGCAGACTTAAGAGAAGAGTGCTAAAACGGAAGGGGGTAATTTTATGATTAAGCCGTTAGGTGATAGAGTTTTAATAAAGATGAAGGAAAAGGAGGATACTACGAAGAGCGGGATTATTCTTTCTGCTTCTAAGGAGAAACCTCAGGTTGCTGTTGTTATTGAAGTTGGACCTGGAAAGGTTGTTGATGGCAAGTTAGAGGAGATGGTTGTTAAGAAGGGTGATAATGTTATTTTGAATAAATATGCTGGTACTGAAGTAAAATATGAGGGAGAAGATTATATAATTGTTAGTCAGGGTGATATTTTGGCTGTTGTTGAGTAGGAATTTGTAAATTAAAGTGAAAAGGAGTTGATTTCTATGGCTAAGGAGATTAAATATGGTGAAGATGCTAGAAAGGAAATGCTTAATGGTATAAATAAATTGGCTGATACTGTTAAAGTAACTTTGGGACCAAAGGGGAGAAATGTTGTTTTAGATAAGAGCTTTGGTGCTCCTTTGATTACTAATGATGGTGTTACTATTGCTAAAGAAATTGAGTTTGAAAATCCTTATGAGAATATGGGTGCGGGACTTGTTAAAGAGGTTTCTATTAAAACAAATGATGTCGCTGGTGATGGTACTACTACTGCAACTGTTTTAGCTCAGAAGATGATTAAAGAGGGAATTAAGAATATTGCTGCTGGTGGTGATCCTATGGCTATTAAGAGAGGTATGGATAAGGCTACAAGTGTTGTTGTTGAAGAATTGAAAAAGATTAGTTCTGAGGTTGATGGTAAAGAAGATATTGCAAGGGTTGCAAGCATTTCAGCTAATAATGAAGAGATTGGAAGACTGATTGCTGATGCTATGGAGAAGGTTTCTAAAGATGGTGTTATAACTATTGAGGAATCTAAAACTTCAAACACAGAGGTTAAAGTTGTTGAGGGAATGCAATTTGATAAGGGGTATATTTCTCCTTATATGGTTACTGATACAGAGAAGATGGAAACAGTTATGGAAAATCCTTATATTTTAATTACTGATAAGAAGATTAGTAATATTCAAGAGATTTTACCTTTATTAGAGCAACTTATGAGTCAATCTGGAAAGCTTGTTATTATTGCTGATGATATTGAGGGTGAGGCTCTTTCTACTTTAATTTTAAATAAATTAAGAGGTGTTTTAAATGTTGTAGCAGTTAAGGCTCCTTCATTTGGTGATTCTAGAAAAGATATTTTACAGGATATTGCTGTTTTAACTGGCGGAGAGGTTATTACAGATGATTTAGGATTAGATTTGAAAGACACACAGATTACTAGTCTAGGTAGGGCTAAACAGGTTAAGGTTCAAAAAGAAAATACTATTATTGTTGGTGGAGCTGGAGATAAGGCTGAGTTAGACAACAGGGTTAAACAGATTAGAGCTAATATTGCTGATACTACTAGTGAGTATGATAAAGAGAAACTACAAGAAAGGCTTGCTAAGATTTGCGGTGGTGTTGCTGTTATTGAAGTTGGTGCTGCTACTGAAGTTGAAATGAAGGAAAAGAAGCTTAGAATTGAAGATGCTCTATCTGCAACTAAGGCTGCTGTTGAGGAAGGTATTGTTTCTGGTGGAGGAACTGCTTATATTAATAGTATTCCTGCTGTTGAGAAGTTACTTTCTAAGACTGAAGAGGATGAAAAAATAGGTGTTAAGATTATTCTTAAGGCTTTAGAGGAGCCTGTTAGACAGATTGCTGAAAATGCTGGATTAGAGGGTGCGATTATTTTATATAAGGTTAAAAATAGTGAAGTTGGTGTTGGATTTGATGCTAAAAATGAGGAATATGTTGATATGAAGAAAAAGGGTATTGTTGATCCTACTAAGGTTACTAGAAGTGCTATTCAAAATGCGGAGAGCATTGCTTCTATGATTCTTACTACTGAGGCTGTTGTTGCTAATAAGAAAGAAAAAGATGCTACTCCAGACATGAGTGCAATGCAAGGTGGAATGGAGTTTTAAAAAAATCAATGTGGAAATGGGTGGAAAAGAGAACCGTCCCCATTTCCACCCATTTCCACAATTTGTTATTGATTTTTTTAAGAGAGTGTGATATAAAGAGATGAACGAGAGAGTAATTCTTTTGTTCATTTTTGTTATGGAGGTGTTTTATGGATTTAAAGGGGTCAAAGACTGAGGCTAATTTGATGGCAGCTTTTGCTGGTGAGTCTCAGGCTAGAAATAAGTATACTTATTTTGCTAGTAAGGCAAAAAAAGAGGGTTATGAGCAGATTGCTGCTATTTTTTTAGAGACTGCTGAGAATGAGAAGGAGCATGCTAAAATTTGGTACAAGTTGTTACATGATGGTGATGTTCCTACTACTACTGAGAATTTAAAAGATGCAGCTGCTGGTGAGAATTTTGAGTGGACTGATATGTATGCTGGTTTTGCTCAAACTGCTAGAGAAGAAGGATTTATGAAGATTGCTTATTTATTCGAAGCTGTTGGTGAGATTGAGAAAGAACATGAGGAAAGATATAGAAAATTGTTAGAGAATATTGAAGGTGATTTGGTATTTTCTAAAGATGGTGATAAGATTTGGAAGTGTAGAAATTGTGGACATATTTGTGTTGGTAAAGAGGCTCCTGGGGTTTGTCCAGTTTGTAATCATCCTCAAAGTTATTTTGAGATTAAGGCTGAGAATTATTAAAAAATATAGAGAAAGTATTGATAATTTGTTGCTGATGTGTTAGAATTGGTATATCGTGATTATGAATATTTTAAAAATTGTGATGAAGGACACGGTCTAATGATTAAGGCTTTTTAGAGAGCTGAACGTTTGGTGAAAGTTTGGTAGGTTAAGACGTTAGATTATCACCTTTTAGTTGCTTTTATGAAATTATAGTAGTTTAAGTCGTTTCCTGTGCGTTAAATGGGGTTTAAGTGAAGATTGTTTTGATAACGGTCTTAATTTAGGTGGTACCGCGGATTTGTTTCGTCCTATATATTTTTTATATAGGACGATTTTTTTTGTTGAAAAATAATTAGCGAATTTCGTTGCAATTTTTTTAGAAGGAGTGATTTTATGTATAAGAAAGTTGAACTTGGTGAAGATGGCTTTGTTGGTATGGAGCGCGAGGTAAGTGAGGTTTGGAAAGATAAGGATATTATCGAGAAGAACTTTGCTTTGAATGAAGGAAAGGAACATTTTACTTTTTATGATGGTCCTCCTACTGCTAATGGTATGCCTCATGCTGGTCATATTATTACTAGGGTTATGAAAGATATTATTCCTAGGTATAAGGTTATGAAAGGATATCATGTTGTTAGAAAGGCTGGTTGGGATACTCATGGTCTTCCTGTTGAACTTGAGATAGAGAAGAAACTTGGTATTTCTGGTAAAGAACAGATTGAGGAATATGGTATTGAGAAGTTTGTTAAGGAATGTAAGGAAAGTGTTTTCAAATATGTTAATAGATGGGAAGAGATGACTAATAAAGTTGGTTATTGGGTTGATATGGACAATCCTTATGTTACTTATCATAATGTTTATATTGAGTCTGTTTGGTGGGCTTTAAAGGAATTATGGAATAAGGATTTATTGTTTGAAGGTCATAAGGTTATGCCTTATTGCCCTAGATGTGGAACTGCTTTATCTTCTCATGAAGTAGCTCAGGGTTATAAAGATGTTAAAGATACAACTTGTATTGCTAAGTTTAAATTAGTTGGTGAGGATAAATATGTTTTAGCTTGGACAACTACTCCTTGGACTTTACCTTCTAACTTGGCTTTATGTTTAAATAAATCTTATACATATGCTGATGTTAAGGTTAATGTTGGAACTGAAGATGAGCCTAAATATGAGGTTTATGTTTTAGCTAAGGATTTATGTGAGACTGTTTTAAAAGACAAACAATATGAAATTTTAAAAGAGTATAAAGGTTCTGAATTGTTAGGAAAAGAGTATGAACAATTAATGCCTTTTGCTAAACCTGATGGTAAGGCTTTTGTTATTATTCATGGTGACTACGTAACTTTAAGTGATGGTACTGGAATTGTTCATATTGCTCCTGCTTATGGTGAAGATGATAGTTTAGTTTCTAAAGAAAATGGTATTGCTTTTGTTAATTTAGTTGATAAATCAGGTAAGTTTGTTTCTGATGTTGAGCCATGGGCTGGTAGATTTGTTAGAGATTGTAATGATGATATTTGTAAGTGGCTTGCTGATGAGAATAAATTATTTGCTAAAGAGAAACACTTACACTCATATCCACATTGTTGGAGATGTGATACTCCTCTTTTATATTATCCAAAAGAGAGTTGGTTTGTTGGAATGAGCAGGATGAGAAAAGAGCTTGTTGAGAATAATAATAAGGTTAATTGGTATCCTGAAACTATTAAAACTGGTAGATTTGGTAATTTCTTGGAAAATGCTATTGATTGGGCAATTTCAAGAGATAGATATTGGGGAACTCCTCTTCCAATTTGGATTTGTGAGGATGAAGAATGTAATCATCGTGAGTGTATTGGTAGTATTGAAGAATTAAAGGAAAAAGGTATTGATGTTCCAGATGATATTGAACTTCATAAACCTTATATTGATAATGTATATTTAACTTGCCCTAAATGTGGTAAGAAAATGAAGAGAGTTAAAGAGGTTATTGATTGCTGGTTTGATTCTGGTTCTATGCCTTTTGCTCAATGGCATTATCCTTTTGAAAATAAAGATGTTTTTGAAAAAGAATTCCCAGCTCAATTTATTTCTGAGGCTATTGATCAAACTAGAGGATGGTTCTATACTTTAACTGCATTAGGAACAACTCTTTTTGGTAAAACTCCTTTTGAGAATTGTATTGTTCTTGGACATGTTTTAGATGGAAAAGGTCAGAAAATGTCTAAGTCTAAGAAAAATGGTGTTGATCCATTAGTTCTTTTAGATACTGTTGGAGCTGATGCTACAAGATGGTATTTCTATACGGGCAGTAGCCCATGGCTATCTTCTAGACTTTCTATTGAAAATGTTCAAGAGTCTCAAAGAGGTTTCTTAAGTACTTTATGGAATGTATATTCATTCTATGTTTTATATGCTGAAATTGATAAGTTTAATCCATTAGAGCATAAAGGTGTAAAGACTAATAATGTTATGGATAAGTGGATTATTTCTAAACTTAATACTTTAGTTAAGACTGTTGATGAGAAATTAGCTTCTTATGATATTACTGGTGCTGGTAAGCTTATTGAAGATTTTACAGATGAACTTTCTAATTGGTATATTAGAAGAAATAGAGAAAGATTCTGGGCTCAAGAGCTTAGCGATGATAAGATAAGTGCTTATAATACTTTATATAGAGTATTAGTAACTTTATGTAAGGTTTCTGCTCCATTTATTCCATTTATGACAGATGAGATTTATCAAAACATTGTTGTTGGTCTAGATAAAGATGCCAAGGAAAGTGTTCATTTATGCGATTGGCCAGAATATAATGTTTCTGAGGTTGATAGTGAACTTGAAAAGGAAATGGATTTAGCTTATTTAATTGTTAAACTTGGTAGAGGTGCAAGAAATTCTGCTAATATTAAAAATAGACAACCTCTTTCTAAGATGCTTGTTTCTACTGATAGTTTACCTGATTATTATGATGAAATAGTTAAGGAAGAGTTAAATATTAAAGAGATTGAGTTTGGTGCTGATATGTCTGAGTTTGTTACTTATGATATTAAGCCTAATTTACCTGTTTTAGGTAGAGAATATGGTAGATTTATACCTAAAATTAAAGAGGCTATTTCTTCTTGTAATCAATTTGAACTTGCTCAAAAGGTTAAAAATGGTGGATATGAAGTTGTGATGCTAGATGAAGATACTGAGCTTGAGTTAAATTCTGATAATTTACTTGTTATGATGCAAGGTAAAGATGGATATGCTTTTAATGGTGAGGGTGAGCTTGGTGTTGTTCTTGATACTAAACTTAATAGTGAGCTTATTGAAGAAGGATATTTAAGAGAGGTTCTTTCTAAGGTTCAAAATACTAGAAAAGAGTCTGGTTTTGAAGTTATGGATAGAATTAATATTTATGTTTCTGGAAGTGAGAAGGTTTTAGATGTTATCAAGAAGTATGAAGATAAGATTATGAGTGATACTTTGGCAGATAGTCTAGAATATAAGACAGATGGAAAAGATGCTCAAGAAGTTTCTATTAATGGAGAAAAGGTTGAATTATTTGTAGAAAAGAATTAATAATTGTAAGGACGACCATTGATCGTCTGCCTTCGAATAAATTGCCATAGAAGAAAGTCTTTGAGGGTCGCGGACGAGCAATGCTCGCCCCTACTGTTTTTGAATTTTTAATTAAGATAAAGGGACGGTGATTATGTCTAGGTTTAGACATAATCACCGTCCCTCTGTCTGTTTTTTTTAGCAACCGCATCCTCTGTTGTTTCCACAGCAGCAGAATATTATGATTAATAATATGATTAACCATAAGCAGTTATCGTCGTTTCCGAATCCACCACAACCTCTGTTTTCTGGCATAGCGTTTTCCCTCCTTTATTATAAGTAAAAGCAGTTCTTGCTTCTTCATAAATCCTTAGTATGTTATATAGTATTCATTTTAAAAAAAAGTGTTACAGGAATAAAAAATAAAAATAGGGGTGTACAAATATATTTTGTTAATGATATAATGCATTTACAAATGATATAGTTATGATAAGATGAGGAGAAATAGATGGGAAATATTGTTTTATTAGATGATTTGACAATTAATAAAATTGCTGCTGGTGAGGTTATTGAGAGACCTGCTTCAGTTGTTAAAGAGATGGTTGAAAATTCAATTGATGCTGGAGCTGATAAAATTACTGTTGAAATTAAAAATGGTGGAATTTCTTTTATTCGTATTTCTGATAATGGAAAAGGAATTGCTCCTGATGATATGGAGATTGCTTTTGAAAGACATGCTACTAGTAAAATTAGACAGGCTGAGGATATTACTAAGGTAATGTCTATGGGGTTCAGAGGTGAGGCTTTGGCTAGTATTGCTGCTGTTGCTAATGTTGAGATGATTTCTAGAAAAGAAGATAGTGATATTGGTAATAGAATTGTTGTTGAGGGTGGTAGAACAATTGAGCAAGGCGAGGTTGGAAGCCCAATTGGAACAACTATTACTGTTAGAAATCTTTTTTATAATACTCCAGTTCGTTATAAATTTTTGAAAAAAGATTTTACTGAATCTGGTTATATTGAAGATGTTGTTACTAGACTTGCTCTTGTTAATAAAAACATTTCTTTTAAGCTTATTAATTCTGGTAAGACTATTCTTCAAACTTCTGGAACTGGAAGTAATAAAGATGTTGTTTTTAATATCTATGGAAAGGATATTGCTAATAGTGTTTTAGATGTTGACTATGAGTATGAAGGAATAAAGGTTACTGGTGTTGTTGGCAAACCTGAGATTGCAAGAGGAAATAGAAGTCATCAATTATTTTTTGTTAATAAACGTTATATTAAAGATAAGACTTTAAATGCTGCAACTGAACAAGCTTTTAAGGGTATGATTCCAATTAATAAATATGGATTTTTAATTCTTAATGTTGAAATGAATCCAGAACTTGTTGATGTTAATGTTCATCCTGCTAAATTAGAGGTTAGGTTCGAAGAAGAGAATAAAGTGTTTAAAGCTGTTTACCATGCTATAAAAGAGGCTCTTTCTAGTGGGGAGCTTGTTGAAAGTGTTGCAAAAGAGGAAGAGGAGAAAAAGAATGTAGTTCAAGATAAACCTATGGATCAAAATTTAATTGAAGAGATCTATAAGTTTAGAGAAGGTTTAAAGGAAATAGGTGTTGCTACAGCACCTTCAGAGGGAATGCAAATTTCTGATATAATTAAAGAAAAAGAAGAGAAAGAACAAAAAGAAAATAATCAAGTTCCTTCTGATGAGCAAGTTGATAATATGACAGAAGAATTATTAAAACAAAGAGAAACTAGAGAAATTTTAGATGAAGCAATTAAGAATACTACTGGTGGCGAGACTGATAAAACAGAAGAAAAAGTTGACTTTAATGATATGTATAATGACTTTTTCGGAAGAAGTGGTGTTAAGGAAGATGAAAGTGAATATATTCCACTTGATGATGAAAATATGGCTAAAATAAATGAGATTAGAGAAGCTGTAAAAGGAAATAAAAATATACAGATGATTGAAAAACCTGAGACTGCTATTTCTGAAATTCCTGGAAATAAAGAAATAATCTCTCTTGAGCAAACAACTAATGAAACAATTGATGAATTTAAAAATATGAAAAATAATAATTATAAATTTATTGGAATTGTTTTTGATACTTATATTGTTGTTCAAATAGAAAATGAGATGTATATTATTGATCAACATGCTGCTCATGAAAGAATTAGATATGAAACTGTTAAGAGAAATTATTTTAGTGATGTTAATAAAGATTGCCAAATGATGCTACTTCCTGATGTTATTACTTTAACTCATAAGGAGGTAGAGACTATTAAAGAAAACGTTGATATGTTTGAAAAAGCTGGTTTTGATTTAGAGGCTTTTGGAGAGAATACTATAAAATTAAATGGTGTTCCAAGTTTTTGTATAGATTTAAATACAAAGCAATTATTTATTGAGCTTTTAGATGAAGTTGGTGAGTTTTCTAGAACTGCTAGACAGGAAAAAGAGGATCATTTCTTAGCTACTATTGCTTGTAAATCTGCTGTTAAGGCAAAGATGAAGCTTGGTAGAGAAGAGGTTGAGGCTTTAATGAGTGAACTTTTGGAGCTTCCTAATCCTTTTACTTGTCCTCATGGAAGGCCTACTGCGATTAAGATGTCGAAGTATGAGTTGGAGAAAAATTTTAGAAGAATCATGTAATTTGAACAATAATTGCGTTTTGACTGTGTTAAACTGCACTCGAAAATCCTGCGACGTACCCTAGTACGCCTCGGATTCTTCTCGTTTGTTTGCCTTGTCAAAAGCACAATTCTTGTTCAAATTGTAAATTCAATAATTGCGTTTTGACTGTATGGAGTTTTGTTATATAAAAAATGAAAGGTTGTTGTATGGAGAAAGTTGTTGTTATTTGTGGGCCTACTGCTTCTGGAAAGACTGCTTTAGGAGTTGAGCTTGCTAAGAGGATTGATGGTGAAGTGGTGTCTGCTGATTCTATGCAAATTTATAAAGAGATGACTATTGGTACTGCTAAACCTGTTCCTTCTGAGATGCAGGGTATTCCTCATCATTTGATTGATTTTGTGTCTCCAAATGAAAGGTATAGTGTTGCTGATTTTAAGCGTGATAGTGAAAATGTGATTAGTGATATTATTAATAGAGGTAAGGTTCCTATTGTTGTTGGTGGCACTGGTCTTTATATTGATTCTTTGATTTATGGAATTGAGTTTCCTGATGTTGAGTATGATGAAGAATATCGTGATGAGCTTATGAAGGTTGCTGATACTGATGAAGGATTAAACAATTTATATAAGAAAGCATTAGAAATTGATAAAGAAGCAATGGAGAAAATAAGTCCTAATGATAAGAAAAGAATTATTAGAATTTTAGAGATATATAAAGCTACTGGTATGACTAAAACTGAGTTAGAAGTTAAGTCTAGAGAAAATGGGCCTGCTTTTGATTATAAGGTTTTTGCAATTAATATGGATAGAGAAAGACTTTATGAAAGAATTAATTTGCGTGTTGATTTAATGATTCAAAATGGACTTATTGAAGAAGTCCAAGATTTGCTAAGGAAATATAATAGTTTTCCTACTGCTATGCAGGGACTTCGGATATAAGGAGGTTGTAGAATATCTTGATGGAAAAGTTTCGAAAGATGAGATGATTGACAAAATAAAACAAGAAACAAGAAGGTATGCAAAAAGACAGCTTACTTGGTTTAGGAAAAATAAGGAGACTGTTTGGATTGATGGGCTTGATGATAGAGAGAATAATGTTGGTGTTATTCTTTCAAATTTATGTATAGGGTAACGACGTTGGAGACGGACGAGCGATGCTCGCCCCTACAAATGTTTAGAGTAATGCTGGCTGAGATGGACGAAAAAGAAGAAGGGAATGAAGTTTGATTTGGATAAACTAAAGAATAGTAATCATTGGGTTTTAGGTATAAAAATTGTTGCTGCTATTTTAATATTTATTTTTGCAATTGTTTTTCTAAAGAGCATTATAGATTTAATTAGAGAACCTACTGATATTTTTGTGGTTGAAGAGGGAAAGCTTTCTTTAGATGAAACTCATGATGCTTATATTATTAGAAATGAAACTGTTTTAAAAGGTGAAAACTATCAAAATGGTATGGAGAAAATAAAAACAGAAGGAAAAAAAGTTGCTAAGGGTGATATTGTTTTTAGATACTATGTGAATAGTGAGGGAGATATACATAAGAAAATAGATGAAATAACAGATCAGATTGAAGAGGCTCAAAAAAATGAAGTTACTGTTTTTACAAGTGATGTAGAAGTTTTGAAATCTGAAATTAGAGATATTATTGATAAAACATATACCGAAAATAATATTGAAGAAATTGAAAAAAACAAAAAACAGATTGATGAATATACAAATAAAATATCAAGAATTGTTGGAGAAAATAGTCCGGAAGGTTCACATTTAAAAGAATTGATTGATGAAAGAAATAACTATGTTGCACAACTTACTGCAAATGCTGAGGAAATATATTCTCCTACAAGTGGGACAGTTTCATATAGAGTTGATGAATATGAAGATGTTTTCAAAAGTGATGATTTTAATTATTTAAGTAAGGATTTCTTGAATGATTTAGAATTAAAAAGCGGAGAACTTATTTCTTCTAGTGAAGAAAGTGGTAAGATTATTAATGAGTTTAATTGCTATCTAGCAATTGTTATGAATAGTGATGCTGCTAGAAATGCTAAAGTTGGAGATAAAGTTAAAATTGATATAGGTTCTGATGATGTTGTTTCTGCCAAAGTTAAGTTTATTAAAGATGATGGTGATGATAAGATTATTGTTTTTGAGGCTGATAGTTTAGATGAAAAACTTGTTAACTATAGAAAGATAAATGTTACTGTTGTTTGGTGGGAATATACTGGACTTAAGATTCCTAATTCAGCTATTACTTATGATGGAGATTTAGCTTATATACAAAGAAATAGAGCAGGATATAATGTTGATGTTTTGGTTAAGATTGTAAGAAGCAATGATGATTATTCTTTGGTAGAGAATTATAGTACTCAGGAATTAAAGGAACTAGGTTATTCGGCTGAAGAGATTAAAAATATGTATAATATTAAGTTATATGATAAGATTAATTTAAAGAAAAAATAGAGCACTTAGAATTAGTGCTCTATTTTAAATATTACAATTATATTACAAATATATTTTTTTTAAATAACAATTAAAAAAATGCTTGACAATGAATCAAAATAGATAGATACTATATACATAAAAAATATACAAGTATGTTTAGGAGGAAAGTAGATGGCAAACGCAGTCGTAAATAAAATTTTAGATTTTTTAGGTGTAGATAACGGAGAGGAAGCAGAAGACGAAGAAATGTTAGAAAATGAATATCCATATGCATATGATAGTTCTGATGTTGAGGAACCAGAAGATGAAGAAAAGGGGATATTTAAATTAAGAAAAAATAGCAAAGTTGTTAATATGCCACAACAACAAATTAAAATGAAAATTGCAAAACCAACTGCTTTTGAACAAGCTGAGGATATTTGTATTCTACTTAGAGAGAAAAATGCAATTGTTGTTAACTTAGAGTATGTTAATAAAGATGTTGCAAGAAGAATTTTAGATGTTATAAGTGGTGCTGTAAAAGTATTAGATGGACATTTTGAAAAAGTTTCTAATTCTATATTTATTGTAGCTCCATTCAATTATGACATAGTAAATGACATGACAAGAGAGGAAATTAAAAATAAACTTTCAGTTTCATGGCTAAAATAATAGGAGGATAAGATGATAACACCATTAGATATTGAAAACAAAAAATTTCAAAAACAAATGATGAATGGTTATAATGTAGATGAAGTTGATGATTTTTTAGATGAAATTACTGTTGATTATGAAAGACTTTATAAAGAAAATTCTGATTTAAAAGAACAGGTTGAAAGAGCTAAGAAAGATGTTGAACAATATAAAAATATTGAGTCTACATTACAAAATACTCTAGTTATGGCTCAAAAAACTGCGGACGACATTAAGAAAAATGCTGAGGATCAAGCTGAACAAATTTTAAGTGATGCTAGAAGCAAGATTCAAACTTCTGTAGATGAGTTAACAAAAGAAAGTGAAACTAAGAAGAGAGAGTTTATGGAGACTAAGAAACAGTTTGAAATTTATAAAGCTAAGATGGAGGCTTTGTTAATTTCTCAATTAGAGCTTCTTAAAGATATGAATGAAGATTAATTTTTACGAAAGATAAAGAGACACGTTTTGCGTGTCTCTTTTTGACTGGGGCGGTTATTTGAAGACGGGTCGTCGGGGAATGTTTACCTATAATATGGAGCACTTAAGTGCTCCGCGACAAACAATATAGGATATTTTTCGTAGAGGAGAACTAGAGTTCTCCATATGGAGGAGCCGCTTTTCTTAGAGAGAAATGTTACAAAAAAATTAACCAAATATTACATTAATTAAGTATTGTTTACAATTCTGTTAATATTATTGACTTATTTTATATTTACAATAAAATATATATGTATAGAATTATCGGAGAGTGTCTATGAGAATTATTAGTGGTACGGCTAGGGGTACAAATTTAAAAACATTAGATGGTTTGAATACAAGACCTACTTTAGATAGGGTAAAAGAGCCTTTATTTAGTATTATCGGAGATAGAATTGATGATGCGTTGGTTTTAGATTTGTTTTCAGGCAGTGGTGCTTTAGGTTTAGAATCTTTAAGTCGTGGGGCTAAAATGGCTTTGTTTTGTGATAATTCTAAAGATGCAAATAAAATAATTTTGCAAAATATTGAGAAAACAAGAACGAAAGATAAATCTATTGTATATCTTTCAGATTTTAGGGATGCTTTAAAAAAAATTAAAAAGGATGAACTAAAACCTGATATTGTTTTTTTAGATCCTCCATATGAGAGTAATGGAATTGTTGAAGCTTTAAAACTAATTATTGAATTGGGAATTTATAATGATAATGCATTAATAGTTGCTGAGACTGATGAAATTGATAGGGTTAAATCTCAAATTTCAGAAATTGGATTAGAAGCAATTGATATTAGAAAATATGGAAGAGTTTATCTTATATTTTTAAAAATTTAGTTTAAAAATATAATTAACATTCGAAAGGGGAAAAACATGGAAATATTTACTCTTTTAGAGACTTTAGAAGAGATGATTGAAAATAGTAAAAAGGTACCATTTACAGATAAGTGTATTGTTGAGAGAGAAGATATATTTGATATTGTAAAAGAAATCAGATTAAAACTTCCTGATGAATTAAAACAAGCTAAATGGGTTAAAGAGGAACGCTCTAGAATTATGGAAGAAGCTCAAAAGGAAGCTGATGATATTGTTAAGGAAGCTGAAAATAGAATTATTGCTATGATTGATGAGCATGAAATAACTAAAAAGGCTTATGAAGAAAAAGCGAAGATAATTGAAACAGCTAACCAAATGTCTAAGGAAATGTCTGAGGGAACTAAAGAATATGCTGATAATATTTTAGAGGATATTGAAGGTACTATTAATACTTTAAAATCTAATATGAGTATTATTGAAGCAACTATGAACAATGCTTTAGAGACTATTAAGAATAATAGAAAAGAATTAAAATAAATCGGATAATTAAAAAGCAAAACCAGAAATCAAGGTCAATTATGCGTTGATACCGATTTCTGGTTTTTAATTTAGGAGGAATGTTGTGGCAAAAAGAGGTAGAAAGAAAACTAGAAAATCAGCTAAAAAACAACAAGACGTGGATATTATTGTTATTTCTATGATTATTGTTAGTATTTTATTAGCTGTTCTTATATATACTAATGCTGGGAGTGTTGGACAGAATTTGAATCCTGTTTTAGGTGGACTTATAGGTGTTATTAAATATATATTACCTGTTGCATTGTTTTTTATGTCTATATCAATTGCAAAGGAAAAAGATATATATTTATCAACAAGAATTTCTAAATATGTGATTTTTATAGTTGCAATTGCTGCTATTTTTCATATTTATAATTTTAATCATATTGATATTGCAAGTAATGCAACTTTTGAAGAGATAGTTAAAGAGGCATATGATCAAGGCGCTAGCAATAAAGGTGGAGGTGCTATTGGCGCAATTATTGGTACACCTTTATCTAAATTATTAGGTGGTGTTGGTGCTACTGTTCTTTGTATTGGATGTGCTATTGTTTCAGCTATTTATATTATGGGATTGAGACCATTAGATTTAATTCTTGATGCTATTGATAGGGCTGAGGAAAGAAAGGCATATAGAAAAGAAGAGAGAGAAGCTTATGCTGAGGAAAGAGCAGAACGTAGAAGTAAACGTAGAGAAGAATTAGCTAAACAATATGCTGAAGGGAGAGCCAGAAATAGTAAGCATCAAATGGATAACCTTGATTTAATCCAAGATGAGATTATTATTAATAATTTAAATGAAGAAAAACCTTCTGGCAAAAAAGGTAAATTTAGTTTATTTAAATCAAAGAATTTCATTGATGATGATAATATTGCTGATCCAAATGGTATGAAAGAAAGTCAAATTGCTCTTGAGGAAGTTGATCTTGGAAAGAAACCTGATAATCCAAATGAATTAAATAATATTTTCAAAGAGGTTCAGGAAGTTAAAGAAGAGAAGACAAAAGAGGTTTTACAATTAGAGCATTATACTCATACTTTTGATGATGAAAATTATGAATTTCCTCCTATTGAGTTATTATCAATGGGTGAAACAAGTGGAAATAGAGGTAGTAAAAGAGCTTTAACTGATATAGCTACTAAGCTTCAAAAGACTTTATATAGTTTTGGGGTTTCTGCTAAGGTTGAAAATGTTTCTGTTGGTCCTGCTATTACAAGATATGAATTAAAACCAGCTGAAGGTGTTAGAGTAAGTAAGATTGCTAAGCTTGCTGATGATATTGCTTTAAACTTGGCTGCTGAAAGTATTAGAATTGAAGCTCCTATTCCTGGTAAACAGGCTGTTGGTATTGAGATTCCAAATAAGGAGAAAGAAGCTGTTGCTTTAAGAGATTTATTGGAGAGTTCAGAATTTGAGGGCGCTTCTTCTAAACTTGCTTTTGCTATTGGTAAAAATGTTGCTGGTGAGTGTGTTGTTACTGATATAGCAAAGATGCCTCATGTTTTGATTGCTGGTTCTACTGGTTCTGGTAAAAGTGTTTGTATTAATACTCTTATTACAAGTATTTTATATAAGGCTAAACCTAGTGAAGTTAAGCTTGTTATGGTTGATCCTAAAGTTGTTGAATTATCTGTTTATAATGGAATTCCACATTTATTGATTCCAGTTGTAACAGACCCTAAGAAAGCTGCTGGTGCTCTTTCATGGGCTGTTCAAGAGATGGTTAATAGATATAGTTTATTTGCTGAAAAGGGAGTTCGTGATATAAAAGGCTATAATGCTATTATGGAACAAGAACAGAGTGAAGGAAAACTTCCTCAAATTGTTATTATTATTGATGAGTTGGCTGATCTTATGATGGTTGCTCCTAATGATGTTGAGGATGCAATTTGTAGATTAGCTCAAATGGCAAGAGCTGCTGGTATGCATTTGGTTATTGCTACTCAAAGACCTTCTGTTGATGTAATTACAGGTATTATTAAGGCTAATATTCCTTCTAGAATTGCATTTGCGGTTTCTTCTCAGGTTGATTCTAGAACTATCTTAGATCAGGCTGGTGCAGAGAAGCTTCTAGGAAAAGGTGATATGTTGTTTTATCCTTCTGGTGTTTCTAAACCAGTTCGTCTTCAAGGTGCTTTTATTTCTGATAGTGAGGTTGAAAAGATTGTTGACTTCTTGAAGAGAGATGGTGAAGTTACATATAATGATGATATTTTGGAAAAAATAGAGAAAGCTAATTCTTCTGATAAAGAGCTTGCTGAGGGATCTGATGATGATGAGGCTGATCCATTTTTACAGGAGGCTATTGAGGCTGTTATTGAGATTGGTTCTGCTTCTGCTTCATTGATTCAAAGAAAATTCAAAGTTGGTTATGCTAGGGCTGGAAGAATTATTGATCAAATGGAGGAGAGGGGTATTATTTCTGGTTATCAGGGTAGTAAGCCTAGGGAAGTTTTGATGAGTAAGGAGAGATGGGCTGAGCTTAAGATGGCTCCTTCTAATAATGAGCCTGTGGGGGATGCACCTCAAAATGAAGATTAAGTTGTTCCTACAATTGCTACGAAAAAGTAATATCTGCCATTTAAGCTTTATGCGCGGGAGTTTAAAAAATTAATTTATAATTTCAAGTTCATTTTAAATTTTAAGAAAGGGGGTTTTTAGTTTGGCTAGAAAGGGTTTGTTTTCTAAGTTTAAAGATTATAATTATATTTTAGATCAGTTGCTTGAGAGAAAGCGTTTTCAGGAGAATTCTAAAAATCTTCTTTTGAGTATGTTTTATAAAATTGAGACTTCTTATGATGATTATGCTAAAATTAAGATTGTTAATTCTAGTAAGAGTCATTTTTTAGATGAGATTATTAAGATTATTGATGAGTATTGTAATCATATTTATTTGTTGGATCCGAAAAAGGAGGAGATTCAGGAGCTTAAAAAGAGACATACTTGGGCTTTGACTGATGAGAGGGAGAAGAAGATTTATTCTTATCCTACTGAGGTTGCTCTTTTGTATGGGATTGCTGATATTAAGCCTAAGTATTTTTTTATTCATAATAAATATGATTATTTAAAAGATTCTTTTCAAAAAGTGTTGGTGGATGGAAGTAATTTAAATAAAACTGAGGTTATAAGAAATTTTAATGGTTGGTCTTGGGATGTTGATGGTGATAAAAATATTAATTGTCTAAATAATCTAATATATCAAGATTTAGCCATTATTTTTGGTTCTGCTTTTTTGAAAAGGTGGGAAGGAGATTCTTCTCCTAAAAAGGATTACATTGCTGAGATTAAGAAGAGATTAAAAGATGGATATGATGAAAAAATTATGCATTCTTTTTATATATCTCTTATGAGATTACTGCTTGTTGTTTCTAATGATCATGAGGATAATATTGCTATTTACAATAAGGCTTTAAAGAGTTATGAAGATATTAGTAATAAATCTGAATATATTTTAAAGATTTCTAGAGAGAAAATGAAGATTTCTAAGTCTTTGGAACAAATTGAAAAGATTTTAAATAGCCAAGAACTTTTGATAAGAGAATATAATAGAAGGAATAAGTTACGTAGTGATGATAAAAAGTATTTTAGTCTTGAGGGATTGGTAAATGACTTATCTAGGAAAAAAGAGTTAAGAGTGAAGAGGTTTAAACAGTTAATGGAGCTTTCTAAGCCTTCAAGTTATTTAGCTATGAAAGAGGAATTAAAGGAAAAAATAAATATTTTATCTGTTTTTTCTAAGGATAGTATTGATGTTTTAGAATATGTTAAAGCTTTTCAAAAAGAGGTTATCAAGTGTATTGACAAGGAGATTGAAGAGATTACAGAAAAAGAAGAGTATATTGAACTTTTATATAAGCTGAGATATTTAAAAAAGCTTAGAGTTGATAGCAATACTAAGATTGAGGATATTAAGGTATTAAATAATTTAGTTGAGAAACTTATGAAAAAGATTGTTACTAAAGCTTGTGAGAATAGAATTTTTAATGTTTTTGCTAGAAACGTTGATTTGAATTACTGGATTATTTCTAGGGTTATTGATAGTCAAATTATAAATTTTGAAACTATTGATATTAGTTTGATGAAGGAAAAGGTTGATGGGCAAGAGGTTATTTCTGTTTTGATTTATGATAATGATGTCTTAGAGAAAAAAGAGGATATTGACTTTGAATTTGATAAAAAGGATTTGGCTGTAAGGTTTAAAAAACAGGTTTCTTTATATGTTTTATAGGAGGAGATTATGAATATTATTTTTTTGGGGGCAGCTCAAGCTGTTACTGGATCTAATTTTTTGGTAGAGGCTGCTGGTAAAAAATTTTTAGTTGATTGTGGTATGTATCAGGGGAGAGATGAGGAGGAACTTGAAAATTCAGATGATTTTTTATATATGCCGGGTGAGATTGATTTTATGCTTCTTACTCATGCTCATATTGATCATTCTGGTAGGATTCCTAAACTTTATAATGAAGGTTTTAAAGGACCTATTTATGCTACTAAGGCCACTGTTGATTTATGTTCTATTATGCTTCCTGATAGTGGTCATATTCAAGAGAATGAAGCTGGTTGGAAGAATAGAAAAAGAGAAAGGGCGGGCCTTAAGCCGCTAGAGCCTCTATATACTGCAGAGGATGGTGCAAAATGTTTAGAAATTTTTAAGCCTGTTTTATATGATGAAATAATTGATATTGATGATAATATTAAAGTTAGATTTAATGATGCTGGTCATATGCTTGGTTCTAGCATTATTGAAGTTTGGGTTACTGAAAATGGTGAAACTAAAAAAATAGTTTTTACTGGTGATTTAGGTAATAATGATATTCCTCTTTTAGGTGAGCCTACAATGATTGATGATGCTGATTTTCTTGTTATGGAGTCTACTTATGGTAATAGGCTTCATATGAGAAATGACGAGAAGGCTAATTTATTTTTAGATATTGTTTCTTCAACTTTGGAACATGGTGGTAGGGTTATTATTCCTTCTTTTGCTGTTGGTAGAACACAAGAGATATTGTATGAGATTGATAAGCTTAAAGAGGAACATATTGATGATGAGGACTTTCAAAGAAAATATGAAGAGCTTATGAAAGTTCCGGTTTTTGTTGATAGTCCTTTGGCAATTTCTGCTACTGAAGTATTTAATAAAAATACTGATCTTTTTGAAGAGGAAATACAGGAAAAATTAAAACAGGGTGATCATCCTTTAGAGTTTCCAGGACTTCAATTTACTAGAACTGCTGATGAATCTAAGGCTTTGAATGAAAATTATTATCCTTCTATTATTATTTCAGCAAGTGGAATGTGCGATATTGGTAGAATTAAACATCATTTAAAACATAATTTATGGAATCCAAATAGTACAATTCTATTTGTTGGTTATCAGGCTCCTGGTACTTTAGGTAGAAGAATTGTTGATGGCGCTGAAAAGGTTAAAATTTTTGGCGAGGAGATTGGTATTAATGCTAGAATTGAGTATATTGAGGGATATTCTGGCCATGCTGATCAGGAATGGCTTTTAAATTTTGTTTATTCTTTTATTAGAAAGCCTAAACATATTTTCTTGGTTCATGGTGAGGCTGATGCTCAGGATGTTCTTAAGGAAAAGATTGAGGAGACTACTTCTATTCCTGTTACTATTCCTAAGTTTGGTGAGAAATATGAATTAGTTGATACTCCAAGACTTGAGGAGGATAGTAGTGAGATTGTTAGAAGTAGTAAAGAGCGTTTCTTGAGGTTAGAAATTTTGGATAAACTTGAAAAATTAAAAGATGAAATTGACGATATGAGTGAAAAAGTTAAATCTGATAAATTTTCTAAAGCTGCTAATAATCAGGATATGAGGTCTTTGAATGAGAAGGTGTTAGGGTTGGAAAAACAGATTAGAGAGATTATAGGATAATAAAAATGGTAGCTAGGAAAAATGGTTAGATATGATTTTTTCGTTCCCCATGCAACAATCTGTAATATGCTAACGCTTAAACAGATTCTAGTGTGCCCCCTCAATTGCTATGAAAAAAGTAATATCTAACCTTTTATTTTTTGATTGATATGTTAAATGCTATATGCTAAAATATAAATAAAAAAATTAGGAGAAATAAGATGATAAAGTTAGATCAATATAGAGATACATGGTTAAGTGAAAAAATGAATGATATAATTGGATTTTATCCAAGGGAGTTTTATTGTTTAGATAATTTTAGTTCTTTTAAAGTATTATACAAGGGTGTATTATATTCTTCTGTTGAAGAAGCTTATCAGACTTTAGGTTTTGTAGAAAGTTGTCCTGAAGTTGCAATAAAAATAAAAAATTCATATTCTGCACATGAAGCACAAAAGATAGCTTATATAAATAAAGATAAAAGACAAAAGGATTGGGATAATATAAAAGTATCTGTAATGGAGGAATTATTAAGAGCTAAAATACAGCAAAATCCTTATGTTAAAAAAAAGTTACTTGAAACTAAAGATTATATCATTGTTGAAGACTCTCCAAAAGATAGTTTCTGGGGATGGGGAAAAGATAGAAATGGTGAGAATAACTTAGGAAAACTATGGATGAAGCTTCGTGATGAAATTAGGAAACAACAGTATTAGTATTAATTTAAAATAGTGTAAATAGTGTTTGATATTGGAGAGAAATAATGAATTTATCAAAATATGCCGAAAATGTTCTAAAGGAAAAAGAAATAGATATAAATGATGAAAATACTAGAACAGTTATAAAACAGTTGAAAGCAAAAGTAAGTAAACGATATAATGCTGTATGTTTAGGTATAGATGGAACTTTAGAAAATATAGAAGATCCTAATGACCAAATTATAACAACATTATACAATATTTTAAACAAACATATTCCAATTGTTTTAATAACTGGAAGGGGTGAGAGTGGCTTAAAAGATTTTTATAATAAGATTTCTAATAGACTGATACTAGAAAAAAAGCTAAATAAGGAATTAGTTAAGAATATTATTGCTGTTACTAATGATGGCGAAATTCTATTTTATACATCTGAAATTGAAAAAGAACATATTGATAGCAGTAAGATTTTGGATCAATATAGATTATTGATTGATGAAAATGATTTAGATGAGATTATTAAGGCTAAAGAACATTTGATGAGCTTTTTTAATGGAAATTCAAATGTAAGTTATAGTGAATCTGTGTTTCCAACACTAAATAATAGACTTATGAGTTTTAGATTAATAGTTGAAGATAGAAATGATTTGAATAAGATAGAAAAATTTATTGAATATTATATTGAGTCACAGAAAAAGAGAAATCCAAGCTCACAGATTTGTTATACAACAGGTAAATACAGGGAAAAAGATGTATTTCAAATTGGGATTGGAGACAAATCTGAAGCAATAAAAGCTGTAGAACGTTTTTTAGGTATACCTGAAAATTCAATGCTTAGAATTGGTGATCAAGGAAATGAAAATGGCAATGATTATTCAATGTTGAATTGTTGTCAAGGTTATTCTGTTGATAAATGTTCGCATGATATTAATAATTGCTATCCTGTTTGTGATGAGAATGGGAATTTATTAAAGGGAATAGAGGCAACTGAATACTTGTTAAAGAATTCAAAACTATTTCCAACAATTTGTTTAAAGAAACCTGATAAGCAAAGATATACTCGACAATTATCAATTTCTGAGAAAAAAATCAAAAAAGGAAAAAGAGAAATAATAAATAAATACAATTCTATTATAAACGATGTGTTTAACATAAGTGACGGATTTGAAGATATTTTTGATAAAAAATCAGGTGCAATAGTATTTGATGATTGGGAATGGAACTTAATAGATGATAATAATGAATTAAAACAATTGTTTAGTGAAAATGAAAATGGTAGATATAAGTATTCTTTAGATACGGATACTTCAAAGTTGTTAAGAGGATCAGATACATATTATTATTTTTTGGCTAACAAAACCAAAAAAGAGCCAGACAACAATCTTATTATGACATGGTACATTAATTATGCAGATTTTTTTAAGAAAGCATATTTAATATTAAATAATTATAAAATTAAGGATAATACGGCGGATTTAAAACTGTTATTAGGGGTATTAGATAATATAAGAAATGTTGCTCTTATAAATCTAAATGCTTCTATTGTTTCCGAATATCCTGATAGTCATGTATTGTTGTCTTTAGATACATACATGAAAAATAATAAGATAAAAGATTGGTTTAATTTATGTAATTTAACATATGATCAAATGGAAAAAATATGTTTTAGTACTGAAAAAATAGATCAATGTATTGAAGCTATAAAAAATATTTTAGGAAGTATTCTAGAGAAGTATCCACAGATAGTAGGAGAGATTTTATCAAAAGAAGATTTACAATTAAATAAAAGATGTTTTAGGACGTATAGGGAAATTGATAATTATATTGAAAACTATATAACAATGAATTTAAGTATACAAAATTTGAGAAATGAAAGGTATGACTTTTTAGATAGAGAAATAAATTTTTCTGGATTATTATATGGTGGAATGGAATTGCCACTTTTAGCAAAGAATATATTATCAAAAAAAATATGTGATTTGGATACTTCTGCATTATTGATAAAAAAGGATAATTATAATGAGATGCATTCAGATGAATTTTTTGATAGTTTAATAAAACAAGATTTAAGAATTGAAAGTAAACGTAATTATGAGAAAGGATTAAATATCCTTTCTGATGATAATGTTTTAACAGGAGTTACATTACAAGCTGCACTTGAATTACTTTTTGAAAAGAATATTTATGTTGATAATTTGGCAGTAGTAAGATATCCATCAATCAATAGGATAGAGCATATGTTTTCTAATAATAGAGGTGCAATAGATACTAGTAAATTTACGACCTATATAAAAGGATTAATATTTCCATCACCATATTCTAAAATAAAAAACGGAGAAGAATATACAGATGAGTTGGGAATATTTAATAAATCAAGAGATAGGATAATTAAGTATTTATATAAAAATGGAAGATTTTCTAAAAATAGTGAAGTTGATAAAGTTATTCAAAATAAAGAAAAAGATTGTGATGTATCTAGATAAAAAATATATAAATAATTGTTTATAAGATTTATGTTTACATATAAACACAATTAGAATGGGAGATTTTTGTGATGAAGTATTTAAATGATGCTATTATTGGTAATAGAAATATGACTGTTAGTTTTAGTAAGAATGGTGAGCTTTTGAGGCTTTTTAATGAGGCTCCTGATTATAAGCAGTTTTTTGAGTTTTTTCATACTGGGGTAAAGATTAATGATTCTGCTATGGTGTATTTGCATAATGATATTAATAATTCTTTTAAACAGTATTATGTTGAGAATACTAATATTTTGATGACTGAGGTTTTTAATAGTTATTTTAATTTGAAGGTTGTTCAAACTGATTTTTGTTTGGTTAAAGATGATTTGCTTGTTAGAAAGTTTAAGTTTATCAATAAGAGTAATATTGATTTAAATATTAATTTCTTGGTTTATTCTAAGTTACTTACAAATATCAATAATGATACTTGTGGACTTTTTAAAAATGATTGTTTATATCAATATAATCATGATTATACTGCTTGTATTTTTGCTAAAGAGAAGATTGATAGTTGCCAGATTAATAATGCTGCAAGTACTATTATGGATGGCGTTATTGGTGATAAGGATTATGTTGGTATGTCTTCTGATTCTAGTATTGAATATAATGTTGGAGTTTTAAAACCAGGAGAAGAAAAGGTTTTTGAGTTATTTGTTTATATTAATAATAATAAGGAAAAATCTTTACTTTCTGAACTTGATAATGAGATTGAGAGATTTAGAAAAATTGATTATAAGAAAGAACTTGATGATTGTAAGAAGTATTGGAGAAGATATTTAAAAAATCATGATAAGATTCAGATAAAGGATAGGGATGTTAATGAGGTTGTTGAACAAATCTATTATAGAAGTATCTTATTATTTCCTTTACTTATAAATGAGAATACTGGTGGTATTTCTGCTGGCGTTGAGGTTGATGAGGAAAAGACGAAATGTGGTAGATATTCTTATTGTTGGGCTCGTGATGCTGCTTTCATAACTGAGGCTTTTGATGAGATTGGTATGGAGAAAGAGACAGAGAAGTTTTATAAGTCTTTTTGTAAAATGACTCAGAGTAAAAATGGTATGTGGGAACAGCGTTTTTATACTGATGGAATGCTTGCTCCTTCTTGGGGATATCAGATTGATGAGACTGCTAGTGTTGTTTATGGTGTTTATAAGCATTTTGAAAAATTTGGTGATAAGAAGTTTTTAAAAGATTGTTTGAAGATGTGTGAAAATGCTATAGATTTTATAGAAAAATATGTAAAAGATATTCTTGAAGAAAAGTTTTTAATGCAGAAAAGCTATGATTTATGGGAGGAGTATGAAGGTATTTCATTATATTCTATTTCCTCTATTTATGGTGCTTATGCTGCAATGCTTAAGATTTATAGCGAGGTTAAAGAGTTTTTTGTAAATAACAGATTAAAATTAGAAGCAATTTCAAAAATGGAAAAGGTTTTAGATAATAGATTAAGAGAGCTTAAGTCTTATGTTTTAAAAACTTTCTATAATGAGAATAAAAAGAGCTTTGTTAGAAATATTGATGATAATAGGATTGACATTAGTATCTTAGGTGCGGTTACTCCTTTTAGTGTTCTTTCTCCTAAGGAGAAGAAGGTTGTTAATACTATTGAAAGAATGAATATGACTATTAGAACTTATACTGGTGGATACATCAGATATGAGGGTGATACATATATGAATGGTTATAATCCTTGGCCTATTGCTAATTTATGGATGGCTAACTATTATTTGGATTCTGGTGAGAGAAAGAAGGCTAGGGAGTGTTTTGAATTTGTTGCTAAGTCATGTTCTGTTCATGGATTTTTAGGTGAGCAAGTAAACAATGAAACGTTTACTCCTGCTTGGGTTATTGGACTAACTTGGTCTCATGCGATGTTTATTATTGTTCTTAAGAGGTTGGCTGATTTGGGGTTAGTGTAAGAGATTAAATTGGGCGGGTTTCCATGCCCGCCCACAAGGTAATTAAAAAATTTTATAAAGATATTTACAAACGTATGTTTTTGTGATACAGTATGGTTAGTTTTAAAAAAGGAGTTTTTTTATGGCTAAGTCTAGTACTGTATTTTTTTGTAATAGTTGTGGATATGAGTCTCCTAAGTGGCTTGGAAAGTGTCCAGCTTGTAATGAATGGAATACTTTTGTTGAGGAGAAAGTTGTTAAAGATAAGGGAAGCGGTGTTTCTAAGGTTAAGAAAGTTCAAGAGGCTGTTTCATTAAATAAAATTTCTAAGACAGAGATCAATAGAATTAAATCTGGTTTTGATGAACTTGATAGAGTTCTTGGACGGTGGATTTGTTAAGGGTTCTTTGGTTCTTTTAGGCGGAGAGCCTGGTATTGGTAAATCTACTTTGATTCTTCAGCTTTGTGATAAAATTAAAGGAGATGGAGAGGTTCTTTATGTTTCTGGAGAGGAGTCTGGAGAACAGATTAAAATTAGGGCTGATAGATTAGGAATTACTAATGATGATATCATGTTTTTAGGTGAGACTGATGTAAATGCTATTGAGTCAAAAATTGATTCGATGAATCCTAAATTGGTTATTATTGATTCTATTCAAACTATGTATTCTGAAGATATTTCTTCTGCGCCTGGAAGTGTTAGTCAGGTAAGAGAAATCACAGCTAGGATTATGAAGATGTGTAAATCAAAGGGAATTACTACAATAATTATTGGACATGTTACTAAAGATGGAAATATTGCTGGCCCTAGAGTTTTAGAACATATGGTTGATACTGTTTTGTATTTAGAGGGAGAAAGGTATTTTTCTTATAGAATTTTAAGAGGTGTAAAAAATCGTTTTGGTTCAACTAATGAGATTGGAATGTTTGAGATGAGAAATGAGGGACTGGTTGAGATTTCAAATCCTTCGTCTGTATTATTAACAGAAAGAAATGAGAATACTCCTGGTTCAGTTATTGTTGCTAGTTTGGAGGGTACTAGACCTATTTTGGTAGAGGTCCAAGCTCTTACTTCACAAACTGTTTTTGGACTTCCTAGAAGAACAGCAAATGGTGTTGATTATAATAGGGTTACTCTTCTTATTGCTGTTTTAGAAAAAATTGGTGGTGTTAATTTAGGAAATCAGGATGTTTATTTAAATATTGTTGGTGGAATGAAAGTTAATGAACCTGCTATAGATCTTGGTGTTATTTTAGCTTCAGCTTCTAGCTATAAAAGTAAACCTATTAGTCAGGATGTTGTTGCAATAGGTGAAGTTGGATTAACTGGAGAGGTTAGAAGTGTTAATATGATTGAAAAGAGAATTAAAGAAGTTGAAAAAATGGGATTCAAAAAATGTATTATTCCAGAAAGTAATAAAAAAGTATTGAAAGAAAAGTTTAAATTAGATATAATAGGCGTAAGTAATATCCGTGATGCGATGAAAAGCTTAGGATTGTGATTAGGAAAGAGAGGATAAAAAAGTGGACAAGTTTAAGAAAATTTTACTTATTGTTATTGTTTTAATTTTAGTTGGGATTTTGGGAGTATTGAGTTTTAGTTATTTAAATACTTCTGTAATTAATAAAAAGAAAAATCCTGTTGTTACAATGGAAATTGAAGGTTATGGTACTATTGAAATGGAATTATATCCTGATATTGCTCCTAATACTGTAAATAATTTTATAGCGCTTGCTGAAAGTGGTTTTTATGATGGAAAAACTTTTAGTGAGATAGGTGATTCTTATATTGAAGGTGGTTATGATTTAACAGAAGTTCCTGAAGAGGATACATCTGCTGAAGTAGATGCTACAGTTGAATCTACTGATGGAGAAACTAAAGAAGAAAAATATATTGTTGGACCAAAGTTAAGCGATATAAAAGAGCTTGGTGAAGATGAAGAAGATAGTTCATATGCTATTAAAGGTGAATTTATAGATAGTGGTAATGATAAAAATAGATTAAATCATTCTAGAGGTATTGTTTCAATGGCTAGAGTTGATGTTAATGATTATCAAGCTGAGATTTTAACTATGAGAAAAATGGCTCAACAAGATAGTTCTTATGATTATGAATCTATAATAAATATGTTAATTGATAATATGAATGATTCAGCTACTTCTGGTTTTTTTATTATGACTGATAGTGATACTTCTTATAATGGTACATATACTGCTTTTGGTAAGGTTATAAATGGAATGGATGTTGTTGACAAGATTTCTGAAACTGAGACTAAGAAAGATGAAAATGGAAAAGAAGTTCCTGTTACTCAACCAGTTATAAAAAGCATAAAAGTAGATAAAAAAGGTGTTGAATATGATAAACCAGATACTATTAATGTTTTTGATTTTGATAGTATTTTCAAGATGTTCTTATCTAATAATTAATTAGGAAAAGAGGAATGCAAATGATGAAAAATGAAAATGGTGTAACTTTAGTTGCATTGGTTATAATGGTAATTGTAATTGCAATTTTAGCGACTGTTGCTACCTATACTGGAATCTCAACCTATAGGGAAATGCAAGTTACGGCTTTTGTAAAAAGGGTTGAGACTGTTGAAGAAAAGGTTAAGTCATTGAAAAAAAGAGCAGAGGTTGATAGTGTTCTTAGCAATGAGTTAGGATTAGGTTCAACTACTGCTACTTATGGTGATAGTTTAAGTTCAAAATATGATAATGTTTCAACTGTTTTTAGTACTTTAAAAATTAGTAATTCAAATGATAGTGATTATAGGTATTTTACTAATGAAAAGCTTGAGAGTCAGCTGAAATTAAAAGATATTGAGGGGGATTATATTATTAATTTTAAGACTGGTGATGTTTATTCAGTTGAAGGTGTTATGTATAAGGGAAATAGAGTTCATTCAATTTCTGAAGTAAGAGAATAATGATATAAAAAAGTGGCTTCGCCACATGGAGAACTCTAGTTCTCCTCTACGATACTTGCAACATGTAATTTGTAACGGATAGGGCAAAAGTTGTATATAAAATCAGAAATTTTCTATTATATAAAGTAAAGGCAGGAGATATCTCTCCTGCCTTTAAAATGTCAATTATCTGTAATAATACTCTTTGAATAGTTTTAGCATGGTTGTAAACGAGATTCTGTGACATTCAATGTCATCAGTTTTCTTGGATAACCATAATTTAAATATTCTTCTAAGTGTATCTTGTGTTGTTTTGGAATATGAAAAACCTACTGTAACGCTTTCCATTGTTATTTTTGGAATGCTAAGTGCGTTAAAGAAAGCAGACTTTATCTCATTATTCTCTATTTCATCTCCTAACAACAGACCTATATTACTAGTAAAGTTAGATATTTCTTCCATTGAATTACCAGGAACTATTTGTTCGAGTGCGGGTTGGATAATCTTGAGAAGTTCAATTTCTTCTTTGCCACGCTTTTTCTGTGCAACCTTTTCTGTACTTGAAACTTCATCAGTTAAAAGTTTTTTAGTAGCTGATTTTTTGCCAAAGTTTAGTTTTTCAACCATTAAAGACTGAAGCTTTTTAAGATACTCCGGTGTAACAACTCCTTTTATAGAATTGATGCGTTCAATACGAATATAGCAGCCTTTGGTTATTAAAAATATGCCATTCATATCTACTGTTCCATTTTCCGGAAAATTGTAAGGAATATGTGGGGATGGCGTAATCGTTTTTGAAAGTGCTTTTGTAAATGGGATAACATAAACCATATTCCATCCGAGGATATGAGTTACAACTCCTGTAACATATTTACCGCAAATTTCTCCTGAAAGGCCTGCGCCAAAGTTGCATGTTACGATATCGCCGATATTAGCTTTAAGCTTATTAGAATTAAAGTATCTCATCTGGAATAAGTTTGTTGCAGTATCAAGAATATCTGCAATGTCTTTTTCTGTTGCATCAGTATTTGCTATTGCGCCATTTAATGCTTTAAAGAGCCAACTTAATTTGTCTTCAATAAAATCACTATATTTTTTTCCAGAGTTAGGAATATTCGGCAAAACATTGTTTTCTGATGATTTAGAAATACTTGTTTCTTCCTTTTCATCAAAAGCTGTCTGATTGATAATTTCAAGCTTTTCAACATCATAATTGGAATCTATTAAATTGCTAACTTGGTCAACATTTTCAGCTGAAATGCTTTCAACAGTAATAATTCCATTTTTAAGGTCGTGTTCCATATTACATGGAAGTTCATTTAAACCATTAAGCAGAACTGACATTGAAAAGTTATCTTTTTTGTTTACATTAAATATCATTTTCTTCATAGCTGTAGTCCTCCTGTTTGTTAAGAAAGATATTAACGAGACGAATGAAATCGATTGTTGGTGATTTCTTGAATTTCATTGTTTCCTTTATTCTAGCAATAATAAGGTTTTTAATTTTCTCCTGTGATAATGTTTCATTTTTTGATATTTCTCTTAAGAGAGTTTCAAAATTGAAATAATCATCTCGAGGTGAAACAACAATTGCCTTTACCAGATATTGTACTCCGTTTTGTGTCAGGTCAAATCCGAAAAGTTCAAGGATTTGTTCTGTTTTCTCTTTTATTGAAATTTCCTTTTTTGATATTTCAAAAAGTTCTGTGGGTGAAACAATCTGCAGCATTTTAAGTTGTTCAAGACTTATGTCTTGACGAATTTTCTTTGTTGTTACTACAGGTTTTTCTACTATCTTTTCAACAGGCACTTCGACAATTTTCTCAACAATTTTTTCATTGATTGCAGGTTGTTGATTTATGACATCTGATGTATTGATATGTAAGAATGAACCAACTTTATCAAGAATTTGTTCCATAAGATTTGGCTTAGCCATTCCTAAATATCTAATCAGTCGCTTTTGATCAACTACACGTATCTGCTCAATTAATAATGTTTGAATATCTTCAGTTAATAAAGCAGAACGATTGTCATAAGTATTTTCATTTGTTAGTGCTGTACATAAATGAATATCGGACTCATTAACCCTTGTTGTAAAAGGAATGATAATAGTTGTTGGTATTTTTTCATTATGTTTGTTTTCTTGAATAACAACAACCGGTCGATGTTTTTTTTCTTCGCAACCAATGGAATCATTAAAATTACATAAATAGATTCCTCCAAAGAAAATACGTCCCTTTTTGGTGAAAAGTTTTTTTGCCATTTCAGCATCGTATTCATTTGAATTAAGAGTTTGTTCAGGTTCTTCGACAATATCAGTTTCTGAAATAATTTGTTCTTCTTTGTAATTTCTCACTGTTTCGATTGAAATAGAATTTTGAAGTTCTTCGAGCAATTCGTTATTAATTTCACCAGTGACTGTAATCGTCTGATTGGAAATTTCTGCTTCTGCATTGTATTTTGCAATGAGTTTTCCAATTTGAAGAATATTTACTTTTTTTACGTCAAATTGTAACATTCTTATCATGCCTCCTTTTCCTTAAGTATATTTTGTTACAATTTTTAGAGATATTACATTCCTCCTTTTTTTTAAAATTGACATTTTTTCGTTGTTATTAGAAAATGATTTCTTAATAATAATCTGAAAAAACTTGTGTTATTATATCATAGATTAACATAAAATACAATATTTTTTCATATTTTAGAGCAATGATTGAGGAGGTAAGAATGCCTCAAACCTATGTTGGGAAAAAAATAATTGTATATTTATAGAAAGTATGTTATTATTATCCTATATTTTAAAATGAGGATTGTTAATTATGGAAAATAAGATTGAAGATAAAAAATTGGAGAAAATAGAAAAGTGGGCTTTTATTGGGATTGTTCTTATTGCTTGTTTGGTAATGTTCTTTTTTATGTCTAAAAAAGAAGGATGGCATTGTGATGAGATTTTTTCTTATGGTTCTTCTAATTGCTATTATGAGAATACTTTACATCCTTATGGTGAAAAGGATTCTACAAGAATTTTCTTAGAGACATATATTTTTACTGGTGGAATAAAAGAGAATATTAATAATTTCAAATATTACATGATTGATCATAATGATGAAAGAGAAAAAATAATGAGTGAGTTAATTTCTCATGAGGTTCCAACTTGGAGAAATAGGGAAGATGCTGAAAACTATGTTAAAGCTGGAGATAATAGATTTAACTACATCTCTGTTTATTATAATCAGTTAAGGGATGTTCATCCACCTTTGTTTTATATGTTAGTACATACAGTTTCTTCAATATTTAACAATACTTTTTCAAAATATATTATATTTTTTGTTTCTCTTCCATTTTTTATTGGAACATGTTATTTTATTAGGAAGATTTTAATTTTATTAGATAGAAGGGAAATTGCATCAATTGCTGTTGCTTTATACGGTTTAACTAGTGGTGCTATTTCTACTATGATGTTCCAGAGAATGTATATGATGCTTACATTTTTTACTGTAGTATGTTTATATATACATTTGATTATTAGGAAAAGGAATTATACTACAACACATAAATTGAGATTTGCTCTTTTTGGAGTTACTATTCTTGGATTTTTAACACAGTATTATTATTGTATTTATGCTGCTCTTATAGCTGCTGTTATGTGTATTGTATTTATTAAGAGGAAAAATTATAAAGAGATGTTCAAATATATTAGAACATTAGCAATATCTGCTATTGTTGGTGTATTAGTTTTCCCGTCTTCAATTCATCATATTTTCTTTTCTTATAGAGGTGTGAATTCATTTGGAAATAGTGGATATTTTGAAAGATTATTTGATTTTATAAAGTATATTTTTAATTCTTTTGGTGGAACAAATATAATTATTACATCTTTATTTGCTATTGTTCTTGTTACTCACTTGGTTACAAGAAAAAAAGATAAAGATTTAATTGCAATGATTGGTTTTCCAGTTTTAGCTTATATAATAATTATTGCAAAAATTGCTCCTTATATTGAAATAAGATATATTATGAATGTTTTACCTATTTTGAGTATTATTTTTGTTATGGGAATTAGTGGATTATTTGATAATAAGGCTTATAATACTTTAATTGCTGGGGTTGCAGTAGTGTTCTTAATAGGTTGTAGTTTCATTTTTACAAAACCTTCATTTTTATATAAGGGATATCAGGACTATATAGATATTTCTGAGAAATATAGAGATGATAGTGTTGTATATGTAGGTTATACTGTTTTTAATCATATTCAAAGTATTCCTGAGTTTATGAATTATAAACAAGTGTTGATGCTTTCTAAAGATAAGCTTGATTTAACTATTAATGATGAAGTATTGGAAAGTGAGAATGAATTTATTCTAATTGTCAATAAATATTTAGGTAATGAGGAAGTATTAGAAACTGTTATGAATAATACTGGTTATAGTCATTATGAAGTTCTAAAAGATGATGCTGCCACTGGTGTTGATAATGTTGTTTATAGAGTATATAGATAAAAATATAAAAATAGAGCATATTTAAACATGCTCTATTTTAATGCTTATTATGGTTGACTCTTTTTATGTAATGTGGTATTATATTTGTATATTTAAAAAACTGTGAAAAAGAGGAGTAGTCTTAATTCTTCCAGATTAGAGAATAGAAGCCATCGGCTGGGAGCTTCTTATGGAAAGGTAAGATGAAGGTAGCTTTGGAGTTGAAAAGGTGAAAGTTTAGTAGCTTTTTTCGTTTGAACGCGTTAAGTTCTATAAATGAGATGTCAATTTATTTGATAATTAAGGTGGTACCGCGGATTTTCGCCCTTTGTATTTTTTACAAAGGGTGTATTTTTTTGTAATAGGATGGTTTGCTTTTATGGAGAACTCTAGTTCTCCGCTACGAAATAAATAAAAAAAATTTGGAAAGGAGAATAGTTTATGAATGACAAATTGAATCCTAAGGATTTTGAAGAAAGGTTGTATAAAGAATGGGAAGAGAAAGGATATTTTAAGCCATCAGATGATAGATCTAAAGAGACTTATTGTATTATGATGCCACCTCCAAATGTAACTGGAAAGCTTCATATGGGACATGCTTTAGATGCAACTTTGCAAGATAGTTTAATTAGGTTTAAAAGAATGCAAGGGTTTAGAACATTATGGCTTCCAGGATCGGATCATGCTTCTATTTCTACAGAAATGAAGGTCGTTGAAAAACTGAAGGCAGAGGGAAAATCTAAATATGATATTGGTAGAGAAAAGTTTCTAGAGGAGACTTGGGATTGGACTCATCTTTATGGTGGTACTATTCAAAAACAACAACGTGCCTTAGGTTGTTCTTGTGATTGGTCTAGAAATAGATTTACTCTTGATGAAGGAATGTCAGATGCAGTTTTAGAGCAATTTGTTGATTTATACAATAAAGGACTTATTTATAAAGGTAAAAGAATGGTTAACTGGTGTACAAATTGTAATACAACAGTTTCTGATATTGAAGTTGAATATCATGAGGAAAATACTCATTTATGGCATATTAGATATAAAATTGTTGATGAAGATAGATATGTAGTTGTTGCTACAACTAGACCAGAAACGATGCTTGGAGATACTGCTGTTGCAGTTCATCCTGATGATGATAGATATAAAGATATTGTTGGTAAAAAGTGTATTCTTCCAATTATGAACAAGGAAATACCTATTATTGCTGACAAGTTTGTTGAGAAAGATTTTGGAACAGGTTGCGTTAAAATTACTCCTGCTCATGATATGAATGATTATCAAGCTGGATTAAATCATGATTTAGAGATAATTCAAGTTTTTGATGAGAATTTCAAAATGGGTAATTTAGTTCCTGAATATGAAGGAATGGATTTATTAGAGGCTAGAAAGAAAATTGTAGAAAAGCTTGAAGAGATAGGTGCTTTAGTAAAAACAGAAGATTATGTTCATAATGTTGGAAAATGTGAGAGATGTAAAAATACTATTGAACCTAAGATTTCTGAGCAATGGTTTGTAAGTATGGAATCATTAGCTAAACCTGCAATTAAAGCTGTAAAATCTGGAGATATTAATTTTGTTCCAAAGAGATATGAGAAAACATATTTTAATTGGATGGAAAACATCCAAGATTGGTGTATTTCTAGACAATTATGGTGGGGACACCAAATTCCAGCTTATTATTGTGAAGATTGTGGTCATATTAATGTTTCTAAAACTGCACCAGATAAGTGTGAAAAATGTGGAAGTACTAAGTTAAAACAAGATGAAGATACTTTAGATACTTGGTTTAGTTCAGCATTATGGCCTTTCTCAACATTAGGTTGGCCAAATAAAACAGAGGATTTTGAAGACTTTTATCCAACAAATGTATTGATTACTGGATATGATATTATTTTCTTCTGGGTTGCTAGAATGATTTTTTCTGGTTTATATTGTACAAATAAAAGACCATTTAAAGATGTATTAATTCATGGAATTATTCGTGATAGCCAAGGAAGAAAAATGTCTAAATCTTTAGGAAATGGTATTGATCCATTAGATATTGTTGATAAATATGGTACAGATAGTTTGAGATTTTCTCTTCTTTCTGGAACATCTATGGGAAATGATATTAGATATATGCCAGAAAAATTAGATCAAGCTTCTAATTTCTGTAATAAGATTTGGAATGCTGCTAAGTTTGTTATTATGAATAGACCTCAAGAAGAAAAGATTATTGGATTTAAAGAAAAAAAATATGATAAAGAAAATCATAAACATGTTGAGGGTTCATTAAGAATAGAGGATAAATGGATTATTTCTAAACTTAATATTCTTATCAAAGAGGTTACTGAAAATATTGAAAATTATGATTTAGGTGTTGCTGTTGATAAGATTTATGGCTTCCTTTGGAATGAATTCTGTGATTGGTATATTGAGATGGTTAAGCCAAGAATATATAGTGAAAATGAGGAAGAGAAGCTACAAGTTTCATATGTTTTAGATTATGTTTTGGCTTTAGCTTTAAAGGTATTACATCCATTTATGCCGTTTATTACAACTGAAATCTATGATTCTTTAGTTAAATATACTGGTAAAGATTTAATGGTTTCATCTTGGCCAAAGATGAGTGGTGTTTATGAGATTTATGATGAAGAATCTAAGTTTATTGAAAATATAAAGAACGTGATTGGAGAGATTAGAAACCTTAGAGCTAATATGAATGTTCATCCTAGCAAAAAATCTAAATTAATTTTTGTTACTTCAAAATATAAAGATGAAATAAAAGAGACAAGTGCTTTTATTGAGAAGTTAGGATTTGCAAATGAGATTATTGTTCAGGAAGATAAGAAAGATATTCCTGATAATGCTGTTTCAATAATGGCTGAAGATATGGAAGTATATATTCCTTTTGAAGAATTGGTTGATATTGAGGAAGAAAAGAAGAGACTTGAAGGAGAGAAGAAGAGATTAGAAGCTGAGGTTCTTAGAGGTGAGAAGATGCTTTCTAATCCAGGATTTGTTAACAAGGCTCCTGAGGCTAAGGTTGAGGAAGAAAAGAAGAAACTTGAGAACTATAAAGAGATGCTTAAGGCAGTAGAAGAGAGATTAGAGAGGATGTAAAAAAAGAAAAGCTAATGCAAAGAAGGGGACGTGCGTCAAATATTTGGCGTGCGTCCCCTTTTTTGCATTAGCTTTTCTTTTGTCGTTTATTGTCGATGATCTCCCATTTTTCGTCAAAGGATAAACTGGTAAAAAATGGTATATTTAATATAGAAAATATGGGAGGAGTGTTTTTATGGATATTGATTTTATAGAAGAGGACAAGCTCCTTGTATTGAAAATTACTGAAGAGATAGATCATCATACTACAGATAGAATGAGGAGGTTAGCTGATTATGAGATTCAAAGATATAGCCCTAGAAAAGTTGTATTTGATTTTAGTGGTACTAGCTTTATGGACAGTGCCGGGATTGGACTAATTATAGGAAGGTATAAAATGGCTTCTATGATAGGGGCAAAGGTTGAAATTAAAAATGTTAAAGAGAATATTAGGAGAATTTTTGAGATGACTGGTATTTTAAAAATTATTCCTATTATTGGTGAGGAGGATAGTTGTGAAGAAGTTATATGATAATGAAATGAATTTAGAATTTTTGAGCAAGTCATGTAATGAATCTTTTGCTAGGATTGCAGTTGCTGCTTTTGCATCTCAACTGGATCCAACAATTGAAGAATTGTCGGATATAAAAACTTCTATTTCAGAAGTTGTTACAAATTCAATAATTCACGCATATGATTCTGATGATGAAATAATTAAGATTCATTGTAAGATTAAGGATAATATGATTATTATAGAGGTTTCAGATACTGGTAAGGGAATTGAAGATATTGAACAGGCGAGAAAACCGCTTTATACATCTAAGGCTGAACTTGAGAGGTCTGGAATGGGATTTACTATTATGGAGAATTTCATGGATGAGGTTAAAATAGAGTCTATTGTTGGGATAGGGACGAAGGTTACTCTTAAGAAGGTTATTAAAGAAGAGTGCGAGGATATTACATAAAGATATCAATTTTTGTATTGATCAGGAGTTGGTCATGATTTAAAGAATTTGGCCATAGAAGAATGTTTTTATGGGTCGCGGACGAGCAATGCTCGCCCCCTACATAAGTTATTTAAGGGAAAGGATTTTAGTAGGTTGTATGAGACTTGTTTAGAGGATATTTTGACTGCTAAGGGTGGAGATAAAGAGGTTTTAAATGAGATTATAGAGAATAATTCTAAGTTGGTCTGGAGTGTTGTTAGAAGGTTTAATGGTAGAGGTCATGAATTAGAGGATTTGTTTCAAATTGGTGCTATGGGTTTTATAAAAGCTATTCAAAGGTTTGATGAATCTTATGAGGTTAAGCTTTCTACATTTGCAGTTCCTTATATTTTAGGTGAAATTAAAAGGTTTATTCGAGATGATGGTGCTGTTAAGGTAAGTAGATCTTTGAAGGAATTGTTAAGTAAAATAAATCTTTTAAAAAAAGAATATGAAAAACGTGGTAAGAGATTGGAAATTTCTGATATTGAAAGGGAACTCAAAGAGCCTAGAGAGGATATTATTTTAGCTTTGGAAACTCAGAATCCTATAGAATCAATTCAATCAGAGATTTTTGAAGATGGTGGAATGGAGAGACAAGAGGTTCTTACTTCAGATAGGGATGAAGAGGAAGATACTGTTAATAAAATTTTAATTAAAGATGAGTTAAAGAGATTAAATGATAGAGATAGAGAGATTATTATGTTGAGATATTTTAAGGAAAAGACTCAAATTGAGGTGGCGGAGATGTATGGGATTAGTCAGGTTCAGGTTTCTAGGTTAGAGAAGAAAATCCTTGGGTCAATGAGAAATAGAATTTTGGGTGGATTTTAGAATTTGAATGTATTTATGGAGAGCTTTAGTTCTCCGCTACGAATATTGGTGTTTGTTAAGGAGAAATTTTGAAAAGGGTTGTTTTATATTACTTAGGCATTGTTTGTCTTTTTTTTGTTGTTCCGATTTTATTTACGGTTTCTTTTGAGGATTATAAAGAGGTTGTGTCTATTGATGTTGAAACTGTGGATAGTAGTGATGAAAAATATGATTATAGGGAGTTTAATACTATTAAGTTATTACATTCAAAAACTGGTGAGATTGAAGAGGTTGGTTTAGAGGATTATTTGGTTAATGTTGTTTCTGCTGAGATGCCTGCCAATTATGAGCTAGAGGCTTTGAAAGCACAGGCTGTTGTTGCTAGAACATATACTATTTATAAAATAATTCATTCTGGTAAGCATGAGGGCGCTGATATTTGTGATAGTTCTCTTTGTTGTCAGGCATGGATTTCTAAGGAGGATAGACTTTCGAAATGGGATCAAGATGTTGCTGAGGATAATTGGAATAAAATTCAAAAAGCTGTAAATGATACTAAAGGAAAGATTATTACTTATGATGGTGAGCCTATTAATGCCTTTTTTCATTCAAATAGTGGTGGACTTACGGAGATTCCTTTTAATGTTTGGGGTGGAAGCGGATATCCTTATCTTCAAGTTGTTGAGACTGCCGGTGAAGATGAGTATTCTCAAGGTTCATCTGAGGTTGTTTTATCAAAGTTAGATGTTCAAAATAAAATGAAGGAAAAGTATGGAAATTTTTCAATTAATTGGGATGAAGATAATCCTATAATGGTTTTAGATCTAAATGAAAGCAATAGAGTAAGAACGTTAAAAGTCGGAAATACCAATATTTCAGGAGTTGAAGCAAGGTCTATTTTTGGTTTGAAGTCTGCAAATTTTGAAGTTTCTTTTTCTGGTGATTCTATTGTTTTTTCTGTGAAAGGTTATGGTCATCGGTGTAGGTATGAGTCAAACTGGAAGTAATACTCTTGCTAAAAATGGTAGTTCTTTTGAGGAGATTATAAAGCATTTTTATGTTGGTGTTGATGTTGTTGATTATTAAAATTATAAATTGTTGAGAATTCGAACTTTAGGGACGACCATTGAAAGTTCGGATTCTTGACAATTTTAATGTATATTTTTTGAAGTTTTGTTAATACTTGTAGTAAATGAATGTTTTAAGGAGGCTTTGTATGGGAAAAAATAAGAATTTTTATTTAAGTAATTCTGATAAGAAAAAGGTAATTATTTATATTACTGGTATTACAATATTATGTTTGATTATAATTGGAATTTTTGCTATGTCTGCTTATAGGAGTAAGGCAATCGCTGATAGTCAAATCGCTGCTATTGATATGGCTAAAGATATTGTTGTTAGTGATGATGTTTTAAGTAGTAGTTCTTCTGATGATAAGAGTGTTAATGAAGTTATTGAATCACAAAAAAATGATAATAGTGTGATTTCTAATGATTTAACTGAGAAAATTGCTATTAGAACTGATCCTTTAGAAGATTATGTTCAGGCAACTGATTCAAAGGTTGCTGAAGAGGAGCCAGAAGATGTTGTTTTAGAATTTATTGTTCCGTTAAATGGTGAAATTACTAAAGGATATTCTGATTCAGGTTTGGTATATTCTGAAACTTTAAAAGAATGGACTACTCATACTGGTATTGATATTAAGGCTGAAAAGGGTAGTGCTGTTTGTGCGTCTGAAAGTGGAACTGTTGAGTCTATAAAAAATGATCCTCGTTATGGTCTTACTGTAACAATTAGTCATGCTAATGGTTTTAAGACTATTTATTCTAATTTATTATCTGCTGAGTTTGTTAAAGAGGGAGAAACTGTTGAAAAGGGACAAACTATAGGTTCTGTAGGTAGTAGTGGCGTTTTTGAGATTGCGGATAGTGAGCATTTGCATTTTGAGATGATGGAGAATGGAGTTGTTGTTAATCCGGCTAATTATTGGAGCAAATAAGGTTTATAAAAAAAGAAAATAACCGTATTAACAAAGTATATGAGAAAGAAAGGAGTTTTATATGAATGATCTAGAGGTTTTGAATGAGATAAATAAGGGGGCTCTTATTGGTATGGAGTCTATTAAAAATATTTCGGAAAAGGTTGAGGACGATAAGCTTAGGACTGTTTTGGAAGATCAGTATTCTGAGTATGAGGCTATTTCTGATCAGGTAAAAGATAAGTTTGATTCTGTTAAAAAATTGGAGAAGGTTTCTACTGGTATGAAGCTTATGAATAGAACTGGTATTGTTTTTAATACTATGATTGATAGTAGTTCTTCTAAGATTGCCGAAATTCTTATTCAGGGAAATGAGATGGGAATTGTTAAAGGGAGAAAGATGTTGAATCAGAGTACTGGTATTGATAAGGAGACACAAGGAATTTTGAATCGTTTCGTGGATTTTCAGGAGAGAAATATTGAGAGTTTAAAGAAGTATTTATAAAAAAAGTAGGATTTTTTTCCTACTTTTTTTTCTTGATACCATTTTTTTCATATGATATAATTTTCAAAAAAAGGAGTTTTTATAATGAGTAGGGGTAAAAATTATAGAAGTAGTGATAATATGAGTTTAAATAAAATAGTAACATCTTTAATTGTTTTGGCTTGTGTATTGGTAGTTACATATTTTGCTGAAAAGTTTGATTTTATTAATTTTGATAGTAATGATGATGCTTTTGGTAAAACTTCATATTCTAATTTAGTTGATGTTCCAGATTATTCTGGAGAAGTATGTGTTATGATAAATGATAATAAACCATATTTTAGTGAGGATGATTATACTACAAAGGTGTTTGAAAATTATAGTGAATTAGATTATTTGGGCAGATGTGGAGTTGCTTACGCTAATATTTGTAAAGAGACAATGCCACCTGAAGGTGACGAAAGAGGAGATATTGGTTCAGTTCATCCAACTGGTTGGAAACAGGCAAAATTTAATGGAGAGTATTTGTATAATAGATGTCATTTAATCGCATATTGTCTTTCTGATGAAGATGCTAATAAACAAAATCTAATTACTGGAACAAGGTATTTTAATGTTGAAGGAATGTTACCAATTGAAAAACTTGTATTAGAATATATGAATAAGAATCCTAATAATCATGTTTTATATAGAGTTACTCCTGTTTTTAAGGATGAAAATCTTTTGGCAAGCGGGGTTGAAATGGAAGGTTATTCTATAGAAGATAATGGACAGCTTTCTTTTAATGTTTTTATTTATAATGTTCAACCAGGTGCAAATCTAAATTATAAAACAGGTGAATTGATAAATCAGTAATTGACAAATTAAATAAATGAATATATAATCACTCTAGTTTTAAATCTTTTCTACTATATTTCAATAGTAGATTCTTCCAAAAAAAGAAATATTAAAATAGGAGAGTGATGTGTATTGAGTTTAGATTTGATCAATGCTTTAGTTAATGATGTCAAAAAAAATAGAATTTTTTCGGGATTTATTAAGGAATTACGAAATCATTTAGAAAAGGAGGATTTAAAGTTGATTGGTCCGACTTATAATGAAAATAAAATAACGGTTAAGTATAGAGATAAAATGCTTATTGAAAGAGGCAATATTTTAAATAATTATGCACAAAAATCATTAAGTGATGGAGAGTTGTATTATATTTATAGCAAAAACTCTAAAATGTCAGATGGTTATAATTTGTGTAATTGTGAGAGAGAAAAAAGTAGTGATATTATTGAAGTAAATAGTGGTGAGTTGCCTTATGGTGCTACAATTGGAAGTGTTTTAAGAAAACAAGGGGATAGTTATATTTTAGATCAAGAAGCAACAAATGAAATTGCAAAAGAAATAAATAATATGAAAGAAAAACTTTTAAAGGAGCAGTCAGAGTTTTTAGAAGGTAATAGAATTGAAGGACATGTTTATGAACTGTATGAGAATAATGGTGATAGAGCATGGCTATTTGATATTACGAGTGGAAATAGTGAAGGAATTGAGGAAATTGACTTTCCAGAAGATCTTTTAACTAATGGGAAAGAAGGAGATTTATTTATATATAAAAACGGAGAATATCAAAAATATGTAGAATAAGTAGAAATTGTAAAAAGGTGTTTAAAATTTGGAAATTTTGTGATAAAATAGTATTATGTAAGTATTTTTATTAATACTATTTTATTAGGAGGTGAGCATGTATGTTCATTCAATTGCCAAAAGAATATGTCTTTGTAAAAGGCGGACGGGTAAGCGCATATGTTAACAAAGAGGGAATACTTAAGATTTATGAGGGACAGGTTTTCTTTGACGATTTGATGTATGCTTTAGCATATAATATTAATCAAATTGACGTTTGTCCATATTGTGGACGGCCTATAAGAAAAAGAAATCTGGAACTTGATCATAAGTTTCCACGTGATTTTGGTGGCATTTCTATAACAAATAATCTTCTTCCTTGTTGTAATAAATGTAATTCTGATAAGGGTAACTTAAATAGGTATGAATATGAGAGACTCTTAGAAAAAAAGGATTGTCCTAAAAAGGAAAGAACTAAGGAAAAGTATAAGATTATTCAAAACAAAGAAAAACTTCGTTATGAGAAAAAGAGTTTTTTGCCCAATAAGTGGGTGAAAAATATTGATCTTACGAAGCTAAATGTTAGGGAATGCTACTTAAAACATTACAACAAATCAACGAAAAGGATGGCAGACAATTTTGCGTATATTGCAAAGTATGGAAACCTGAAAAGACCGGTTATTGTTGATAAAAATTTCTGGATTATTGACGGCTTTACTTGGTATTTAGCTGCAATGGAAACAGAAAAGTTTAAAAAGATTCCGGTTATAGTGTTGGAAAATGTTGAAGTTGTCTTTTAATCTGTTAAAGGAGAGCATTTCTAGCTCTCCTTTAACCTGCTAAAATGGGAGGCGAAGAAAATGTTAATTGACTTACCAAATCAGGGTTTCGAATTTATTAGAAATATGCAAGTTAACGCATATATCAATAAAGATGGAATTTTGAAGATTAAAAAACAATATGTAAAGTTTGAGGATCTTATGTATGCTCTTACTTATACTATGAAGCGCGACATGGTCTGTCCTTTTTGCGGAGCTATTATTCGGGCGAAAAGTTTAACTCTTGATCATATGTATCCACGGGATTTTGGAGGAGTATCGATTCCAAATAATCTTATTCCTTGTTGCAGAAAGTGCAATTCAAATAAGGGAAGTTTAGATTGTTCAGAGTATTATCGACTTATCGCCAAGAATCTTTCAAGAGGGGATTTTGAGAAAGAGAAACAAAAAATAATTGACAGAAAAGAGAAAAAACGTTATACGCGGGGAATTTTTCTTCCTGAGGAATGGCTGAAGTATGTTCCAATCGATGATCTCATTGTTAGAGATTATTATAAAACTTTAGATTTGTTTGGTTCACAAAAAAACAAAAAACTGTTTTCGAATATGGCATATATTAAAGAGTATAATCATATGAAGAGACCAGTTATTGTGGATAAGAACTTATTTATTGTTGATGGATATGTTTGGTATGTTTCAGCTTTGGTGACAAAGAAGTTTAAGAAGATTCCTGTTGTAATGATTGATAATCTTGAGTTAATTTAAAGAGGTCTCATAATTGAGACCTCTTTTTTAGTCACTCTTATGGTTTGTTTTTTTTTATTTTTTTGATATAATAGTTAAAAATTGAGTTAGGAGATTTTTTATGGCAAATAAATTTACTATTGAACAACAAAGGGCTGTAGATGAAAAAGGGTGTAATATTTTAGTTGCTGCTGCTGCTGGTAGTGGTAAGACAACTGTTTTAGTTGAGAGAATTGTTCAAAAAATAATAAAAGATAAAACTGATATTGATAGATTGTTGATTGTTACTTTTACAAATGCTGCTGCTTCTGAAATGAGAGAAAGAATTTTAGAGGCTTTGTATAGTAAAATTGATGAAAACCCAGAAGATAAGTGGCTCTCTAAGCAAGTTTTACTTCTTAATAAAGCTAGTATTTGTACAATTGATTCTTTTTGTTTGGATGTTATTAAAAATAATTTTTTTGAAATAGATATTTCTCCTAATTTTAGAATTGCTGATAATGTTGAGCTTGATATTATGAAACAAGAGGTTTTAGATGAACTTTTTGAAGATTTGTATGAATCAAAAGAAGAGTTTTTTGAAAAGTTAGTTAGAGTATATACTGGATATAAAGGCGATGAGCCTCTAAAGGAGACTGTTCTTAGAATTTTTCATTTTATTCAGAGTAATCCTTTTCCTGAAGAATGGCTAATAGAGAAGACCAAAGAATTTGATGTAAAAGATAAGAAAGATGTTGGGTTTGAAAATACTATATGGGGCGAGATTTTACTTCAAAATGCTAGAGAAGAGATTATTGATGATATAAATCAACTTAAAGTTATAAAGAAAAAGATTGATAAATTTGATGAACTTGAAAAATATTCAAATGCTTTAGGTGCAGATATTAGTGGATTAGAGACTATTTTGAATTCAATGACGACTTGGGATAGTACTTTTCAGGCTGTTTATAATTTTAAATTTAACAAATGGCCAATAGATAGAAAAATATCTATGGATGTCAAAGATGAAGCAAAAAGAGTAAGAGATATTGTTAAAGATAAGTATAATAAAATGGTTGATAAAACCTTTTTATATGATTCTGGAGAAGCATTTGATGATATTTACGAAATGTATGAAATAATAGATAACTTAAAAAGGTTAGTTTTACTTTTTTGCGATAGTTTTTCTAAGAAAAAACAAGAAAAAAATATTATGGATTTTTCTGATATTGAACATTATGCTTTAAAAATTTTGCTAAGAAAGAATGAAGATGGTGAGTATGTAAGAACTGATGTTGCTAGAAAGTATCAAGAAAAATTTAAGGAAATTGCTATTGATGAATACCAAGATAGTAATCTTGTTCAAGAATATTTACTTAATTCTATTTCTGATGGAAAAAATATATTCATGGTTGGGGATGTTAAGCAGAGCATTTATAAGTTTAGACAAGCTAGTCCTGAGCTTTTCTTAGATAAATATGATAGATATAAGGAAGAAAACTGTGATGATGGTTTGAAGATTAAACTATTTAAAAACTTTAGAAGTAGAAGAGAGGTTCTAGAATTTGCAAATTTGGTTTTTGAAAATATAATGAGTAAAAAATTAGGCGATATTGATTATGATGAATCTGAATTTTTGAATCCTGCAGCTAGTTTTGAATTACTAGAAAATCAAAGTTATAAAACAGTTTTAAATATTATTGATTTAAAAGAAGAAAGTGACGATAGTGAAGAAAGACAGCTTGAAAAAACTGAGATTGAAGCTAAATTTGTTACTTCTGAAATAAAAAAACTGATAGATAGTAGATTTCAAGTTTTTGATAAAAATGTTGGTTATAGAAATATTACTTTCAAGGATATTGTTATATTACTTAGAACTACATCAGGTGTTGCAAGTGTTTTTGAAAAAGAATTATATGATAATGGAATTCCAGTATTTTCAGACAGTTCATCAGATTATTTGAATTCGATTGAAATTCAAACAATAATCTGTTTCCTAAAAGTTATTGATAATCCTACTGATGATATTTCTTTAGTAACTGTTTTGAGATCTCCTATTTTTGGATTTGATGATAATGAATTGGTTGAAATAAGGCTACTTGATAGAGAAGAAAGCTTTTATAATTCTTTGAAGAAAGTTACAGACTCAGAGATAAATCAGACTTTAAAAGATAAAGTGAAAAATGCTTTAGATATGATTTCTGGTTTTAGAAAAGAAGAAGAATATTTAAGTTTAGATGAGTTTATATGGAAAATTTATGAGGATACTGATTATCTTAACTATGTAAAGTTAATGCCTAATGGTGAGATTAGAGAAGCTAATTTAAGAATGCTTTTTGAACGTGCAAAAGATTATGAAAAGGTTAGTTTTAAAGGTTTGTATAATTTTATAAAGTATATTGAAAGAATTAGAAATCAAGAGGGTGATTTGACTTCAGCTAAGGTTATTGGTGAGAGTGAAAATGTAGTTAGAATAATGAGTATTCATAAGAGTAAGGGATTAGAATTTCCGGTTGTTTTTCTATCTAGAACAGATAAGAAATTTAACATGAGAGATTTGAATGAGCCTATTTTAATGCATTCCTCTTTAGGTATTGGCCCAAAGTATATTAATTATGAGAGAAAAATAGAGTATGATACTGCAGCTAAAAATGCTATAAAACTAAGGGTTAAAGATGAGTCTATTTCTGAGGAAATGAGAATTTTATATGTTGCGGTTACTCGTGCTAAGGAAAAGCTTATTATTACAGGGATAGAGAATGATTTAGAAAAGGAATTAGAAAATAAAACTGAACTTTTAAATGTTTATAAAAAAGAAAATGAAAAACTTAATCATTTATTGGTTAAGAAATACTATTCATATTTAGATTGGCTAGAGTTTGTTTATTTAAGTAACAAAGAGAAAAATCTAATTGAATTTAATTCGATTAAAAAGAGTGATATTGACAGCGTTTCAGAGCTAATGGAAAAAGAGGAAAAGATTAAATTTAATCAAGATAAGGATTATTCAAAAATTGATGAACTAATTAACTGGAAGTATAAATGGGATGAGTTGACTTTAATTCCAAGTAAATTAAGCGTAAGTAAGATCAAGGAATTACAGACCGATGATGTTTATGAAATCAAAGAGTTAGAAAAACCTGAATTTATGAGGGATAAGAAGATTTCTTCAGCACAAATTGGAACTCTTACACATTTAGTTTTACAAAATCTAGATTTAAAGAAAGTATATAGTGAAGATGAACTAAAGGAATTTTTGAGCAAAATGGAAGCGGAAAATAAGGTTACTAGCACAGAGAGAGAATCAATTAGGGTAAATAATATTTTAAAGTTTACTCAATCGAAATTAGCTCAAAGGTTAAGAGATGCGAGAACTATTGAAAGAGAAAAACCTTTTTATATAAATGTTTCAGTAAGGGATATTTATGGAATTGATTCTGATGAGAAGATTTTAGTTCAAGGTATTGTAGATTTGTATTTTGTAGATTGTGAAGATAAATTGGTATTAGTTGATTATAAGACTGATTATATCGAGAAAGAAGAGGAGCTTGTAGAAAAGTATAGTATTCAGTTGGACTTATATAAAAAGGCACTTGAAGAATCTCTTGGAAGAGAAGTTGATGAGGTTTATATTTATTCTACTAATTTGGGTAAAGAGATATTGATTTAGGGGATTTTAGTGTGTGTTTCAAAAAGTAAAAAAACAAATGGTTAGTGTCACCATTTGTTTTTTTATTACATTTATGTGTTTTTTTATTTACAAGTTAGTTAAGTTGATGATTGTTTTATATGAATTGATATATAATATTAATGGATTATTATATTTTCTTGGAGGCTTTGGATGGAGGAAAATAGGAGAAATATTTTTGATAATATTAGATATGCATTTACTAGAAATAATCAGAAAAATATGATAGATAAATTGTTAAAAGATAATGATATTAATAGTATTATAAATGTTTGGGATACAATAGTACCAGAGGTACAGAGTCAATTTTGTGATGAAATTTTAAAGAGAACTAGTGAGATTTCAAAGGTTGATATTGATACTTCAAAAATTGATCCTAAGATACAGGTATGGCTAAAAACACATGATAGTGTTCAAATAGAAAAGTTAGATAATGTTTTAAATTATACTAATAATAGAACAGTAGAAATAAATGAGGTTTGGAAATATACGTCACCTGTTGTTCAGCAAGAATTATTTTCTAGAGTAATGGATTTTGGAGGAAATGAAAATCCGTTGGTATATTTAAGAGATATTTGGATTGGAACGGCTGATGAAGTAAAAACTAATAATCAAGAGGTATTCTTTAAAATTATTCAGAAGATAGGTCAAGGAAGAGCAGTTGCTGATGTATTGAACTATACTCCAGCTGAAATAAAACAGAATAATATTGTTAAAATTATAAAATGTTTAGAAAATGATCCTGAAAATTTAAGTAGTATCTGGGGTGAAATGCCAAAAGAAATCCAAACATCAAGTTTTGATAGATGTGTTGAATTTTTGGGAAATAATAAAGGTGCAATAGGTAACTTGTGGATGAGTACTGATCCGGATGTTCAGAAAGAACATTCTGATAGTTTATCTAAAATAATGCAGAATCACAGATCAGATATATGGGAAAAAACTGATAAAAGTATTCAATTTGAAAATAGACAATTGCTTTATAATTTGATTTCGATGTACTCAGATGTTGATTATTCTGGGGAATTATGGAGAGGCACTAATAGTGATTTACAAAGAGGTTTATTTGATAAAGTAATAAATATTATAGATAAACCTGATCTAGATGAGACTAAAAAAAGCAAATTTAAAATTAAGATTTGGTCAGGTACAGATGAGATAATTCAGAATGAAAAAATTAATTTTTTTAATGAATTGATTTCTAATATTAAAAAAACAGATAATACACGTGGATTATCTGAGGTTTGGAAAAATACAAATTCAGATTTACAAAGTAATAAATTTGAAGAAGTATTTAATTTGTTTAAAGAAAATAGGCTTTCATTATGGGAAGGTTCAAAGAGTGTTGTGCAGAACGAGAAATTTATGACAATTTTTAAAAGCTTAGCTAAAAACCCTAATTTGTTAAATGAGTATTGGGCCTGTACAAATGATAATATAAAACGTGAAAAATTCGGTGATACGCTGGAATTATTAAATTTAGATGATTCTGTAAAGGGTAAAATACAGAAAATATATAGTAAAAATGATAATTTAATTCATACTTTAAATATGAAATTTGCTACAGAAAAAGATTTGTTTGAATTATATACAGATGAGCAACTTGTGAGAATTACAAATTATCCAAACATACAAGAATATATTTTAAAATGCAAAGATAATCCGGTAATGCAAAAAGGGATAGACTATCTTATGAGAAATGATACTAATTGGATTATAAGTCTTAATAAGATAATGAAAAATGATAGTTTTTATTCTTATTTACAGATTAATTTAAATAATATGGATAAATCTGAAATTACAGATGATTTTATTCAAAGGTATCTTTCTGTAATATCAGATAATGGTAATTATTTTAATATATTAAATGTAAATGATATTAATGAATATACTGAAAAAAGGAGTAGCATGTGTTTGGATATTCTTCAAGGCAATACTAAAGATGTTAAAGACTTAAATTTAGATTCGGCTGATGACGTTTATAAATTTGCTCTTCTTGAATATAAATTTGGTATAGATTTAAATGAAGCAAAAAGGCTAGTAAGCAGATATGGAGCAGATGTTGATAAACTTCCTGATAATACAGATACTAGGTTTTTAAAAGTTATAAAAGATGTTATAGAATGTGAAAATATTGAAAAAATTATTAATAATACAGTGAATAATAATCAACTTGGTGAACCATGGGGAGATTTCCCAAATGTTAGAAATGTTGAAGGGAATATAATAAATATATTTAGTGAACTTTATAATGATACTTTATATCAACCTGAAGTAAAAGATAAAAGAGAGAAATCGGAGATATATCTTGATAATAATGGATTAAAACATAGTATCGATGTTTATGATGTGAAAAAAGACTTTAATATTAATATTAGAGTGGAAGGCGCATATGTTAGTGGAGGATGGATTCCTCCAGAGAATTTTGTAGATTATTACGAAACTCCTAATTTAGATTATCATGGGAATTGTGAAAGTTATATAGGAAATGATAGTATAGCTAGTGCAAGAAATATTGGAAGAGTTGCAGTAGGGTACAGTCAAATAAGAAAAAATAGCTTGATTTCTTCTGGCCCTTACGATTTGTTTTCTTGTAGTGATAATGTGAAATTTTATAGTTATGATGCTAATTCAGAGTTCAGAACACCGGAAGAAATGATTAATAATACCAGACATACACATAATGAAATGGTTAAAGATAGGATAGTTATAGATGAAAATGGTAATGTTTCGAAATATAAACCAGATTATGCGGTGTGGATAGAAGAGACAAGTATGGATGAACGAACAAATCCAGAATGGGAAAAGAGAAGAGAGAAAGATTCGCAATGGAATATGACAAAAAAATTAGCTGCAGATCTTGGAATTCCTATAGTTGTAATTGATAGAGAGTATTTTGCTAATAGGGAATATGATAAGATTGAGTTGATGAAAAAGTTAATACTAGATGAAAAAATAAATGAAAATTTATATTATGAGTATCTTCCTGAATATGAGAATCTGTCAAAACCAGAGCTTTTAGAAAAATTAATTGTTAAATATGAAAACAATAAAGTTGGATTAATGTGTAGTAATGTTTTAAAAGAAAAATATTTTTCTGATGAAAGATTAGAGAATATTATAGGTGAAATAGATAAATCTATTAAAAATCTAGATTCTAAGGAATATAAAGAATGTGTACAAGCTTTAGCACATGTTTCAAATAATGAAACAAGAAAAGGAAATAATAATAGTAATAATATTAATTTTTATGGTAAAATGCATGAAAAATATAATGATATTTTATATTCTTTGGAGCCGGAAAAAGAATTTGAGTTTGATAGAAGTTCTAATGATAAAGTTAGTAATAATCTTTTAGAATCATATCTAGATTTGGGAATAGAAAATAATGACTTAAGATTGGAAAAGGAAAGTCTAGCTCGTGATAAAGAGAATGACAGAAATAATAGTAAAGAAGAAATGCAGTTATAAGTGGAGGAAAAAATATGAATAAAGATTATGAGGAAAAAATGTATGAAAAATTAGAAGAACAGATTGATAGTGTAAGAAAAATTTTAGAACTTGATAAGGTTGATGAAGAAAAAGATAATAATGATGATAATGAACGTTAATTATTAAGGAGTTTGATATGGTTAGTAGAGATAGAGCTTTGGTTTATTCTGAAGTCTATAGTGTTCTGTCTTCAATGAGTGAGTGGTATATTAAAGCTATTCCAGCAAAACTATATAGTTTTGTCGAAAACAATAGATTCAAAGAGTATAATCCAGTTTATGATTTAAATATACCATTAACCAAACAGAAAATAAGTAAAGGTGCTGTTTCTTTTATTTGTATGTTACATTATAATTGCTGGTGCAAATCTGATGAAGAAAAAAGAAGTATTGAAAAGATTTTGAAGCATAATGAACAGATGAACAGAAATAAATATTTTAAATATGAAGAAGAATTATTTAATAAGAATAAAACTGATAAAAATGATAGTAATGAAGTTGAAGGTAAGAGTCAATTGGAGAAAAATGTTTCTTTAACTATTCAAAAACAGGATGGATTAATAGAAAGAATTATTAATTTCTTTAAAGGTATTTTTAAAAAATAGAGATTTTTTTAAAAAAACTTGCATTTATAATGGTGTTTAAAAGTGTCTAATTTGCTTCTATTTCTTAAAAACATTTACTTTTGATCAAAAATATTGTATAATATAGGTAGATTGTGAAATTTTTGGAGGATGTTTTATGGATAGAATGAAGACTTTTGGTATGTATGCTATTTGGATTATTTTATTTTTCCTTTTTTCAATGATTGTATCAAATGTTTTATTAAAAAATACATATAATGATTTAACAAATTCTCGGAGGTGTTAATATTGCTTCATCTGAAGATGGTTTAAAAGTTGAAACTGTTGAGGCAAATTCTAATAAAATGCAAGGCTTTTATAGAGGAAAAGTTACTAATACTTCTGATAAGACAATAGAGTCTAAGTATGTTAGAGTAAGGTCTTATGATGATAATGGTACTTTATTACAGACTAAATATGTTAAATTAGAAGATATGGAACCTGGTGAGACTAGAGAGTTTAATGCTAGGTTTGATGTTGGTGGAATAGACCATTATGATGTAGATTATGTTGATGAGATGGAAGACGATAGTACATTTATGGATGATATGTTTGACAGGGTTAAGGGATTCTTTAATAAGGACAACTATGATAATGATGATTCAATTTGGGGATGGATAAGAGGAAAATTTAGAAGTTCTGGATCATTTATGGGTTATGACTTGAGCGCTAGTGTTGATGATGTTCCTGATTGGGCTTGGGTTGTTTCAGCATTTGTAGTTCTTACATCTTTATAAGTTAATATTTTTTTAGGGGCGGGCATGGAAACCCGCCCCTACATTTTGGGACTTTTAATGGTCGTCCCCAAGTCCAATGGTCGTCCCCAAGTCCAATGGTCGTCCCCAAGTCCAATTTTTTATCTTGTATAAAGGATGAATTTATGGTAAAATAGTTTAAATTTAGATATTTTAAGGAGATTATAGGTTGAACGATAGAGAAAGAATTAGAAATTTTAGTATAATTGCACATATAGATCATGGTAAGTCTACTTTGGCGGATAGACTTATTGAAATGACTGGAGTTTTGACTCAAAGAGAGATGGAGAGTCAAGTTCTAGATAACATGGATATTGAAAAGGAGAGAGGTATTACTATTAAGTCTCAGGCTGTAAGAATGAATTATAAAGCTAAAGATGGTAATACTTATATTTTAAACTTGATTGATACTCCTGGTCATGTTGATTTTAATTATGAAGTATCTCGTAGTTTAGCTGCATGTGAGGGTGCTATTTTAGTTGTTGATAGTAGTCAAGGTGTTGAGGCTCAAACATTAGCTAATGTGTATTTGGCTTTAGATAATAATTTGGAGATTTTACCTGTTGTTAATAAGGTTGATTTACCAAATGCTAGACCTGATGAGGTGAAAAAGGAGATTGAGGATATTATCGGTATTCCAGCAATGGATGCTCCTTGCATTTCTGCTAAATCTGGATTAAATGTTGATGAGGTTTTAGAAAGAATTGTTTCTGATATTCCTGCTCCTTCTGGAGATGAAAATGGAAATCTTAAGTGTTTAATTTTTGATTCTTTTTATGATAATTATAAGGGTGCCATAAGTTATGTCAGAGTTAAAGAGGGAACAGTTAAAGCTGGTGATGAGATTTTATTTATGGCTACAAAAAAATCTTTTGTAGTTACTGAAGTAGGATATTTTGGAGCTGGTGAATATGTACCTGCTGATAAGCTAAAAGCGGGAGAAGTAGGGTATATTGCTGCTAGTATAAAGACAGTTTCTGATTTGCATGTTGGTGATACAATTACACACAAAGATAATCCAGCAACAGAACCATTACCGGGATATAAAAAAGCTAATTCAATGGTATATTGTGGGTTATATCCTATGGATGGTAGTGAATATGAAAATTTAAAAGCTGCTTTAGAAAAGCTTAAACTTAATGATGCTGCTTTAGAGTATGAGCCAGAAACTTCAATTGCATTAGGTTTTGGTTTTAGATGTGGATTTTTAGGACTTTTACATTTGGAAATTATACAAGAAAGATTAGATAGAGAGTTTGATTTAGGTTTAATAACAACAGCGCCATCTGTTATTTATAAAGTTCATAAGACTAATGGAGATATTATTGAATTATATAATCCTACTGATTTACCACCAACACAAGAGATTAGCTATATTGAAGAGCCTATTATGAAAGCGGAAATAATGCTTCCAAAAGAGTTTGTTGGAAATGTAATGGAGATTTGTCAAAATCGTAGAGGTACTTATATTGATATGAAATATTTGGATGAAAATAGAGTTGTTCTTGAATATGATTTACCTTTAAATGAGATTATTTATGATTTCTTTGATACTTTAAAATCTAAGACTAAAGGTTATGCTTCTGTTGATTATGAATTTAAGGAATATAGAAGATCTGAGCTTGTAAAACTTGATATTCATATTAATAATGAGGCTGTTGATGCTCTTTCATTTATTGTTCATAAAGATAGCGCATATACTCGTGGTAGAAAAATGGCTGAAAAGCTTAAGACTGTTATTCCAAGACAATTATTCGAAATTCCAATTCAGGCTGTTGTTTCTGGAAAAATTATTGCGAGAGAAACTCTTTCAGCTATGAGGAAAGATGTTTTGGCTAAATGTTATGGTGGTGATATTACTAGAAAGAAGAAGCTTTTGGAGAAACAGAAAAAGGGCAAGAAGAAGATGCGTCAGATTGGTAATGTGGAGGTGCCTCAGGAGGCTTTCTTGTCTGTGCTTAAATTGGATGATGAAGAGTAGGGGTAAATATTTATAATTAATATTAGAGAATAAAAAATGTAGGAGAAATATGATGAAAAAAATAAGAAAAGTATTGTTTCTTTTTAATATATTTTTTTTTAGTTGTTGTATAAATAGTTATGCAGATGTTGACTCTAAATTTATTGGACCAGGAAGTACTAAAACAGCTCCGGACTATAGTCTTAAATATAGAAGTATACAGAGACAAATATGCAGAATTATTATGCTTGCAATATTGATGGTGATAGTGTTGATATTATTTCTATTGAGAAATAGAAATACAAATGAAAAAATAAGTAAATTAAACAAAAGATTAATGAAGATTATTATATTTTTATGTATTATAGTGGAAATTATTTTTCTTTATATAAGTGAAATCATTTTAAATAATATTATTCATTAATATAAGGATTGGATGGGAGTTTTGTAGGGGCGTGGCTTGTCCCCGACTGTGAAAGGAAATATTATTTAATGAAATTGATTAAAAGAATTATCTTAATTTTTATATCTATATTTTTATTTTTCATTCAGAATGTCTATGCAGTTACTTTGGAAAGATTGTATTATCCTAAAATTGTTATTTTAAGAAGAATTATGTTTGTGTTATTATTATTAATAGTTTTTATTACAGTTATATTAAAAAATAAAAATATAAAAGTGAATAATTTAAATAAAAGGTTATTAAAAGTTATATTAATTTTGTTTATCATTATTGAAATTATTATAATATTAATTATACAAGATTTAAAAAGTCGTTTTTAGTTAGGAGTTTATTATGAGTAAAAGAGATGAAGTAGAGGTTTATGATGATATTGTTGAGGGGAGAAATAGTGTTTTTGAGCTATTGAATTCTGATAGGGATATCAACAAAATATTTGTGCAATCTGGGGAAAAACATGGTGCGATTTTTAAAATTATTGCACTAGCTAAAGAGAAAAAGATTGTAGTTTCTGAGGCAGAGAAGAGTAAGCTTGATATAATGTCTAAAACTAAAAATCATCAAGGCGTTATAGCTGTTGTTCCTCCTTTTAATTATGTAGAGGTTGAGGATATTTTAGATGTTGCTAAAGAGAAAAATGAAGATAGTTTTATTTTGATTTTGGATGGAATAGAGGATCCTCATAATTTAGGTGCTATTATCAGAACTGCTGAAACTGCAGGAGTTCATGGAATTATCATTCCTAAAAGAAGAGCTGCTCAAGTTAATAGTACAGTAGCAAAAGTTTCTGCTGGTGCCGTAGAACATGTTAAAATAGCAAGAGTGAATAATCTAAATGATGCTATTTCTAAGTTAAAAGATAATGGTGTTTGGGTTTATGGTACTGATGGTGAGGCTGACACTTATTATTATGATATGGATTTAAAGGGAAGTGTTGCTATTGTTATTGGTAGTGAAGGTTTTGGAATGAGTAGACTTGTTAGAGAAAATTGCGATGGTTTAGTTAAGATCCCTATGAAGGGTAAGGTTACATCTCTTAATGCGTCAGTTTCTGCGGGGATTGTGGTTTATGAGGTTGTTAAACAGAGATTTTGCAAATAATTGCGTTTTGGAATTGTTGACAAGAAATAGATTTATGGTATAATAAAAATAGGAAATGGAGAAACCACAAATGTGGTTTGCCGAGTTAGAATTAAAACACATCTGAACCGGGCAAGATTACAGATGTGTTTTTTGTTTTATTGTTTTTTGCTCAAAATTATGCTTATTGCTATAATTAAGGCAAATGTTACGATAGTTATTCCTATTAATGAAAAGAAAAGTATGTATAATAGTGTAATTAAATAAGATGTTTCTATCATAAGCATCACCCCCTATCTTTTGTGGGGGCAAACCACATCTGCTTATTCTCATTTCCTATTGCAGAATATTTTATTATATTAATTTGAATTTATCAAGATTTTTTTACAAATTATTGTAAAAAAAGTTCTTTTATAATTGTTTAAAAATCTATTGCATATTTATTTTTTTAGTGTTAATCTTGTATTAGATTTTCTAAGTTGTGAGAAAACCGATTAAAAAAAAACTCTTTTTTTAGTCGGTTTTTTGTTTTGAATAAATCAGAAGGTTCTGTAATTATCATTGATATTATGGAGCACTTTAGTGCTCCTCTACGAAATAATAATAATAATAATAAATGTAGCGGAGCACTAAAGTGCTCCATATGTAAAAAGGGAGTGTACTAATGGATAGGGTTGGTTTTGATAGTGATAAGTATTTAAAGATTCAGAGTGAGAAGATTTCAGAGAGAATTAAAATGTTTGATAATAAATTATATCTTGAGTTTGGTGGCAAAATTTTTGATGATTATCATGCTTCTAGGGTTTTACCTGGTTTTAGACCTGATAATAAGATTAGATTATTGCAACAATTTAAAGATGATTTAGAGGTTATTTTTTGCATTAATGCTTCTGATATTGAGAAGAGTAAAATTAGATCAGATTATGGAATTAGTTATGAATTAGAACTTATAAGATTAATTGAGAAACTCCAAGAACTAGGAATACTAATTAATAGTGTTGTTGTAACTATGTATAATGAAGGAAATAATATTTCTCATTTAAAGAAAATATTAAAAGAAAGAAAAATAAAGATGTATATTCATAAGCCAACTGAAGGATATCCTGATAATGTTGATTTGATAGTTAGCGAAGATGGATATGGTAAAAATCCTTATATTGAAACAACTAAAAAGTTGGTTGTTGTTACTGCTCCTGGTCCTAATAGTGGAAAGCTTGGAACTTGTCTTTCTCAGCTTTATCATGAATATAAAAAAGGTGTTAAGGCTGGATATGCAAAGTTTGAGACTTTTCCTGTCTGGAATTTGAGTTTATTAGATCCAGTTAATATTGCTTATGAAGCTGCAACAGCTGATTTGAAAGATGTTAATATGATTGATCCATTTCATCTAGAGGCTTATGGGGAATATGCAGTAAATTATAATAGAGATATTTCTACATTTCCAATTTTAAAGAATATTCTTATGAAAATTACTGGAGAAGAGATTTATAAGTCACCTACTGATATGGGTGTTAATATGATTAAACAATGTATTATAGATCAAGATGTTGTAAAACAAGCATCTATAGATGAGATAATTAGAAGATATTATAATACATTATGTGATTATAAACAAAAAATTTGTGATGAGACTGTTGTAGAACAGGCTAAGTCATTAATGGATAAATTGGAGCTTTCTTTATCTGATAGGGAAGTAGCAAGGGTTGCTAATGAAAAGGCTAAACAAAAGGGTGTTAATGTTTTGGCTATTAAGCTAAATGATGGAAGAATTGTTACTGGAAAAGAGTCAAAAATTTTAAGTTGTGCGAGTGCTGCTTTTTTAAATGCGATTAAGGAGATTACTGGAATTCCAGATAAGGAATATTTATTGTCGCCAGCTGTTTTAGATGGAATTTATAAAATGAAACAAAAGACATCTTATGATACTTCATATTTCTTAGATTTGCCTGAGGTTTTAATTGCTTTAAGTATTTGTTCTGTTACTAATCCTATTATTGAGAGGGCAATAGAAGAGTTAGGAAATTTAAGAGGGTGTGATGCTCATTCGAGTTATATTATTGATAAGGGGGAGATAAATGCTCTTAAAAATCTTGGTATTTCTTTGACATGTGAGCCTATAATGTAGAGAGCTTTTGTAATATAGTAATTTTTCATCATGGGCTGCGGGCGCGCTGCTATTTTTCGACTACGTCGAAAAACACCTTGCCATGCTACAAAATTATATATTACAAAGCAAAAAAAGGGGGAGCGCAACTGATATGCACTCCCTTTTTAAAAACTTTAGATATCTTTATTAATAAAACTTAAGGTATCTAAAGAAATCCAGAGAAATAATAGTTATACATGTTGTACGCCTCCTCGCCGGTGCGCCGTGATGATTAAGCTGCCAAATTAATAAATGTCAATGTCATAGATGTAGTTGGTTCGCGTTTCATAAGACATTTCCCCTTTCTATAGATTTTTTAATGTACATGCAACCAAAATGGTTAACATAATAGTATTATAACACGATTGGTAGTATTTGTCAAATTTTACATTAATAATGAAAAGAGTTTGCCTAGAAATCTAGACAAACTCTTTTTTGTTCATGGAAAAGGTGGGTGTGAATGTTATGCATTACGAATTTGTGCAAATTTTTCAGCTACTAAACTTGCGCCGCCGACTAAACCGCCGTCGATTGAAGACTGAGCAAAAAGTTCAGCTGCATTTTTTTCGTTTACGCTGCCACCATACAGAATAGGCACAGCTTCAAAAGAATTGTAATATTTATGCAATACATAATCGATAAATTTGCACATATCCTGTGCATCTTCTGCTGAAGCAGTTTTTCCGGTTCCTATAGCCCAGATTGGTTCATAGGCTATAATTATATCCTTTGTGTCTGTGATTCCTTCAAGAGCCGATAAAACCTGATATTCAATCCATGCATGGTGTGCATTGATTTCTCTTGTGTGTTCTGATTCGCCAACACAGAGAATGATTTTCATACCGGCTGCTTTTGCTGCAAGAACCTTTTTGTTGATAGTTTCATTAGTCTCTCCGAAGATATCTCTTCTTTCTGAGTGACCAATTACAACACCAGTTACGTCTGCATCTTTAAGCATGTCAAGTGATACTTCGCCAGTATATGCGCCTTTAGGTTCGTAATAGAAATTCTGGGCGTAAATTTCAATTGGCGTGTTCTTGACTGCTGAAATAGCTGCAGGTATGTCAATGTAGGGAACACAGAAAATTGTTTTCTCAAGGGTGTTTGCTTTTGACATATATTCGTTGAAAAATGTTGATACTTCCGAAGGAAGCATGTTCATCTTCCAATTTCCTGCTGCTATTGCTATTTTATCTGTTTTGTCCATTTTTTGTCCTCCTGTAATATATAAAATAGCCTTTTCCATGATTACCTAATAAGATAAGGTTTTTTGTGTAAAAGTTATAACACGTTAATATTATACCATATTTTATGTAAATTTGCAAATTGCAATTAAATGTTGATAATTGATGAATTTTGGTGTATAATATTTGCTAGTTTATTAATAAGGAGAAAAAGAGAATGAATGAATATAGAACTCATAATTGTGGTGAATTAAGATTAGAGAATGTTGGTTTAGATGTTAAGCTTTCTGGTTGGATACAAAAAATCAGAAATCTTGGTGGTATGACGTTTATTGATTTAAGAGATGAAGATGGAATTACTCAAATTATTGTTTCTGATAGTAATAAATTAACTGATATTAATACTGAATGTACAATTATGGTTAGTGGTAAGGTTGCTGAGAGAAGTAACAAAAATAAAGACATTCCTACTGGTGATATTGAGATTGTTGCAGATGATATTACTGTTTTAGGTAAGTGTAGAAATGTTCTTCCTTTTGAAATTAATAAAAAAGATTTAAATGTTAGAGAAGATTTAAGACTTGAATATAGATTTTTAGATTTGAGAAATGATAATATTCACAAAAATATTTTGCTTAGATCTAAGATTTTAAAAACATTGAGAGATGAAATGGATGCTTTAGGTTTTAATGAAATTCAAACACCTATTTTAGCTAATTCTTCTCCTGAAGGTGCTAGAGACTTTCTTGTTCCTAGTAGACTTCATCCAGGTGAGTTTTATGCTTTACCTCAAGCACCTCAACAATTTAAACAATTACTTATGATTTCTGGTTTTAATAAATATTTTCAAATTGCTCCATGTTTTAGAGATGAAGATCCAAGAGCTGATAGATCTCCAGGTGAGTTTTATCAATTAGATTTTGAGATGAGTTTTGCAACACAAGAAGATGTTTTTAAAGTAATTGAGACTGTTGTTCCAAATACTTTTAGAAAAAATAGCGATAAAAAGGTTGATAGCGCTCCATTTGTTCGTATTCCTTTTAGAGAGGCTATGGAGAAATATGGAACAGATAAGCCAGATTTAAGAAATCCTTTAATAATTGTTGATTTAAGTGAAGTATTAAAAGATACAGAGTTTAATGCATTTAAAGGAAAAACAATTAAAGCTATTATGGTTAAAGATATGGGTGAGAAGCCTAGAAAGTTCTTTGATCAAATGTCTGAATTTGCTGTTGAAGAACTTGGAGCTAAAGGTTTAGCTTGGGTTAAAGTGGATGAGAATAATGAATTTACTGGCGGTATTTCTAAATTTATTACTGGTGAAAAAGATGAAATAATGAAAGCTACTGGAGCTGAAATTGGTTCTGCTATATTTTTTGTTGCTGATGAATTAAGTACTGCTCAGAAGGTTGCTGGTGGAGTTAGAATTGAACTTGGAAATAGATTAGAACTATTAGAAAAAGATGTATTCAAATTTGCTTGGATAGTTGATTTTCCAATGTATGAATTATCTGATGAAGGTACTATTGATTTTAATCATAATCCATTTTCAATGCCACAAGGTGGAATGGATGCTTTAGAAAACAAAGATCCATTAGATGTTTTAGCTTATCAATTTGATTTAGTTTGTAATGGATATGAGCTTGCTTCTGGAGCTGTTAGAAATCATGATCAAGATATTATGATTAAGGCTTTTGAGATTGCTGGTTATGAAGAGGAGACTATAAAGAAAAAATTTGGTGCTTTATATAATGCATTTAGTTATGGAACTCCACCTCATGCTGGTGCTGCTCCTGGTGTTGATAGAATGGTTATGCTTATTGCTGGGGAAGATAATATTAGAGAAGTTATTGCGTTCCCTAAGAATAAAAAAGCAAGAGATGTTCTTATGGGTGCTCCTTCAAATGTTACGGAAGAGCAGCTTAAGGATGTTCATATTAAGCTTGACTTAGAATAATAGTTACAGAAATTGGTAAATTGCTTTATTCCGTAAGGAAAAAATTGTCGAAAGGGATTGACAAAATTTTAGATTAAGTATATACTGCGATTAATAAAAATGGGGAAAAAAGTGAGGTTTTTATGAAAATAAATAAAAAAATATTAGCTTCAGGTTTAGGTTTGTCGCTTATATTTTGCATAGGTAGTTCTTCATTTGCTGCTACGGGTACAGTTAATACAGAGACTGTTAGAGTTAGAGCAGCTTCTAATACTGATTCAGATATTATTTTGAATTTAGATCAAAATGATAAAGTTGAGGTACTTGGTGAAGAAGGTGAATGGTATCAGGTTAAATCTGGTGAGTCTACTGGATTTATTCACAAAAACTATTTGGATGTTGAAGGAAATATTAATACAGAAGAGACTACTAGTGCTGAACCGGTAGTTTCAGAAGAAAATAAAGAAACAGAAAAGCCTGAGGTTATTTCTGAAAACAAAGAAGAAAAGAAGAATGAAAAGAAAATTGCTAATAAGTTAAATAATGATTCAGATTTATTTGCTTTTCCATCTTTTAGTTCTTCAAAGGTAACTTCTGTAACAAAGGGAACAGAAGTAAAAATTATTAAAATATTTAATAATTGGTCAAAAGTTTCTGTAGGTGGAAAAGAAGGTTGGATTGCTAATAAAAAATTAATTGAGGTTGCTGAAACAGAAGAAACAGAAACTCCTGTTGAAGAAGAGCAAGAAGAAGTTCCTGAAGAAGAGACCACAACTAATGAAATCAATCAAAAAGGTTATGTTAATGCTGACTCTGTTAATTTAAGAAAAGGTGCAGGCACTTCATTTGAATCTGTTGCAGGACTTGTTAAGTATGAAGTTTTAATGATAATTTCTGAAGAAAATGGTTGGTATGTAGTTAGAACAACTGATAATATGAATGGTTATGTTTCTAAAGATTTAGTTGTAATAGGTGAACCACCTGTAACTTCAAGATCTGCCCCTTCAAGAAATCAGGAGAGTACTGAAAATTATGAAGAGACTTCAAGTGGAGGCGGATCAGTTGCTCCTTCACCAGTTGCTGGTGACGTAGTTGCTACCGCTATGCAATACTTAGGATATAATTATGTTTATGGAGGAAGTTCTCCTTCTTCTGGATTTGATTGTTCAGGATTTACAAGTTATGTATATGGTGCTTGTGGAAGTTCTATTTCAAGAACTTCATATGGACAAGCAGATGATGGTGTTGCTGTAGATAGATCTGATTTACAACCTGGTGATTTACTATTATTTAATAATGGTGGTGGAGGTTCAATAGGTCACGTTGGTATTTATGTAGGTGATGGAACTTTTATTCATGCTGCTAATCCTTCAAAAGGGGTTGTTTATGATACTATAGATTCTGGTTATTATGCAACATATTATGGTGGAGCTAGAAGAATTAATTAGTTTAATTGAATATTTTAAGGGCTAACTTTTATGTTAGCTCTTTTTTTACGGATGACCAATAAATCTATTACAAAAGATGTAGGGGCGGGTTTCCATGCCCGCCCAAGTATCAGGATTTATTTCATCTTTGTTTTCTTTTAGGAGGTGATAGTATAAATATTTTCATTGTGATGAGTATAGGGTATATTCTAGGTATTATTCTTGGAATGTATTCTAATTTGATTATTTTAGGTATAGTTGTTAGCTTATTAGTTTTAATTTATGTTTTGATATTTAGGTATAATAAAAGACTAAGGCGATACTTGAAAATATACTTTAAATTGCTGTTTTTTATTATTTTCTTATGTATGTTATTTCTAGGGTTTATTAGGATTTCAATTTTAGAAAAAAGACATGGAGAGTTATTTGATGACATAGATGATGTTAATATTTCTGGTAGAGTTATTAGTGAAATAAAAGAAGAAGAGTATTATAATTTTTGTATAGTTAAGATTGATAAATGGAATGATAATACTAGTTTTAAGGGAACTAAAGTATTTTTTAAGTTTAGAAATAATCAGAATATAGACTATGGTGATGTTATTATTGCTAAAGGCGGTTTTTCAAAAAATAGATCTTTTAAAAATAAGGGCGTTTTTCAATATTCTGATTATTTAAAAATAAAAGGCATTTATGGAAGTGTAGAGATTTCTAAAATTGAGATTACTGATAATAAAAAAGATATTGGTTATTTAGGATATAGAGTTCGAAGTTTTATTAATAATAAAATTGATTTATGTTTTGATGGGGATGAGAATGGTTTGATAAAGGGGATTTTATTAGGTAATACTGATGATATGTCTGATGATATGATTGAAAAATTTCAAACTAGTGGAATCTCTCATATTTTAGCTGTTTCTGGTGCCCATGTTGCATGTATTATTATTGGACTTGAGTTTTTTTGTAATTTTTTTATTAAGAGTATAAATAATAAAAAGCTTGTTATAATTTTATTCTTATCTTTTTTTGTTTTTGTTGTTGGCTTTACTCCTTCAATTATTAGAGCTGTTATAATGACTGATTTTATTCTAATTAGTAAATTAATTCATCGAAAAAGTAATATTTATCTTAATTTGTTTTTTAGTAGTTTTTTAATTCTTTTGTATAATCCATATTTTTTATTTAACAGTAGTTTTCTTCTTTCATTTTTTGCAACTTTTGGAATTGTTTATATGTTTAGAAAATATAGGTTTAAGTCTAAAAATAAGATACTAGATTATTTTGTAAATATTGTTTTAGTAAGTGTATATGCGAATTTATTTATTATTCCTGTAATGATTATGTTTTATAATCAAATTTCAATTATTTTTATTTTTTATAATTTAATTATTTCTCCTATTATGATTGTTATTGAGACATTAGGTTTATTGTTTATTGTTACTCCAGATTTTATTTCGAAGATCATTTCAATTATTGTTAGTTTATTATTAAAAATAATTATTTTTTCTACTAATTTTAGTTCTAGTATACCTTTTTCAAAGGTTTGGATTATCACTCCTAATATTTTTGAGATTTGTTTATATTATTTTTCTATATTCTATTTTACTGTTAAAAAAGGTAGATGGAGATATAGATTTATTGCGGTTTTATTGGTTATTGCGGTTATTATCAATAATTTTTCTTATGTGTATTTTAAACCACTTACAATTTCTTTTATTGATGTTGGACAAGGAGATTCATGTCTTATACAGACAAAGACTAATAAAACAATACTAATAGATGGAGGAGGATTAGAGAATTATGACATTGGTAAAAAGGTTCTGTTACCATATCTTTTAAATAAAAGGATATGGAAGATTGATTATGTTATTGTTTCCCATTTTGATTATGACCATGTTGGAGGGCTTCTTACTGTTTTAGATGAGATTAGAGTTGATAATGTTATTATCTCGAAACAGATAGAAGCAAGCACAAATTTTGAGGATTTCAAAGATATTGTTTCTAACAAAAAAACTAATATTATTGTTGTTCAAAAGGGAGATAAGATAAAAATCGAAAAAGATTTATACTTAGATTTTTTATGGCCTGATAGCTCTAATTTAGTGAGTGAAAATGGATTAAATAATAATTCTATTGTTTGTAAGCTTCAATTTAAGAGTTTTTCAATGCTGTTTACTGGTGATATAGAGGAAAAAGCTGAAAAGCAGTTTTTGTATGAATATAAGAATAACTTAGAAATTCTAGATTCAGATGTATTAAAAGTTGCTCATCATGGTTCTAAGAGTTCTTCAATTCAAAGGTTTGTTGAGACTGTAAAACCTAGTGTTTCATTGATTGGAGTTGGGGAGAATAATAAATTTGGGCATCCAAATTATGAGGTAATTGAGAGACTTAAAAGTGTTCGGTTCGGCTATATATAGAACAGATTTACATGGAGAAATAGAGCTTAAAATAGGTGAGAATGGAGAAATTATGGTCAAAAAATATATCAATTAAATGCGACTAAAAATAGTTGCAAACATATAAAAAAAGGAGTATAATATGAGTAAGATAGAGAAAGAAATAAAAAGATTAAAATCAAAACCTAGGGATTATACATATGATGAGGCAAAGAGTTTATTAAATAAATTAGGATTTTTGGAACATAATAAAGGAAAGACATCTGGTTCTAGGGTGATATTTATTAATACTAATATAAATCAAAAAATAGAATTACATAAACCACATCCTGATAATATAATAAAGATGTATAAAGTTATTGATTTAATAAATGATTTAGAAAGTTGGAGGTTGATATAATGGATAATATGATGGAATATAAAGGATATTGGGCAAAAATAAGATATAGTGATGAAGATGAATGTTTTTGGGGAAAGGTTGAAGGATTAAAAAATGCTTCTATAACATTTGAAGGAAAGACAGTTGAAGAATTAAAAAAAGATTTTAAGGATGCTATTGATGAACATCTGAAAATGTGTAAAGAACTAAATTGTGATCCTGAAAGACAGTGCAAGGGATCTTTAAATGTTAGATTAGGAACAGAGCTTCATACTAAAGCAAAAATTAAGGCAATTGAAGAAAACATTTCTATTAATGAATTAATAAAAAATGCAGTCGCTTCTTATTTGAAAGTTAGATAATTTGAATATTTTTTCAAAAAATACCAATAATACAAAAAAAGGAGAAGGGTTTATGAGAAGATTCTTTTATTTTTGTGTTGTGGTATTTTTATTTGGTGTTATTATTGGTTATTTGTTTTTAGGAAAGCTTTCTAGTCAGGATAAGGTTAGTAAGGAGACTAAAAATACTCCCCAAGAATGGCTTAAAAATGATGTTAATATAAATGAGGATAGTGTTATTGATGTTGATTCTCAAGATGTTAAAATTTCTCCACAAGCTGTTTTGATAATTAACAAGCATTTTAAAGGGTGTAATCATACTATAACTAATGTAATTAGTATTCCTACAGAAATGGTTAATTTAACTGAAGAAAAATTAATTGAAGCTTATCCAGATTGGGAAATAATTGATTTTTCAAATAAACAAGTGTCTATTTATAAGGAATTTGAAGGGGAGTGTAATGAGCATTATAGAGTAAGAGAAGAAAATGGTTTTGTAACTGTTTATTATTTAGATGAAGGTAAAACTGAAAAGATATATGATGTAACTGATATTAGTGTTGAGTATTTAACTGAAGGGGATAGGGAGAAAATTAAAAATGGTATTAATGTATATGGAAAAAATGAGTTAAATGCATTATTAGAAGATTTTGAATAAATGATTGAATAATGGTTTTATTTGTGTTATAATTTGTGTTATGTAAATTATGTTGAGCGAAAGCTCGGGCAACGTCTTTTTTAAGACAAGGAGGAGGCAGAAAGATGCAAAAAATAGTAATTACACCGATTCGGAATGAATCAGAAATTCCTGAATTAAAACAGAAGTACAAGAAGGAGTTGGAAAAAAAGGGATATAATGTTTCGTCAATTGATGTTATGATTCATGGCAAAAGTTATTGCGTGATGATTATATATTGTGACGAACTTATTGAGTTTTCGATGTTCTTAGATATTTCTGAATTCGTAAGTGACGGCGTATGTAAAGTTTGCTTTAAAGCAGGTGAAAAGGTTGAAGACAATGAAATATTTGCTGATGCTATCATAAGATCTGGAATGTGCGAAGAAAAGCATAGATTGAAAATAGTAAAAGTAAATGACAGTGTTTTTAAAGCTTTGCCTTTAACATTTGAAGAAGGAACCAATATTATTGATTCAAATGATATTGTAGAAATCCTTGAAAAGCAGCAGACTACGCTTGAAAGTGTGTTCGAAACAGTCAGTATTATGGGTGAAAAAGGAGTGTGGACTAAATGATAAAACAGATTATTGTTCCAATGCCTTATACTGAGGAAAATGTTAATGAACAGATAAGATTTCAAAAACAGAAATTTGAGTTTCAAGGAATAAAAAATGTTTCTGAAAAAAGCTTTCCAACTGATAATGGTAAATCATTTTTTTTGGAGTTTTCGGTTCAGGAAAAGGCTGAAGTTAGTAGATTTATTGACTTAAGTGAAAAAGTTCCTAATGCTATTGTTGAAGTCGTTTTTGGTAAAAAAGGAGAAGAAGAGGGGATCGAATATGTAGACGTTACAGCAATTTTCTCTAATGAAGGTTGGAGTGAAGAACACTATTATAGGTACTACAAGAAAGAAGATTTATCTTACAAATTAGATGAAAGAATTCCGGCTTCACCTCTCGCTATGATTTCAGATTGGAAGTTAAGCGTTCTTATCAATGAATCTTTTTCGACTAAAGAGCTGGATAGAATTTTTGATTTAAAACCGTGTTATTATTATTAATTATGAAAAGACAATCAATTTTTTGATTGTCTTTTTATATTCCGAAAATTTAGAATAGGGAATAAGAGTAGAAAAATATAGGTATATATACTTGAAATAATTCCATGAAGTAGTTTACCCCAAAAATATGATTTGATTGATAAATCAGATTGTGTAGTTATACTAAATACCTGAAGTAATACTGAAAGTCCACCAAAACCTATCAAAAAAGAACTAATTATTATATTTAATGTTAATGATCTTTGAATTATTGATGAAATAAATTGAATTCCGTTTGTAAGTTCAATTAGTCCTATGATAATTCCCTGAAGCCAGGTATTAGGTATTATTGATAATAATTTACTTTGGAATAGAATTGATACTATAACTGAAAATATTATAATAAATCCGCCAATTATACTAATTGTTATTAATGAATTTTTAATTGAATTTCCAAGTAATTCACCTAAATTTGAAAATTCAATAGTTGTTGGATTTTCTAAAATAATATTTCTATTTTTATTTTTTTTCCAAAATCTAAAAACTAATCCTACAGTTATTGTTCCCAAGATATGTGTTATAAGAAGTAATATTCCAATTGATTTATTTAGAAAAAAATATGTTCCAACAGTTCCAATAATAAACATTGGCCCAGAATTATTTGTGAAAGCTAAAAGTCTTTCACCTTCTTCACGACTTATAAGATTTTGTTTTCTAAAATCTGTTACGATTTTTGCACCAGTTGGATATCCACTTATTAATCCCATAATAAAAGGAAAAGCACCAATACCTGGTACATTAAATAGGGGGCGCATAAGCTTATTAAGTTTATTACTCATTAATGGGATTAAACTAGTATGAGATAATAAGTCAGAAGCTATAAAGAAAGGAAATAGTGATGGAAATACACCGTTAAAGAATAAATTTAATCCTTTTCTTACAGCTTCAATATTTGAATTTGAGTAAAATAATAATCCAAAAGTAAAAATAATAAATAGTATTGTAAAAATATTTTCTTTAATTCTTAAATAAATGATTTCCATAGTAGAGTATATGACTCAAGATATTGATTTTATGACATATTTATGATAGAATATCATATTAGTGAAATGAAAAAGGAGAGAATAATGAATTCTATAGTAAAGATTATTCCTAATGTTAAGAAATATAAATCTTATTTAGATGATGTAAAGTCTGGAATTTCGCCTATAATGCTTTCTGGGCTTACTGATAATGGTAAGGTGCATTTGGCTTTTTCAACAGGTTTTTATTCTGATAAGCCTGTTTGTATAATTACATATAATGAGATGCAAGCTAAAAAGTTAATAAAAGATTTAGAGTATTTTTCAGAAGAAATTGTATATTTTCCAAAAAGAGAAATATTTGCATATGACTATTTGGCAGAGAGTAAGGAAGAAGCTTTTGAAAGAATGGATGCAATTAGAAAAATCCAAAATGGTGAGGCAAAAGTAATTGTAACAACTATTGAAGCTCTTATGCAGCCAATGGTATCTAAAGAGGTTTTATTTAAGAATGTTAAAAAATTTAAAATTGGTGATGAAATAAATCTAGATGAGATTAAGGAAAGCCTAGTTGCTCTAGGTTATGAGAGATATGATTTGATCGAAGGTAGAGGACAGTTCAGTATAAGGGGTGGAATTATTGATATTGCTTCTGGGAATAATACTGGTATTCGTATTGAGCTTTGGGGTGATGAGATAGATTCTATTAGAGAGTTCAATATTTCTACTCAAAGATCAGTAAATATGCTTAAAGAAGTTACTATAGAGCCATCTTTTGAATTTATTTTAGAATATGATTTAGAAACAGTTTGTAAAAAAATAAAAAAACATGGTTATAGTTCATCTTATGAAGATATATTGAATGAAGATATTGAACAGATTTTAGCTGGAGATTATATTAATAAAATTGATAAATATTTGACATGTTTTTATAAAGAACAAGTTAGTTTTTTAGATTATCTAGATAAAAATACTATAATATTTTTAGATGAGAATCAAAAGATAAAAACAAGATGTGAAAATATTTTAAAAGATAATAAAGAGATTATAAAATCTGTTGTAGAAAGAAATAAAATTGCGCCACAGATTCTACAAAATCTTTTTAAATATCCACAATTAGGTGATAAAATTGGGGATAGACAAACTATTTATCTTGAGAAAAAAGATATTGGTTTTGTTGATATTAAAAGTATGCATGCGAAAAGAAACGGATATAGCTTTAGCTATAGGGAGGTTAACTTTTTTCGTAGTTCAATGGATTTACTGTTTAAGGAATTACAAGAAGCTTCTATCAAAGGAAAACAAACAGTAATTCTAGGGGGGAATAAAGAAAATGCCTCAAGACTTAATAAAATTTTAGAAGATCATGAAATAAAAACAGTTTTTAAAGAAAAATTAGAAGATATTGATATTGCTCCAGGTGTTGTATATGTAACAACTGGGGCTATGTCTACTGGTTTTGAAAGCTTTGATTTAAACTTATTAGTTATAGATTGTAACCAGATTATTCAGACTAAGCCTAAGAGAAAGAAGTCTTCCAGTGCCTTTAAAAATGGTGAAACTGTTGTGTTTTCAGACCTTAAAATTGGTGATTATGTTGTTCACAGGGTTCATGGAATAGGTGTATATATTGGTGTAAATACTATTAAAGCTGATGGTATTACAAAAGATTATATTAAGATAAAATATAAAGATGATGATATTTTATATATTCCAACAGATTCATTAGATAGTATTAGAAAATTTATAGGTAGTGGTAATAGTAGTCCTAAAATCAATAGACTAGGAAGTAAAGATTGGGAGAAGACTAAAAATAGAGTTAAAAACAATCTAAGAGAAGTTGCTAGAGAACTTATTGAATTATATGCAATAAGACAAAAGGTTAGAGGATATGCTTTTTCTAAAGATTCAAATTGGCAAAAAGAATTTGAGGATAATTTTGAATATATTGAAACTGATGATCAGATTAGATGTATTGAAGAATTAAAGAAAGATATGGAAAATCAAAAGCCTATGGATAGACTTCTTTGTGGTGATGTTGGTTATGGAAAAACCGAGGTTGCAATTAGAGGCGCTTTTAAGGCTTGTATGGATCAAAAACAAGTTGCTTACTTAGTTCCTACAACAGTTTTAGCAAATCAACAATATGAGTCATTTAAAAATAGAATGAAAGATTTTCCGATTAGAGTTGAATTGTTAAATCGTTTTAGAACTAAAAAGGAGCAAGATGAAATTGTTAAGAAACTAGAACTTGGCGAAATAGATATAATTATTGGAACTCATAGATTATTAAGTAAAGATGTTAAATTTAAGAATTTAGGTTTTTTAATTATTGATGAGGAGCATAGATTTGGAGTTAAGGATAAAGAGAAAATAAAAGCATTAAAAAATAATGTTGATGTATTAGCGATGACCGCAACTCCAATTCCTAGAACGCTTCATATGTCTTTAGTTGGAATCAGGGATATGTCTGTTATTTATGATCCACCTCAAAATAGAAAGCCAGTTCAGACTTATGTTTTAGAACAAGATGATGAGGTTATTAGAGAGGCTATAACTAAAGAATTAGAAAGAGATGGTCAAGTTTTTTATTTATATAATAAAGTTGAGACGATTTTAAAAAAGGCAAATGAAATACAAAGGTTGGTTCCTGAAGCTAAGATTGGTATTGCTCATGGCAAGATGACTGGTCACGAATTAGAAGATATAATGCAAGATTTTATTGATGGAAAAATTAATGTTCTTGTTTGTACAACTATTTTAGAGTCTGGAATTGATATTCCAAATGCTAATTCTATTATTGTTGAAGATAGTGATAGACTAGGATTAGCTCAGCTTTATCAAATAAGAGGTAGAGTTGGTAGAAGTGATAGGCAGGCATATGCTTATATTATGTATAAGAAAAACAAATTGCTTTCAGAGGTTGCTGATAAGAGATTAAAGGCTATTAAAGAGTTTACTGAATTTGGTTCTGGTTTCAAAATTGCTATGAGAGATTTGGAGATTAGAGGTGCTGGAAGTATTTTAGGTGAGATGCAGCATGGTCACATGGAACAAGTTGGTTACGATATGTATTGTAGGCTTCTTGATGAGGTTGTTCGAGAGATGAAGGGAATAGAGGTAGAAGAGGAGAAAGATGTTCAGATAGATATTAATGTTTCTAGTTTTATTCCTGATGAGTTTATTGAAGATTCAAATCAAAAAATTGAGATTTATCAGAATATTGCTCTTTGTAAGAATGAGGATGATATAAAAGATGTTGTAGATGAAATTATTGATAGATATGGAAATATTCCTCAGGAGATTGAAAATTTATTAGATATTGCGCGTATAAAAAATATTGCAAAGGAAAAAAATATTATAAAGATTATTCAAAAACAAAATAGTGTTGTTTTTTATTTTGATGTTAAGTTTTTTAATTTTTCTGTTGTTGATGAGTTGATTAAGAAATTTGGGGAGAGGATTAGGTTTTCGCCTGCGGCTAATCCTTATGTGACTTATAAGCTTAAGGGTTCTAAAGATGTATTAAATGAGGTGAAAGACTTCTTGGGTAATTTGTAAATTGTATTAATAATTGATTATAATTTATGATATAATTCTTTCATAAAAATGCTCGTTCAAGCTAATTTTCAAAGAACTTCTACAAAAATTTTCTGGCACCCTTTCACGTCAAGCGCGAACTATTTCCAGAAAATTTTTTAGAATTTCTAAATCAATTACTTTCAATGCGCTTTTTATTCAAGAATTATATCATAAATAGAATAGAAAAATATTAGGAGAGTGTGTTATGGTTATTACTAGTAAGGATAATGAGAAAATTAAACATATTAAGAAGCTTAAGGAGAAGAAGTTTCGTGATTTGTATAATGAATATATTGTTGAGGGAATTAAGCTTGTTGAAGAGGCTATTCAAGAGAATGTAAATATTAAGTCTATTATTATTTGCGATGATTGTGATATTGAAGATACTATTAGTGAGGAACTTAGATATGAAATTGCTAAAAGGGAGTGTATTTATGTTCCTGAGAAGATATTTTTGTCTTTGACTGATGTTGCTACTCCTCAGAGTATTATGGCTGTTGTCCAAAAAGACCAAGGTGTTAATGAGATTGATTTTAATCAAGATTTATTTTTAATCTTAGATAATATTCAGGATCCTGGTAATATGGGAACAATTCTAAGAACTGCTGATAGTGTTAATTTGAAGCAGATTATAGTTTCTAAAGGGACTGCTGATGTTTATAATCCTAAGGTTGTTCGTTCTACAATGGGGGCTATTTTTAGGGTTAATGTTATTATTAGTGATGATTTAGTTGAGACGGTTAAAAATCTAAAAAAACATAAAATTAAGGTTATGGCTACAAATTTAGAGGAGTCTAAATCAATTTATGAGGTGGATTATAAGAGATCTGCTGTTGTTATAGGAAATGAAGCTAATGGAGTTTCAGAGGGTGTATTAAAGATAGCTGATGAGAGTATTAGGATTCCTATGTTAGGTAAAACTGAGAGTTTAAATGCAGCTGTTGCTACTGGAATTGTGCTTTATGAAGCGGTAAGAAGAAAGATCTAAAAACGAAATATTGGGACGGTTCTCTTCTTTCAATTTTTTTGAAAGAAGAGAACCGTCCCAATATTTCCATGGTAAACTGTAGGGGCGGGTTTCCACGCCCGCCCACTACCAATGAAGATGTGCAAACTTATTTTGTTAATAAATTTAATATTTCTGGATATATTTTTTCTGCGTTGTTGTTCCAGTTGTCTACTATTATTTTGGCTTGTTCTTTTGATCCAGCGAATGTTTGTAGTTCAAACATTGTGTTGTTATTTTCAACTATTTTACATTTTACTATGAAGTGGTTTTCGTCTGTTGGTGTGTAGTCTGCTGATACTGAGAATTTATCTTCAATTTCTTCTAAGTTTTCTTTTAGGTTATTATCTACTTTTAGTGTTAAGATTCCTGGTATCATATCAGCTGTAAGTTCTATTGCTCGTTTCCCTTCAATTGTTATTTTATATAGTTGTTCACCATCTTTTTCATATTCTATTACATAATTGTTTTCTATTAGGTCTAATAGAAATTGTTGAAAGTAAAAGTAGTTTAGTTCAGTTATTGATACTATTAATTCTAATAGCGCTTTCTGGCTTATTGGTTTTCCAATTTTATTTAAAATATATAATACTAATAATTTGTTTTCTGCAAGTGTTGAATTGTCTTCTGCTAGTTTCATGAGAATTACGACCTTTCTTTAAAAAAATTCTTTTTGAATTATATCATAGTTAATTGAAAAATGGTATAGAAAAATAAAAAATATTTAAAATGCTAGAGCAGAAGGACTTTGAAAAAATATTTGTCGAAATTTGTCGATGAGTTTTTCTTTACAATTGAAACCTTTTATGTTATCTTGTAGGTAGAAATTGCAATTTTGTATTCAAAAGTTTTTATTCATTAAGAGGCACTTACCGTGCTTTTCTAGGAACTAGGCACTTCTCTAAGATAGTGTAGTAGTTTTCAAGTATGTTTTTTTTCTTTGACATTATGTTGGTTTTTAGTTTGTTTATTTTTAAAATCAATATTAGTTTTTGTTTCAAAAATGGTGTTTTTATTCAATTAAATTATTACACTATTTTCAGGGAGTGTTAAATTACTGAAAAGGGGTGATGATCTTAAAATCTTTAAAAAAAATTTTATTCATTATATTTGTTTTTATCCTTATTTTTGTGAATATTTTGTTTTTAAAATCTGATAAATGTAATCAAAAAATTTTAAATGTTGTTACTAATGAAAATTTTATCGAGAGTGAAGAAATTATAATTGAAAATAATCTGGATAATATATGGAGGTTAACTATTCCTTGTATTGGTTTAGATGCTGAAATTGCTGATGGAACTGATGACGAGGTTTTGAATAATTGGATTGGTCATTTTGAGACTACTGGATATTCTGATGGGAATATTGCATTAGCAGCTCATAATAGAGGGTATCCTGTTAATTATTTCGAAAATATCAAGAATTTAGAATTTGGTGATGAGATTATTTATTATTATCATGGTATTGCTTTAAGATTTAGTGTTTCTGAAATGAATATTATTAAAGATACTCAAGTTGAGGTTTTAGAAAATACAGAGGAGAAAATTATTACTTTAATTACTTGTGTTGAAAATGAACCAGAATACAGAAGATGTGTTATTGGAAAAGAAAAGTAAAAAAAATAATGGGCGGGGACACGCCACGCCCCTACAATAAAGAATTTTGGAATATAAGAGAGTATAAGAAGGGATGTTGAAATGAAAATTATAAAAAGGTTATTTATTATAACTATTATTCTAATGATGTTTGCTAGCCTAGGTTATGTTAAAGCTAGTTTTAAAATTGATAGTGCTAATATGTATTCAAAGGGAAGATGTGAGGATTTGTTTATTAATAGAAACAATAATGCCCCTATTGTTGTTACTAAAGTTTTTTATAATGATGGTAGTGGAGAGTATCCAGCTTATTGTTTAAATATTGAGTTAGATGGAGTTGGAGAAGTTGGAGAATATTCTGTTAGTGTTGATGAAGCTATTTCAGATTCTCTTGTTTGGAGAGTTATAACAAATGGTTATCCTTATAAAAGTTTAGCCGAGCTTGGAGTCGCAAGTGAAGATGAGGCTTATGCTGCAACTAAACAGGCTTTATATTGTATTTTATATGGCTTTGATGAAGATGATTTTTGGAAGTATGAACCTATTGGAGAAGCAGGGGAGAGAGCTTTGAATGCTTTGAAGCAAATTGTTTATTCTGCAAGAAATTCTAGTAGTTCGAAGGTTAGTCCAGATTTTGAAATAATTGAAAAAAGTGATTTATGGAAAATTGATGAGATAGATGGGAATTACATTAGTAAAGAATTTAGTGTTTCTGCTTTAGCTCAAATAAAGGATTACACTGTTAATATTTCAGGAGATATTACTCCTGGAACAAAATTGGTTGATATTGAGAATAATGAGAAAGGTTCTTTTAATTCTGGAGAGAATTTTAAGTTATTAATTCCTATTAATGAATTAAAAAAAGACGGAAGTATTAGTTTAAAAGTAAGAGGTGATGTTGCAACAAAACCAGTTTTATATGGTAATTCTAATGATCCAGGTCTTCAAAACTATGCTTTAACCGGTGAGATTTTTGAGATTGGTGAAGGTAGTTTAGAAGTTAAGTATAACAAAAATACTAGTAAGCTTATTATCAAAAAACAAGATGTTGATTCAAAAGCTTTTTTACCTGGTGCTGAATTTAGGGTTCTAGATAGTAATTCAAATATTGTTTATGATGACGTAAAAGTTGATGAGAATGGTATTGTAACTATTGAGGGGATTTTACCGGGTAATTATTATTTAGAGGAGATTAAAGCGCCTGATGGTTATGAGAGATTTGAGAGAAAGATTGAATTTAAAGTTGATTTAAATGAAGAGGTAAGTCTTGTTGTTGATAACTTAAAGAAGCCAGTTGAGACTGTTATTAATAAACTTCCTAAGACTGGAATGTAAATAGTTTTTTATGGAGCACTACTTTAGCTCCGCTACGAAAGAATACATATGTGATTAAAGAAAGAGGCTCGCGTAAGAACGCGAGTCTCTTTGTATTACAGTTGGATGAAAACTAATTGATTTTTAGAAGCTCCAGGAATAGATATTCCCAGTTCTTCGGGTTTTCCTGCCCAGATAATAGAATTTTTTGTTGCATTTTTAGCAACTTCTGGGTAAGTTAACCAGTAGCGTCCTGCATCAACGGCAACTTTTACCTTTTCGAATGGTGGCTTGCTGCCGTATTGGCAGTAGTTTAATTTTATTCCACATCCGTTTGTACTGTAATTTTTCATCATAATGTCCTCCTATAGCTGAAGCCTAATAAGGCTATAATGAAGCACTTGTTATGTTGGATTTTGTGCTTCACAATTACGTTACATAAAATAATTATACCATATTAATGAAAAAAAATCAAATTTCTAAGATTTCCTTGGCTTTTTGTATGTCTTCTTCTGTTGCTTGAGGAGTGTTTTCTAATGGATATTCAAAGCCAAGATTTGTCCATTTGAATTTTCCTAGATTGTGATAGGGAAGTAGTTCAACTTTTTCAACACTTTTAAGTGTTGAAATAAATTCTTTTAATTTTTCTAAATCTTTTTTGTCATCAGTAATTCCTGGGACTATTACTTGGCGTATCCACATTGGAATATTGTTTTCTGATAGATATTTTGCAAAATTTAATTCGTTTGTATTGCTAGAACCTGTTAATTCTATACACTTTTCATTATTTATATGTTTTATATCAAGTAAAATAAGGTCTGTGTATTTTAATAATTCTTTTATATCATCATTTATTGGTAGGCTTCCGGCTGTATCTAGTGCGGTATGGATGCCTTTTTGTTGTAGTTCTTTAAATAGGTTTGTTAGAAATTTTGCTTGTAGTAGGGCTTCTCCGCCTGATGCTGTTACACCACCGCCAGAAGTTTGGATATATGTTTTATATTTTAAGATTTGTTTTACTAGGTTTTCTGATGTAACTTCTAGGCCTGTTCCGATTTCCCATGTGTCTCTATTATGGCAGTATTTGCATTTTAATGGACAGCCTTGCATGAATATTACATATCTTATTCCTGGACCGTCAACTGTTCCAAAGGTTTCTACTGAATGAATTTTTCCGATTAGATCGTTCATTTTTTTCTCCTCTTATTTAATATTATAATATAAAATAATGAACCTTATTATATATGAATTTTCTTACGCCCTTGCTGTCACAGCCCTTATCCTACAAAGTTTCAAATAAATTTGAAACTTTGAGTATTTTATCTGATAGGGCTGTTTCAATCGCACTCGGATTAAAAATCCTCGTTTGGTCGCTGCGCGGGGGATTTCGAAAATTAATATATAATAGGTTCATTCTTATAATTAAAATTTCTCATGAATTGTTCTGTTAATTACGTCTAATTGTTGCTCTCTAGTTAGTTTTATAAAGTTAACAGCATAACCAGAAACTCTTATTGTTAGTTGAGGATATTTTTCAGGATGATCCATTGCATCTAAAAGTAAACTTCTATCAAATACATTTACATTTATATGATGGCTCATTTTTGCAAAATATCCATCAAGTAGAGAAGTAAGATTATTAACTCTATCTTTATCAGATTTTCCAAGTGCAGATGGAACAATTGCAAATGTGTAAGAAATTCCATCTTCAGCATGTTTGTAAGGAAGTTTTGATATTGTATTTAATACTGCAAGTGCACCATGAGTATCTCTTCCATGTAGAGGATTTGCTCCAGGTCCAAAAGGTTCTCCAGCTTTTCTTCCATCAGGAGTACTTCCTGTATGTTTTCCATAAACTACATTTGAAGTAATTGTTAAGATTGACATTGTAGGTTTAGATAATCTATATGTTTTTTGTTTTCTTAATTTGTTCATAAATTTTTTTACTATATCAACAGCTATACTATCAACTCTGTCATCATCATTTCCGTATTTAGGAAAATCACCTTCAACTTTGTAATCAACTGCTAAACCAGATTCATCACGAATTACTTTTACTTTAGCATATTTTATAGCAGATAGGGAATCGGCTACAACTGATAGCCCAGCAATTCCACAAGCCATTGTTCTAAAAATATCTTTATCATGTAAAGCCATTTCTAAGCTTTCATAACAGTATTTATCATGCATATAGTGAATAATATTTAATGCATTTATATAGATTTTAGAAACCCATTCCATTATATTATCAAATTTTTCCATTACTTCATCATAATCTAAATAATCAGAAGTAATAGCTTCAAATTTTGGTGCAACTTGTTTTCCAGTAATTTCGTCTCTACCACCATTTATAGCGTATAGAAGTGATTTTGCTAAATTACATCTAGCTCCAAAGAATTGCATTTGTTTTCCAATTCTCATAGCAGATACACAACAAGCTATTCCGTAATCATCACCCCAATAGCCTCTCATTAAGTCATCATTTTCATATTGGATTGAACTTGTCTTTATTGATAATCCAGTGCAAAAATCTTTAAATCCTTTTGGTAAATTAGTAGACCATAATACTGTTAAGTTTGGCTCTGGAGCAGGCCCTAATGTTTCAAGAGTATGAAGTACTCTAAATGAGTTTTTAGTAACTAAAGTTCTTCCATCTAATCCCATACCGCCAATTGATTCTGTAACCCAAACTGGATCACCACTAAATAATTCATCATATTTAGGAGTTCTTAAAAATCTTACCATTCTCAATTTCATAACAAAGTGGTCCATTATTTCTTGTGCTTCAGCTTCTGTTAATTTACCTTGCTTTAAATCTCTTTCAAAATAAATATCTAAGAATGTAGAAGTTCTACCAATACTCATTGCAGCTCCATTTTGTTGCTTTACAGCTCCTAGATATCCAAAATATAGCCATTGAACAGCTTCTACAGCATCTTTTGCTGGTTTTGAAATATCAAATCCATATTTTTCAGCCATAACTTTTAATTCTTCTAACGCTTCTATTTGATCATGAATTTCTTCTCTTTCTTGAATTATATATTCAGTAACATCATGTAAAATAGCATTTGCAAATTGTGCTTTTTTATCTTCGATTAATCTATCAATTCCATATAGAGCAATACGTCTATAATCTCCAATTATTCTTCCACGTCCATATCCATCAGGTAGACCTGTAATAATATGAGATGTTCTAGCTGCTCTAATTTCAGGAGTATATGCAGTGAAAACTCCATCATTATGTGTTCTTCTGTAATTATGGTAAATATCTTCGATTTTGTCTGAGACCTTTTTTCCATAAGCTTCACATGATTGTTCTACAATTCTAATTCCACCACTTGGCATTATTGCTCTTTTAAGCGGTTTCTCAGTTTGTAGACCTACTATTTTTTCAAGATTTTTATCTATATATCCAGCATCATGACTAGATATTGTAGAGGCGATATCATTAGATATTTCTAAAACACCACCATTTTCTCTTTCTTTTTTATATAATTCTAAAACTTCATCCCAAAGTTTCTTTGTGTTTTCTGTAGCTTCTGCTAAAAATTTTGAGTTTCCTTCATATGGAGTGTAGTTTTTTTGAATAAAATCTCTTACATTTATTTCACTTTTCCAATCTCCATCAACAAAGTCTTTCCATTCTTCAAAATCCATAATTCCATACCTCCTTGAGAACTATTTTTTTGATCTATGGTGATTATATCATATGCAAAAAAAAAGACAATAGATAAATCGAATATTGTAAAATTTAACATTTTTAAAATAGTGATTGAAAAAAATTTTTGAATATGTTAAACTAAAAATGTAGTGATTTTTAAGAAAGAAAAGAGGTAATTTTGTATGAATAAAGGAAAAATAATTACAAGAATAGTTGCTGGATTAATGGTTGTTTTTATGGTATTTGGTTCAATTAGCACTTTCTTATTTTACTTATTATCAAAATAGGAGAAATATAAATGGAGAATTTTAAATTAGACTTAAAAGGTTTTTATGAAAATAATATTTTATCATATTTAGAAAACCTTCAAAACCATCCAATTAATCTTATTATGCTTATAATTGATTTAGTGATTGTTATTTTTCTATTGGTTAATAGTTTTAAGGTTGTTAAAAATACTAGAATGTGGCAACTTATTAAAGGTATTTTCTTTTTAATTATTGCAACATGGATTAGTGGTATTTTCAAATTAAATATATTGAATTACATTTTAACTGCTGTAATGAATTGGGGAGTTTTAGCATTAATTGTTATATTCCAACCAGAACTAAGAAGAGGACTTGAACAACTTGGTACTAGTAAGTTTACAAGATTTTTTGGATTAGATAAAAGTATAGAAGTAAAAACTAAGGAAAATATTTATAAGATTTCTATTGCGGCTACTGAACTTTCAGCTACAAAAACAGGTGCTTTAATAGTTATTGAAAGAGATATAAAAATTAATGATATTATTGAAACAGGTATAATTATGGATGCTGAGATTTCGCCTCAATTACTTGTTAATATATTTGTTCCAAGAACTCCACTTCATGATGGTGCTGTTGTTATAAGTGACCATAAAATTGCTGCTGCTTCATGTATGCTTCCTTTAGCTGATGATAAGGATATAGCTAAAGAATTAGGTACAAGACATAGAGCTGCTATTGGAATTTCAAAGGAAACTGATAGTATTGTTGTTGTTGTTTCTGAGGAGACTGGAAAGATTTCTATAGCTAAAGATGGAACTTTAATTGCAGATGTTAAAGAGGAAACTTTAAAGAAAATTCTTATTAAATATTTAATTACGGCTAGAAACATGGGAACAATTACAAAGACTAAAGAAAAGTTAAAAAAGAAAAAAGAAAAAGAAGAAAAAGTTGAAGAAGAAGAGAAATAATGAAGAGCACATTGCGTTGTGCTCTTTTTTGTGATATAATACTTATGTTAACGTAGTTAATTCTGTAAAATTTCTTAAAAACAACGAGGAGGTTATGGCATGAAAACGGCTTTAAAGAAAATTTTATCAGAACAGCTTAAAGCTTTTAAGCTGGCTAATGAAAATGATGTTGAGATGATAATCCGGAGGAATATGTTAATGACTCTTATGGATTTTATCCGCGACAATTTCATCTTTGATGATGTTCCTGCTATTGCTATGGATGTTAAGCAAGAGCTTAAGTCTTTTACTTTCAGTAAAAAAGATGCTATAGAAAAGCTGGATGAACTCGAGGGTATTATTAACAACATTTTCTAAGTTGCAAAAGAGGGGGGCGATTTTTCGTTCCCCTTTTGAAAATTAGGAGTAGTTTATGAGAAATATTAAATTAATAATAGAATATGATGGTAAAGGGTTTAATGGTTGGCAAAAACAGCCTGATAAATTAAATATACAAGGCGAGATTGAGAAGGCTATTTCAGAGATAACAGGTGAAGAGGTTGAACTTATTGGTTCTGGGAGAACTGATGCTGGAGTTCATAGCCTTGGTCAAACTGCAAATTTTAAGACAGAGAGTAAAATTCCAATTGAGAAATTTGCTTTTGCTATTAATTCTAAATTAAAGAAAAGTATTGTAATTAAATCTGCCGAAGAAGTGGATGAAAGGTTTCATAGTAGATATTCTGTGAAATCTAAGACGTATCGTTATATTATAAATAATTCTGAACAAGGAACTGCAATTTATAGGGGATTAGAGGTTCATGTTCCTATGAAGTTAGATGTCACTTTAATGAAAAAAGCTGCTAAATATTTTGAAGGTGAGCATGATTTTAAAGCTTTTAAGGCTAGTGGAACTAGTAGTAAGAGTAGTGTTAGAACAATTTATAAGTTAGATGTTAGAAGAGATGATGATAGAATTATTATTGAAGCTACAGGTAGTGGTTTTTTGTATAATATGGTTAGAATTATTGTTGGTACTTTGGTTTATGTTGGACTTGGAAAGATTAAGCCTGAGGAGATTTCTTCGATTATTGAGAGTGGGAAGAGGGAGAATGCTGGGAAGACTTTTCCTGCTCATGGACTTTATTTGTTAAAGGTTGAGTATTAAGAAAAATTGAAATATAGCAATTTCTCAGCTTAGGCAGGGACAAGCCCTGCCCCTACAAATAAATAATTGCAAATTGTGTAGTGGTGGGGCTTGTCCCCACCTTGTTTTTTAGAAGTGTCCTGAAAAACAGATTTCTCCATTCCTATTAGCACATTATCTTAAAAGCAGAATATTATATATAAATATTTACATATTGAAAGGTTAGGTGTTTATATATGGATAATCTGCTCTTGTTTTTTGCGATTCCGGTTGCTGTTATAATTTTATCTGCTATTTTTGAGACTATAATTTGTTGTCCAATTAAAATTGCTGGAATTACATTTGCTATTTTTTTAATAGTTGCTTTTGCTGCTTTTGATGAGACTTTTTTGATTTTTGTTATTGTTTATACTTTATTAGCTTATCTTGCTGCTTGGCTTGTTAAACTGTGGTGTGAGAGGGAGAGAAATATTCAATCTATTCAAGATTTAATTGATGAGGCTAATTGTGGAGTTTCAGATGATAATAGTAATAATAATTGTAATAGTTGTTGGTGTAATTGTAATAATAGAAGGTTTTATAAGTAAAAAAATTGACAGAAACATTTGGGAAGTGTCCCTATTTGTTTCTGTCAATTTTTGCTTAAAATTTTAATTCCTCCTTGAATTTTCGTTTTACCTCTTTGGTATAACGTTTTAATTCGTTGGGATCATCAAATCTTAAGAGTATTGTTACGATTTCCTCGTTGTCTTTGTCACTGTAAAAGATAGAACTTAATACAGGTTTGTATGCTTCAGTTACTTTTACAAGTGCTCGCAGGTTTTCCCAGTTTTTCGCCATGGCAGTGTTTGTTTTTTTATCGATATCTATGTAGCGACTGAGTTCCTTCAAAATTGAGGAATAGTTTTGCATATAGTACCGTTCAAACTTGAAGCCAGGTGTGCTTGCTTTAAAATCCATTTTAATAGCAAGTAAAATGTTGGAAATTTTCTGCAGAGTAATTATTTCGTTTTCTTTTCCCATTTTGAAACCTCCTTCTGGGTGTACTACTAAGAAAAAAGTATTTCTTAGCCTCTTTATTAAGAGTTATGCGGTTGTTACTTTTTTATTATACAGGGGAATTGGTATTATGTCAATAAGAAATATAGTTGAATTATTGTAGAGAATTAAATATGAATTTCTTTACCCCCTTGCTGTCACAGCCCTTATCCTACAAATTTTCAATAAATTGAAAATTTGAGTATTTTATCTGATAGGGCTGCTTCAATTGCACTCACTTCGTTCGTTTAGTCGCTGCGCGGGGGATTTCAGAAATTAATATTTAATTCTTTTAGAGTTCAAAATATAGTTTTCAGACTTCATTTTATCTTGATTTATGTATTAAAATGTGATATTTATTAAAGAAAAAATAGGGGTGTTTTATGCGTTTAGATAAATTTTTGAAGATGAGTAGAGTTATTAAGAGAAGAACTGTTGCTAATGAGGTTGCTGATCAGGGAAGGGTTTCTGTTAATCGGCAAGGTTGTTAAGCCTAGTTTTGATGTAAAAAAAGGGGATATTGTTGAGATTCAATTTGGGGACAAGGTTTCTAAGTTTGAGATTTTGGATTTGCCGAATGTGGCGAATAGGCCGCTTGATGAGGTAATAAAATTATTGTAGGAGGAGTGTATGGCTGATTTTGTTCATTTGCATGTGCATAGTGAGTATAGTTTGCTTGATGGTATGAGTAGAATTAAAGATTTACCTGTTAGAGCTAAAGAGCTCGGTATGAAAGCTATAGCTCTTACTGATCATGGAACTATGTTTGGAAGCGTTGAATTTTATAAAGAGTGTAAGAAAAATGATATTAAGCCTATTATTGGTTGTGAGGTTTATGTTGCACCTAGAACTAGATTTCAAAAAGAGCCTGGTATTGATAATAGTTATAATCATCTTATTTTGCTTGCAAAGAATAAAGTTGGTTATCAAAATTTGACAAAGCTTGTTTCTTTGTCTTTTGTTGATGGCTTTTATTATAAGCCTCGTATAGATTTGGATATATTGGAACAATATAGCGAGGGGTTAGTTTGTCTTAGTGCTTGTTTAGCTGGTTCTTTGAGTCAGGCTATTTTGAAAGATGATATGGATGAAGCTGAAAGGGTTGCTCTTTGGCATAAAAATATTTTTAAGGATGATTATTATATTGAAATACAACATAATGGTCTTCAAAAACAGATAATGGTTAATCAAAAATTAATAGAACTTGCTAGGAACCTTGATATTCCATTAGTTGCAACAAATGATGCACATTATTTAAAAAAAGAAGATGCCTATAATCATGAGATTTTATTATGTATTCAAACAGGTAAGAAGATTACTGATGAAGATAGAATGAGATTTGAAACAGAAGAGTTTTATATAAAATCTCCTGAAGAAATGGCTGACTATTTTTCTGCTTTTCCAGATGCAATAGAAAATACTGTAAAAATAGCAGAAAAATGTAATTATGATTTTGAATTTGGTGTTACAAAACTTCCTAATTATGATGTACCAGAAGAATTTGAAACACATAGTGATTATTTTAAAAAGCTTTGTTATGATGGAATAAAAAAGAGATATGGTGATGAGCCATCTAAAGAGGTAATGGATAGATTAGAATATGAGATTTCAGTTATTGAGAAGATGGGATATGTTGATTATTTCTTAATAGTTTGGGATTTTATTAATTATGCAAAATCAGTAGGAATTCCTGTTGGACCAGGTAGGGGATCTGGTGCAGGTTCTATTGCTGCTTATGCTATTGGAATTACTGATATTGACCCTATTAAGTATAATCTGATTTTTGAAAGATTTTTAAATCCTGAAAGAGTTAGTATGCCTGATTTTGACGTTGACTTTTGTTATGAGAGAAGACCAGAAGTTATTGAATATGTTGCTAGAAAATATGGAACTGACCATGTTTCACAAATTATAACTTTTGGCACAATGTCAGCTAGAATGGTAATTAGAGATGTTGGAAGGGTTTTAGATTATCCTTATAGTGAAACAGATAAACTTGCTAAAATGGTTCCAATGGAGATTCATATAACAATAAAAAAAGCTTTGGAGCAAAATCCGGAATTTAAACAAGTTTATGAAAATGATCCAGAAGTACATAAATTATTAGATATTGCAATGGGATTAGAAGGACTTCCTAGACAAGCTTCTACACATGCATGCCGGAGTTGTTATTACTAAAAATCCTGTTGACACTTATGTTCCTTTATATGTTAATGATGGGAATGTAACTACACAATATACAATGACACTTTTAGAAGAACTAGGTCTACTAAAGATGGACTTTTTAGGTCTTAGAACTTTAACAGTTATTGCCGATACAATTAAGCTTGTAAAACAAAATAGAGGTATTGATGTTGTTTTTGATGATGCAATGGATGATCCTAATGTATATAAATTATGGGGTGATGGAAAAACTGTTGGTATTTTCCAATTTGAGAGTCAAGGTATGACAAATTTTATGAAGGAACTTAAACCTGATGGATTAGAAGATATTATAGCTGGTGTTTCTTTATATCGTCCTGGACCTATGGATCAAATCCCTAGATATATAAAGGGAAAATTAAATCCAGGTCATAATGAATACACTCATCCTGCTTTAGAACCAATTCTTAATGTAACTTATGGTTGTATGGTTTATCAGGAACAGGTTATGCAGATTGTTCGTGATTTAGCTGGTTATAGTTTAGGTAGAGCTGACTTAGTTAGAAGAGCAATGGGAAAGAAAAAACTTGATGTTATGGCTAAGGAGAGAGAATATTTTATTCATGGACAAACTGATGAAGATGGAAATATTATTATTCCTGGATGTGTTAGAAATGGTATAGATGAAAAGTCTGCTAATAAGATTTTTGATGAGATGGCTGAGTTTGCTAAATATGCATTTAATAAATCTCATGCTGCAGCTTATTCAGTTGTATCATATAGAACAGCTTATTTAAAATATTATTATCAAGAAGAATTTATGGCAGCAATGCTTAATAGTTATTTAGGCAATCTTGATAAAATTCCTTTTTATATTGATGAGTGTAGAAGATTAAATATTGAGATTTTAAAACCTGATATTAATAAAAGTTATACTAAATTTACAGTTTCAGATAAGAAAATTAGATTTGGGATGGGGAGTATTAAAAACGTTGGAGTTGCTGCTGTTAATAGTATTGTTCAAGAAAGAGAAGAAAATGGTGAATTCGAATCTTTTACTGATTTTTGTGAAAGAATTAAAGATAAAGGTATAAATAAAAAATGTATAGAGTGCTTGATTAAAGCAGGTGCTTTTGATGAAATGGGAAAGACTCGTGCAACACTTTTAGCTTCTTATGAAGATATCTTAGATACTATAAATTCTGGAAACAGAAAAGTATTTGAAAACCAAGTTACAATGTTTGATATGATGGAAGAGGACACAACTGAGATTAAATATCATTATACTGAACTTAAAGAACTTGATGAAAGAGAATTACTTATTCTTGAGAAAGAGATGCTTGGAATTTATGTTTCAGGACATCCTTTAGAAAAAATAAGAGATGAAATTAAGAGAAAGACTAATATTGATTCTTTAACAATTAAGGCAATACCTGATGAGATTAGAGATAATGGTAGTTCAAAATACAGAGATGGACAAGATGTTAAATATGCTGGAAGTATTGTTTCTGTAAAGAAAAAATATACAAAGAGAAATACGATTATGGCTTTTGTTACTGTTGAGGACTTGTATGGTAGTGTTGAAGTTATAGTTTTTGATAGTGCTTATTCAAGATGTAGTAATTTATTAGTAAATGATAGTGTTGTTTTAGTTGAGGGAAGATTAAGTTTAAAAGAAGATGAAGAGCCAAAGATTGTTGTTAATAATATTAAAGATTTTGCAAGTGTTGAAGAAACAAAGGTTAGAAGCGGAAATCTAGTTAAAATCAATATAACAGATTTAACAGATGAGCAAAAGAAAAGACTTAAAGGTGCTATTAAATTCTTTAGTGGCGATTTTGTAAATTGTAAATTAGTTGTGATTGATAATGGTGAAGAGAAGCCTTGTGGAGCTGTTTATATGACAGAAGAGATCTTGAAACAATTTAAAGAAATAGTTCGGTGAGGGGAATGTGATAGTGGGTTAAAATTTGTAATTTGAGGTAAAATGTGATATAATATAAAAAGTTACATGTTATAAATAATACCTATATAAAATGCAGGGAGGAATGCAGAATGTGGATTTTTTTGGATGTGATAACTGTAGTGGTTTTGGGTATTATTATTCTATTGTTAATTCATTATTAACAATAAAGAAAAAAAGTTCCAATTAATAATAATTGGAACTTTTTGCTTTAGATATTTAAATATTTTGCATAAATTCTAGGAAAATATTGCAAAAAAGCTTGACAAATTGAGAAAATGGGTGTAAAGTATATTAGCATTACATTTTTAACTATAGAAAAAAGGAGTGATGGTCATGGAGGAAAAGGTTAAAATTAGTATTCTTTGTGAGCTTTATGGTAAGCTTTTAACTGAGAAACAGTTTGAGTTCCTTGATGATTATTACAATAATGATTTATCTCTTTCTGAAATTGCTGAAAATAATGGAATAACTAGACAGGCTGTTAGAGATAATCTAAAGAAGGGAGAGTGTAAACTTTTCGAATTTGAAGAAAAGTTGGGACTTATGGAAAAGACAATACTTCAAGAGGAAAAGATTGCCGTTATTTTATCTGAGCTTAATAAGATTAAGGATAAGTCCTCAGATAAACAGGTGGCTAAGATTCTTGAACATATTAAGAGTGAATTAAATTGTTTAGTTTAATTTGACAAATAATTGCGTTTTTGGTGTTATTATTTAATTTTTATAATAAAAAAGGAGGTTGTTATGGCTTTTGAGGGATTATCGGCTAGACTTCAAGAGATTACTAGAAAGCTTGGTGGTAAAGCTAGAATTACAGAGGGTGATTTAAAAGAGGTTTTAAGAGAAGTTAAGCTAGCTTTATTGGAAGCAGATGTTAATTATAAAATTGTTAAAGATTTTATTAAGGTTATTGAAGAAAAGGCCCTTGGTCAAGATGTTTTAAAGTCATTAACTCCTGGACAACAAGTTGTTAAAATTGTAAAGGATGAATTAGTTGAACTTCTAGGTGGTGAAGAAAGTAAAATATCATTTTCATCAAATCCGCCAACTGTAATTATGTTAGTAGGTCTTCAAGGTTCTGGTAAAACAACAACAGCTGGAAAACTTGCTAATTTGATTAGAAAACAAGGTAAAAATCCTTTATTAGTAGCTTGCGATGTTTATAGACCTGCAGCTATTAAACAATTACAAGTTGTTGGAAAACAATTAAATATTCCTGTTTATGCAAATGAAGAAACAAAAAATGTTTCAGTAATTGCTAAACAAGCTATGAATGTTGCTATTTCAAAATTAAATGATGTTATTATTTTAGATACTGCTGGTAGATTACATATTGATGAGGAATTAATGCAAGAACTTAAAGATTTAAAAACTAGTGTTAAACCTCATGAAATTCTATTAGTTGTAGATAGTATGACAGGTCAAGATGCTGTTAATGTTGCTGAACATTTTAATAATGATTTAGGAATTGATGGTGTTATTCTTACAAAGCTTGATGGTGATACTAGAGGTGGTAGTGCATTATCAGTTAAAAAAGTTACTGGTAAACCAATTAAATTTGCTGCTACTGGTGAAAAATTAAGTGATATTGAAGAATTCCATCCAGAAAGAATGGCTTCAAGAATTTTAGGAATGGGTGATGTTCTTTCAATAATAGAAAAAGCTGAAGAAGCTTTTTCAGAGGAAGAAGCATTAAAATTAGAACAAAAAATGAAAAAGAATAAATTTGACTTAGATGATTATTTATCTCAACTAAGACAAATGAAAAAAATGGGTTCTTTTTCTTCGATTTTAAAGATGTTGCCTGGAATGAGTGCTCTAAAGGATGTTCAAATTGATGATAAAGAATTTGATAAAATTGAAGCTATTATTTGTTCTATGACTAAAAAAGAAAGACAAGATCCTAAAATATTGAATGGAAGTAGACGTTTAAGAATTGCTAAAGGTAGTGGAACTACAGTTCAAGATATAAATAAGTTTATGAATTCTTATGAAATGACTCAAAAAATGATGAAGAAAATGACAAATAATAAGGGTTCAATGAGAAAACTTATGAAGAAATTTAATTCAGATGATATTGATATTAATGATTTTAAAAATTTAACTAAATAATTTGCTATTAAATTTTTAAATTTTAATAAATATATAAATTATCAGGAGGTGAAAATTATGGTAAAAATAAGATTACAAAGAGTTGGAAAGAAGAAAGCTCCTTTTTATCACATTGTTGTAGCTGATTCTAGATCTCCAAGAGATGGTAGAATTATTGAAAAAATAGGAACTTATGATCCAATGACTGATCCTGCTACTGTTGTTTTAGATAAAGCTGTAGTTGAAAAATGGATTAAAAATGGTGCTAAGCCAACTGACACAGTTAAAGGCTTAATCGAAAAAATCAAATAGTCTGGAGGTATTAAAAGGGCTATGAAAGAAATTCTAGAATTATTAATTAAGAATTTAGTAAATGACCAAGATTCTGTTGTTATTACTGAAACTGTTTCTGATAATAATGAAATAAAATATCTAGTTAAAGTTTCTGAAGGTGATATGGGTAGAGTTATTGGTAAAAGAGGAAAGATTGCACAATCTATTAGAACTTTAATTAAAGGAATAGCTACTAAAGAAAATAAAAAAGTAGTAGTAGAATTTGGTGATTAAGGGATAGAAATTATGCAAGAATTTTTTGAAATAGGTCAAGTTGTAAATACTGTTGGATTAAAAGGAGAAATAAAAATTAATCCTTTTACTGATGAGTTGGATCAATTTGATAAAGGAAAAAAAATCACACTTGAAAAGTCAAAAAATAGAACTGAATATGAAATTGAAAATGTAAGATATCACAAAAATCAAGTAGTTTTAAAACTTAAAACAGTTGATAATATTGATGATGCTGAGAAACTTAGAAATTCTTATGTTATTGTTGATAGGGAATCTAAGAAACCTTTGGAGCCAGATACTTATTATTTAGTTGACTTAATTGGGCTGGCTGTATATGAGGAAGATAGATTACTTGGTGAGATAATTGATGTTTTTCCAACTGGAAGTAATGATGTTTATGTTGTTAGGTCTGAAGAAGGAAAACAGATTTTATTACCTGCTATTAAAGAAGTTATTAAAGAAGTTAATTTAGATGAAAAGAAAATGATTGTTAAATTAATGGAAGGACTAGAGTAGTAATGAAGTTTGATGTGTTAACACTTTTTCCTGAAATGTTTGGTGCTGTTAAAACTAGTGTTTTAAAAAAGGCTGAAGACAAGGATTTATTAGAAATCAATCTTGTTAATATTCGAGATTTTTCTAATGATAAGCATAATAAAGTTGATGATACTCCTTATGGGGGTGGCGCTGGAATGGTTATAAGACCTGATGTTGTTTATGATGCTTATTTATCTGTTAAGTCTGAAAAGTCAAAGTTAGTTTATTTAACACCACAAGGAAAGACTTTAAATCAAGAAATGGTGAAAGATCTTGCTAAAGAGGAACATTTAATTTTATTGTGTGGTCATTATGAAGGTATTGATGAGCGTGTAATAGAAGAAATTGAACCTTTGGAAATTTCAATTGGTGATTATGTTTTGACTGGTGGTGAAATACCAGCAATGGTATTGATCGATAGTGTGAGTAGGTATGTTGAAGGTGTTATAAATTCAGAATCTGTTGAAGAAGAATCTTTTTCAGAGGGACTTTTAGAATATCCTCAATATACTAGACCAGAAGTATTTATGGATAAAAAAGTTCCTGATGTTTTAATTTCAGGTCATCATGAAAATATTCGTAAATGGAGAAGACAAGAGTCTTTAAAAAATACATACAAAAAAAGGCCAGAATTGTTTAAAAATATAGAGTTGTCAAAAGAAGATAAACGATATATAGAAAATTTAGAAAGGGAGGTAAAACAATAATGGATATTATTAAATCAATAGAACATGAGCAACTAAAGAATAAGATTCCTGATTTACGTATTGGTGATACTGTTAGAGTTCACGCAAAAGTAAAAGAAGGAAATAGAGAAAGAATCCAAGTTTTTGAAGGAATTATAATTAAAAAACAAGGTGGAGGAGTTAATGAAACTTTCACAGTAAGAAGAATTTCTTATGGTGTTGGTGTTGAAAAAACTTTCTTAATTCATTCTCCAAATGTTGAAAAGGTAGAGGTTACTAGAGTTGGTAAAGCTAGAAGAGCTAAATTATACTATTTAAGAGATAGAGTTGGTAAAGCTGCTAAGACTAAGGAGAAAATTGGTGCTAGAATTGAAACTGGAGAAATCGTTGTAAAAGAAGAGGTTGTTCCAGGTGAAGCTGATGTTGTTGAAGAAGTAGAAGAGGTTGTAGCTCCAGAGGAAGTTCCAGCAACTGAAGAAGTTAAGATTGCTGAAGAAGCTCCTGTTGCTGCTGAAGAAGTTAAAGAGGAAGTTGCTTCTGAAAAAGTTGAAGAAGTAAAAGAAGAAGTTGCTGAAGTTATAGAAGAAAAAGCAACTGAAGAAGTTAAAGAAGAAGCTAAAGCTGAAGAAGAAAAGAAAGACGAAGAATAAAATTCGTAGCTGAGCACAGTGTGCTCCATATATAAAGGGCTATTAAATGAAGTGAACCAATTAAGGTATATTTCATTTATGGCTCTTTTTTGATTTTTATGTTTACTTGTGATATAATTATTATATGACAAATTTATAAAAGGAGGAATGGTTATGTCAATATTAAGAGAGGCAACCCTCAAAGACCTAAGAGCTTTTTTAGGAATGTATAAGGATATGCGGTTGCATTGTCTTTACAGTCCGGTTGAACTGCAACCTGATGTTAAGGGGGTAGTTCCGCTAACAGATGAGGAAAAACGCCATTTGATTGAGATGGAGATTCTGTCAGAGCAGTTTCTCAACCTATACAAAGAATATGAGTTTAAAGATTTTGAAAAAGATCTTGAAAAAAATCATGTATTTGTGTTAGAAAGAGGATATGACATCTGCGGATATTTCATTATCTCAATGTTTGAACCTAATGTTTGGCGTATTGTTGAGTGGGGTTGCAATCCCATGACAAAAGCCAACCGACTTTCGATGCTCCACCATTTATTTAAAATGGCGAAGGTGTCAAAAATCGAGAGAGTTGAACTCGTTTCATATTGTTCAAAAGAATTCTATGAGAGTCAGGGTTTTGTCGAGGTTAACAATGGCTTTTTCCAAAAGAAAATGTGAGGGGTAACCCTCACATTTTCTTTTGATTTTCCATAATAAAAAAAATTTTTAGACCTATTCTTGACATAAAAGTTTTTAATATATATAATTCATATTAGACTAATATACAAAGGAGAAAAAAATGAGTAATAAAAAAAGTGAAAATGGAATTACTTTAGTAGCATTAGTTATTACAATTATTGTTTTACTTATTTTAGCTGGAGTAACTATTGCTATGGTTGTTGGCGATAATGGAATTATTAAAAGATCAAATGAAGCCAAAGAGGAATCTAAAAAAGCTGAAGAAATGGAAGAGATTCAGTTAGCAGTTGCTGCTTCTAAAATGAATACTGAAAATGAAATTGATGAAATTTATTTAGAGAGTGAACTGACCAAATTAAAAAATGATAACAAAATAAAAAGAATTGATAAGAAGGGTTCTGGGGATTCAACATTACCATGGGAAGTAACTGGCACTACAGGTAGAGTTTATAAAATTGAGGGTGATGGAATAGTTTCAGTATTTAAAGAAAGTTCGAGTACTCCTGCTGAAGAAGAAATTGCTGCAGCAAACGACTTTGAAGAACAAATGAATGAATATTTTGGAAGTGATGATTATACTGAAGTTGATATTACACCATCAGAAATTAGTGCTGAATATATATATCAAAATTGGATTAAACAATATTCTACAAATGAATCAAGTTTTGGCTATAGTGAGGAAAAGGGCGGAGAATTATGCGTTGCTCGTGCTAATAATTATTATGCATTATATTCAAATACTCCAATTGATTTTACTAATATAGACCGTATGGAAATTGATGTTGTTAACTGGACTAATAATTATTGTGCTTCAGCATTTTATCTAGGAGTTCAAAGTAGTAGAGAATTAGACGAGAACTTTTATAAATCAGCTCATACAGAGTTTTCAACAGCTACATCATATAATGTAAATAATAAAGAAACACTAACTTTAGATACATCTGATTTAACAGGTACATATTTTATTAAAATAATGTGCAAACATAATGATGCTCAAGCTTATAATGCATATTCTGCTTTTAATTCTGTAAGATTATACGGAGATTTAAATTCTGGTACAGTTTATAAAGTAAGAACAATTGATTTTTCTACAGATGAGAATTGTAAATTATTTGAAGGATATCATAGTGGAAATTCAAATAAAGAGTTAAATATTAGTAAGACAAATAATGGTGAATTCTTTATTAGTTGTTCTTATGCAAATACTTATGCAGTTGTAAGATTAAAAGAAAAACTGGATTTTTCTAGAATTGATTATATTATGGTAGATATGCATGGTTCTAATGATGGTGGGGGAGCTTATCCAACTAATATTATTGGATTAGAAAGTGAAAAACAAAATACAACATCTTTTGATACAACTTATACAACAACAAAGTCTGGATCAAATTTCTCATATTGGAAATCATTCTTAGATTTAACCAATGTAACTGGAGAGTATTATTTTAAGTTTACAACTCAACATAGTTCATCACCTGCAGCATATACGACAAATACTTCTATTAATAGTATTCAAATATGTTATCATTAAAAATAAGAATTAAGTGTGTAATTAGGGATGACCATTGTCATCCCTAATTTTTTCCACATATTATTAAAAAAAGTGGAAAAAGGGTTGACAAATCAAAGAAAACGTTGTAAAATAATTATGTTTTAAAGAAGAAGTCATCCACTTCTCACCTTACCAAACTAGGAAAAGGTTATTGATTTAATATAAATTATATTTATGTTTTATTTTTGTGGATTGATTTGTTTCTTTAGAGACAAGTCATTTTTTTTATAAAAAAATGGTATTTTATATGAAATGAGGTGTTTTTTATAAAACAAGAGTTACCTATTAATGAGCAAATAAGACAGGCCAGAGTTCAAGTTATTAGTGAAAATGGCGAGAAGTTAGGTGAAATGGATACTAGTTCAGCTATTGAATTAGCTGGAGATAAAGGTCTTGATTTAGTTTTAGTTGCTCCAAATGCTGAAGTTCCGGTTTGTAAAATCATGAATTATGGAAAATACAAATTTGAACAAGCAAAAAGAGAAAAAGAGTCTAGAAAGAATCAAAAGGCTGTTGAACTTAAGGAAATTAGAGTTACTCCTAATATTGGGGAACATGACTTTGGATTTAAGTGCAAAAATGCTAGAAGTTTTTTAGAGTCTGGAAATAAAGTAAAATTTACAGTTAGATTCCGTGGTAGAGAGCTTAATAATACTAAGAGTGGTGAAGTGATTTTAAATCGTTTTGCTGAAGAGCTTGAGGATATTTCTGTAATTGAAAAGAAACCTCATTTAGAAGGTAAAACAATGTTTTTAATCCTAGCGAAGAAATAGAAAGGAGAATGTATTATGCCAAAATTAAAAACAAACAAAGCAGCTAGTAAAAGATATGGATTTACTGCTACTGGAAAAGTAAAAAGAACAAAAGCTAACAGAAGACATTTATTAGCTAACAAAACAAAGAGACAAAAACATTCAGCTAGAGTACAAGACGGAATATTAGATAAAACATGTGAGTCACATGTAAAGAAATTATTACCATATAAATAGAGAAAGAAGGAGTGATTAATAAATGGCAAGAGTAAAAACAGCTAGAACAACTAGAGCAAGACATAAAAAGGTTATTAAACAAGCAAAGGGTTATTATGGTGCTAAACATTATAGATTTAGAAATGCTAACCAAGCTGTATTAAAATCTGGAATGTATGCTTATGTTGGAAGAAAAGATAAGAAAAGTGATTTTAGAAAATTATGGATAGTTAGAATTAATGCTGCAGCTAGAATGAATGGATTAACTTATAGTAAGTTAATTTCTGGACTTAAAAAGGCAAATGTTTCTATTAATAGAAAAATGTTAGCTGAGATTGCAGTTTCTGATCCAAAAGCTTTTACTGAGATTGCTGAAATTGCTAAAAAAGCATAGGTTATAAAAATTGAGCACAGAGTGCTCTTTTTTTATTGAATAGGAAAGTTTTTTTATGGAGAACTAAAGTTTTCCATAAGTGGCGAAGCCACTTTTATTTTTGAAATAAAAATATAATTACAATATTGACAAAATATTCTTATTTGATAAAATAAACATTATTAAATACAAAGGAGAATTGTAAATGAACTTAGGAAAAATTAAAAATGAAACTTCTGGAATAACGCTTGTAGCATTAGTTATAACAATAATTGTTTTACTAATTTTAGCAGGTGTAACTATCGCTATGGTTGTTGGCGATAACGGAATTTTAACAAGGTCAAATGAAGCTAAAGAGGAATCTAAAAAAGCTGAGGAAATGGAAGAAATTCAGCTAGCTGTTACTGCTTCTAAAATGAATACCGAAAATGCTATTGATGAGGAGTATTTAGAAGGTACTGAGCTTAATAGATTATATGACAAAGGAACATTAGTTGGAAGAATAAAAAAGAGTTCGGGAGATGGTTCATCAACATTACCATGGCAAGTAACTGGTGCAACAGGTAGGGTTTATACAATTACTGAAGATGGAATGGTGATTGTAACTAAAGAAAGTTCTGGCGGAAATAATGATGAAGAAGAAGCGGAAGAATTTGAAGAATATATGACTGATAAATTTGGAGAAGGAATTAGTAATACGACTTCAACTATGTATCCTCAAACTATAGAATCAGAGTATATTATAAACAATTGGCAACATATGTCTGCAACATCTCAATCTGGTGATAATGGTGGAGTAAGCTATATTTCTGAGAGAGATAGTGCTTATATGTATTTCTCTGGTGGAGCAGGATATACTTTATTAGTATCTCAGATTCCAATTGATTTAACTTATGTAGATAGTATTGAAACTGAAGTAGTATGTTATTCAAATTGGATTGATTCTGATTTTATATTAGGTGTATCAGATAATAATCAATTAACAGATGAAAATTTTGTAGTATCAACTTCTGCTACAACTAGGGGCGGCGGGTATAATGCTGCTAATAAGGAAAAAATTACTGTTGATACTTCTTCATTAACAGGAAAGTATTATATAAAGGCTGAAGGTAAAAAGGCTGTATCGAATCCTTATAATACATATGCAGAATTTTCAGGAATAACAATAAACTATAACAAAGACGTAAAAGCAAAAGAGTATAAAATTAAGACAATTGATTTCTCAACACAAGAGATATGTGATTTGTTTGAACCTTACAGAAATTACAACCATAATAGTGGCCCACTAACTATTTCTCCAACATCTAATGGAGTTTTCTCAATGGCTTGTTCGCGTACTAACACATATGCTCATATAGAAACAAAAGATCCAATCGATTTGTCAAGAATAGATTATATTATTGTCCATTGCTCAAATGGTTGCGATTGGGGTGTTAACAGTGTTATGAGTTTAGGAATTGAAAGTAAAAGTTCTACTAATAAAGGCGTAACAGGTCAATATAAATGTGAACATACTGCTTATTCAGTAAGTGGATGGCAATTAGTTATTGATGTTTCAGATGTTGATGGAAAGTATTATTTAAAAATGGGATTAGATCATACAAGTACACCAGAAGAATTTACTTGTTGGGAAGATATTAGTTCGATTGATATTTATTATAGATAAAAAGAGCACAGAGTGCTCTTTTTTATGTGGAAAAAAAGTTGTTTGGAGTAGGGGCACATTGCAATGTGCCCCTACAGACGACAAATGGTCGCCCCTACATTACGGAAAATATAATTTGTTTATTTTATGGGGTTGAAAAAATAAGGAAAATGCTATATAATCAGAATAATTTTATGTAGAACGGAGTTGAAGTTTATGGGTTATAATTTTAGTGAGATTGAAAAAAAGTGGCAAAAATATTGGGATGAAAATGAGACTTTTAAGACTGATGTTTGGGATTTTAGTAAACCTAAATTTTATGCTTTAGATATGTTCCCTTATCCATCTGGTCAAGGACTTCATGTTGGTCATCCTGAAGGATATACTGCTACAGATATTATTTCTAGAATGAAGAGAATGAAAGGTTACAATGTTCTTCATCCGATGGGATGGGATGCATTTGGATTACCAGCTGAACAATATGCAATTAAAACTGGTAATCATCCTGATAAGTTTACTCATGCAAATATTGAGACATTTAAAAGACAATTAAAAATGCTTGGACTTTCTTTTGACTGGAGTAAAGAGGTTTCAACTTGTGATCCAAATTATTATAAATGGACTCAATGGATTTTTAAGAAATTATATGATGATGGATTAGCTAAGATTATTGATATGCCTGTTAACTGGTGTGAAGAGCTTGGTACTGTTTTGGCTAATGATGAAGTTATAAATGGTAAGAGTGAGAGAGGTGGATTTCCTGTTGTTCGTAAAAATATGAAACAATGGGTTTTAGATATTCCTAAATATGCTGATGATTTATTAGATGGGCTTGATGAATTAGATTGGCCTGAGTCTACTAAAGAGATTCAAAGAAATTGGATTGGTAGATCAGTTGGTGCTGAGGTTGTATTTAAAGTTGCAGGAAAAGAGAATTTAGATTTTACTGTATTTACAACTAGAGCTGATACTTTATTTGGTGCAACTTATTGTGTTTTAGCTCCTGAAAATGAATTGCTTGAAAAGATTGTAACTGAAGAGCAAAAGGTTAAAGTTGATGAATATGTTAAAGCTGCTGCTTCTAAATCAGATTTAGAGAGAACTGAGCTTAATAAAGATAAAACTGGTGTGTTTACAGGTGCTTATGCTGTAAATCCTGTAAATGGAAAAGAAATTCCAATTTGGATTTCAGATTATGTTTTAGCAAGTTATGGAACAGGAGCTATTATGGCTGTTCCTGCACATGATCAAAGAGATTATGAATTTGCTTCTAAATTTGGAATTGATATTATTCCTGTTCTTGAAGGTGGAGACGTTTCTAAGGAAGCTTTTGTTGGAGATGGAAAACACATTAATTCAGGATTTTTAGATGGTTTAGGAAAAGAAGAAGCTATTGATAAAATGATTGAATGGCTTGAAGAAAAGAAAATAGGAAAGAAAAAGGTTAATTATAAATTACGTGAGTGGATTTTTGCAAGACAAAGATATTGGGGTGAGCCTATTCCAATTGTTTATGTTGATGGAGAGGCTAAGAGTTTAAGTGATGATGAATTACCATTAGTTCTTCCTGTAATGGAGGATTATAGTCCTTCTAAAACAGGCGCTTCACCGCTTGATAAAGCGACTGATTGGGTTAATACAACTTTTGATGGAAAACCTGCTAAAAGAGAAACTAGTACAATGCCTGGTAGCGCAGGTTCTAGCTGGTATTTCTTGAGATATATAGATCCTAAAAATGATGATGAATTTGCTAATAAAAAACTATTAGAATATTGGATGCCTGTTGATCTTTATATGGGTGGTCCTGAACATGCTGTTGGACATCTATTATATTCAAGATTCTGGAATCAATATTTATATAATAAAGGTTATGTTCCAACAAAAGAGCCATTCAAGAAGTTACGTCATCAAGGTATGATTCTTGGACCTAATGGTGAAAAAATGAGTAAGTCTAAGGGAAATGTTATTAATCCTGATGATATGGTTAGAGAGTTTGGTTCTGATTCTTTAAGAATGTATGAAATGTTTATGGGACCTATTGATAGTGCTAAACCATGGGATGAAAACGGTATTGATGGTTCTAAGAAATTCTTGGATAGAGTTTGGAGATTATATGTTGAGTCTGGAAAAATTTCAGATCAAGAAAATAAAAATCTTGAGAAAGTATATCATCAAACTGTAAAGAAGGTTTCAAATGATTTTGAAAATATGGATTTTAATACTGCTATTGCTCAAATGATGATTTTTATAAATGCAGTTTATAAAGAAGAAGTATTTCCTAGAGAATATGCAGAGGGATTTGTAAAACTATTGAATCCTGTTTGTCCACATATTACTGAAGAATTGTGGAATACTTGCCTAGGATACAATGGAAGTATTGCTTATGAGAAATGGCCTGAATATGATGAAGCTAAATTAATTGAGGATGAGATTGAGATTCCGGTTCAAATTAATGGTAAGGTTAAGGCTGTTGTTACTGCACCTAAGGGGGCTTCTCAAGATGAGGTTAAGGCGATTGTTGATGGTAATGAAAGTATTTCTAAGTTACTTGATGGAAAGACTGTTGTTAAAGAGATTTATGTTGGTGGAAAGATTTATAATATTGTTGTGAAATAATATTATTAAAAAACAAAAAGGGCGGGGATGGAACCCCGCCCTTCTATTTCAAGAATATTGCAAATTATGTTAAATTGTGGTATAATGTAGTTAGTCAAATTTTTTTTATTGACAGGGAAAGACCAGAAATAAAATTATGTAACTAATGTCTTCTATATTTTTACAGAAAGGGGAATGACTTATGAAGACAAAAATAACTTTTATGCTTAGCTTTTTATTAATTTTATTAATTGGTGTTAACGTGTATGCCGGCAATTTCCAGCTGACGGTTTCCAACAACAGCGCAGGACAGCGTGTTCTTCAGGTAACTGGAGATGCAAACCTTACGGTTTATGCACGCGGAAACAATATCTGGAACGCTACTTACGGCTTCGGCATGTCGGACTGCAAGGGTCCTGACTATGTTACTATTGCTCAGAGCAATGGACAATTGTCTATATTGTATGTAAGCACAAGTAACAAGTATCGCCGCACATGGGCATCACAGAACTATGTTACTGATGTTATTGTAAATGGTACCACTAAGATGTGGAATGGTGAAGTGCTTAACACTGTCACCGCGAACCAGACAAATCAGTACACACAGCCGACCTATAATCAGCAGCCTAATTATAATTACACGTATGACTACGGTTACAATGGCTATGGCTATAATGGCTATGGTTACAATTATAACTACGATGACTATTATTACAATAGGAATAGTAGATATGATGTGTACGTAGAAAAGTCTGGTAAAACGTGGAAGTATTATGATGGTAATAAGTCATATACGTATACGTTAAAATCAGATACTCTTAAGTATGGTAATTATGAAATTGCTGATGATGTAGATGCAATAGGCTTCATCGAAGACTATTTGATTTACGTTGTTGACGATGACGAAATCTGGGCTGTTAAGGTTGGTAAAAAGGACGAAGGTGATCAGATTCTCGATGACTTCGAGAAAATTACCTATGAGTCAGGTACAAATCTCATCGATTATATCAAGGCTGACGGCAAGAAGTATGATGCAGATGATCTTGAAGATGAAATCGATGATGATGACGACGCACCAAAGCGTAAAAAGGCCGCTAAAAAAGTTAATGTGTTT
>JAFWNC010000030.1 GCA_017510525.1 Clostridia bacterium | reverse complement strand
TTCTCTTTTCCATTTATTATCCAGCATATTTTGCAACACTACTTTTTGAAATTCCAATAATATCTGCTAATTCAACTAAAGTCACATTTGTTGTTTTTCTTGCATTAACAATAAATTTTTTCATTATTTCTTTGTTTTTTTAATATTACAGATTTTTATATTGTATTTTTCTTCCATTTCATTAATAAAATCTATAATATCTTTATCTTTTATATCAATAAAATTTTCTCTTATGTCTTGATTATGAATATAATATTTCCAAAAAATTAAAAATTTTATCTTTCTATATTAAATTTCGTTGCAAGTCCTGTTATTGTAAAGACCTCCATTACTTCATCTGTTGGCTTTATTATCTTCATATTATTGTTTACTTTCTTACTTGTTCCAACTAATACTCTTATTCCTGATGATGACATATATTTCACTTGTTCAAAATTAAATATTACCTCATTTATACCATCAAAATTTTTAGATATTTCTTCTTCCAATATTGGTGCTGTCATAGTATCTATCTTTCCAATTATCTTTATTTTTAAAGTTCCATTCTCATTTTTAATCTCTAATTCCATTATGTAATCTCCCTTACACTAATTATTTTATATATTTTTGCTTAAAACTAAAATGTTTTTATTGTTTTCATACTTGTATTCCACGTTATCCATACTTTCTTTAACAATGATTATATTCTTTTTCCACCATTATCTGCTCTCCCCTTTCTTTTCTTTGAAAATAAGTTCAAGCATTGTTATATCATCAAATTGCTTTGCATTTTGGACAAAACTATCTATATTATCTTTTACACCTTTTATTGTATTTTCTATATCTTGCTCAATATGAGTATTTAGGTAGTCTTGTAATCTTTCTTCTCCATATAATTCATCATTTTCATTTTGAGCTTCTGTAACTCCATCTGTATATAAAAATAACTTATCTCCTGGTTTTAATATTATCTCATGTTTTTGATATTCTGTATTTTCCATTATAGCTAAAATTAAATTTGGCTCTGTTTTTAAGTATTCAAAGTTGTTTTTTTCTTTTGAATATAGAAGTGGTGGATTGTGTCCCGCATTTACAAATTCCAATTTACCATTTCTAATATCTAATATTCCAAACCAGGATGTAACAAAATGATTAGAAGTGTTACCCTCACAAAGCATTTGATTTACTTTATTATATGTTTCATCTGCAGAATAACCATTTAAAGCTGTATTTTTAATTAATGTTCTTGCTGTCATCATAATTAATGCTGCTGGTACTCCTTTACCTGATACATCAGCAATTACCATTGCTAAATGATTTTCATCAGTTAAAAACATATCATAAAAATCTCCGCCTACTTCTTTAGCAGGTTTCATGCTAGCATAAATATCAAATTCTTTATACTCTGGAAATATTGGAAATGTTGAAGGAAGTATATTTTTTTGAATACCTTTTGCAATATTTAATTCTGATTCTATTCTTGCTCCTTCTTCACTTAATTCTTTTTGCCTGTCTATCATTTTTTTACCTGATTGTGAAACATGCACACAAGCGACAACAATAACAATCAAATATATTAATAATTTTGGTACAAATGATTCAAACATAATACTTTTAATAATTTGTTGTTGACTTAAATTCAAATTATCAATTGCATCTTCTAATGTTGTCTCAATCCTAACTATAGTTCCTTTTGGTAAATCTATATAATTCAAATCCGTAAAGCCAATGTATGTACCCAAATAAGCAGAAATACCATACATAATTGTTGTCAGTATAGCAACATATATAATAAATTTTTTCGAATAATATCTAGCGGCAAGTATTATTGGAATTACCAATATTGCTAATGAAGTATAGGTAAGTAGTGCATTTATCATTGCTAGTGAAGTTGTTAACAGGAAGAATAAAACATGTTTAGTATAATACCCTTTACCTTTTATTTTTAAACATATTGTTGATGGAATTAGTAAAAATACAACTCCTATTACCATAAATAAAATAGTCGTATTTTTATCTAAAAATAACACATCTAGCAATGTTAAAATACATATTATTATTTGAGTCAAAAAGATATTAATCATTATTATTGCAGTAACAATATTAGCATGTCTCTCATTTTCTTCTAAAACACTATCACTTTCATTATTTTTTTTATGTTTTAATAATATATTTACCATAATATTTATTCATCCTTATTTTTCTATATTAAATATGTCTGTTTGTTTTATATATTTTTACTTAAAATTAAAATGTTTTTATTGTTTTCATACTTGTATTCCACGTTATCCATACTTTCTTTAACAATGTATATACCAAGTCCTCCTATTTGCATATCTTGTATTTCAGTATTGGTATCAGGATCTTCTTTTTCTAATGGATTGAATTTTATTCCATTATCCTCAAAAGATATTTTTACTTCTTGTTTTTCTTTATCATATTCGATTATAATTTTACATTTTCCATTTTCATTTTCTTTATAAGCATAACTAGCAATATTTACAAATAATTCTTCTACTACTAAGTTAAATTGTGATATGATTTTTAGGCTAAATTCATACTTTTCAAGTTCACTTTCAACAAAACTAATTACATTTGGTAGTTCATCAACTTTTGCATTAAATTCTCTTTCTATCATTTTTAGCCCTCCTTTATTTCTTTCAGTAAAACTTCTAACATTGTTATATCATCAAATTGTTCAGCAGTTCCTATAAATCTATCAATATCTTGTTTTATACCTTTTATTGTATCTGTTACACTCTCTTCTTTATGATCATTTAAGAATTTTAACAATCTATTTTCTCCATATAGTTCATCTTTATCACTTGTTGCTTCTGTTACTCCATCTGTATATAATAATATTTTATCTCCTATATCTAAAGCTATTTCATTTTTTTCATATTCTGTATCATCCATTATTGCTAAAATAAGATTTGGATTTGACTTTAGGAAAGTATATTTATCTTCTTTCTTTGAATAAATAACAGGAGGATTATGTCCTGCATTTACATATTCAATTACACCTGTTTTTAAGTCTAAAATTCCAAACCAAGCTGTTATAAAATGATTTGATGTATTTCCATCACATAAAAATCTATTTACTATATTAAATACATTTTCTGCGCTATTACCACTAAGTGCAGTATTCTTTATTAATGATTTTGCTGTCATCATAATTAGTGAAGCTGGTACTCCTTTTCCTGAAACATCAGCAATTAAGATAGCAAGATGATTTTCATCAATTAAAAACATATCATAAAAATCTCCCCCAACCTCTTTAGCTGGTGTCATACTTGCATATATATCAAATTCAGTATATTCTGGAAATGCAGGAAATTTTGAAGGAAGTATATTTTTTTGAATTTGTGATGCAATATTTAGTTCTGATTCTGTCCTTGTTTTTTCTTCACTAAGTTCTTTTTGTTTTTCTATCATTCTTTTTCCGTGTTTTGTAACTTGAATACAAATAAGTGATGCTATAATATATACTATAATATTAGGCATATTTTCGAGAATTGTTTGTTTAACTGTTACCAAAAAATCAACTTCATACTCACTATTATCTAGTTCATTAAAATACGGATTCATTTCTTCTATTTCATTAGAAAGTTCGTTGCTATTTATATCGTAATATTCTGATAAAGATTCAAAATCTATATCTTTATTCATTATGTCTTTTGCCAAATAATATCGTCCTATACATATTGCAATAATAAATGCTATAAAAGTTATTATTGTAACAAATATTGTAAAGTTTTTATAATTATATCTGGTGCTTAAGATAACAGGTATCATCATCATTAAAACAATTGAATAAGATATTGAACCAGTTGCCACTGCAAATGATATAATTAAAAATATCATTAAAAACCATTTAACCCATTTTTTATCACCTTTAAAGATTAAACATATAAGTGCAGGTATAAATAATGTAAAAATACCACTTATCATTAATATTCTAAACATTTTATTCCAAGAATCATCTAATGATCTATTTATTCCAAAATTTATTATACCAGCAAATGATAAAACCCCTGCAATAAGAATTACTATATAAAAAACTATCATGGCTATTGATGTAAATACATTTGCTCTTTTCTCATTATCTTTTAAAACATCTCCTGTTTCAAAATTTTTTTTATATTTTGAAAAAAAACTTTTAACTTTATTCATTGTTCTACTCTCCTTTTGTAATTGTATATTTATAAAATGCCTCCATTTGCAGTATATATTTCTATCGCTTTTTTAGGGCTTATTTTTGTCCCATCATTTATTAGATAGTATTCAGCAATACCATTTGCTTCTACTATTCTTATTCCTACTTTAGCCCATTTTTCTCTGTTACTATCGTTATTCCTATTTCCCACTCCTCCTACTATTTTATCTAATTCATCTTCATTTAGCTCTTCTTTTTGCTCTCTCATTAGTTTATACCTCCTATTCTTCATAAAAATACTTTTGTAAATTTAATTCCATTGTATATGACCAATCTGAATATTGTCTCATATATTCGCCATTAAAACTATGTAGAGCTTTTGGGTCTCCTTTCCAAAAATCATATAAATCACATTCTATTTTATCTCTATCTATTCCAATTTCATTATTATCTCTAATTATTATATTTTCAATTCCTACTTTTCTTAGCGATTTGTTTAAATCAGATATTATATTTCTTAATTGTTGCTTTAAAGATTTTGTAGGTTCTTTATCTTTCCATAAAATAGCTAATAAATCATTACTATTGCACATTGTTCCTTTTCTATCTACAAGGTAAGCTAAAAGTTCTTTCGATTTTGATCTTAAAAACTTTACTGGTTTTTCATCAACAAATACATCAAATTTACCAAAACAATGTACTTCAACTTTTTTATTATTATTTGAATGATTTAATTGAAATCTTAAATGTTCAATATTATTTCTTATAATGTTTTCTGTTATTGGCTTTATTATATATCCACTTGCAAATATATCAAAAGCTTTATGAGCATATTTTTCATCATCTGCAATAAATACAATATTTACTACAGGATTCTTTTTTATAATTCTTTTTGCTAATTCAATTTCTTTTAAATCTCCAATTTGAATAAAAGCAAGAGAAATCTGCTTTTCTTTTATAATCTCTCTTGCTTCTATTTCAGATCTTGCTATTAAGGATGTTTGTTCATCAAACATCCTTAATAATATGTTTTTTAATTCATTAATTGTTTCATTATTTTTACTATAAATTAAAATATACATATTTCATCTACTTTCTTTATCAATTCATTATTTTAATAATTTCTCCTTGAACTTGATCAATTAATGATTCTCTCTTTTATGTTTTTCTAAATTTTCTTTTATAGAAAATTCACTACCACAAATTTCACACTTATAAGGTTTTAATACTTTATTCCAGGCTCCATCTGTAGCTTTCTTTATTGCATCCCAATAACCTCCACCAGCAATATTATCTAATTCCTCATCTGTCATTTCATTAATTTTCTTTTTTAACTCTTCTTTTTTTGCATTTCTTTCTTCATCATTCATAATAATACCTCTTTTCTCCATTATTTATTAGGATGAAAAATTTTATCATAGTTATCACCGTACAATTCGCGTAATCTTCTGTGTTCTCTAAGATGATCCTCTATTACTACATAGAAGCTTCTACTCCAGCATATGATTCTACCACAGTCTGGACATTTCCATGTTTCACTACTACATCTACCACCTGCAACATTATCTAAGTCTTCATCTGTCATTTCTTTACTACTTGTTTTTTCAAAAAATGCCATCAAATCTTCATCTGGCAAAGCAATTACATCTTTAAGACCTTTTATTTTTGCTTCATCTCTAGTTTCTCCTTCTACTCTCTCTAATTCTTCAAGTTCTTTCTCTAATTTTTCTCTTAATTCTTTTACATTTACCATAATATCTGCTTTCTACATTATTTTTTTATTATTAATCTTTTACACTATAATGGTTACTTATATTTTACCATTTGCTATCGTCTCTATATTCATTAAAAAATATTATTGATTATGAACATTTTTCATATGTTCTTTATATTCAGCTTCCGTTTTAAATTCTTTATTACATAAATTGCAAAATCTTTTTTCACTAATTATTTGATTATTTTTATCAATTATAACTTCATAATCATTTTCATATGCTAAACCACCTGCAACATTATTCAATTCTTCTTCTGTCATATTATTTTTTTCTTTTTTTAATTCTTCTTTATTCATAATAATACCTTCTTTCTCCATTAATTTTTAGGTTTAATGGTTACCTTTTTATATTATATATGTATTATAACATATATAGCATACCAAAAGCATACCAAATATGTAGAAATTTGTAATTTTTTTATAATTTTTCTCCAATCCTTTGTCTATCAACAAGTTCTGCAAAATATCCATTATTTTTTATTAGTTCTTCATAAGTTCCATCTTCAATTATATGTCCTTTATCTAAAACAATAATTCTGTCACATTGTTTTATTGTAGATAATCTATGAGCTATTACTATACGAGTACATTTTTCTTTATCAAGTGATTCAGATACTATTTTTTGTGTTATATTATCTAAAGCTGATGTTGCTTCATCAAGCATTAATATTTTTGGTTTTGGTGCAATTGCTCTTGCAATCATTATTCTTTGTTTTTGTCCTCCTGAAATACCACCTGCTCCTTCTGCAATTAATGTATGCATTCCCATAGGCATTTTTCTAATATCATCTGCAATTCCAGCTTTTTCTGCTGCTTCCCATGCTTCATCTAAAGTAAGCTCTGGTGCTGATATTACTATGTTTGAATAAATATCTCCCGTAAATAAACTTCCAGATTGCATAACAACGCCTATTTTTCTTCTTAGTGAACGAAGTTCTATATTTGCTATATCTTTTCCGTCAAAGTATATTGAACCTTTTTCAGGTGTTTCAAAACCAAGTAATAATCTCATAAGTGTTGATTTACCACAACCAGTTTTACCAACAATTGCAACATATTGTCCAGGTCTTATTGTTAAATTTAACCCATCTATTACATAAGGACTTTTTTCACTATATCTGAAAGACAAATTATTTATTTCAATATTTCCTGATACATCTGTTATTTGTTGTTTTCCTTCTGATATTTCTGGCTCTACATCTAAAAGTGGCTTTACCATTTCCATTATAGGTTTAATAGTAGCAAATGTTAATGCCATACTCGCAAGTGCTGTAAATGCTCCTGATAACATTCCATAAGCTGAATTAAATGCATAGTAATCAGATACTGATATTCCAGATTGTACTGAAAAATAGTACATAACTATTGTGCCTACAAGTCCAATACTTGTTGATATTACTCCATTATACTTTACAAAAAATGGTGGGTTATATTCAAGTTTAGCTCCTTCTGCATACATATTTGCCCATTTTGAAAAGATTAATTTTTCTGCACCTGCTAGTTTTATTTTCTTAATGCCATTTACTATTGAATAACTAAGTCCTAGTTCTTTTGCACTATGTTCCATTTTCTTTTTATTAATTTTCATTGTAATTAATGTGCTAAATATTGAAAATCCTAATGTTGCAACTATAATAACTATTGATGGTACAACAAGCATTGGAGCAAATTTTATAATCTGACTAATGTATGCTAAAGAGAATATTGCATTAAATCCTGTACTAAATATTGCATTTGTTATTGTATCACATAAAGAATTAATATATTCTGTTCTACTAGATAGTTCACCTGAACTATACTCTTTAAAGAAACTTGGTGGAAGTGATAATAATCTCATCATTGTTGCAGATTCAATATTTAAGTCCATCTTTTTATTTAATCTTTGCATATATAGAGAGTTTGCTACACCAAATATCATTTGAGATAACTGACTACATATTAAGAAAAGGCTACATGCTAACAATACTGCTAAATTTCCATATTCTAACACATCAGACATAAGAACCTTATTAATATTTACAACAAGCATTCCAAGTCCAGTACCAATTAGAGTTAAAATTCCATAAAACACAAAATCATTTACTTGTAAATTTTTAAGTGCAAATAGTCCTAAATCAACTGCCCTTAATTTTTTTAATGGAAACTGTCTATAAAAACTAATTCCTTCATCATCAATTAGTTTTTCGGTTTCTTTATTTACTTTTCTTATTTTTCTTGTTTTTGGATCATAAAATGTATAACCACTTATTTTGCCAGGAATTAAGCAAATTAGTGTTCCATCTTTTTTTAGTGTTCCAAGCATTGCACCATAAGCATCTTTGTACCAACCTTTTTCTAGTTTAACATTTCTTGTCATCATTCCTTCAGGTCTTATAAGATAATCTAATTGCTCATGAACATCTGTAATTTCAGGTGGTAAATCTTTCATTTTTACTCTATAATATTTTAACACAGCTTCAAAAGCGTTTCTTGTTGTTTTAGCATCATCTTGCATTGCTTTATAAACATTTTTCCCAGTAACTGCGTCTGCTACTTTATAAAATGCTTCTTCAAATGCATCATCACTAGCTTTTTTTCTTTGTTCAATTTGTTCTTCAAACCATCCCATATTTATTTCAACCTTTCTTCTATTTTATATGTTGGTATTCTAATCATTTGAAACAAGTTTTGTATAAAATCCACCCATTCTATATAATTTATCATGTGTTCCACGCTCTACTACTTTTCCATTATCTAAAACAATTATCTCATCACAATCTCTTATTGTTGATAATCTATGTGCTACTATTATACATGTAACACCTCTATTTTTAATCGCATTTGTTACCTCATATTCTGTTTTTGCATCTAAAGCAGATGTTGCTTCATCCAATATAACAATTGTTGGATCCTGCGCTAATACTCTTGCTATTTCTAATCTTTGCCTTTGTCCTCCAGAGAAATCTTTTCCGTTTTCAATAAGTTTATAATTATATCCACCATCTCTTAATGTTATTTCATCATGCATTCCTGCATCTCTGGCTGCCATTATAACTTCATAGCTTTCAATTGATTCATCCCACATTTTTATATTATTTGAAATTGAATCTTCAAATAGAGTTATATCTTGATCAACTACTGCTAAACTTCCTCTAAATACATTCTTATCTATCTCACTTATTGGTTTTCCATCAAATAATATTTCTCCATCCCACTGCTTATATAATCCTGAAACTAATTTTGAAATTGTTGATTTTCCACATCCAGATGGGCCAACCAAAGCTACCCTACTTCCAGGTTTTAGTTTTAAGCTAAAATTTTCAATTAGAGGTGATTCTAATTTTGAATATCCAAAAGTAATATTTTTAAGTTCTACTTCACCTGATAATTTTGAATATTGAACATTTTTCTTTTCAGTTACAATATCATCATCTGGGTATTCCATAACATCTTCAATTCTTTCCATACCAGTACGCATTTCTAAAAGCGAGTTTGTCGCAGATATTACTTCATTTACTGGCCTCATAAATGATGTTAGATATCCTTGGAATGCCATTATCATACCTATTGTAAATTCTCCATTCATACATAGCCATATTCCAATTGTTGTAATTGTAACATTTACTATCATATTAATTGCATTTGGAATCATTCCCCAAAATAGACTCATTTTTGACATTTGAATAAAGTTATTATTTACATTAGCTTGGTATCCAGCCCATTTTTTGAAAAATCCATTTTCAGCTCCACTTGCTTTTATTGTTTCTATCATTTGAATTCCTGATGCAGTTGTACTTGCAAGCATAGCACTATCACGTGTTCCTACTCTACTCAAATCAACTCTTTTATTTGTTATTATTCTAGTTACAATAACATTAACAAATAATGAAGTAAGTCCAATACATGATAATAATATATTATATCTAAACATCACTATTAAATAGAATATTGCCATACCTATTTTAAGTATTAAAGGTGCAAATTGGTTAATAAATGTCGATGCAACAGAAGCATTTGAAGTTTGTCTTGACAAAATATCTCCTGCCATTCTTTGAGAAAAAAAGTCCATAGGAAGTTTTAATACTTTCCACATATATGTAGTACTACCAACAACAGCTAATTTTCCATTTAGTTTTAATGTATAAAGCTGATTTATTATTTGAATTATAATTTGAATAAGTGATATTGCCGTAATTCCAAATATAAATGGAACAAACCATTCAGGATTTTGATGTGTTAATAATCTATCTATAAATACTCTTGAAAAACCAGGTTGTATTATTTGTATAAGTGATGCTATTATTGTTGTGATTATAATAAATAACACCATTGCTTTTGTACCTTTTAATCTCTTTTTAGCAAAAGCAATTACACTTTTAGGTTTTCCTTCTGGTTTAAATTCCTTTGTTGGATTAAATTCTAAACATATTCCTGAATAATTTTGCTCTAATGCTTCTATTGAATACTTTGTTTTACCTCTTGCTGGATCGTTTATTATTGCATAATTTCCTTTAAAGCCATCAAGAACAACAAAGTGATTATTATTCCAAAATATAATACATGGAAATGTTGCTTCTCTTCTTAAATCTTCAACATTATATCTAAAACCTTTAGCATCTAATCCATAATTTTTTGCAGCTCTTAAAATTTTTCCTGCTTTTGAGCCATCACGAGATACACCACAATCAGAACGTACTTGTTCTAGTGGTATCCATTTTCTATAATATGCAAGTATCATTGTAAGACATGCAGCACCACATTCTAATGCTTCTAATTGTATTACAACTGGTACTTTTTTTGCTACTCCATTTTTTATTGGTCTTTTTACATTTTTCATATCTTAAAAAACCTTCCTTCAATTATTTCTTTTTTAGTTTGTTATAAATACCATAGGTGCAATACTTTCTACTACAATATTTGCACTATATGTTCCTTCTCTTAAATTTCTATTTAATTTGCATTTATATACCCATTCTCCAATTTGGAAGTTTCCTAGATGCCTTGCATATTCACTTAATTCATCAGTTACTTTTTCAGGAGTAGTTTCAATATTAACTATTTCATATTTATTTTCGTTATTTACAATTTCAACACTCATCCCAGTTTTTACTTTTTCTAAATCTGCCTCTTTTATATAAACATAAGAGTTATAATCACTAGATATTGCAACTGTAGTTATTTTTGTATCAATCTTTCCGAAATATCCCCATACACAAACACCAATTAAAAGAACAACTATTGCAATTAATAAAATCCATACTCCAGGATTTGATAATCTAATATATTGATTTAATTGTTCTGGTGAATCTACTTTTTTTATTTTTTTTGCTTCCATATTTTTTACCTCACTTTTTTTATTTTTCTATATTAAATTTCGTTGCAAGTCCTGTAATTGTAAATACTTCCATTACTTCATCTGTTGGTTTTAGTATCTTCATATTATTGTTTACTTTCTTACTTGTTCCAACTAATACTCTTATTCCAGATGATGACATATATTTCACTTGTTCAAAATTAAATATTACCTCATTTACACCATCAAAATTTTTAGATAGTTCTTCTTCTAATTTTGGTGCTGTCATAGTATCTATCTTTCCAATTATCTTTATTTTTAAAGTTCCATTCTCTTTTTTAATTTCTAATTCCATAATTCAATCTCCTTTACATTTTATTGTTATAATCCCTTATATTTTATCATAAACTTAAGTTTTTGTCATTGATTTAAAAAGATTTTTTTTATTTTTTATGACAAAAAATAATGAATAGAATTCTAATTCTATTCATTATTATAATTTAATTATTTTTCCTTTAACTTAGCTTAACAAAAAAAATTCTATGGAAAATGGGACGGTTCTCTTTTCCATATGGAAAATGGAAAATGGGACGGTTCTCTTTTCCATATATCACATAAAAAAAGTGCTATCTATCTTTTTAGATACACTTCTTTTAAAACATTTTAATTTTCTGTTTGTAATTTCTTTTTATATTGTAATAATTTGTTTTTTCTAATTTCATTAGATTTTTTTAAATCAGCAATTTGTTTATCATATAAAGAACATAGAGAGTTTTTTTGTTCTTCTGTTAAATCTTCTTCTTTAATTTCTCCACTTCTATATTTTTTTTGTAATTTCAATAGTAAAGTATCTTCATCTTCAATTTTTTTAAGGTTTTCAACAAAAGCAAATTTACTATTTTCATTTTTTACTATATTCTCATTCGAAATTGTTTCTATTGGTATATTGTTTTCAATTTCTTTATCTTTATGGAAGAAGTTTTTAAAAAAAGATTTTATTTTGTAGAATATACTATTTTCATTAACTTTTACTAATGATTTCTCATTTGTATTTTCTTTCATATTATTCTTCTCCTATATCTTGACCTTCTTTTTGTTGGTCTATTAAGGCTTCTGCTTCAGAAATTGTTTTTTCTTCTTTTTCTAATGAAGTCAATTCTTCTTCTTTTTGTTGTAATGAAGTTCTATTATTCTTATGATGTTCATTATAGTAGCTTTCAACATTTAAAGAATTATTAGCTGCTGCTGCAATATTATAATGTAATGTTTGACTTCCATCAGTGTCATAAACTAAAGAATGATTAAATGGAGTATCATAGTAAATTCCAGGAGTTTTAAAGAATAATTCATTCATTTTTGATTCAATATTATCAAAGTTTTTATCAACATTATATTCTTTCAATACATCATTAGGGTAAAATGCTGTTTTTAAAGGTGCATTTGGTACATAAACTCTTTCTCCATTGTTTATAATATATGGAGAATATGATGTTTTAAAAATACCTTCTTCAGCTAGACAATAACTAACCATACTTGGTAATGAATTACTATTATTATTTTCTAAGTATGTTTCTGGAAATTTAATCATAGTCCATATACTTGACATTTCATTTGTTTCTTTTATAGAAATTTGCATTTGCTCTTTTGGACCACCTTGAAATAATATTGTACCATTATTATAAGAAATACATGGACTACCATCTCTTACATCAAGAGTAATATCATTGGCTAATAATCCTTTATCATTTAAATACCTAGAAATAATATCTGCTGCTCCATAAACATAATTTTTTTCATTTACATTTCTATAATATTCATCTATTTTTCTAAAAATTTCATAATATTCTTCCATACATTTATCATCTCCTGCTATTATTATTATTATATATTAAAACTAATATGTCAAGTATAATTTTTTTATCTTTTCAATGTAAAAAGAAGTGTCACCCAATTTTTCTTGGATACACTCCTTATTTTTCAATGCTTTCCAGCATTATTTTTATATTTTGGGTGACAAGTTAATTTTTGTCGCCTATTTTTTATTTCTTTGAAGGTCTTGTGATTAGCTAGTTATGCGTTCTTTCCACAGCAGTTCTTGTGGAAAATGGGACGGTTCTCTTTTCCATTTATTGTGGAAAATGGGACGGTTCTCTTTTCCATTTATTATCCAGCATATTTTGCAACACTACTTTTTGAAATTCCAATAATATCTGCTAATTCAACTAAAGTCACATTTGTTGTTTTTCTTGCATTAACAATAAATTTTTTCATT
>JAFWNC010000029.1 GCA_017510525.1 Clostridia bacterium | reverse complement strand
TTTTTGGTAGTTAATACTACCGCTTGGTCTTTTTCAAAGGATATTGTTTACTTTTCAATGTACTTTTTTTGTCTTGCGACGTGATTTATTATACTACCCCGTTTTTGTTTTGTCAACACTTTTTTTAAAGATTTTTTAAAATTTTTTTTAAGTGTTTTTGAGTAGTATTTTTTGTACTCTTTTGCATGTCGTTTTGTGTCATTTTTTAGCCGAGTACAATTCCTATTTTAGCATGCTATTTGATAGTTGTCAACATAAAAAGTAAATATTTTTTATTATTTTTTTAAAAAAAATATAAATATAGAATTTTGAAGCATGACAAAGTGTTTTTTTTAGGGGCGGGGTTCTACCCCCGCCCAAAATTGCAATATTTATATTACTAAACTTAAATAAAAAATGGAGCACTTAAGTGCTCCTCTACGAATATTTATTTTCTCTTTCTTGTTGTTTTCTTTTTAGTTGTTGCCTTCCTTTTAGTAGTACTTGTTGATCTTTTTCTTCTTATTGTTTCTTTTTTAACCTCTTCCATTTCATCTGGATTTTCTACATACTTTTCTCCTGGCTTTGGTTTATTCCATGAAATATAATCACATGAAGCAGGATTATTTTCGCATATATAATAGTTTCTTCTTTTCTTAGTCTTTCTAACTTGAACTACTGCACCACATTTTGGACATGGTACATCAATTGTTTCTATTATTGGTTTTGCATTTCTACACTCTGGGAATCCAGGGCAAGCTAAAAACTTACCGTATTTTCCCATCTTGTATACCATCATCCTTCCACATTTCTCACATTGAACATCTGATACTTCATCTTCAAGCTTAACATGTTCAAGTTCTTTTTCAACCTTCTCAACTACAACTTCAAATGGATCATAAAATTCTTTAATAACCTTTTTCCAGTTTTCCTTTCCTTCAGCAATTTTATCAAATTCATTTTCCATATCAGCTGTAAATTCTACATTTATTACACTACCAAAATTCTCAATTAAAAGGCTATTAACAACTTTTCCAAGTTCTGTTGGCATTAATTGTTTTTGAACTTTTTCAATGTAATTTCTAGCAAGTATTGTTGTTATTGTTGGAGCATAAGTACTAGGTCTGCCTATTCCCTTTTCTTCTAATGTTTTAACTAAACTTGCTTCTGTATATCTTGGTGGTGGCTCTGAAAAGCTTTGTTTTGATTCAAGTTTCTTCTTATTTAATTCATCTTTTTTCTCTAAGATTGGAATATTAGCTATTCCTAATTCTTCAGATTCTTTTTCATCATCAGTATCTTCAATATATAATGTCATAAATCCTTTAAATTTAATTGATTGTCCACTTGTTCTGAAATTATAATTTTCAGCATTTATATCTACAGTTATTGTGTCATAAACTGCTGACGACATCTGACTAGCTAAAAATCTATTATATATTAGTCTGTATAATTTATATTGATCAGGTGTTAGTGAATTTTTAATCATTTCAGGATTTAAATCTATATATGATGGTCTTATTGCTTCATGGGCATCTTGAGCATCATTTCTAGATTTATAATATCTATTTTCATAATACTCTTCACCATATGCAGCTACAATTTCTTTTTTAGCAGCAGCTCTTGCTTCTTCTGAAATTCTTGTAGAGTCTGTTCTCATATATGTAATAAGACCTGTAACTCCTCTACCTTCTATTTTAACACCTTCATATAATCCTTGAGCTACAGACATTGTTTTACGAAGTGGGAATCCTAATTTCCTTGAAGCTTCTTGTTGCATTGTACTTGTTGTAAATGGAGGTGCTGGATTTCTTTTTCTTTCACCCGTTGTAATATCTTCAACAATATATTTTGCTTTTTCCAATACTTTTAAAATTTCATCAACTTCTTCTTTTTTATGAAGTTCTATTTTTTCTCCATTTTTTCCTATTAGTTTTGATTCGAATTCTGTTTTTGTTTTCTTATCAGCTAGAATTGCTGAAATATTCCAGAACTCTACAGGAACAAAGTTCTCTATTTCTTCTTCTCTATCTACTACAAGTTTAACAGCTACTGATTGAACTCTACCAGCTGATAAACCTCTTTTAACTTTTTTCCATAATACTGGACTTATTTTATATCCAACTATTCTGTCTAATACACGTCTTGCTTGTTGAGCATCTGTTAGATTCAAATCTATTTTTCTTGGTTTCTTTACCGCTTCTTTTACAGCTTCTTTTGTTATTTCATTAAATGTAATTCTGCAAATTGAATCTTCTGGTATTCCTAAAAGATATGCTAAATGCCAAGCAATGGCCTCTCCTTCACGGTCAGGGTCAGTTGCCAAATATACAGTTTTTGCTTCTTTAGCATCTTTTTTTAATGAATTAATTAATGTAGCTTTTCCTCTTATATTTATATATTCTGGTTCAAAATTATGCTCAATATCTATTCCCATTTTTGATTTTGGTAAGTCTCTTATATGTCCCATAGATGCAACAACTTTTGTACTTCCACCTAGGAATTTTTTTATTGTGTTGGCCTTTGCAGGAGACTCAACTATTATTAATTTATCTGCCATAAATTTAAAACTCCTTTTTTAATTTCTTTTTGTATTGTATTCTAATATCATTTTTTTTGCAAGTTATTTTTATTATTTTATTAAAACAATGCTCAACCTACAGTTTAAATATATAATTTTGAATAATAAACAAGGTGTTTTTCTACGAAGTAGAATAAAAGCAGAGCGTCCGCAGTTTATTATGAAAAATTATATATTTAAAGTATACATCAAAACGGACGGCTAATAGCCGCCCCTACAATTCTATTCTGTTATTTTCTTTATTTCTTCATATATATGATCTTCTACATTATATTTAGCAATTGTTTTCGCTCTTTCTCCCATTGCTTTTAATTCTTTTGGGTCTTTTGTCATTTCAATTATGCTTTCTTCTAAATTATCTTTGTTTAATTCTTCATTTAATATGATTTTTGCAGCTCCAAGTTTTGCTAAAATATTTGCATTATCAACTTGTCTGTTAGCTGAATTACTTGGTAATGGAATAAAAATAGCAGGTTTTCCAACTAATGCAAGTTCTGTTATTGTCATTGCTCCACTTCTTGAAACAATTACATCTACTACATTCATAACTTTACTCATATCATATATGTAAGGAACAATTTTAACATCTTTTATATTATTAATATCTGTTCCATATTTCTCAAACTCTTCTTTGATTGGCCCATATTGTTTAGGACCTGTTGCCCAATATATTTGATAATCTTCACTACTTTTATTTCTTACAACATCAATCATTGTATAATTAATTCTTTGGGCTCCTTGACTGCCACCAAAAACAAGTACTATTGGTTTATTAGCTCTTAGACCTAATTCTTCAATTACTTTATTTTTTTCCATTATATTAAGCTTTTCTTCTTTAACTTTTGTAGGTGTTCCTGTCCATACAATTTTTGATTGTTCTTTAAAATATTTCTTCGTATCTTCAAATCCAACTAAAATTTTATCTAATTTTTTTTCTAAAAACTTAGTGGCCTTTCCTGGATATGCATTACTCTCATGAATCATTGTTGGTATCTTTAATTTATGTGCAGCTGTTATAGCTCCACCACAAATATAACCACCTGTTCCAATAACTATATCAGGATTAAATTCTTTAACTATTTCCTTTGCTTGCTTAAATCCTTTAAGTGTCATAAAATTCTTTTTAATACTATCAAAACTAAGTTTAGCTGAAAATCCATAGGCTTCAACAGTTTTTAATTCATAGCCAGCTCTTGGAACGAGATCATTTTCTATTCCACGTGAAGTTCCAATAAAGATTATTTTAGAGTCTTTTTCTTTTTCTTTTATTTTATTTGCAATTGCTATTCCAGGATTTATGTGTCCACCTGTTCCAGCAGCAGCTATAATTACTTTCACTCCTTTTCCCTCCTATATCTTTTTTCTTGATCTTGATATGTTTAATAAAATTCCAACTGACGCTAAAATTATTATTAAAGCAGTTCCTCCATAACTAAAAAATGGTAAAGCCATACCTGTTACCGGCATTGATGAAGTTACAACCGCAATATTTATCAATACTTGTATTCCTATCATTGATGTTATTCCAACAGCAACTAAACTTCCAAACATGTCTGGCGCTTTCATTGAAATAACAATTCCTCTCCATACAAAAATTGCAAATAGTATTATTACAAATGCACATCCTACAAATCCTAATTCTTCAGCTAGAACTGAAAAAATAAAATCATTATGTGGTTCTGGTATGTATAAATACTTTTGTTTACTATCACCTAAGCCTACTCCAAAAAGTCCACCTGAACCAATGGCATATAAACTTTGAATTATTTGCCATCCACTTCCAGTTATATCTTGCCAAGGATCTAAGAATGTTATTAGTCTTTGTAAACGAAATCCTTCACCTAAAGTAAATATTCCTACGATACCTGCTATTGCAGTAGGAACTCCAACAAATACGAAATGTAAAATTTTTGTTCCTGCCATAACCATTAAAATTGAAACTAACATGACCATAACTAAAGTTGCACTAAAGTGAGTTTGTAAACCTAATACTATTACTATAACTGGTATTAGCATTGCAAACGGATATATAAAACCTATTTTAAATTCTTTTAATCTTTCTTTATTTTTTGTAAGCCAAGCAGAATAAAAGATAATAACGCCAACTTTTGCAAGTTCTGAAGGTTGAAAAGTTGTAAAACCAAGGTTAATCCATCTTTTAGCACCACCTGATGATACTCCTATAAAAGAAACACTAAGCAATAATGCTATACAAATTCCATAAATTAATTTATATTGTTTTTGCAAAATGTGATAATCAAATTTTGATGCAAAAAACATAATAACAATTCCTATTATTGCTGATATTCCTTGTTTATATAAATATCTATAGCTATCTCCCGTTTCAGCTAAAGCTGTTGGTGAACTCGCTGATAATACTGTTATTATTCCTAATCCAAGTAGTATAAAAACTGTAATAAGTAATGTGAAATCAACCGGCTCATTTGATATTAATTTTATCTTATTTCGTTTTTTTACTTTGGCCATAATCTTTCCTTTCTATTTTATTCCTTTTCTTTTGTTTTTTAGGGTAGTCTTTGTTGTTTACGGACGACCGATGGTCGCCCCTATGGTGTGCCCCTACGTTGTTATACTACTGAGAATAATCCTATTAGACATAGGATTAATGTTATTCCTCCAAAGACTGATACTATTTTATTCTCTTTCCATCCACTTAATTCAAAATGATGATGTAATGGTGCCATTTTGAATATTCTTTTTTTAGTCTTTTTATAATATGATACTTGAAGTATTACAGAAAGTGTTTCTGCAACAGGTACTGCAGCTATTATTAATAATAAAATAGGCATCTTTAAATAAATTGCGCAACATGATACTACTCCACCTAATAATAATGAACCTGTATCACCCATAAATACTTTCGCTTTGTTTAAATTAAATGATAAAAATCCTAAACATGTTCCGCAAATTATACTTCCATAAATAATTATTTCTTTAACATCATATATAATTCCTATAGAAGTTAATGTAGTTACTATTACTAATGTTATTGTTGCTGCTAAACCATCAACTCCATCTGTTAGATTAATCGCATTTGTAGTTCCTAACATTACTAAAATACAGAAAGGTACATATATATAAATTGGTAATGTTATATATTTATTAACAAATGGAATTAATATATCTGTTCCTAATCCTGAAAATCTATTAAGATAAATCACAAAGAAAATTGATATTATTAATAATCCCAACATTTTCTTTGATGGACTAAGTCCATCTGTATTTCTTAGTATTACTTTTTTAAAATCATCTATAAAACCTATTACTCCAAATCCTATAGATGCTCCTATTAGCGGTATCAGTTTTCTACCAATTTCAGGTTCTGTTCCTATATAATGAACAAATGCAAATATTGTTGCGCCTATAATTCCTATTGCCATCATTATTCCACCCATTGTAGGTGTTCCACTCTTTTTTAAATGAGACTTTGGTCCATCTTCTCTTTCTGATTGACCAACTTTTAAATATCTTAAAACAGGTATAACTATTAATCCTATAATCATTGTTCCAATAAATGAAACTAATAGTATTTTCAGTTGAAATTCCAATTTTTTCACTCCTTAATTGTTGATTATTTTGTATTTTCTATTATTTCTTTAACTATTACTCTTTCATCAAATGGGTATTTTACATTATCAACTTCCTGATAAGGTTCATGTCCCTTTCCTGCTAGAATAATCATATCTCTTTTTTGAGCTATACTTATAGCTTTTTTTATTGCATTAATCCTATCAACTACAATTTCATATTTTCCCTTTGTTTTATCTATTCCTGCTTTTATTTCTTCTATAATTTTTTCTGGTTTTTCTGTTCTAGGATTATCAGAAGTAATTATTGTATATGTTGCTAATCTACCTGCAATTTCACCCATTATAGGTCTTTTCTCTTTATCTCTGTCTCCACCACATCCAAATACTAAGATTACTCTTCCTTTTGTATATGTTTTAACTGCTGATAAAATACATTCCAAACTTTCTGGAGAATGTGCATAATCTATCATTATATTTAATTCTTTTTTATTAGGAATTAATTCACTTCTTCCTGGAACCTTTAGTGTTTCAAGGGCTGTTTTAATAACCTCAGATGAAACTCCATAATAACGTGCAACAGATATTGCTGCTAATGAATTATAAACACTAAATCTTCCTGGAATATTAACTTTTATTCTTTCATTTTTATCAGATATTTTTGCTCTATAATCTACACTAACATTTGTAATTGTAATATCTTTTGCAAGCAAATCACATTGATTATTAACACCATAAGTTTTTAATTCACATTTTGCAGATTTTTTTATTCTTCCTGTTCTAAAATCATCTGCATTTATAAATCCTATTTTACACATGTCAAATAATTTTAATTTAGAATTAAAATAATCTTCCATATCTGTATGTTCTTTTTCACTAATATGTTCTTTTGAAAAGTTTGTAAATACACCTACATCAAAATCACATCCATCAACCCTGTTTAGCTTTAATGCTTGAGATGATACTTCCATAACTGCATATTCTACTTTTTCTTTTACCATTTTATATAATATTTGTTGTAATTCTAAGCTATCTGGTGTTGTTCTTTCGCTTTCTCCAAGGCTTTCCTCTCCAATATAGTTTTCAATAGTTCCTATTAATCCTACTTTTTTGCCTTCAGCTTCTAATAATTTTTTTATCATATATGTAGTAGTTGTTTTTCCTTTTGTTCCAGTAACTCCTATTAGCTGTAGTTTTTTTGAAGGATTTCCATAAAAATTACAAGCAGAGATTGCTAATGTATGTCTTGTATTTTCTGAAATTACTATTGTAATATCTTCAGGAAATTTTATACCTTTAGCTTTTTTTATATCTTCTATAATAATTGCTTTTGCGCCATTTTGTATTGCTTCTTCAATATAATCATGGCCATCATAATCAAATCCTTTTATTGCAATAAAAAGTGAACCTTCTTTAATCTTTTTAGAGTCTTTTTCTATACTTTTTATTTCAACATCTATATTTCCTTTTGCCTTTAAATTCTCAACTCCGCTCAATATTTTTCTTAATTCCATAATTCTCTCCTATCATATAAATTATTAATAAAAGATTACAATCTTCTAATTTTTTACTGAACAATATAATCATATTGGCACAGTTTTTTTTATTATATACTTATTTATTGTTTTTGTACATAGGTAATTTTGAAAAATTATATGTTTTATTTCGGCGGTCATGGAAACCCGCCCCTACAATTGTTTTGTACATAGTTAATTTATATTTTTATTCTACATATAAAATTACATTGCTACCTTCTGTAATTTTTATTGTTGGGTCTGGTATTTGTCTTGTTACAATACTTTGTTTATTGTAGTCTGTTGATTGTGAATTAATTTTTACATTTATGTTTAAATCAGATAAAATCTTTTCAGCTTCCCCTAGTTTTATATTATTTACATCTGGCATCTCAATTTCTTTTTTATCTTCCTCATTTTTATTTGCATTTAAATATGGTAGTATTTCAGAAAAAACTTTTCCAGCTATTGGTGCTGCAACACCACCACCTTGATGTCCTCCTTCTCCTGTTGGATTATATAGTGTTATAAGAATTGTTGCTATAGGTTCGTCAATTGTTGCTACACCTATAAATGATGTTACATATTTATTAGTATTAACTCCATCTTCAGATGTTCCAGTTTTCCCTCCAATATTATAACCTTGAACTTTTGCATTTTTTCCCGTTCCCTCTGATACAACTGAACCCATCATATCTAAAACAGAATTTGCTGTTTCTTTAGATATTGCCTGTTCTCCAAATTGTGGTTCTAATATTGTAACTTCACCGGTTCTACTATCTTTTATTTCTTTTACTAATCTTGGATGAACATATCTTCCTTCATTTGCAATGCTCGAAACCATTGTTATCATTTGAATTGGTGTAACTTCAAATCTTTGACCGAATGAAATTGTTGCAAGTTCCACTGGTCCAACTTTTTCTTCTTTTAAAAAAATGCTTGATGCCTCTCCTGGAAGATCTATTCCTGTTTTTTCTAAAAATCCAAATTTTCTTAAATAACTGTAATATGTTGAAACGCCTAATCTTTGCCCGAAGGCCTATAAAAACTGGATTACATGAATTCATTAAAGCTTCTCTTAGAGACTCCGGGCCATGAGGTCTATAATATCTCCAACATTTTATACGTACACCAGCTACCTCTATTCCACCTGTACAACAAAATTCACCTTGTTTATCTGTTTGAGTTATTCCTTCTTCTAGTGATGCTGATGCTGTTACTAATTTAAATGTTGATCCAGGCTCATAAGTATCTGCAATAGCTTTGTTTCTCCACATTGCTTGGAGGCTATTATTCCTGTCTTCTGGTGACATTGAATCCCAATTGTTTTTTAGTTCCTCTGTATTAATTTCAAAAGGAGAATTTAAATTATAGCTAGGATATGTAGCCATTGCTAAAATATCCCCATTTTTAGGGTTCATTACAATAATATTTCCACCATCTGTACACACATTGTCGATACATGCTTCTTCAAGATGTTTTTCTACAATTGATTGAATTGTGCTGTCTATTGTTAATGTAATATCATTTCCATCAATTGCATCATTATATTTTTCTTTTGTATCTTCTATATTTCCACCTTTTGCATCTGTTTGTTTCTCTATACTTCCGATTACTTCCTTTTAGAATTTCTTCATATTTTGCTTCAATTCCACCAAGACCTTGATTATCACTTCCACAAAATCCAATTACGTGTGAAGCTAAGTCTTCATATGGATAATACCTTTTAGTATCTTCATCAATATTTACTCCTACGGTAATATTATTATCAATTAACCATCTCCTTAATTCATTACTTTTTTCTTTATCAATTTTCTTTACTATTATTTCTATTGAACTATTCCTACTTACTTTAGACAATACTTTATCATAATCTAGTTCAAATATCTCAGACAAAGCTCTTGATACCTTTTCTTTATCTTCTTTTTTTATGTTGTTTGGATTTACTGTAACGCTTTCAACTGTGCTACTTACAGCGAGAATTTTTCCTTGACTATCATATATTATCCCTCTTTTTGGACTAACTGTTCTTTGAATACTTTGTTGATCATATGCCATCTGTCTTAAAACTTTTCCTTTAATAAGTTGTATATATCCAATTCTAATAATTAAACAAATAAAACAAATAAATAATATATAGAACTCTATTTTAATCCTCTTTCGCATTCCTAAAGTATGATTTACCATTATCCACTCCCAATTATTTTATAGTTAAATATATTCTTTTATTTTTTAAATATGTTAAAAAAGTAGCTTCGCCACTTATGGAGAACTAGAGTTCTCCATTAAATCCAAACTTTCCTACTATAATATAAAAGAGGGGAAGATTATCTTCCCCTCTTTGTCTTGTCTGCATACTAAATAATAACACCTTATACAATCCGCTCGCTAATCTGGTACTTCTTTCTTAAGTTTCCCAAATAAATACATGTTGCATTTTTACATTTCTTTCTGTTTTGATAAACCCAGGCTGCAGTTTTGCAAAAATCCCGTTCTCCGTTTTCATATTCAATATAAATTATATCACTTGGATTGAATACTTTAGCCTGGTTATCTTTTAAATAGATTCGAAAATTTTTGTCTGTGCAGTCTTGCTTGGCAGTAATAACATTATGAAGTTTGATGAGTTTATCCAGATTTCCTTTCTTAAAAGCTCCCATTATTTCACCATTAAATTTTTCTGCCATTTCATCTGCAGATTCGATATTTTGATTACGATAATAATTTGTTTTTATTCTTTTCATAACATAATCAAAATAATACTCATTTCTCGTTGTGAATTTTAGTAGCATAATAAGCTTTTCTTCAATCTGATAATAGCTATCGGAAAAAATAAAATCCTCATATTGACTTTTCCAATCGCCATCTTTTTTGAAGTTCCAGTTAACTTGATACATTGGATTAATAAAATCATGAAGCATACCACGCTTTGAACCTATAGTTCTTCTAACAGTTCCCAAAATGAAACAATCTTTAGTTGGCTTCTTAAATCTCTCATCAATCCATATTTTTTCAACACCGAAACGTTCTAAAGAATACCGATATTTTTTTGAGCAATCATAGTCTCTAGACAATGTTAAAATATCATTTTCACTATCATAGAAATATAATCTAATCTCAGTATTCTTTTTTTCATAATACTCATTTACCACTTCAAGTAATGATTCATTGATTGCTTTATTAAACACCTCTCCAAAAGGCGTTAATATTTCATCTGTCCACTGTGTTATAAAAACTTTTAGTTTTCCAGTTGAAAAATCATGTTCAATAAACCATCTGTCATTCTCATTCGCATACACATTGTAATAACCATACCGATTTACTTCTTTCGAAATAGTATAACTACCTGTGTCGGAATAATACTGACAATCACTCTCGCTGTTACAAACTGTTACTGTTTGCCGGAAATCTGGTATCATAATAAATGACACATCTTTCCCTTCTATTGTTCTATCACTGCAAAACATTTCCGGATACATAGTTTTTCCTCCTTTGCTTTGCGGCGAATAAGGTATTATTTATATGCAATTAATATATAATGTCTTATGATTATACCATATTATTGAATTATAGTCAATTTATGTTAACAGCTCATTGATAGTTTCACAGTATTTACATCTATATACTTTATTTGTATATACATAAATATTAGGTAATTCTTGTTCTATACTTGTAATACATCTTGGATTTTTGCATTTTAAATCACTTACAATTTCCTCATTAGTTTTAGTTTTATTTATTATTGTATCTTTTTCTTCTAAAAGTTTCATAATTAAGGCCATTCTAATATATTTTCCATATTTTACTTGTCTAAAATATGCAGCTCTTGGGTCTTCATCTACCTCTACAGATATTTCATTAACTCTTGGTAGTGGATGCATTATACATAAATCTTTTTTTGACTTTTCTAATGTTTTATTCTTTAAAACATAACAATCTTTCACTTTGTTATATTCATCTTCACTGTCAAATCTTTCTCTTTGAACTCTAGTCATATAAATAATATCTAACTTATCCATGTATTCTTCTATATCAGCTGTTTCAATATATTCAATATTATTCTTTTCTAAAATGTCCTTTTTAATATATTCAGGAATTTTTAATCCTTCAGGTGAAATTAAAATAAACTTATTGTTTTTATATCTAGACATTGCAGCAATAAGTGAATGTACAGTTCTTCCAAATTTCAAATCTCCACACATTCCTATTGTTAAATTATCTAATCTTTCCTTTTCAGCACTTATTGTTAATAAATCTGTTAAAGTTTGAGTTGGATGATGATGTCCACCATCTCCAGCATTAATTATTGGTATTGGAGATTTTTCTGAAGCAACTAAAGCTGCTCCATCTTTTGGATGTCTCATAGCAATAATATCACTGTAACATCCAACTGTTCTAACTGTATCAGCAACGCTTTCCCCTTTTGCAGTTGAACTTGAATTTGCTGATGAAAATCCAATAACACTTCCCCCAAGCTCAATCATAGCAGATTCAAAACTAAGTCTTGTTCTTGTACTTGGCTCAAAAAATAAAGTAGCTAATTTCTTATGATTACATACTTTAGAATAATCTAAAGGTGATTTCATAATACTCTTAGCTACTTTAATCAATTCATCAATTTCTTCTACAGATAAATCCAGAATATCAATCAAATTTCTCATTTTTTTACCCCTTTTTTATGATTTTTTATGTTTTATCAAATAAATAATAAAATGTCAATAGTTTAATTTTCTTATTGACACATTATATATATCGTTTTATAATACAATTAATTCGTATTATGCGAAGGTTATGTACCTGTCGTTTCAGCCTTTATAAAGGAGGAATCAATTATGACACAAGTTATAACCGATGAAATACAGTGCATTTGTGGCTATACACATGTGGTACGTGAGTTTTATCCGATTCCCTTATTTCCTAATGATTACATTAGACCAGATGGTAAAAAAGCTATCTTTAACGAAGATGGATTTTTTTCTATTTCTCTTTTGGAGCGCAAAAAACAAAAAATGCGTGCTAGTCTGGAATTATTACAGGAATCAAGAGAGGAATCTCTTGGAGGGAAACCTTTTGAATCTATTATAATAGATCCTGATAAATGCATTGTACTCTGTATTTGTCCTGAATGTGGTGTTGTATTCAGTAGGTCTAAAAGATGTAAGATTACTGTGTCAAATGTACATGATTAAAAAATGTATCAGCGAAATCGCTGATACATTCTTTTTTTTTACTATTCTTCAACTTTTTGGAACATATCTTTTCCTACTCCACAAAGTGGACATACCCAATCATCTGGTAGATCCTCGAATTTAACTCCTTCTTGTTCTTCATCATAAATGTATCCACAAACAGTACATTCATATTTCATTTTTTTCACCCCCTCTTTTATCCTAAAATTTCTTTAACTAATTTTGTCATATCTTCTTTATTTTGTTCTGTCATTCTGGTTTTTATTGTTACAACTGTATCACATATTTCTATATTTTTCATTTCTTCTAAAATCGCTCTTACACATTTAGCTGCCATTGGAGCCCATGATCCATTTTCAATTATTCCAACTTTCTTGTTTTGATAATTTTTATGTTTTAGTTCTCTCAAAAATAGCTCAGTTGTTGGAAATAAACCTGCATCATAAGTTGGTGTAGCAATAATTATTTTGTCATATCTAAATGCATCTTCAATTGCTTCAGCAATATCTTCTCTAGCTAGATCACTTATTGAAATCTTTTTAGCCCCATTTTCTTTTAATATATCTTCAAGTTCTTCAACAGCTTTTCTAGTGTTCCCATGAATTGAATTATATGCAACAAAAACTCCATCATCTTCTGGTTTATAGCTACTCCAAATATCATATTTATTAATATAATACTCTAAATTTTCCTTAAGAATCGGACCATGTAATGGGCAAATTATTTTTATGTCTAAATTGGCCACTTTTTTAAGTAGCATTTGTACTTGAGCTCCATATTTCCCTACAATATTAAAATAATATCTTCTTGCCTCACATGCCCAATCTTCGTCTGTATCTAAGCTTCCAAATTTTCCAAATCCATCAGCTGTAAATAATACCTTTTCAGTTTGTTCATAAGTAACCATTACTTCTGGCCAATGAACCATGGGAGCCATAAAAAATTGTAATTTATGAATTCCTAAATCAATTACGTCCCCTTCTTTAACAATTTCAAATCTCTCAGACAAATCCTCATCGAAAAATTGAGGCATCATATCAACTTCTTTTTTATTAACAATAATTTTCATATCAGGATATTTTTTTGCTAATTTTTCTATATTAGCAGAATGATCAGGCTCTAAATGGGATATTACTAAATAATATGGTTTTTCTCCATTTAGAGATTTTTCTATATTATCAAACCATTCATCAGTAGCTCTTTTATCAACTGTATCCATAATTGTAATTTTTTCGTCTTTAATTATATAAGAATTATATGAAACACCATTTGGAATTATATATTGACTCTCAAACAAATCAAGAGTTTTATCATCTACTCCAACATATTCAATTTTATCTGTTATATCTATTTTCATAAGCCCTCCTAACAACAATCTTTTTTTCATATTATATCTTATAAATTATTGAATGTAAACTGATTTTTATGCACAAAGGTGGGGACAAGCCCCACCCCTACATCTTTTGCAATAAATATATTTGTATGGGCAGGGCTTGTCCCTGCCCGTCTCCTGAGGACTTTCCCACAATATAAAAAATGTATGAGTAATATAATCTTAACTCATACATTTTAAAATATATTTTTAAAGAAATCGAATACTTTTTCAACTACACCTTTGTTTTGCTCTAAGTCAGATGAATCAATATCAGATTCAATATAATCTTTTTTAGGAAGAGTAACATAAACAGTCTGTTTATTAGTCATCTTCTGCATTCCAAGTTGCTCTTTAGCCGATTGTTCAACATTATTTAAATTTAAACTATTATCAATACTAACCTCTATTTGCTCATTTTCCTTTTGAATCGCTTGATAGTTTTCCTTTAAGTCCTCTGTTTTTGAGAAGGCTTCATCTATTTGTGAATTTCTATAACTTATAGCGAAAAACGCTAAAAATGCAATTACAACATAAATAACTGCTTTTTTTTGTATTTTCTTTTTCTTTGCCATAGCTTTTTTATTATTGGCCATCGTAGATTTCTTCGGATATTTTTTAGGAACTTTTCTATATTCTGGCTCTAATTTTCTTGGGCTCGTTCCATATTGATATCTGCTACTCGCGGAATATGCCATAAGTTATTTTTCACCTCCTCATTAGTTTTTTTCAAAAATTCTTAATTTTGCACTAGCACTTCTTGAATTATTCTTTAATTCATCTTCAGATGGTAATATTGGTTTTTTGGTAATTATTTTTCCCTTACTAACCTTGCCACATGCGCAATATGGTAATCCAGGTGGACAAATACATCTACCTTCAGAATCTATAAATGCATTTTTTACAGCTCTGTCTTCAAGTGAATGAAATGTAATTACACACAACCTTCCTTTTTGATTTAAACAATCTATACTATTTATTATAGTATTATATAGAGGCTTTATCTCATTATTAACTTCTATTCTTATGGCTTGAAAAGTTCTTTTTGCTGGATGTGAATCATTATTTCTATATTTAAATGGTATAGATGTTTCTATAATTTCAACCAGTTCCTTTGTTGTTTCTATTTTTTTTGTATTTCTATATTTTACAATATTTTTAGCAATTTGTCTTGAGAATTTTTCTTCACCATATTCAAAAATAATTCTTGCAAGCTCTATCTCAGAATAATTATTCAAAACATAACTTGCATCTAGTTCTTGAGTTTGATCCATTCTCATGTCTAAATTATTTTCTCCTAGGTAACTAAATCCTCTATTTCTTTCATCTAATTGATATGACGAAACTCCTAAATCAAGTAGAATTCCATCAACTTTATCAATTCCAAGATCTTGTAATATGCTTTTAACATTATCATGATTTCCGTGATAATAAATAACATTATTAAAATCTTTTAATTTTTCTTTTGCAACTTTTAGAGCATCTTCATCTCTATCAATCCCTATAAGTCTTCCATTATCTGATAATCTTTTTACTATCTCAAGGCTATGTCCTGCCCCGCCTAATGTTCCATCAACATATATTCCATCTGGATTAATATTTAACCCTTGAATACATTCATTTAATAGAACAGACTTATGTTTAAATTCCATTTAACTGCACCTCTATCAGTTTTTCTTTTTTAAATGACGCTATGGACGTGCAAAACCGCACGTCCTCTTTTCTTTGGTAAAATTTGAGGTTCTTTTGTAGTTAAAAAAACTCTTTTGTTTTTTAAACTTCTTTTGCAGGGTATACCCCGATTATCTTTTGTGTTGTAGAAATTTTATCTTTTGTATCTTAAAAAATCTTCTGTATCTTTATATAAACTTAAAAAATTAAGTTATATACCAAGCATTGACATGTTTTCTGCAATTTCTTCTACAGAAATATTATCATCGCTACTATATTTTGTCCATTTCTCTTTATTCCAAATTTCAATTCTAGTTCCAACACCAATAATAACAGTTTCTTTTTCTAATCCAGCAGATTCTCTTAAATTTGCTGGTATTAAGAATCTTCCTTGTTTGTCTATTTCACATTCTGTTGCACCAGATAGGAAAAATCTTGTGAACTCTCTAGAATTTCTATTTGAAAGTGGAAGTGATTTTAATTTTTCTTCAAAGTTTGTCCATTCAGTAATTGAAAAAGCAAATAGACATCCATCCAAACCCTTTGTAACAACGAAGTTTTCGCCAATATCATCACGCAATTTAGCTGGCATAATTAATCTTCCTTTATTATCAATTGAATGTTCAAATTCGCCTATTAACAACCTTTCCTCACCTCCATGGATTTTTCTACCACTTTGCACCACTTTTCTCCACTTGGATAAATTTTAATATATAAAAACATAATTTGCAATAGTTTTTTTGAAATTTTTTTTATTTTTTTCAATAAGAAATGAGCAACCAAAATAGATTGCCCATTCCTCTAGTTCATTTACAAGGGTTCCAAATTTTTATAAACAATACCCCTCCCTAAGAAGGAATACCATTTATCAAAATAAGTATAATGTCTTCGCCCGCATTCGTCATTACTATAATATGTAGGAGGTACTTTGCTGTGAGCGGTATCAAAATGCGGTAGAAGAAGTCACCGCATTTTTTAAAGTCATGCGGTAGAACTAACCCTCTTTGAATTATATAAACTCAAATTTATAAAATTATATCGCTTTTGTAATTATTTGTCAATTATTTATGTTAAATAACACATTCAATCTTTTTATCAATTAATTCTTCAAATAGAATTCCATATTCTGGTTCTCCTACAATTGTTCCATAATGTGTTGGAAATACGTATTTAGGTTTTAACTTATTTGTTAATGCAGCAGCTTCAACATAATTCATTGTATAAGTTCCGCCTATTGGTATGAACGCTACATCACATTCTATTTTATTTAACTCTCTTATATTATCAGTATCTCCAGCGATATAATATCTTGTTTTATCTATTTCTAAAACATATCCTACCCACTCTTTTTCTTTTGGATGAAAATCTTTATTTTTGTTGTAAGCAGGAACTGTTTCAATCTTAACAACATTTTCAAAATCAAAACTTTCATATGGTTTAACTGCAATAAAATTTGACTCATTTACTCCAATGTTTATCAAATCGTTTTTACATTCTTCTGGTCCAAAGAATAAAGTATAACTACATGACACCTTACTAATATCTTTTACAGAAAAATGATCATAATGTGGATGTGTAATTAAAACAATATCTGCATCATTGTAATTTTGATTTATTTTATAAGGGTCAATATATATCTTTTTATCTTTAGCAATTCTAATACTATTATGATATAGCAACTTAACTCCATCTAATTCAAACATAATTATCCTCCTTATAATTCTATTATAAATTAAAAGCATAAAAAATAACAAGCTTTTTTTGCTTGTTATTTTTATATTTAGTTTTGTGCTATCTCCTTGTAATATTCAGCTATTACTTCATCTAATTTAACACTTAATTCATATATTACTTCATAATTTTGTCCTTCGGAAATGCTCTTATTTAACTCATCTCTTAATTTGCAAATTTTCTCATTTATCATAACAGTCACTCCTTTTTCTACAAAATATATATTAGTTTTAATCTAAAAAATTGATTTTCAATTTTTTATAGCATTATATTTTCTAAATTTAGAAAATATTTTCAAAATCATCATGTTTATCCCTATGAAGATTTTTTTCGACGTCGTTTTAATAGAAATTTTAATTTCTATTAACTAAAAAATACCATATTTTTACACTATAAGTCAATAAAAAAACAAAAGTTGTCTATACTTTCGTATGACAGCTTTTGCTCTTTTTACTTAATTAGTTTTATTATTTTAGATTATTCGTTTTTTTTCTATTTTTTTCGTCATTTTATTTAGGATTAACAACCGACAAAATCATATTTTCTGAATCAAAAACCTCTCTTCCAACTTTCTCTACATACTCTTTTGTTAGTGATAAAAATTCTTCGAAATAATCAAATGCATTAATTCCTTTTAAATGATCAATTAAAAAAGTATTTGCAACTGTTTCAACACTATCAAAATCTCTTACATAGAAGCCATATATCTTTTTCTTAATCCTATCAAATTCTTCTTCAGAAATTCCATTTTTTATTATTTCATCAATCTTTTCTTTTACTCTTTTTGTAACTGTTTCAACATCACAAGTTTGTCCTTGAATCATACAAAATGCATAGTCTGCGGAGAATTCATAATTTGTTCCAAGTTCATAGTGTATTAAACCTCCTTCATATAATTCTTTATATAATTCTGAACTATTTCCAACCATTATTTCAAGCAAAATCTCTACGGAAATATGTCTTTTAACAATTTCTTTATCTGGAACTTTATCTTTATATCCAATAATAAAAATTGGTGTTGATATATCCATTTTAGTTTCAATTTTTTCTTGATTTATTTCTTCAGGTTCTTTTTCTTTTATCTTTTTGGCTGTCATAACTTTTTTATCTGTTTTAATTCTAGATTTTATTTCCTTAAAAATCTCTTCTGGAACAAAATCACCTGATACTACAACTGTCATGTTTTCAGGAGTATAAAAATTATTATAACATTTGTATAAAGTATCTTTATCAATTTTTTCAATAGATTCAACGGTTCCAGCAATATCATCCCTTAATGCAATATTTTTATACATTGCTCTTAAAGCATTCATATAAACTTCAGTCTGTGGCTCATCTTTATACATCTGTATTTCTTGTCTAATAATACCTCTTTCCTTTTCAACATTTTCATCAGTAAAATATGGACTTTGAACATAATCAAAAAGCTCATCCATAGCTTCATAAAAATTGTCAGTACAACCAAAAAGATATGCTGTTAAATCATTTGTTGTAAATGCATTTGCATTTACTCCTAAACTTGATAATACATCTAAGCTATTTCTTCCATTTTCCTGTTCAAACATTTTATGTTCTAAATAATGTGCAACTCCTTCGGGTATTTCAATTTTTTGGCCATCTACCTCAAATTTATTATCATTTGAACCATAATTAACACCAATAATTATATATTTTTTTGAAATACCTTTTTTAGGAATACACATTAAGGTCATTCCATTTTCTAATTTTTCTATATACACTTTTTCTTTAATTAAATTATTTTCGATAATCTGCATTATTTCCCCCATCATCATATATTTTTATCAGTTATGAAATAGATAGTATTAATACAAATATTTTGAGCAAATTCAACAATTTGTTCCTTTGTAACTTTTTTAATTCTATCCTTGTACTCCTCTGGAGTTACTGGAATTGGCGAAATCTCTTGACCATAAGAAAAGATTATTTCTGTATCTTGTTCTTCGTAAATTGACTTTATTCCTGAAACAATATATTTTTTACCGTTCTCAATGTCATCATCGGAAAAGTTTCCATTTTTTATGTCTTCTAGTTGTTCTTTAATAATATCTACAGCTTTGTTATAATTATCAATTTCTATTCCACATCTAATAAAAATGTTATTTTTTTGAATTATATAATTTGATTTAGCCGTATAAGCTAGTCCAGCTTTTTCTCTAACATTTTGGAATAGTTTTGAATTTGCTCCATCTCCTAAAATAGTATTATACATTGCAGCTATAAATCTGTAATCTCCTAAATTATTAGGTAAAATATCTAATCCTATAACAAGTTTACCTTGAGTAACATCCATTTTCTCTTTTATTTCTTTTATTTCATCTGTCTTTTCCTTTTTCTCTTCTCTGAAATCATTTTTCTTAAATATCTCTTCTCTATTATTTAGTAAACTGTTATTCTCAAGACTCTTTACTTTTATTGATATTTTCTCTTCATCGAAATTTCCTGAAATAAAGAAATCTATTTTAGAATTTTTAATTAGTTTTAAATATTCCTGATATAAGTTTTTTTCATCAATACTCTCAAAATCTTCTATATATCCAAGTTTTGATAATCCATATCCGTTATCACCATATATTGAATTAATACATCTATCTAAAGCATATCTATCTTTATTATCTTTTTTTGATTCAATTATTACTTTTAAATTATTTTTTTCACTATCAACAAATTCTTTGATAAAACTGCCATTTTCAATTAATGGTTCAAAAACAATATTAGTAATTAACTCTATAGCCTTTTCTATATTTTGATTATCACCTGGTAAAAAATTATCATTAATGCTTTCTAAATAGAATTTTATAATTAAATTATCTCCAGTTTTATCAAGGCCTGCATCAAATACAGCACCATACATTTCTTCAAGTTTTTCATTTATTTCATTTTGTGTTTTTAATTTATTACATCCTCTTTTTAGAACTATTGGAATTAAAGCATTTTTAGTAATGTTTTCTCTTTGAAGTGGAACAGTCAAAAAAAGTGCTAATAAATCAGTTTTATATTTATCATTTTTTATTAAATGAACTTTTATTTCATTATTTAATTTAAAATCTATTTGTTGCATTTAATATATCTCCTTATTTTTTATTATTATTATTTCTTGTTTATTATTGATTTATTCCATTATTTTAATTTATTGTTAAAACCAGGTGGGGACAAGCCCCACCCCTACGCCTTCTGCAATTATGTTATTTGTAGGGACAGGGCTTGTCCTTGCCCATCAAAATCCAATCTTTACTATTGTATAAAAAAAAACGTTATTTCTAACGTTTTCTTTAAAAATTAAAATTTTCTTTTTCTTGCAGCCTCTGACTTTTTCTTTCTCTTAACACTAGGTTTTTCGTAGTGTTCTCTTTTTCTTACTTCTTGAAGAACTCCATTTCTAGCACATTGTCTTTTAAATCTTTTTAGAGCGTCTTCTATATTACCATCTTTTACTTTAACCTCTGACATCTATTTCCCTCCTTCCGAAGCTTAAACCATTTTGTGGGATTTAACTTTTTTTAAAATCTTTGTGTCTTTTATCTCTACCGATGTTACATATTATACATTAATTTTAATGCAAATGTCAATAGTTTATCCACTAAGTATTTAATTTTTTTATAACTTACAATAATCTTTTTACTATCTTATCTACCTTTTCTTTTACTTCATCTTCATCTATACCTAAAATTTTTCTATCTCTCATTACAACCTTTCCATCAATTATTACAGTATCAACATCAGCTCCATTAGCTGAATACACTAGATTAGCGCATATATCATTTTCAGGATATAAATGAGTTTTGTTATTATCAATTAAAATTATATCAGCTTTTTTTCCAACTTCAATTGTTCCTATTTCATTTTCTAAACCTAGAACCTTAGCTCCTTCTATAGTTGCCATTTTAAGAATTTGATATGCATTAATTGATGTTGGCTCCATTGTATTTACTTTTTGAAGATATGCAGCCATCTTCATTTCTTCAAACATATCAAGAGTTGTTGTACTTCCAATTCCATCAGTACCAATTCCAACATTTATTCCATTTTCCCTAAGTTTAGTAACATTACATATTCCTGAAGAAAGCTTGCAATTACTTATTGGATTATGTGAAATACCACCTTTAATATTTTTTATAATTTCTAAGTCAGAATCAGAAATATATATTCCATGAGCCAATACTACAGGAACATCAAATAATTCGACATCATTTAAATATTCTGTTGCAGATTGTTCATATCTTTCTCTAATAGTTTTTTCTTCATCCATTGTCTCAGAAAGATGAATATGTATTCCTGTATTTAGTTCTTTAGCTAAATCAACACAAAGTTTTAAAGTCTCTGGATTACAAGAATATGGGGCATGTGCTGATACATAAACTTTAATCTTACTGTCTTTATAATTATATTTGTTAAAATATTTTCTTGTCATTTCAGGCTTGTCTTTAATTGAATCATCCGTTATACACCATGATATAACACCTCTCATACCTGATTTTTCAACAGCCTCTATAGTTTTATCCATTCTAAAATACATATCATTAAAAGTAGTTGTTCCTGATTTAATTAGTTCAATACATGATAATAATGAATTCCAATAAATATCAGCTGGTCTTAATTTGTCTTCAACTGGGAAAATAGCGTTTTCAAGCCAATCCATTAACTTTCTATCGTCTTTATATCCTCTAAAAATACTCATTGCTAAATGTGTATGTGTATTAACTAGTCCAGGCATTACAATCATTTCTTTTGCATCTATAACTTCATCAGCATTTTCATCTATTTTTGATTCAATTTTTTCAATAATTTTATCATTAACTAAAATATCAGTTTTTCTAATATTTGGTGTTTCTCCAACCATATCTAATAAAATTGCATTTTTGATAAGTGTCTTCATTCTTTTCTCCCCTTATATCTTATATAGTTTCATCATTTGTATCATTATCCATTCTTTCAAGCTTTTCTAATTCTTCTAGTTCTTTAAGATCCTCTTGATTTTCAACATCTATATTATCATCTTTTTCTTCTGCATCTTTTATTACTTTGATATTTTCTAATTTATATCTTCTAAAAAAAGACTCTTCTCCATCAGATATTTTAACTTTTAAAACCTCTTTTAAAGTTTCAATTGAGCAAACCTCTCCTTCACCTTCAGGTGTTTCAACAATTGCTCCAATTTTTGGAAGTCTTTTTAATTTTTCATCATATACATCTTGCTCATATTTCAAGCAACACATTAATCTTCCACAACATCCAGATATTTTTGATGGATTTAGAGATAAATTTTGTTCTTTCGCCATTTTAATTGACACAGCTTCAAAATTACCTAAGAAAGAACAACAACAAAGTTGTCTACCGCAAGCTCCATTTCCACCAATTCTTTTTATTTCATCTCTTACTCCGATTTGTCTTAGTTCAATTCTAGTTTTAAAAATTGTAGCTAATTCTTTTACTAAATCTCTAAAATCAATTCTTCCATCAGCTGTAAAATAGAAAACTAGTTTACTTCCATCAAATTTGTATTCAGAATCTATTAGTTTCATTTTTAAGCCATGTTTTGCAATTTTTTCTTTACATATCTTAAGAGCTTCTGGTTCTTTAGACTTATACTCTTCATACATTTTCTTATCTTTATCTGTAGCCATTCTTATAACTTTTTTAAGTGGTGCAACAACAGATTTATCATCAACTTCTTTAGCAGTTACAACAACCTCTCCGAAGTTCGTCTCCTAAGCTTGTTTCAACAATTACCTTTTCACCTTTTTCTATTTGAAAATTGCAAGGATCAAAAAAATACGTTTTTCCAGGCTTTTTAAATCTAACTCCTATTATTTTTTTCATTTACTTCCTCCCATATCTTCCAAAGCATATTATCTAAACACATATCAAAATTACAATTACTATTAATCTTATTAATTGTTTCCTGTACAATATTTACACAGTTTAAGTAATTTTGATTTTTTCTTCCTAGGTTATATAATGAAACTATAAGATATTCTAGAATTCCTTGAATTTCATCTTTAATATAAATTTGCTTTCCTTCAAGATAAAAATCTAATTTATTTGTAGTTCCAATTTTCATCAGTAATCTATCAACAGAATCATATATTTCTTTCTTTTGAATCATTTTTTCGGCTTTACCAATACTTCCACCAAATAAATTATACATATTTTCAGTAATAGAATTATTATATCCCTTTTGTTTCAAAAGATCGTTTATTTTTTCATTTGTTAATGAGTCAAATAAAATTCTTGTACATCTTGATTTTATTGTATTTAAAATCATATTTTCATTGTCTGCTATTAATATAATAACAGCATAATCTTGTGGTTCTTCTAAAGTCTTTAGTAAACAATTTTGAGCTTCTTTAGTCATTTTATCAGCATCATTTATTATATATACTTTTCTTTCAGAAAGAATTGGTTTCTCAATTACCCTATCTATTAATTCTCTTACATCATTAATTTTTATTGTAGTCGATTCTTCATTTAATAAAGAAAAATCAGGATGATTTTTTGATTCAAAACGTATACAAGATTTGCAATTATCATTTCCTGACAATTCAAAACATAATATTTTTTTAGCAAATTCCTCTGCTATTAGTTTTTTGCCTATTCCCTCTTTTCCTATAAATAAATATGCTTGTATAATGTTTTTGGATTTCACAACTTTATCTAAAAAAACTCTATTTTTTTTGTTTCCTATAATCTCCAATTTATACCTCTTATATATTTATTATTTGTCTGGATTTCCCCATAAACTTAATGGCCAAAATCTTAAAGCAACTTTACTTTCTATCTTTTCATATGGAACACATCCAAAAGATCTACTATCAGTGCTTTCTGTTCTGTTGTCACCCATTACAAAATAAGTATCATCAGGAACTATTAAATCATAAAATGCTCCACCTTCATTAGTAGTAACAACATCTGATCTTAAATAATCTTCTTTTAGTTCTTTACCATTAATATAAACTTTATTGTTTTCAATTTTAATATGTTCTCCAGGAAGACCTATAACTCTTTTTATATAGCTTGTTTTACCTATTTCTAACACATAATAAGTAAATTTTGAAAAAATATTTTTAGGTCCATTTTTGTATTCTGCAACAGGATCACTTAGATCAGCTTCAATATCTGTAACCCTTATTTTACTAGGTGCTTCAAAAGTAATAATATCACCTCTATTTAAGTCTTTATGAAATGTAATTGCAAGTCTATTTAATATTAATCTTTGATCAGGTTTTAGTGTCGGATACATTGAAGGCTGTTTAACTATTGTTGGTGTTCCAACAAAATATCTTACTAATAAAGCTAAAGCAACTGCAATTACAATACAATATGTCCACTCTAATGCATTTTTAACCTTGGGATTCATTTTCTAACCTCTCTTATTCTTAATCTTATTTCTTTTTTGTTGTCTTCTTTGTAGTACTTTTCTTAGCTGTAGATGTTTTTTTAGTAGTTGATTTCTTAGTAGTACTGCTCTTTTTCGTTGTCTTTTTCTTTGGAGTTTCCTTTACAACATCTTCTATTATTGTTTCTTCTGGTGTATCTTGTGTAAAAGGACTATCAAAATCATCCTCAACATTGTTGACTACTTCTGAATCAGCTTCATTTTCTTCTATTTCGTCAAATGTTTCATCATTAATCTGATCATTATCAGCTGTAAAATCAAATAAACCTGCTTCTTCTTTATCTTCTTCAGTATTTATTTCAGTTTCATCATTACTATTCATTTCTGGTAGCTCATCTTGTTCGTTTGAATTATAGTCTGATGTATCATATGAATATATATCTATATCATCTTCATTATTATCTTCTACAGAGTTGTTTATATCTGTTTCTTCTGATAATTCATCATCTTTTACTTCTTCATTATTAGTTTCTTCTTCTTTTTCAAAAGCATCTTCAATATCGTCTTCGTAGTCTTCATCATTATATTCTTCATCATCTACGTAATCTTCATCTTCAAATTCTTCGTCTGCATCAAAATCTCCAGGGAAAGCACCATCGAATTTATTATCATCAACTTGGATATCATCAATTTCGTCATCTAAGTTATTTGGAATAGAATCTTCGTAGTCTTCTTCATAATTATCTTCAATTTCTTCTATAGGTGAGCTTTCATCTAAATCCTTTTTTCTATTATTTTTAACTTTTTTTGCTTTCATTTTTGTATGTTTAGGCATACTATCTAGCTTATATGTAATCATTAATATTATTATGATTATTATTAAAGCTCCCCCTAAAAATATATATTTTTCCGTACTATTTAAATTTAAATTATTAATAAAATCTTGCATAATTCCACCTCTTATTTATTTTCATTTTTTTTATCATCTTCATGTTTTGTTGGTATTCTAATAACAACTTCTGTTCCTTTTCCAAGTTCACTCTTTACATCAATTCTTGAATCATTTCTCTCAATTATTTCTTTTACAATAGATAGTCCAAGTCCTGTACCACCCATTTCCCTTGTTCTTGCTTTATCAACTCTATAGAATCTCTCAAATATTTTCTCTAAATCCTCTTCTGGAATACCTATTCCATTATCTATAATTTTTATATATGCATCATTATAAACAAATCCAACATAGATTTTTATTTCTCCACCTTCAGGAGTATATTTTATTGCATTAGTTAAAATATTTGTAACAACTCTTTCTATTCCAGCTTTATCAGCATAAACGTGAGGAACATCTGCTGTAACAAAACATTCCGCTTTTTGATTCTTTTTCTCAATCTCAAAAATTAGATTATCATATGTATTTTTTACTAATTCGCCTAAATCAAATTCTGTTTTGTTTGTAACAACCATATCACTATCATATCTAGATAAAGTTAATAAATCGCTAACTAAGATTGACATCCTTTTTGCTTGATCAGAAATTCTTTCTAAGAATTTCTTAGAAATTGCTTCATCACATTCACCCTCAAGTAATGTGTCAGCATATCCCAGAATAGATGTAATTGGCGTTTTTAATTCATGTGATACATCTGCAACAAATTCTGTTCTCATCATATCTAGTTTTACATGCTCTGTAATATCTTGAATTACAATTATTACACCACCTGGTCTATCATTTTCATCTTTAAAAGGTGCGAAAAATAGATTTAATGTTTTCTCACCAAACGAAACTCTAGATTCTGTTGAAGTCCAATTCTCTAAATATATTACTTTTTCTAGATTAATATCTACATCTAGTTTTTTAAATATATCATTGAAAGATAAGTTTTTGTCTGTTAATTCTAATAATTGTTCAGCTGCTCTATTGCAGTGAATAATATTTCCTTCTAAGTTAAATGCAATAATTCCATCAGTAACATGTAAAAGAATTGTTTCAATTTGTTTCTTTTGTCTAGATACTTCGTTTAAATTTTCATTCAACTCACTATGCATCAAACTAAATGCTTTTGTTAATTCATCTATTTCATTTTTTGTTTTACCATCTTCTAAATACTTAATTTCTGATTGTTCGCCATTTGCAACCAATTCTGCATTTTTTATAAGTTTTAAAATTGGTTTTATAATAACATTTAAAAGAACAAGTCCAACAATTATTGAAACTACAGCAAAAACACCGTATTGCAACTAAAGTAATAATTTTTGTTTCTTCTATTTGATCAAGTACTAATTCAGATACATTTTCTCCAGATGCTGCTGCGTCATTTATTTCCTGAAGTTCATATCCAAAGATAATTCCTAGAGCACCTATCATAAACATCCCTAGTATCATAAAAATTAATACTATTTTTATTTGTATACTTTTTAACATCTTCTACCTCTAAATCAGTATTTTCCTTATTATATCACTTATTTTGTATTATTCAAGGGTTTATAAAAATATGTAATAGAGATGTAATAAAAAATTAAAAAAAGCGAAAAGCAAAAAGGGGACGTGCACCAAAAGCAACTTGAAAAATTTTTCAAGTTGCTTTTGGTGCGCGTCCCCTTTTTGCTTTTCGCTCTTTTTAGTTTTTATTTCCAATTACATAATATCCTACGCCTCTTTTAGTTACCAAGATTTTTGGATTTGCTTTATCTTTTTCTATCTTATCTCTAATTCTGTTTACAGTAACATCTACTGTTCTTATTGCTCCAACATAATCATCGTAACCCCAAACCTTTTTAAGAAGCATTTCTCTTGTTACAACCTCTCCCGGTTGAGTAGCTAAATATTTTAGAACTTCAAATTCTTTTATTGTTAAATCAACTATCTCACCTTTTACTCTGGCTTCAATTTTCTTTAAATCTAAACTTAAGTCACCAACATTAATAACATTCTCTTCACCATCTGCCTTTGATTCTGGTTGCATCATTAATTCAGATTTTCTTAAATTAGCCTTGATTCTAGCCATTACTTCTCTAATTTTAAATGGCTTAGTTATATAATCATCAGCTCCCATTTCTAAACCAACTACTTTATCTAATTCAGTATCTTTAGCAGAGATCATTAAAATTGGAACATTAAGTGAATATCTAATTCTTTTACAAACACTAATTCCGTCCATATTTGGAAGCATTACATCTAGTAAAATCAAATCAGGTCTTTCTTTAGTAGCAATTTCAACAGCTTTTGCACCATCATTTGCTTGTAAAGTTTTGTATCCTTCTTTCTCTAAATTATATACTAATAGTTCAACAATACTTTCTTCATCATCTACTACTAGTATAGTTTTTTTGTTAATATCAATTCCTAGTTCTTCCATCCTTTTCTTTGTACCCCTTTCTAATTTTTTCCGTTTGCACTATTTAAATTAATATATATCATAAAAAAAAATTAGATACAAGTTTTTTTTACATTTTTTTTACATTATTTTTACAACATCTCAACCTCAATAAAATAATTTCCTCCATCATCTCTTAAAACTATCTCTTTATCTTCCTGTACAACTCCATTAATCTTAACTTCTTTTACTCCTGTATTATTTCCATTTGGATTATAAATCTTAATTTCATATAAACTAGATTTATACTTATACTTTATTTCATACTCTTTCCAATCAGATTTTATACATGGATTAATCCTTAGTTTCCCATTATTAACTTGTAGACCTAATATATTTTCAATTCCAGCTTTATAATACCAACTACTAGAACCAGTGTACCAGCTCCATCCACCTCTTCCAAGCATATCTGGATTAGAATAGATATCAGCAGAAATTACATATGGTTCTATTTTATAAACATCAGATTTTTCAGGTGTTTTGGAATGACCAATAGGACTTATCATCTCAAACAAATCAACAGCTTTATCTCCAAATCCTAATTTAGTAAATGCAATAATTGCCCAAATTGCAGCATGAGTATATTGTCCTCCATTTTCTCTAATACCTTCTGGATATCTTTTTATATAACCAGGTTCTAAATCACTTTTTGAAAATGCTGGTGTTAGTAGTTTTATTATTCCAGCTTGCCTATCAACAAGATGACTTTCAAGTGAATTTATTGAGTGATATTTTTTATCATTATCTGCTGCATCTGAAATAATGCTCCAGCTTTGTGATATGCTATCTATCTTACACTCTGGGCTTTCAATACTTCCAATTATTTCACCGGTTATCTGTATAAGCTCTTCTAAACCATAGCCCATCCCAAGCATTATTATTTAGTGATTTTTTGAGTTCTTTTTTTATAAAATCATATCTCTTTTTATATTCTTCTTCTCCCATAAAATCAAGGATTTTGTTAAATCTATTTAAAATATCATATAGGAAAAATCCAAGCCATACACTCTCTCCCTTTCCTTTATTGCCAACAGTACTAAAGCCATCATTCCAATCACCGCTTCCTATTTTAGGCAATCCGTTTTCACCAAAATTTATTGATTTTTCAATTGCTTTTATTGCATGTTTAAATACACTTTCTTTATTATCTCCTGTTTTATATAAATCATATTTCTCATCATCATTTTCCTGTAACTTTTCTCCTTCTAAAAACTCAACTTCTGTTTTTAAGAACTCATAATCTCCAGTAAAATCAGTATATTCGATTATCGAATATGGGAGCCATAATAAATCATCTGAAAATCTCGTTCTAATTCCTCTATCTGTTTCTTCGTGCCACCAGTGTAAAACGTCACCTTCTATAAATTGATGTTTACAACATTTTATTATCTGATTCTTTAATAAATTAGAATCTATAAACTTCATTCCTAAACAATCTTGAAGTTGATCTCTAAATCCTACCGCCCCACCAGACTGATAAAACCCGCTTCTAGCGTATAATCTACTCGATAAAGTTTGATAAATTATCCATGAATTCAATAAAATATTAGTCTCATCAGAAGGTGTTTTTATTTTTAAAACACTTGTCTTTTCATTCCAAAATTTCTTAACATTATCAAGCTCTTCATCAACCTTTTCAATATAATCAATCTCTTCTGTTGAAAGAGAAACAATAATATCTGTTTCCTCAAATTCGTCTAATTCTAATTCAAATTTTAAACCTACAAAATTACCATTACTAATAGACTCTCTTCCATCTATTGAAATGCCTTGGGTTTCTATTTTATCATTCATAAATTCATTTTTATTATTTGTATATTCTAAAATAAGCTTGTTAGACTTTATTACTACACTATCTTCAAATTCATCCTTACATAGATTTCTACATATTATCTTATTTCCAACCTTTTCTGTTACAATATTTCCAACAGTTTTCGCTTCATCTTCCCCCATAACAAGGTTTACACCATAATAAATATTTATCTTTCTTTTTTCTCTTAGTAAGTTTTTTAAATGAATCTTATTAATTTTTGTTTTAGAATTAATTGGAACAAAAGTTAGAACTTCATTTAAAATATTGTTTTCCAGTTGCTTGAATATTGAATAACCAATTCCATGAATAACGTAATAATTTTGATTAGTTTTAAGTCTATTTCCAACTGACCATAATTTATCATTTTCGTTTATATAAATAAACTCTGAAGGAGTATCAGTAATTGGATTATTCGACCATCTTGTGATTCTTTTAAGTCTACTATTACTATCCCATGTATAACCACCAAAATTATCTGTAATAACTGTTCCAAATTTATCATTAGCAATTATATTTGCCCATGCTCTTTGAGGTCTTTTTTCTTTTGAAACCTCAATAATATATTCATTTCCATCATTTGAGAACCCACCTATTCCGTTATAATATTTCAACTCTTCCATATTAATTAATTTATTATCTTTCGTTTCTTCTTCTATAAGCTCTTTTTTCTTATTTCCAATTACTACTTTAATTTTCTTCTTTTCATTTTCTTCTAATTCTTCTAGATTTACCTTTAATCCGCCGATTCTCAGCTTCAAAAATCAGATTAGCCTTGGCTCTTATAGCATTTACATCTTTTTTGTCCATTTCTTTTTGATTTAAAATAAAGATTTGATAATTGTATAAATACTCCATTTGGTGATTTCTAATAACTTCAAAAATTCCTTCTTTAACTATTTGATTATAACTAATTTTCTCTTTATTTAAGATACATAAATCAATTCTTGTATTTCTTGTTGTATAGAATTCTAAGGCCTCAAGAGCTTCATCTATAACATATAAATCTTCAATATTTTTTATTTCAATTAAAATAATTGGGTTATCTCCTGAAATTCCGTATTTCCAAATATCACAGATATTATATCTATATAAACTTTTATTTTGGTTTATATTACTTTGATAAATTAGATGCCCTAACATTTTCTGATAGTTCTCAATTTTTTCTCCATTTATCCCTAAATACTTAATTTCTTCATCTGTTCTAGCTTTTGCCAAATTAAATAAATTAGTAATTTCATTATGATTTGATAATTCTTTTATTTTCTTTACTACATCTTCCCTATTTTCAGAAACTGAAAGTATTAAATCTAATTTAACCTCTTCTTTTTCTAAAACTTTTATAGTATTTTTTATTCCTAAAACTGGTTCAACAACTTCTCTTATAGTGTTTGAAAACTCGGTTGAATTTACAATTGCTTGTGGAATTTTAGTATTATATCTTCCTAAAAATTTTTCTTTATCTATTTCAAACTCTGGCTTTCCAATTCTATTTTCTGAATACAGTTTTACCCCTAAAAATATTGATTCCTTATTGTCTGTTCTACTAAATATAAATATTTCTTCTTCAGGAATATACTCTATTTTAAGAAACATATTATTAAAAAATGGATGTGCATAATCTTGCAGATTTGCTGATAATATTGCTTCTACAAAACTTGTCACCTCAAATATTTCTTCTTTTAAACCTATATTTTTTATTTTAAGTCTTCTAATTTCTGTTGGTGAAGCAGGATCTATTCCTACTGTTTCAATAATTTCAATATTTCCATCTTTATGAATAATTTCATCTTTTGATTGTAAATACTTTATTTTATTTTTTCCAAAACTTGACCAAATTTTATTATCTTTAATATTCTTTACAAAAAATCCTATACCTTGAATATCATCATTAGTTTCTTTAAACCTATTAATAATAGTATCTTTATATTTACTATATCCGCTTCCATTTGAATCTAAATAAACAGTATACTCTTGATTCGAAATAACATTTACTCTTGTAAATAATTCATTTTCGCTATACGCAATTTCTTTATCACTAAAATCATTACTATATTTAAGCTTTTCTGTTTTCTGTTTATTATCCTTTTGTAAAACAATATTATTAGGCATTCTCTCATGAAGTAATATATCAATTGCTTCTATTTCAGGATTTTTATAAAATCTTTCTTGTAAGATATTATTATTTAAATAATTATTAATTGAAAGTAAAATAAGTCCCTGATGATGAGCCATAAACGTTTTTACTGGAGCATATTTCTCACCTTTTCTTAACCTCTCTTTTGTAAAATCTATAGACTCATAAAATCCATATTTCCCTCTCATATCTAATCTTTCAATTCTTTTCAAATTTTTTATAGCTTCATCTTCTTCGTATTCTAGTGCTAAAAATCCTGAATAAGGTGAAACAACAATCTCATCTTCTAACCCTCTTTTTAATCCTAAATTTGGAACTCCAAATGCTTTATATTGATAATTCAAATTTAGATCTTTTAAATTAAATGCTGATTCTGAAATTCCCCATGGAATTCCAAGTTTTTTAGCATATTCTTTTTGACTCATTATCAAGAACCTTGATGATTCATCTAAAAGACTTCCTTTATAATTTTTTATATTAATATTAGGCATCAAATACTCAAACGCTGTTCCAGACCATGAAATAAGTCCCTTATAGCCTTTTAATGATGTTAGTGTTCTACTTAAATTACTCCAATGTTTAGGCGAAATGTCTTTTTTAGCAATAGAAACAAAGCTTGCTTGTCTAGCTTCAGAAGCTAAAAAGTCATAATAAGAATCAGTTAACTTGTTTTCTTCAATGTTGAAACCTATTGAAAACAACCTATTTTTACTACTATATAGCTTACTAAAATCAGTTTCCTTTATTATATTATCAATTCTATTGTTTAAATTTTTATCCTCACATTCTTCTTTTAAAAATGTTTTTACAATATACAAATATCCTATAAAATTTCCACTGTCTACTGTTGAAACATACCTTGGAAAAAGTGGTTTTAAAGTTTTAATATTATACCAATTATATAGATGACCATTCCACTTATCTAAGTTCTCTATTTTATCAATAATGTTTTTCAAAAAATTAAGACATTTTTCTTTTGAAATTATTCCTAAGTCATAGCTTGAAATAACAGCCAACATACCTAAACCAATATTAGTTGAAGATGTTCTTGGAATGAACTTTTCTTTCCTATCTTCTTGAAAATTATCTGATGGAAAAAAATTATTATTATCATTCATAGAATCTTCAAAAAAGCTCCATGTTTGGCTAGCTACGCCTAATAAATAATCTCTATCTTTTTCATTTATTTCTCTTTTTTCCTTTTTTTCCTTACTTATATACCATGCTGCAAACGGTCCTAGAACCCATAGAGTTCCAATAATTTCGACAAACGGATTTAAAAAGCCAAAACAAATTGCTCCTAAAATAATATTAAGCCACATTTTTGAGCAATAGTTTTCTATTCCATTTTTAGATTTTCTTTCAGCTTCTTCAGATGTTGTCCATTCCAATAATTTCTCTTTTTTTCGTAATCTATATAGTGTTTTAACTATTGCATTTAAAGAATTATAAGCAACTGTTGGTAAAAATGATACTTCTAAGATTCCTTTTAATAGAGCACCTCTTACTCCTGTTATTTCATTATTAAACTTTTTATCAGCATAAATAGCTCCCTCTATTGTACTTTCTTTAAAAACAATATAGTTTACTGTTTCAATAATACTCATTATTAAAATTGAAATAATACTTACTAAAACTAGAGGAATACTATTTATTATAATAGCTACAAAAAATACAATTAATTCAAAAATAGGAAGTAAACTTCTTCGAAGATTATCAAATATTTTAAATTTGCTTAATAGATTTAGTTTACTTGAAGTAAGCCAAGACGCTATTTGCCAATCTCCTCTAATCCATCTATTTTCTCTTTCTAAATAAGGAAGAAATTTTGAAGGATATCCATCAAAAACACAAACATCGCTTAAAAGAGCGCATCTTAAATAGCACCCTTCTAGTAAATCATGGCTTAATACTTTGTTTTCTGGTATTTCATTTGATAAAAGCTTATCATAAACTTCAACCTCGTAAATTCCCTTTCCTGTAAATATTCCCTCCTCAAATACATCTTGATAAAGGTTTGAAATTGCAGATGAATAAAAATCTATTCCAGGTAATCCAGAAAAAATCTTGCAAAACATACTAGCTCTTGAATTTTGTAAATCTATTCCAACTCTTGGTTGAATTAAGCTATATCCTTTTATAACTATTCCATTAAGCATTATTGGCTTATTTAATGGATGTGACATAGCTCCTACTAAGCTTTTCGCAGATTCTAAACTTAAATTTGTATCACTATCAAGCGTAATTATATATTTTATATTTACAGAAAAATCAGTTCTTTTTAATGTATTAGCAATAAAATCAGAGTTATCTTTATATAATATAAATTTATTAAATTGAATAAGTAAACCTCTTTTTCTCTCCCATCCTAGATATTTTTTCTCTCCATTATTCCATCTTCTTTTTCTATATAAAAAATGAAATATGTTTTTATTACCATATTTCTCATTTAGTTCTTTTATTTTTTCTTCGCCATATTTAGCTATTTTCTCATCAATATCTTCTTTTTCTTTTAAACTAGAAGTGCAGTCTCCTAGTATTCCAAAATAGAGATTTTCAGACTTGTTTGCAATATAATAAATTTCAAGTTTTCTAATTAATTCATCAATTTTTTCTAAACTATTTAATATTGTCGGAATAACAACAAATGTTGAATTTTCAGCATCAATATTTTCTTCAAAATTAATCTTAGGAAGTATTTTAGGCTTCACACATTTTCCAATTATATAGTTTAACACTCTTAGAACTATCTCAGATATAGGAATTAAGCTTATTACTAATATAAAAATTTTATAAATCGTAGCGGAGAACATTGTACCCCATAAAAATGATACTTTTCCCGAAATTCCGAACAAGTAATAAATCTAAAATAATCGTAGAAATTAAAATAAAACTAATATATAATTTTGCCCTAGACTTAAGAGACATCCTCTTCTCTTTCTTTCCTGTTAAACTATACATTAATTCTTCTTTTCCATCATCAATTAAATAATATCCAATATGTGACTTTCTTCCATCTTTATTTTTTGATGCAAGTTCCAATACTTTTTCAGCTATATAAATCTCTGAAATCTTAGTTTTATTAGATATTCCCTTAATTATATTTCTATAATAATCTTTTGATTCATGTGTCATATTTTTAAAAACACCTGAAGGATCATTATTCAGAATTTCCTCAGTTTTGTTTATTTTCTCGAATATTTCTTGGAAATTTATTCTATTTATGTTTTTTATACTACGTATGCAGTTTCCAATACTTACCTTTAAAGTAGCCACATAGAAGTGTTCTTTTAAAACAATATCAGAAACTGTAGTTCCCATCATTTTAACTTGTTCTTCTAATACTTCTATATATTTGCTTCCCTTTTTTCCTGTTCGTCTTAACTTATACAACATATATTCAATAAAGGGATATTTCAGATCTCTATATGAAAAAATATCTTTTTCTTTAATGTCTTTTTGAAAAACTAATTCTTTTTTCTCTTTGTTTTCAACTAACCTTTCAAAAATATTTTCTACTTTATATTTTTGAATTTGAACATAATATATCTTCTCACAAATATCCCTAATATTCTGTATTAGAGCTATTTGCATAAAAATACCAATATTCCAAATTTCTTCCATACTTAGAACTTGTCTATTTTGATATGCGCCTAAAGTTTGTTCCAAAATATCTTCAGTAATCTTAAAATCAGTAAAACCAACAATTTCACTAGCTAAAACATACACTCTAGCAAAACCTTCATATCTACCTGATGATATAGAAATAAATTTTCTATATTTTTTCAAACTCAAAGTCTTTTCAATATTTTGAACGCATTCCTCTATAATATAAAAATTATCTAAAATCCATTCACCAGCGGAATGAATCTTTATTCCAAGTTTTAAATGTTCACTTAATAATTTATAAGTTTTAGAAATGAACTCAAAATTTTCATTTAATTTTGGAATTGGATAAGTATTAATATCTGAACTACCTGATACTAAATGTTCTTGAGCTATTTTTTCTATATATTCATTTAATTGACCTCTCTCTAGAGATGCACCTTTAATACTTAAATTTCTATAAACTCTCACCTTTAAATTTTGCTCCTTGTAAATTTAAAGATAGTTTTTCCAAAAAAGTATTATATATGCAAAAAATTATTGATTATACATCCATTCTCTCATTTGTTTTTCGCGCAGTTTCCTCTACAACTTCTTCATATCCAGTAAGAGCTGCAAAAGGAGCAAACTGGCATGATCTAGCATATAGCGACATTTGGGGATGTTTTTTTGACACATGATGTTCTAAATTTATAATATCATCATAATTATGGTCATATTTCATATTAAAATCTCCTTTCTAACCTTTTAATATGCTTTTTTTGTTTTTATGGAGAACTGTAGTTCTCCGCTACGATTTTTTATGGATTACTTTACACTATTTTAACCTTTATGTCCTCCAATTTGTCCATTTCTTGAAATTGTCGTTCCACCTTGTACAAAATTCATTCCTTTCAAAACTGCATTTTTTCCATATCTTGATTTAATATTTAAAACAGCCTTTTGCAAAGCTTTCTCTTCTCTTTCCTTTTGTCTTTGCTTATTTAAAATATTATAATCAATAAACATATTAATTTGTTCATACATCAAATTATTTTTGTAATTTTCTTCATTTACCACATCTTGAGCAGTAAGATTTATTCTTCTTGTAAACAAATCTTTATTAGTAATTTTTTCAAATAATTGTGTAAATTTTTGTGTAATTATTTTTGTAGAAGATGTTTTATGATCAATATTTATCGTTCCATGTCCGTGAACTGGAACCTTTCTACCATATCTATCTAAGGCTATCTCCCCATTATAAATCTTACCAGAATCTGAAAGATTACTTACATCATAACCAATATCTAATACTAATTTACTTGTTACTAAATTTTTCTTTACCAACTCCAAAGATAACTGTTCAGCCATTTCCTTTATAATTAATTTTGTTTTTTCATAATTATATGGGCAATGTAATACCTGGCCAGAACTTAAACTATTAGTAACAGGCTTATAAGATTTTACACTTTCTACTGTTGCAGGTTCATATCCCCAAGCATGATCTATTAATAATTCTGCATTAACCCCAAACATTTTATATAAAGAATCTTCATCTTGTATTGACCTTCTTGCTATATCTCCCATAGTATACATTCCATGTTTTTCTAGCTTTTGAGAAATTCCCTTCCCTACTCTCCAAAAATCGGTTAGAGGTCTATGACTCCATAGATATTTTCTGTAAGCCATTTCATCAAGTCCAGCAATTCTTACCCCATTTTTATCTGGCTGACTGTGTTTTGCAACAATATCCATTGCAATTTTACAAAGATACATATTAGTTCCAATACCACATGTTGCCGTAATTCCTGTTTCATCTAAAACATCTTGAATAACCTTTGTTGCCAATTCTCTTGGTGACATCTTATAAGTTTCTAGGTAATTAGTTATATCAATAAAAACCTCATCAATAGAATAAACAAACATATCATCAATTGAAAACCATTTTAAATATATCTCTACTATTTTTGAACTATATTCCATATAATATTTCATTCTTGGTGGAGCAATTATAAAACTTAACTCTAAATCACTATTATTTTTTAGCGCAATATCATCATAAGAACTACAAGTAAAAGCACTCTTATAATTTTTAATTTTTCTTTCTGCATTTATTTCTTTAACTCTTTGCACCACTTCATATAACCTTGCCCTACCAGGTATTCCATATTGTTTTAACGATGGGCTTACAGCTAAACACACAGTTTTTTCCGTTCTACTACTATCAGCAACAACCAAATTTGTTGTAAGCGGGTTTAATCCTCTTTCAACACATTCAACAGAGGCATAAAAACTCTTCAAATCAATAGCTATATACACTTTGTCATATTTGTTATTCAACCACTACACCTCCCAAACATTTATTCTCTATTTAGATTATAGCAGATTATTTTTATTTTGTAAACACTTGTTCTTATAAAAACATAAAAAAAAGGCAAGGACAAGCCCCACCCCTACACTTTTGATATAAAATAATGTGGTCCCAAATTGGGACCACAAATTAGACTATTCTTTTTCTAATATTCTCGCCATTTTTACTCCTGAGCATGATGCCATCATTAATCCTCTTGTCATTCCTCCTCCATCTCCTATTGAATATAAGTTTTCAATACTTGTTTGGAAATTCTCATCAACCTCAATTTGATTACTATAGAACTTAATTTCAGGTGCATATAGTAAGTTATCAGGATTGGCAAATCCTTCTACAACCTTATCTACCTGTCTTATAAATTGCAAAATATCTGTCATAGTTCTATAACCAATCGCATAAGTTATATCTCCAGGAACGGCTGACTTAAGAGTTGGCTCTACAGTATTTCTATCAAGTTCTTCCTGCCAAGTTCTCTTACCTCTATAAATATCTCCCAATCTTTGTACTAAAACATTTCCATCAGCCAATTCATTAACATTTTTAGCAACATTTCTACCATAATCTATTGGCTTATTAAATGGATAAGTAAAATTATGAGAAACTAATATAGCTAAATTAGTATTTTTACTCTTCTTCTCTTTATATGAATGACCATTAACTAAACTTAAATTATGATCATAAACCTCTGCAGAAACAAATCCACTTGGGTTTTGACAAAACGTTCTAACCTTATCTTTAAATGGTTCGGGCTTTCCAACCAGTTTTCCCTCATACATATATTTATTAATTTTTTCCATAACTTTATCAGGAAGCTCATATCTTACACCTATATCAACTATTCCTGGTTTAGTCTTTATTCTATGTTTATCACACATATCAACAAGCCAATTAGCACCTTTTCTTCCAACAGCAATAATAACCTTTTCAGCAGAAATTTCTTGAGTTTCTTTATCATTATTTGAAGGTCTAACTTTAACACCTTTAACCTTTTTAAAATCTATTATCAAATCCTCAACAACAGTCTCAAACATCATATTAACGCCATTTTTTTCAAGAAACTCTTCAATCTTTTTATATAATTCATGAGCCTTTTCTGTTCCCAAATGTCTTATAGGAATATCAATTAGAGTTAAATCTTCTTTTTGAGCTTTTTTCTTTATTTTATCGACCTCATCTTTAAACTCAACTCCTTCAAGCTTTTTATCAGCTCCATATTCCAAATAAATACTATCTGTATAATCTATTAATTTTTTTGTTTCCTCAACACCAATATAATCAGGAAGATTTCCACCAACTAATATCTCATCATCTTCAGGATTATATAAAGACAATTTTCCATCAGAAAAAGCACCAGCACCTGAAAAACCATTTGTAATATTACAAAAAGGCTTACATTTAACACATACATTTTTCTCTGGAATAGGACAATGTCTTTTTTCAACCCTCTTCCCTTGATCAATTAACAATATTTTTTTATTTGTATTTAATTTAATTAATTCATATGCTGTAAAAATAGAACTAGGTCCCATTCCAACAACAACAATATCATATTTTTCTTCCATATAAAACCTCATTTTTTTCAATTCTTTATAATTAAAATATAGAATTTTGAAGCGTGGCAAGGTGTTTTTGACGTAGTCAAAAATAGCAGGGCGTCCGCAGCCTAAGCTGAAAAATTGCTATATTTTAATTTATTTAAGGCAAAGAATTCGTCCCTTTACATGATTTATAAGCCAAAAAAAACATGGCTATAACCTTGCCACGTTTTCTTTTGTGAATATTATACGTTTTCTTTAATATAATCTACAACATCACTAACAGTTGTAACTTTTTCAGCATCACTATCAGGAATTTCAATATCAAACTCTTCTTCTAAAGCCATAACTAATTCAACTATATCTAAAGAATCTGCTCCTAAATCATCAATAAAAGATGCATCTAATGTAACAGAACCTTCTGTTACTCCTAATTGTTCAACTATAATTTTTTTAACTCTTTCAAAAACTTCTTCTGAATCCATTTTGATGTACCTCCTCTTTATATTCGTTTGACATATTATTATTCTAAAATAATATAAATGTCAATAGTTATTTGAAAATTATTTTTCGAATTCTTCAATCATTTTCTCAACCGCCCTATTCTCAACGAATTTTTCAGCTTGTTTAATTGTAAATTCAAATAAAATTTCATCACTACTTCCATGAGCTTTAACAACTGGTCTTTTTACACCTAAAAACAATGCACCACCATATGATTTATAATCAACTGTTTTTGAAAATCTTTTAATTCCTGGTAATGCTGGAATAGCAGCAATTGTAGAAAAAATATTTTTCTTTAAACTCTCTGTAAGTGTTCTCTTTACAAATTTTCCTAATCCCTCAATTGCCTTTAAAAAGATATTCCCAGAAAATCCATCAGTAACAATTGCATCAATCTCACCAGAAAACGCTTCTCTACCTTCAACATTTCCTATAAAGTTAATTCCTAATTCCGGAGATTTCTCTTTTAATAATTTATATGATTCTTTTGTAAGTTCATTACCTTTTGTTTCTTCTGTTCCAATATTTAATAAACCAATTCTTGGATTCTTAATTCCAAAAGTATTTTTAAGATAAATATTAGCCATTTGAGCAAATTGTAAAAGATTAATAGGCTTACAATTTGTATTAGAACCTGAATCAATTAATAATAATTGACTTTTATAAGCTGGTAAAATACCAGCTAATGCAGGTCTATCAATACCTTTAATTCTTCCTACTAAAAGAGTAGCACCTGTTAAAAGAGCACCAGAATTTCCTGCTGAAATAAATACATCTCCTTCGCCTTCTTTTAACATTCTAAAACCTACAACCATTGAAGAATCTTTTTTATGTTTGATTGCTAAAGTTGGAGTATCTTCCATTTCAATTACTTCTGTTGCATTTTTTATTGTCAATCTATCAGATATTTCTTCAAGATCTCTACCATAAAACTCTTTAACTTTTTTTCTAATTACTTCTTCTATACCAATTAAAACTACTTCAGCTTTAACTTGATTAATTGCAGCAACTGCACCTTTTATTGTAGCATCAGGAGCATTATCTCCTCCCATTGCATCTAATAATATTTTCATTATTTAACTATTCCTCCTAATTGTAAGATTCTTTAAAACATACATTTCTGTCATGTAATTCCGGACGACCAATGGTCGCCCCTACATTTTAATTACATTGATATTTTAATATTTATTATAAAAAAAAGCAAGTATTTTCTATTGTTGTTTATCTTCTATAATGTTATTTATATTTATTATTCGATTATTAATTTCATTTATATCGCATCCATAAACATCATTATCATTAACATTATATTTTTCTTTTAATTTTAATATTCTTTCAACCTTTTTATTTATCTCTTCTTCACTTATTCTATGTTTAATACTATTAATTATTTTCATTTCCTTTTTATAGCCCAATCTCATCATAACAATATCATTTCCAACATTTAAAGCTCTCATTGTAGCAAATTTTGCTCCATAAAAAAGACTAATTGCCTGCATTTTAATGTCATCAGTAATAACAACTCCATCATACTCTAACTTATCACGTAAATACGTACTTATAATTCTCTTAGATAAAGATACAGGGAAAAATTTATCAACATCTCTAACAATTAAATGGCCAACCATAACACAATCAGCACCTTCTTCAACTGCTTTTTTAAATGGTGCAATATCATCATTTTCAATTCTTTCAATTTTTCTAGCAATACGTGGTAATCCATAATGTGAATCTTTTCTTGTTGCTCCATGACCTGGAAAATGCTTAATAACTGAAATTAATCCATCCTTTTGCATTTGTTTCATGGCTTCTACTCCATATAAACACACATCTCTTTTATTTTTACCGTAACATCTATCTCCGAATAGGATGATTATCTTTAAATCTTTGTATATCAAGAACAGGAGAAATATTCATATTAACTCCAGAATTCAAAAGCATTTTTGAAGTAATATCCATGCTTTCTCTAACTAATTCAATATTCTTTTTACTTACTATTTTCTTTGGGCTTTTAATATTTTTGAATTCTTTAGGCATTCTATTAACGCGTCCACCTTCTTGATCTATAGCAATAAATAGTGGAACTTTATTATTTCTATTTATCTCTTTTATTTTATTAATCATTTTTAGCATATCATCATAGCTTTTATAATTTCGACTATATAAAATAACCCCACCTATTTTATAATTCTCGATCATTTCACGTGCTTTATCAGTAATATCTGTTCCCTCTATTCCAATCAAAAATAACTGTCCAACTTTTTCATTAAAATCTAATTCATCTAATTTCACCATATAAAATCTCCCAAAATGATTTTACATTATTATTTATTGAATTTCAATACAATTACGTAAAAAAAGTGGCTCCGCCACATGGAGAACTCTAGTTCTCCACTACGATGCTTTCGCCAAATATTCGTAGCGGACAACTAAAATTATACATAAAAAAAGAGACACTTTAAAGTGTCTCTTGGCAATAATTTTTAAATTATTGAATTATATCAGCAACGATACCAGAACCTACTGTTCTACCACCTTCACGAATAGCGAATCTTAATCCTTTTTCGATAGCGATTGGAGTAATAAGTTCGATAGTCATTGAAATATTATCTCCTGGCATTACCATTTCAGTTCCAGCAGGTAATTCGATAACACCTGTAACGTCTGTAGTTCTGAAATAGAATTGTGGTCTATATCCATTGAAGAATGGTGTATGTCTTCCACCTTCTTCTTTAGTTAAGATATAAACTTCAGAAGTAAATTTTGTATGTGGATGAATTGTTCCTGGTTTAGCTAAAACTTGTCCTCTTTCGATTTCATCTCTTTGAATTCCTCTTAAAAGAACACCAATGTTATCTCCAGCTTCAGCTTGATCTAATAATTTTCTGAACATTTCAACTCCAGTAACAACTGTTTTAGAAGCTTCGTTCTTTAATCCAACGATTTCAACTTCGTCAGAAACTTTAACAATTCCTCTTTCTACTCTACCAGTAGCAACTGTTCCTCTACCTGTGATAGAGAAAACGTCTTCAACTGGCATTAAGAATGGTTGATCAGTTGGTCTTTCTGGTGTTGGGATATAGCTATCAACAGCATCCATTAATTCTTTCATTGGAGCATATACAGGATCGTTAGGATCTGTAGATGTGCTCTCTAATACGTTTAATGAAGATCCTTTAACGATTGGAATCTCGTCACCTGGGAAATCGTAGCTTGATAATAATTCTCTAACTTCCATTTCAACTAATTCTAATAATTCTGGATCATCAACCATATCGCATTTATTTAAGTAAACAACGATATATTTAACACCAACTTGTCTAGCAAGTAGGATATGCTCTCTTGTTTGAGGCATTGGTCCATCAGCTGCAGAAACAACTAATATAGCACCATCCATTTGTGCTGCACCTGTAATCATGTTCTTTACATAGTCAGCGTGTCCTGGACAGTCAACGTGAGCATAGTGACGATTGTCTGTTTCATACTCAACGTGAGCTGTATTGATTGTGATTCCTCTTGCTTGCTCTTCTGGAGCACCATCGATTTGATCATAAGCTTCAAATTTAGCTTTTCCTAATAATGATAAATATTTTGTAATAGCAGCTGTTGTTGTTGTTTTACCATGGTCAACGTGTCCGATTGTACCAATGTTAACGTGTGGTTTGGTTCTTTCAAATTTCTCCTTTGCCATTTTAAAATTCCTCCTTTAAATTTGTGAGATTGCTCTCAACGTTTATTTTATTAAAAATTAATAACAAATTTTATACCGCAATTTTATACTATAACTACAAAAATTGCAAGTGTTTTCTAAAATTTAGTCTTTTTTAGCTCTACTAGCTACTATTGTATCTAGTATTGATTTTGGAACTTCTTCATAGTGAGAAGGTTCCATTGAATATGTTCCTCTACCTTGTGTTTTAGAACGTAAGTCTGTTGCATAACCGAACATCTCTGAAAGTGGTATAAACGCTCTAATTTCTTGATTTCCAGCTTTTGCTTCCATTCCTTCCATTCTTCCACGTCTAGAGTTAATATCTCCAATAACATCTCCCATGTACTCTTCTGGAACTGTTACTTCAACTCTCATTATAGGCTCTAATATAACTGATTTAGCTTGTTTACAACCTTCTTTGAAAGCCATAGAAGCAGCAATTTTGAATGCCATTTCTGAAGAGTCAACTTCATGGTATGATCCATCATATAAAGTAGCTTTGAAATCGATAACTGGATATCCAGCAAGTACACCGCTTTCTGCAGCTTCTCTAATTCCGTCTTCAACTGGTTTAATGTATTCTTTTGGTACAGCACCACCAACGATTTTACTTTCGAATTTGATACCGCTACCTGGCTCTAATGGTTCCATTTCTAGCCATACATCACCGTATTGACCATGTCCACCAGATTGACGTACGAATTTACCTTGAACCTTAACTGTATTTCTAATTGTTTCTTTGTAAGAAACTTGTGGTTTACCTACAGAACATTCAACTTTAAATTCTCTTTTTAATCTATCAACGATGATATCTAGGTGAAGCTCACCCATACCAGCGATAATTGTTTGTCCTGTTTCTTGATCTGTATGAGTTTTGAATGTTGGATCTTCTTCAGCTAGTTTTGCTAAAGCAATACCCATTTTTTCGTTATTA
>JAFWNC010000028.1 GCA_017510525.1 Clostridia bacterium | reverse complement strand
TTATCTGGTATTTCTTTTAATGAATACTTAGTATTAGATAGTTCAACAGTAGACAATGCTCAAGAATACATAGATAAAGCAAATATGATTTTCTTAAGTGGAGGAGATACATATATTCAAAATGAATTTTTTAAAAGAATTCATTTAAGAGAAAAACTAGAAAAGTTCAACGGGTTAATTATTGGACAAAGTGCTGGAGCAATTAATATGGCAGATGATGTATTTAATAGTCCTGAAGAAATGGAAAAATCAGAACCAGTATTTTTCCAAGGTTTAGGATTAACCAATATTAATATTGAACCACATTTCATGTTAGATGATTCTAATTTTGATGAATCTGAAAAATATCAACGAAATGCAATATTATCAGAATCAAATAATAGAAAAATATACGGACAATGCAATGGTAGTCATATTTTGATTGATAATGATGGTAACGTTACTATTTATGGCGAAACATACTTAATTTCGAATGGACAAATATTATTAGCATGTGAAAATGGCTATAATAAAGAGATTATTAGTTGTAAGAAATTATAGTTTCCTTATGTCCAAGTAAAAACCAATAAAGTTTTGATTACGCAAAATCTAAGAACATAAAAATGACTTAAAAATGGACGGAACTATAATAAAATTCGTCTTTTTTATGCTATAATTGATTAGAAATGGAGTGATTCCTATGGATAATAAAACTAATATAAACTGGTTGATAACAATTTAGTCAAGACCACTTTTAAATTCTTATAAAATAAGAAAAAACTCCAAAATATATCTTGCATGTTTATACTAAAATATATAGAAAAATGATGAAAATTAGTGAAAATAGGTTGATTTATGTAAAAATTGCTTAGGAATTAATATGGTGAGAACGGCTAGTCAAGACCAAATAAAAAAGAGGTGAAATAATGGCTGATATTAAAACTCCAGAAGAATTGTTAGATTTTATGTCAAATAAAATTAATTATGGATATTTAGGAAAAAATGGAAGGGTATATCATTACGATGATTCAGACTTTAACTTAGATTGGTATGAACAATATATATTAGAAAGCAAAGATGATATATTAGAAAATTTGTATGGGAATTGTTGGGATCAAGTAGAATTAGAAAGAGAATGGTTTTTAAAAAATGGATATGAAATAAAAACTATCTATGAAATGGTTAAACTTGATTATAATAATGTTTATCCTACTCATTCTTTTCTTGTTTATAAGGACAATGAACATTGGTTCTGGTTTGAAAATTCTGATTTTGATAATAGGGGTATACATAAATTTAATACACTTGATGAATTATTGAATTATCAATATAAAAGGTATGTTGAATTCTTAAAGACCTTTAATATAACAGATGAAGAGTTAGAAAAAATAATTGTAACAGAGTTTGATAAACCAAAAGAACACATTTCTGCTGAGGAATATTTAAATCATGTTATTAATTCACAACAGATTAATAAAAAATAGAGGAGGTAATACATATGAATGAAAATAAAACTAATATAAACTGGTTGAGAACAATTTAGTCAAGACCAACTCCAAAACCTTATAAAATGAGGAAAAAGTAAAAAACAGATCTTGCATGTTTTGTATAAAAATATGCTAAAGTTGGTAAAAATTATTAAAAAACAAGTGATTTTAAGTAAAAATTGCTTAGGAATTGATATGGTGAGAACAGCTAGTCAAGACCAAGTGAAAGGAGATGATAAAAATGGCAAAAGATTTAATTATCAGAAGTAGTACAGAAGAATTTATAACATTTAAACTTCAAGAGAAAGATAAAGGCATTCAAGTCAGATATGAAAATGAAACTTTATGGATGACACAAAAAGCTATGGCAGAATTATTTGATGTAGAACAGCCTGCAATAGCAAAACATCTCATAAATATATATAAAGAAAACGAATTGGACAAAGCTTCAACTTATTCCAAAATGGAATTAGTTCAAAAAGAAGGAACTAGAAATGTTAAAAGAAATGTTGAATTTTATAATTTAGATGCAATAATATCTGTTGGCTATAGAGTAAATTCAATAAGAGCGACACAATTTAGAAGATGGGCTACTAACATTTTAAAAACTTTTACTATTCAAGGTTATGTTTTAGATAAAGAGAGAATGAAAAGTGGCTCATTTATTGATAAAGATTATTTTGAAAAATTGTTAGAAGAAATAAGAGAAATTAGATTATCTGAAAGAAGATTTTATCGAAAGGTAACCGATATTTATGCAACTAGCATAGATTATGATCCAAAATCTCCAATATCAATTAATTTCTTTAAAAAAGTACAAAACAAAATGCATTATGCAGTATCTAAGCAAACTGCTGCTGAAATAATTTATGATAGAGCAAATTCAGAAAAAGAACATATGGGGTTAACTTCATGGAAAAATTCTCCTAATGGAAAGATAATGGAATCCGATGTCATAATTGCAAAAAATTATTTATCTAACGATGAAATAAAAGATTTGGAGGGTATTGTTAGTGCATTTTTGGAAATTGCAGAAAATAGAGCAAGAAGGCATATTCCAATGACAATGGAAGATTGGGATACAAGAATAGATAAATTTTTATTAGCAGACGACAGAGATATATTAAAAGAGCAGACGACAG
>JAFWNC010000027.1 GCA_017510525.1 Clostridia bacterium | reverse complement strand
TTGAAAAAGAAACACACGAAACATTTCTGGTGACTATGACATAAGAGGCAATACCTGTTCCCATCCCGAACACAGAAGTCAAGCTCTTATGTGCCGAAGATACTTGCGGGTTACCCTGCTGGGAAAATAGGTTGTTGCCAGATTTTTTTATTTTTAAAAGTATTTTTATAAAAAATATTTTTAAAAATAAAAAAACATAGGGGTCGGCGTCCTCGACGACCCGTCTTCGAAGTAACAACCATAAAAAATGTATGGGTCGGAGTCCATACCTGCCCTTAAAAATCAATTCAGATAAAGTACATAAAATGGGCGGGCGTGGAAACCCGCCCCTACAAGTATTATCTAATAAAAAAGATAAAGGAGAAAAAACTATGTCAAAAGTAACATGGAAACCAGGTACATTTGAATATCCTATACCTGCTGTAATGGTATCTTGTGGAACTATGGAAAAATCAAATATAATAACTGTTGCATGGACAGGAATAATTAATTCTAATCCAGCAATGGTCTATATTTCCGTAAGACCAGAGAGATATTCTTATAAAATGATAAAAGAAAGTGGAGAGTTTGTTATTAATTTAACAACCCAAAACTTAGCATATGCAACAGATTGGTGTGGAGTTAGATCAGGGGCTAAATATGATAAATTTAAAGAAATGAAACTAACAAAGGAAAAAGCAAATTTTGTTAGTTGTCCTATGATAAAAGAATCACCAGTTTCAATTGAATGTAAAGTAAAGGAAATAAAAGAATTAGGTTCTCATCATATGTTTGTTGCAGAGGTGTTGGCAATAAATAGTGATGAAAAATATATAGATAAAAATGGTGCTTTTGATATTAGTAAATGTGATTTAATTGCTTATGCAAATGGAGGTTATTATAAACTAGATAAGAAGATTGGAAAATTTGGTTTTTCAGTAGAAAAGAAGAAGAAATAATTTAAATAAAAAAATGCTAAAAAAACCCATAAAAAGGTTGACTTTTTATGGGTTTTGTGATAAAGTATTAAAGCATGATTAAGAAAAATCATGAATCACATCGTTAAATAAAAATAAAAAAAAAGCTTCACAAAATAAAATACGGAGGTGTAGTATATGGCAGCTAAAGGACCAAGAGAAAACATTATATTAGAATGCACAGAGTGCAAAAGAAGAACTTATATGACACAAAAAAATAAAAGAAACAATACTGATAGATTAGAAATAACAAAGTATTGTAAATTCTGTAACAAACGTACAACACATAAAGAAACAAAATAATCCTTTAGGAGGAAAAAGATGGCTAAAGAAACAAATAAAAAAAATAAAGAAAAAAGTGATAAAAAACCATTTTTTAAAGATTTTAAATCAGAACTTAAAAAAGTTATTTGGCCAACACCAAAACAACTTTTCAATAGTACAAGTACAGTTATCATAATTGTTTTATTAACAGCAGCTCTTGTTTTTGTATTAGATTTTTGTTTTGATAAAGGATATCAATTCATTATAGATAGAGCTGATAAAGTAGTTCAAAGCAACAAAAAAGATGATGATGATAATTCAACAGAAAACGATACTTCTGATGTAACAGATGATTCAGTAATTAATGTTGATGATGTAACTGAACAAAATAATACTGTTGTTGAGGGAAATGATAGTACTGTTGTTGATACAAATAGTGAAGGTCAAACAGCTGAATAAAATATAGTTTAGAAGGAGGCTTTGGCATGTCTCAAGAAGATAAAAGTTTAGAGCCAAAATGGTATGTAGTTCATACATATTCAGGCTATGAGAACAAAGTAAAAACTGACTTAGAAAAAACTATAAAAAATAGAGAGTTAGAAGATTTCTTCTTTAATATTGTTGTTCCTATGGAAGAGCAAGTTGAAATTAAGGATGGAAAAAGAAAAACTAATCTAAAAAAAGTTTTCCCTGGTTATGTTTTAATTAAGATGATTGTAACTGAAGAATCTTGGTATATTGTTAGAAATACTAGAGGTGTTACAGGATTTGTTGGTTCAGGTACTGATCCTATTCCATTAACTGATGATGAGATAAGAAACATGGGATTTGATGATGTTCCAGTTAATATCGATTATGAAGTTAATGATAGTATAAAAGTAGTAAACGGACCTTTAGAAAATTTTGTTGGAGTAGTTCAAGAAATAAATAAAGAAAAGAATAAAGTAAAAGTTCTAGTTTCTATGTTTGGAAGAGAAACACCAGTAGAATTAGAATTTTCACAAGTAAAAAAAATTGACTAATTAAATTTTAAGGAGGTGCCAATTTAAAATGGCAGAAAAAGAAGTTGTAAATGTAATTAAATTACAAATTGAAGCTGGTAAAGCAACACCAGCTCCACCAGTAGGACCAGCTTTAGGTTCAAGTGGTGTTAATATTATGCAATTCGTAAAAGAATTTAATGATAGAACAGCTAATCAACCTGGTATGATTATCCCAGTTGTAATTTCAGTTTACAAAGATAAATCATTTGACTTTATTACTAAAGTTCCACCAGTTGCAGTTCTTATTAAAAAAGCTATAAAATTACAAAAAGGTTCAGGAAAACCAAACACTGAAAAAGTTGCTAAAATAACTAAAGCTCAAGTTAAGGAAATAGCTGAACAAAAAATGTCAGATTTAAACGCAGCATCAGTAGAAGCTGCAATGAGTATGGTAGCAGGAACAGCCAGATCAATGGGTGTCGTTGTTATAGATTAATTTTAATTTAAATGGGAGAATTCAAAAGAATTCGTTTGTACCAAAGGAGGAAAAGATGAAAAAAGGAAAAAGATATCAAGAAAGTTTAAAGCTTATTGATACTTCAAAAGATTATGAAGCAAAAGAAGCTATTGAAGTTATCGAAAAAATGCCTAAAACTAAATTTGATGAAACAGTTGAATTACACGTAAAACTTGGTGTAGATTCAAAACATGCAGACCAACAAGTTAGAGGTACAGTAGTACTTCCACACGGAACTGGTAAAACTCAAAGAGTATTAGTATTTGCTAAAGGAGATAAAGCTAAAGAAGCAGAAGCTGCTGGAGCTGATTTCGTTGGAGCAGAAGAATTAATACCTAAAATTGAAAAAGAAAACTGGTTTGAATATGATGTTATCGTAGCAACACCAGATATGATGGGTGTTATTGGTAGACTTGGTAAAGTATTAGGACCAAAAGGATTAATGCCAAACCCTAAATCAGGAACTGTTACTATGGATGTAACAAAGGCAATCAGTGAAATTAAATCAGGTAAAGTTGAATATAGATTAGATAAAACTAATATTATTCACTTAGGATTTGGAAAAGTTTCATTTGGAGCTGAAAAATTATTAGAGAACTATAATACAATTATAGAAGCTATAATAAAAGCTAAACCAGCTGCTGCAAAAGGACAATATATTAAGAGCGTTTCAATTTCAACTACAATGGGTCCTGGATTATATATTAATCAAAAATAATAAAAAATATGATGGCCATAGACAGTAGGCAAAAAAGTAAGTCCTACCGAGGTAAAATAATTGTTATGTAGGGGTGACTAGTAGTCGCCCGTATGAAAAACTTCTATTTTACCTTATGGCAAAATAGAAGTTTTTTATTAAATAAAAATAATAATAAAAATATACATAGGAGGTGTAAAAAAGTGGCAAGTGAAACAATACTAAAACAAAAAGAAGAAGAAGTTAAAGCTTTAGCAGAAAGAATGAAGAGTTCTAGTTTAATTCTTTTAACTGATTACAGAGGTATCAATGTAGAAGATGTTACAGAATTAAGAAAGAATTTAAGAAATTCATCAGGTAAGTATTCTGTTATAAAAAATAATATAACAAGAAGAGCTTTAGCTGAATGTAAAATTGAAGGATTAGATGATTGTTTGGTTGGACCAACAGCTGTAATTACTACAGATGCTGATTATCTTGATTCTTTAAAAACAGTTTATGAATATTCTAAAGAAAACGATTTTTACAAAATTAAAGGTGGAGTTGTTGATGGAAAAGTTATGACTGCTGATGAACTAAAGGTATTAGCAAAATTACCATCAAAAGAAACTTTACTTTCAATGCTTGCTGGTGCATTACTTGGAAATATTTCAAAATTTGCGGTTGCACTTGATCAAGTTCGTCTTCAAAAAGAAGAAGCATAAAACAAATAAAAGCAGTAATCTGCAATTATGATTAAAGAAAATTTAAAATAAGAGTGGCGAACTTATATCGCTAAAAAATAATAAAAAATTATGGAGGATTTAAAAAATGAAGAAAGAAGAAATGATTGAAGAAATTAAAAAAATGACTGTTGTTGAATTAGCTGATTTAGTTAAAGCTATTGAGGAAGAATTTGGAGTATCTGCTGTAGCAGCAGCTGCACCAGCAGCTGGAGGAGCTGTAGCTGGAGGAGCTGCAGAAGAAAAATCAAACTTTGATGTTGTATTAAAAGAAGCTGGAGCTAACAAAATTGCTGTAATCAAAGTTGTAAGAGATGTTACAGGTTTAGGATTAAAAGAAGCTAAAGATTTAGTTGAAGGAGCACCTAAAACAGTTAAAGAAGGAGCTGCTAAAGAAGAAGCTGAAGAAATCAAAGCTAAATTTGTTGAAGCTGGAGCAGTTGTTGAATTACAATAATTTAAGATTATTTGAAAAAGAATTTTCCGTAAGGAAAATTCTTTTTTTATGGACAATTTTAGTTTACTGCTACGAATGATTCTGGAGTGATTCCGTAGAGGAGAACTACAGTTCTCCATGTGGCGAAGCCACTTTTTTTATAAAAACTATTGCAGAAAAAAATATTTTAATATATTATTAATAAAGAGGTGTTATTATGAAATCAGAAAAAGGTGTAACAATAACAAGTTTAATTATTTATATTGGAATATTTTTGATAGTAGTGCTTTTAGTTGGAAGAATTACTAGCTTTTTATATAAAAACTCGGATTCAATAGAAAAGAATTCATCTGAGGCAGATTTTAACAAACTAAATTTATATATTGTTGAAGAAGCTAAAAAAGAAGACAATTACATATATGCTATTGGTAGTATGACTCAAAACGAAAATGATGCCAATAACTATGAGTTTAATCGGTTCAGGAGATTCTGCTGTTAAATTTGTAACAAGAAAAGATGGAAAAGATACTGAATTTAATACAATAGGATATATTGAGAAGGATAAAAGCATCTATTATAATAAGGCAAAAGTTTGTAATAATGTAGAATTATTTAAGGTAACCAAAAGCAAAGAAAATGGAAAAGATAAACTGACTATTACAATAAAATTTGATGGAAATGAAAAAACATATTCAACAGAATATGTAATGAGAAATCAAATGGAAAATTAAATATAATAAAAAATATTCTTATATTTTAAGAATATTTTTTTTATTTGTTGAAAAAAAATATTCTATATGATATAGTAATATAGGTTATAGTTCTGACTATAATTATAATATAATAATTATAAAGGAGAAGAAAAATGGAGGAGAATAAAAATCAAGAACCTGAAGTAAAGGTTTCTGGTAAAAAAACATTTAATAAAGGCAAAATTATTGGTATAGTAGCTTTTGTTGCTTGTATTGCTATTATTGCAGGTATGATTGCTTTATATTTTACAGGGCATTTAAACCTTACTAAAAAAGATAAAGTATGGAATTCTATCAAAAAAGCGGGAGAAGTATTTTCTGATACAACAGATGATATTTCTAAGAAGACAAATGCAAAGATATCTGATAAAATATTTGATAGTTCTGCAATCGAATATTCAGCAGAAATTACTGCTGATATAGAAGAAGTTGAGATAGAGGATTTAAGTTCATCAGAGCAAAAAGTTATTGATAATATTATAGAAATAGTAAATGACTCTAAAATCAAATTAGACGTAAGTGCTGATCTTGATGAAAAAGAATTTTATGCAAAAGCTAACGCTAAAGTAGATGGTGTTGTTGATAGTATATCAGGTGAAGTTGTATTTGAAGATGATAATTTATCAATTCGTTCAGAAGAATTAAATGATAAATATTTGACAATTTCAAAGAAATATCTTGAAAAAGAGATGGGAAGCTCATTTGATGAGGTTTATAAAGTAATTGATAATTTATCTGGTTCATTAGATGAATTAATGTTAGAAGAAAAAGAGATTAAACACTTCAAAGATACATACAAAAAAGTAATTGAAAAAGAAATAAAATCTAAAAAAATGGAATCATCAAGTGGAAAAGTTAAAGTAAATGGAAAACAAAAAAGCTGTACAAAAGTTGTTGTTTCATTAGATGAAGATGATGTTAAAGATTTAGCTAGAAAAATAGTAGATACTTTTGATGAAGATGAAAAAGGAAAAGAAATAATCAAGAAAAGAATTGTTAAAGTTTCTAAATTAGCAGGTGAAGAATTATCTGAAAGAGAAGTTGAAAAATATATGGATCAATTTGTTGATCAGGCAAATGATGCTATAGATGAAATAAGCTTTAATGGAAAAATTAAAATAACAGCATATGCAACATTATTTAATATTTATAGAGTTGACTTTGATTATTCAGAAGGTGGTCAATCAGCTGGAGTACAATTTGTATTTGATGGAAAGAAAACTACAATTACAGCTGATGTTGCAGGACAAAAAATAGGAAATATTACTATTGTAAATGATAAAAAAGAAAAAGAATTAAGTTTTGAATTAGATGAAGATATTGGTTCTTATATTGGTCTTTCTGCTAAAGGAAGTATAAAACTTGAGATTGAAGATAAGAAATTTACAACAACAGTTGAAGCAAATGGAGAATATAAGAATCAAGAGATTAATATAAAATTAGTTGATGAAGAAACAAGGACTAAAGATACAGATTCAGAACTTGAAAGAGAGAATAAAATATCTTTCGATATTGACATTCCAGATGTTATTTCTGCAAAAGGTAAATTTAACATTGATGATAGTATTAAATTAGTTAATAGTATTGATATTCCAAATACATCTAATTCAGTTGATATTGAGAATAATAGTGAATTACAAAAATATTCTAATGAGTGTGAAAAAAATGCAGAAAAACTTTTAGAAAAAATTAAAGATTCTGATGCTATAAAAGCAATAATGAAAGTTGTATCATAAGAAGAAAAACAAATAGGTGATGTAAAAATGGGACGCTAAGCAAAGATTTAGGTAAGCGTCCCATTTTTTGCATCATCTCTTTTTTTATTCTTGACTAAAATATTTTTTTTGAGATATAATAATATTACTTAAAGGAGGATTGAAAAATATGGTAGATGAAAGAATAAAGCAATTAGCTCATGGATTAGTTAATTACAGTGTGAAAGTTAAAGAGAATGAAAATGTATTAATTCATTTATCTGGAATTGATTCATATAACTTAGGAAATGAATTAGTTAAAGAAGTTTATAAAGCAAAAGGAAATCCTTTTGTAAAAATAGAGGATGAGAACTTAAACCATACAATTATAAAAAGTGCTAGTAAAGAATTTTTAAATCAAATGAGAGAATTTGATTTAGAACAAATGAAAAAAATGGATTGTTATATAGCTGTTAGAGCTTCTAATAATATTTCAAGTTTAGTAGATGTTTCATCTAGTCAGATGGAAATGTATGAAAAAGAGTATAGAGATGATGTTTTAAATGAAAGAGTTGATAATACTAAATGGGTTATTTTAAGATATCCTAATGATTCAATGGCTCAACTTGCTGGTATGAATACAGAAGAATTTGAAGATTTTTATTTTAAAGTATGTAATTTAGACTATGGAAAAATGAATGAAGCTATGAAAAATTTACAAGACTTGATGGCTAGAACAGATAGAGTTCATATCGTTGGACCAGGAACAGATTTAAGCTTTTCAATTAAGGGAATGGGAGGAATAAGATGTGCTGGAGAAATGAATATTCCAGATGGTGAAGTTTATTCAGCTCCTATTCGTGATTCTGTTAATGGAAAAGTATCTTATAATGCGTTATCAACATATAGAAACTTTACTTTTACAAATATTGTTCTTGAGTTTGAGAATGGAAAAGTTGTAAAAGCAACAGCAAATAATACAGAGAAAATAAATGAGATTTTAGATACTGATGAAGGCGCAAGATATATTGGTGAATTTGCTATTGGAGTTAACCCTTATGTTACTAAGCCAATGAATGATATTTTATTTGATGAAAAAATTGCTGGAAGTTTTCACTTTACACCAGGTAGAGCATATCAAGATATGAATAATGGAAATGTATCTGCTATTCACTGGGATCTAGTATGTATTCAAACACCTGAATATGGTGGAGGAGAGATATATTTTGATGATGTATTAATTAGAAAAGATGGAAGGTTTGTTATTCCAGAGTTAGAGTGTTTAAATCCTGAAAATTTAATGTAAAAAAATACAAAAGAAGAGGAAAATCCTATGGAAATAAAGTATTCAAATGATTTTTTAGAATTATATGAGTTAATAAATGAGAATATTAGACATGAAAAAAACAAGGTAGTTAGTGATGTTCATGAAAATAGAATATCAGAAATAATTATATTTGTTTTAAGTTTCATTTCTATTATTGCATCTTTTATTGCTCCTATTGAAAATAGTAAAACAATGTTTTTAGTTATTGGAATTATTATTCTTTTAATCGGAATAGGATATATGATTATAAATGAAATAAAAATAGTTGGAATCAAATATAGATATAGAAAAAAGGTTATGGAAGAGTTTACTAAAGACATATCAAATGATTGGGAATACATGATGAATGAGCCTATATCTGAGGTTTACTATAAAAAATCAGGGTTTAACCAAAATTATAAATCACTTTTTTCAGATGGATTTTTAAAAGCTAAAAGAAATAAAAATTTAATAGAAATTGGCAATATTTCTGTAGAAAAAGATATTACTAATAATAACAGAAATATTACTATTGAAGCTTTTAATGGGATTTTTGCACATAGCCATATTAATAAAAAAGTACAAGAAATTGATATAATGAGAACAAACAGTAAGAATAATGTTAAGCAAAAGATGGAGATTGCTGAGCAAAAGCTATATATGTATTCTGAGGATATTAATAAGGCACTTGAAATTGTTGATAATACTTTAATTCATAAAATTATGCAGTTTAGAAAAGAACTTGGAATTGATGTTGAAATAATGATTTATGAAGATGAGATTTATTTTAGATTCTTTACAGGAAATTTAATTAGTGTAAATCTTTTTGGAAGTGATAGTGAGAAAAAAATATTGTATTACTATTATAGAATAATACAATTTATAATGGAATTTTCTGATGAGATAGAGAAGAGATAATTAAAAAGAGAATGGAGAACTTTAGTTCTCCGCTACAAAAAAAGCATAAACCATTCGGTTTATGCTCTTTTCCTATTTTACTGTAAATTTTAATTCATCTTTTTTAGTTTCTACTCTTACTGTTTGGCCTGGTTGAATTTCAGAACGTAGAATTAATTCTGATATCTCATCTTCTATATATTTTTGAATTGCTCTTCTTAAAGGTCTAGCTCCGTATTTTAAGTCTGTTCCTTTTGATAAAATATACTTTTTTGCTCCTGGTGTAACTTCTAGATACATATCTTTATTTTTAAGAGCTTTTTCAGTGTTTTCAAGTAATAGGTCAATTATCTTAATCAATTCATTTTCTGTTAAACTATCAAATGTAACTATTTCATCAACACGATTTAAGAACTCAGGTCTGAAGAATTGTTTTAAAGCTTCTTCAATTTTGTTTTTATCAACAGTTTGTTTTCCAAATCCAATAGAATTTGTATTTAAGTTAGAACCTGCATTTGAAGTCATTATAATAATTGTATTTTCAAAATTAGTTACATTCCCTTGAGAATCTGTTAGTTTTCCATCATCTAATACTTGTAATAAAATATTAAAAACATCAGGATGAGCTTTTTCTATTTCATCTAAAAGAATAATAGAGTAAGGTTTTCTTTTAACTTTTTCAGTTAATTGACCAGCATCATCATATCCAACATATCCTGGAGGAGAGCCAATTAATTTAGATGTTGAATGACTTTCCATGTATTCAGACATATCTATTCTAATTATTGATTCTTCGTTTCCAAACATTTCATAAGCTAAAGCTTTAGCAAGTTCAGTTTTACCAACACCTGTAGGACCTACAAAAATAAATGAAGGTGGTCTTTTTGTTGATTGTAGTCCAGCTCTGTTTCTTCTAATAGCCTTAGAAACTGCAGAAACAGCAGCATCTTGGGCTATTATTCTTCTATGAAGATTTGTTTCTAAGTTTAATAATTTTTGAGTTTCAGCTTCAGTAATTTTTGTAACTGGAATTTTTGTCCAGTGTTCAATTACTTCAGCAATATCTTGAACAGTTAAAGCTTTTAACTGTAGATTTTTATTTAGCTCTTCAAGTCTTTCATTTAAATTACATTCTTTTGTTTTCAAATCAGCAGCTTTTTGATAATCTTCAATAGAGTCTGAAGAAACTGCAACTTCTTTTTCTTCAGCTATTTTTGCTAATTCATTTTTAATAACTTCAATTTCATAAAGCTCCTTATTGTTTAAGTTGATTCTTGAACAAGCTTCATCAATTAAATCAATTGCTTTATCTGGTAAAAATCTGTCATGTATGTATTTTTCAGACATAATAACAGTTTTTTCAATAACATCATTTGATATTGAAACTTTATGAAAATCTTCATAATATTTTTTAATACCTTGAATAATTTCTATAGTGTCATTAATATTAGGTTCATCAACTATAACTGGTTGAAATCTTCTTTCTAAAGCAGAGTCTTTTTCGATATATTTTCTATATTCTTTAAGTGTAGTTGTTCCAATTAATTGGATCTCTCCATTAGATAGGGAAGGTTTTAGAATATTTGCTGCATTCATTGAATGTTCAGCATCTCCAGCACCAATAATATTATGAATTTCATCTATTACTAAAATAATATTTCCAAATGTTTTACATTCTTCAATTAAAGCTTTCATTCTTGCTTCAAATTGTCCTCTAAACTGAGTTCCAGCAATTATTGCAGTCATATCTAATAAATAAACCTCTTTGTTTAAAAGTTTAGCAGGAACTTTACCTTCAGCAATTTTTATTGCTAAACCTTGAGCAATGGCCGTTTTACCAACACCAGGTTCACCTATTAAACATGGATTATTCTTTGAACGTCTATTTAAAATTTGTGTAATTCTTTGAATTTCTTTATTTCTTCCAACAACTTTATCAAGTTTTCCTTGTTTAGCTTTTAAAGTCAAATTAGTTCCAAAAGTGTCTAAGAATTTCTTCTTTTTTTCTTTAGGACGTTTTTCTGTTTTAACTTTCTTTCTTTCTCCTTGAGCATCACCTTGAGATTCTGATTCTGCACCATTTTGAGCTTCTTTTTTTAATCCAAGAATTGAACCTAAGATAGGGCCAAGAGAAGGATTTTCTCCCATTTCACCATTTTCTAGGTTTTCAGTCATATCACTAAAAATTGTTTCAATTTGAGCAGACATATCAGCAAGTTCTTCTTCAGAGATATTAGCTTGTTTTGCAAGCATATCTAAAGGATTAATTCCTTTTTCTTTAGCACAATTATAACAAAGACCTTCAGTAATAGTCTTATCTCCTTCTATTTTATTTATAAAAATAACAGCTGTATTTTTATTACAATTCGAACATAACATAATTAAAATCACCCCTTAAAACTTAAAATGCTAATTATTATAATACTATAAAATAGTGATATAGTCAAGATGTTAAACTTTTAGGGACGCGCACCGAATGCAACTTGAGCTGTCAGCT
>JAFWNC010000026.1 GCA_017510525.1 Clostridia bacterium | reverse complement strand
TTATATTTCTGAATTTAAGAAATCGTTTCTCCATAAAGTATAACAACTTAAATCAAAGAGACTTTCTATTCCTCCCGCAAACATACATTCTTTATACTTTATATTTTCATTAATAATACTGACAAGTTTGAATTGTACATTAGGAAATCCATCTTTTCTTTCAGAAAAAGGAATATAATAAAAATATGAAACTGTTACTCTTTTTTGTGATTTTTTTGAAACTTTATTTGCAATATCAAGCAGATTTGCAAATTCTTTTTTATCATATATCTTATTATCATAATAAACAATTACATCATAGTCCTTAACGTAAAAATCCCGTCTAAAATCACAATATCCTATGCCACATCCAAAATAATCTAATTTTAAATTTGGATACCGAGTAACAAACTTTATAAGAGAGGGCCATTCTGTATTGTGAGAAAAAGACATAAGCTTAATTTCTCTTCCTGATTTTAATTCATTCATAAAATAGTCATAGTTTTCTTGACGCATATTATTCCTCCTTAAAATAATAATTTGATGCCTACGTGTTATATATGTCAACTCCCTAAGGAGATTATAAAAATAAGTCTAGAATTCACTAGAATATTTATATTATACCACACTTTTCGTAATTACGCAAAAAAATCACCGTCTACTTAATGTAAACAGTGATATTTTTATGATATAGTCAAGCTTTACTTTTATTCTCTTCAGACATTGCAAGTCCTCCAAAAATAACAAACAAAACCATTGAAATACAGCATGCAATCCACATAATTATTGGAACCGTATTATTAGCAGAATTACGTCCTACAAGAAATGATGTAATTACCACTAATGCTGATCCAGTCATAATACCAGAATACAAACCGAGTTTTCTATTGGTATTAACTGAACCCTCATATAATACAAAAAACATTGCCATAATAAAATAATAAAAAAATGGTTTAAAAAAGCCCATTGTTTGTTCAAAACTACCTAGTATCCTACTTAGAACACATCCATATATAATTGTAGAAATTATAGCTAGTACTAAACATACAATTTTTTTCCGACTAATAATCATAGCAAAACCTCCTTTAAAATTATTTGATGTCTATATGTTATATATGTCAAGCTCCCTAAGGAGATTATAAAATTAAGTCTAGAATTCACTAGAATACTAGTATTATACTACAGATTTTATTATTTTGCAAAAAAAAATACGCTATTTTTTATTTATAGCGTATCTTTTTTTATCTTGTTTAATTAATCATCTATTAAATATTCTTCAGGAACAAAACTTTTAAAAAATTCTGGATTCATATCAATATAATTAATGAATATTTCTTTTAAATCCAACTTTGAACTTTTTATAACTCTTTCTACAATGCCAACTTCTTGTGGATATGCTCTACGTGCTAAAGGTAATAGTTTGATAATTAATTGAATTTTACTATTTACACTAATTGAAATTGCTTTCTCTTTAGGTATTTTGTATTTTTCACTATAATTATCTATTAACCACAATGTCAGAAATTGAGTAAGTCCTTCATTAAATGAATCTTTAAAGATTACTATATTGTTTTTACAATTCTGAGAATGCAAAAGCTCATGTAAAAGGACTACAAAACAAGTCTTTTTGCCGAAAAATCTTAAAAGAAAACTGAAAGGAATAAAAATGCAAAGTTCATTAGTTTCAGTATCATAAAAAAATTTTCCAGTCCAAGATGTTAATAATCTATTGGTCTTATAGACATTAAAATCAGAAATAATAATGTTTTCGTCAATGGATTTAATCAATTCTTTAGCATCGTCAACAATTTCTTGTTCCTCAACTGTTAATTGCTTATACCGCCTATTATTTAATACATTTAATTCATACATATTTCTTAATATAATTATACTAAATATAAAGTATATTACAGATATCAATGTAATCCAATAGTATTTAAATATTAAAGTATATACAAACAATAAAAATGAAACTATTATAGCAATAGTAATTAAACAAAAATATTTTTTTCCCATTTTGGTTGCCCCCTTTAATAATGTTAAAATTAAAATGTTGTTTAGAACATCAATTGGAAAAATATTACGCAAATTTGCGTAATTCTTAAAACAATGATTTTACAATATCTGAATTATAGCACAATTTTAGCACTTTTTCAAGAACAACAAAAAAGTAGGTATTGTACCTACTTTTTTTGTTGTTTACTTTGAAATAATATGAAATTACAACCAATTAATTTCTAATTCATTGCTTGATGGGTAGTAATCGCGTGTAATCCTGAAACCATTATCTTCAAGCTTTTTTAATGTTTTCTCTTTAAACACATAATACTTCGTTCTTATTTATGCAACTTTACGTAAACAAAAGTCTTTAAACTATGTTATCATAAACATAAGTAACAGTATTTTTCCTAACTTTAATAATATATAAAAAACGTACTTTTAAATAAAAGTACGTTTTTATTTCTCAATTATTTCCCTATTTTCCAAATCTGGAATATAAATCTTAACTATTAACCTTATTTCTACTTCAATCTGTTTACTTTAAATTTAATTTTCTCTACCAAAATGAAACCAATAATTAAAATCATCATCATCATTTCTTTTACGGTAATGAGATTTATTAATTTTTTCAAGTTCCTTTTTAGATGCTTCTGCTTTTTGCCTTAATTCCGCTTTCTTTAATTTAGCTCTATACTCCCGTGTGCAGTCAGAACAATGTTCTGTTTCTCTTTTATAACAATACTTGCATACACTGAATTCTTCCATAAAGTCTCACTCCTTTAGAATGTAAAACAAGATTATAGTTAAAAATAAAAATAGTTATTTAATTGATAATATATTGATTATACCACATTATTAGGTAAAGGTGCAATATTAATGCTTTGATCAAATGTTTTTACTATATTACAAAATTTCTCATAAACACTTTCATAATCACTCATATATTCACTATTCATTTTACTAAAAGGAACAATTAAATAATCATACTTTCCATTTTCATTATCATAATATCTATAAGTATAAATTATTTCAGCCCCAATATTATCAATCTTAATTGTACTAGTATTTTTCTCCGTATCAACGGTCTTAGTTATATCAAGCGTTCCAAGTAATCCAACAGGGCCTAGTTCTCTAATTCTTGGAGTTTCAGCAGTTATTTGATTTGAAATAAGATTACCAAATGCATAAAAACAAATAGTATCCTCATCTATCCATTCCCATGGTTCAATGCAATGAGTATGATTTCCTAATATAATATCTACACCATTTTCGCCAAGAAATGTAGCTTGTTGCTTTTGTATATCTGAAATTCCAGTATTATACTCTTCTCCCCAATGCATAGCAACAATTAAAACATCAACTTTATCTCTAATCTCTTTAATATCATTTAAAGCTTTTTCTTCATCAAACAAATTAACAACATAATCTTCAGTTACAGGAATTCCATTTGTACCATATGTATAAGCCAACATCGCATATGTTATTCCATTTGCTTCCATAATTTTATGTTCTTTACTCTTTTCTTCAGATGAAGCCATTCCAGTTGCAATAACATTTTCTTGATTTTCCCACCACTGAGCACTTTTTTTAGCACTTTCTATGCCACAATCCATTGAGTGATTTGTGGCTAATGAAACAAGATTAAAACCAATATCATTAACCATATTTTCTCTCCATTCAGATGGCGCATTAAATACAGGATAGCCACTATAAGGCTTATCTTCATCAGTAATTACTTCTTGATTATAATATTTAATATCATATTGTTGTATTTCATCTTTAATTAAAGAAAGCATATGGCTAAACTCATATGTATCAGTTTCAGAATTATACGCAGCTTTATATATACCCCCATGAATAAGAGCATCTCCACCAGCAATTAAACTAGCCTTATAAGTTTTAATTGGATCTTCTTTTACTTCTACTTTATCAGAATCATTTTTTGAAATGTCTTTTGATTTATTATTTTTTTGAAATATGAAAAATACACTTATTAAAACAGCTATTACTATTAATAATACTGCTAACCTTCTCATTAAATATTTTTTACTTGTTTTTTTTCTTTTATTAGTACTCATTTTTTTCCTCTTTTATAACTTTTTTATATACTTATTTTATATAAAAAAATAAAAATAGTAAATAGAGTTCTTAACAAAAACAAAAAACATCCATGGCAAAACCAATGGATGTTTTTATTTATACTCTTATCCTTTAAAAGGCATATAAGGAACAAGTTTTCCAGCAAAGTCTTTAATGTTTTGAGATTGAAGAATTACTTTACCAGGTCCAACTAATCTAGTTAATAATAACCCTTCACCACCTAAGAAAATATTTTTTAATCCTTTAATAGTTTCAATTTCATAAGAAACACTTTTATCAAAAGCCACAACATTTCCAGTATCAACTTTTAATACTTCTCCTGGTTGTAGTTCTTTTTCAATAGTATCTCCGTCAACCTCTAAGAAAAGCATTCCATTTCCATATGCTCTTTGAAGAATAAAACCTTCACCACCAAATAAACCAGCACTAAATCTTTTAGTAAATGTAACCTCAGTATTAACACTGTTTTCAGCACATAAAAAAGCACCTTTTTGTAAAATAAAACCATCTGGATGTTGATTTAAATCAATAGGAACTACAGTTCCTGGAACTGTTGATGCAAAAGCAACCATAGCATCATCTTTCTCAGCAGTATAATTTGCCATAAACATTGATTCACCAGAAAATACTCTACCAATACCTTTCATAATTCCACCACGTGAATTAGTTGCCATTGAAACTCCATCTCCAGAATAAGCAAATCCACCTGATTGAGTGTAAATTGTTTCTCCTTTGTTTAATCTCATTTCCACTAATGGAACTGTTTGCCCGATAATCTCATATTTCATAAAAAATACCTCCTTTATTTTTGTTCGATCTATAATGCATTTTTATAATAATATCATATAAAAATAAAAAAAGCTACAAAAATGTAGCTTTTTTTTACTAGTCTGTAATTATTTGTTTAAGTAACAATAATTCTTCATACTCCTTACGATATCTGTTTTTTAAATAAATATCTAATTTTTGATAAGCTTTATCCGTTTTTTTAATTAACGAAATAAAAGTCTTATCAGCCTTTTTTTCATTAGGACTTAAATATACTACAACAAGATATTTACCATTCCAAGAAAAATAAATTTTCTTTTTAAGTATCCAAAAATCTTTCTTCAAAATTTCTGTATGATACTCTTTGTAAAAAATTTTAACAGCAATATAATTACTTAAAAACCGGACGTTTAAATAATAATCATACATAATAATTATAAGATTAAATAGTATAATTAAAACACCTATAAATAAAATAATATTAATCATTCTTTCAGTAAAAGCAATTGCCATGATGTCACCCCCTAAGCTAGTCAAAACAGATATTGTTAAAAATAATAGTATCTACTTAATATTATACTTCATTTTGAATTTATGTCAACAAGTTTTTTTCTTTCTTCTTAAATAAACTATCTCTCTAATCTATCAACCGTTGGAACATCAATCACTTGTCCCTCTTTCAAAGCAACAACATTTATAAATACACTTTTAGCTTCATCAACATATTTATGAATATCCTCTTCTGGCCAAAAATGAGTCAGAGCCAAGCCTTTTACATTAGCCTGTTTTGCAATAATACCAGCTTGTTTTGCTGTCAAATGAGAATTAATCTCTGGAAAACCATACTCTGTTAGCAAACTAGATTCGCAAATTAATAAATCAGCCTCTCTTGAAAAATCAATAAGCCTATCTTTAGCTGAAAAAGAAGTATCACTTGAATAAACTATACTCCTCTCACCATTATCAAGTCTAATAGCATATGTTTCAACAGGATGATCCATTTTGCAAAAACTAATCTCAATATTACCAACTTTTAATCTGCTCTCATCATTAATATTATAATAATTTGCATAAGAATTTGATTCACCAGTTATATCATTAACAATATCACTTGGAGTTGAAGGTAAATAAATATCTATAGGCCTCTGTAATCTTTTTTGATTATGAAAAACAAAAGATGAATATTGCAAATTAAAAATATCATTATAGTGGTCCCTATGTAAATGACTAATGAAAACAGACAAATTCTCCAAATCACAAGGATAACTAAGCAAACTATGACTACCGCTTCCACAATCTAACAAAATTCTATTATTCCCATCTTGTATAAAAAAGCCAGGACAATTATGGCCTTCTGTATTATAAGGCGATTGCGTTCCTAAAACTTTTAATTTCATAATCCACTTCTCCTCTCAAAACATTTATTACCCTGTAGGGGCGAGCTATCTATTACCCGCATAAAAAAATATTACTCCCCAACAACCTTCTTTAAAAACTCCTCACATCCATAAACCAAATCATAATAAGTTGTAATAAAATCACCAGTATACCAAGGATCTGCAATGTCTCTTGTATTACTTGTAAAATCTAATAATTTAAAAACTTTATTATCCTTATCTTCACCAACAATTCTTATAATATCAGGAATGTTCTTTTCCTCCATAGCCAGTATATAATCAAACTTATCATAATCTTCTTTACTTATTTGTCTAGATAAATGCTCAGTAAAAGGAATATTCATCTCCCTTAACATCTTTTTAGCATCTCCATATATTCCAGCACCATCTAATTCATTCCAGTTACTTGTTGCAGCAGAATCAATATAAAACTCATCATTCAAGCCCTTTTTATTAACCATATCTTTTAATATGAATTCAGCCATTGGTGACCTACAAATATTTCCTAAACACACAAACAACACTTTAATCATATCATTAATCTTCTTTCTTTTTAATATAAAAAAAGCCGGGATACATCGCCTCCTACAGGATTAGACAATTACCCGGCTGTCTTTCAGATCTTATCTAAAAGAACCTCCGTTCCAAAACATGAAAATGATTTTGAAACGTATAACTAAATGGAGCTCACTCCATAAGTTGGATAAAGTATAGCACGATTAATGAAATTTGTCAAATTTTTGAACTTGGGGACGACCATCAAAAGTTCAAAAGCCAAACTTCCAATGGGTGTCCTTTAGTTCATAAGAATTGTCAATATTTTGCGAATAATTTAGTTATTAAATTAATTATAAAGTAAAAAAAATAACCCTCTCGCGAGGGTTTGTTGATGATGTCTTAATCTTCTTTTTTCTTGCTTTCGACACACAGACACTGTCCAAATGTCATTATCTGGTAAGCAACATAGAAATTGACTTCAAATAATTTAGTAGCTCCCCATGTTGCAAACAGAATAATAGCTAAATTAGCTAATGTTACTAATGCTGCTAATAGTGATATTGCGCTACCCTCAAAAAAACTATTAGTCAGGCCGCCTGCAACAAAAACAAATAATATAATTGCAGCGATAATAATAACACCAGTTCCTATTACCTAAAAAGTCCATTTTAAAGAATATTTGTTTGACTGAATTGTATTTAACTATTTCCTGCATACCTCAATAAATTCCTTAAATATCAAATTATGCTTCTCATCTATCTTATACAAACTTTCAGGATGAAAACGAACACCGATATAAAATTTCTTATCCTTACTTTCAATTACATCAGGATAACCATCTTCGCATACTCCAACAATATCTAATGATGGACAATCCTTAATACATCTTTTATGTCTTGAATTTACTTTCATAGTCTTAGTTTTAACTATACTATAAAACTTAGAATTCTCATCTATTGTAATACTATGTACATAATCTACTCCTAACCTATCATGCTTTTCAGGATTTGGAATATCATATGTAGTTCCACCAAGAGCTCTTGCTAACATATTTTGACCTGCACATATTCCTAAAACAGGGACATCATTATCATAGCAATATTTAGCCACAATACATTCGTAAATATCGCACTCTCTCCCACCTTGAATAATAATTCCATCACACATATTAATTTGTGAAATCAAGTTTTCTCTTTCTTCTGCAGTATAATTATCCTTCCAGTCATCTCCACCAGTAAAGATTCCATCTTTAGGTTGTAAAATACCTATTGCAATTCCACCATTATCAAATACAGCTTGTTTTATTTCATCTCTAATATAAGTATCAATTAAAATTGATTTATTTTCCTTAAAATGTTTTGATACTATTCCAATAACAGGTTTATTATTTATCATATCTCTCCCTCACTTTTATAATTCATTTGATCACCTTTAATTTAATTCCTTGCAATATATGTATGCTTGTTCTTTTGAAACACAACCTAATTTGCCTGGTTCTTTATTTTCTACGGTTGTTTCATACACTCTTTTACAGCCAAGAGCTTCATAAATATAATAACTACATGAGTCATCTGTGTATATAGAGAGATTTTTAATATTATCTTTCTTAGCTAATTCAAATAAATCAGATAATATTTTTTTGCCTATACCCTTACCTCTCAAACTAGAATCAATTATTATTATTGATACTTCACCATCAAACTTGTTTTTCATATTTTGTGGCATGTAATCATAATTATTTTCATATTCATGCAAGGCTTCAAGATTTTTAATTTTTTTACTTTTGTATAATAAATTTTTAACAAATGTATAAAACTTCTTTTTTAGTTTGTGTTTTTTAGAATTTATTTTTGAATATCCTGCAAAACCTAATAATTTTCCATTTTCTCTATAATATATAAATTGTTCAGTTTCTTCAAGAATTCCCATTAAATAAATCCAAGCACAAATATCACTAGTAGTTTCTGCTTGTATTTTACCTAAATTCCATTCTTTATCTAACAATTTTACTGCTTGTTTCATATCTTTATATTTCATATTTTATTTCACCCTTTTTTATTCATACTAATGCCATTCTATAATATCTACTAGCTCTTTTCTTGGACGTTGTTTTGGATTTTCATCTGCTATACCAATAGAAATAGCACAATTTAATTCTAAATCAGTGTGTTCTAACAATTCTGCAACACTATCTGATACATAAGCAATATCTCTTATCCATAAACTACCTAATCCTAAGTCTGTTGCTCTTAAGCATATATTTTCAATGCATGCACCTATAGATAAGGTATCACTTATAATATAGTCATCATTTTTTTCTTTAAATATTATTATCAGTACAGGAGCTTGTTTGATAACTTCAGCGCTATATTTAACACTACTTGGAGACCCCATCTTTTTTCTTTCTTCAGTTTCATCAGTATTATTTACGTATTCTATCATTAAATCTGCAACTTTATCCTTAATATCGTTTGTTAATACTGAAAAATACCAGTTTTGTCTATTCTTAGCTGATGGAGCAAGTGTTCCATATTTTATTATATTTTCAACTATTTCTTTACTAATCTTTTGATTTTTAAACTTTCTAATACTTCTTCTTTCTTCTATTACTTTTTGTGTTTCCATATTCCCCTCCACTAATTTATGAATTTAGTCCACCTGACATAATTCTATATTTGTCTTCCTTCTTCCATATCTCTAATAATTTATCAAAATTTTCATCAGGATTTATCATCAGTCTAGCAAGTTCATCTAATTCTTTATATTCTTCTTCAGATAATTCAAAATTCTTATATTGAATGTACTTTGGCGTATGTAAAAATATAATCTCATTATTCATTAAAGAATGAAAATCAAAAAACAAACCTTTTAAAGCTCCCTTTAATCCATACTTTCTCGGAGCAGATGCATAATGTATTTCATTTTCTTTTAATTCGTTGTTTCTTAGTTTTAAATAAGCCTCAGCACCAAATATAAATTTTTCTATAGGAATATCTGTTAAATCAAAATCTATTATATTGCTTTTTAATTCATTTTGGAAAAAGAACATATCGCTATCTACTAATACCCATCTTCCCTTTTCCTCATTATAATATTCAGTTATCCAATGATCACCTGCAGAATCACTTTCAGAAAGATATGGAGCAAATCCACTACGACATCTCGCAGGTATTCCCTTAGCTTTTAGAGTTGCAGTAAGTAAAAGAGCCTGTTCTCTACAACATACGTGAATTTTATCCTCTATTTTTCTGTCTACTGAATAATTAGGATTTCTCCTTAATAATTCTGCAATCATACTTATAGCAGTTGGGAACATATCATTTTCATAGCGTAAACTTGTTTTATCTACTTTAGTCATATCTCCATAAACACTATTCTTATTTTTTCTTTCTGTTTCAGTTAAATCAAATGGATGTATTATTTGATGTCTTTGTAATAAACATAACTCACTTATATCATCAGGTAAACTCTTCATAAAATCTTTATAAAACCCTAAATCTGTATACAAACTTGTCCTTTTATAAAATTCTAATATATCTGTTCTCATCTCTTTCCTCCTAATTGTTCATACTTATTTATAGCATTTATTAAAAATCTACAACTCTTACTAACTAGATTAGAATTTACTGCTTCCTCATATGTAAAAAATTTATATCCCATACATTTCTCTGGCTCCATAATATTTATATCTCCATCAATATATTTTCCTTTAAATATTACAAATATCCAGTTAGTATTATTTTTGCAACAATGATAAATTCCAGTAGAATCGAGTAATTCTATATTTGCATCTTTTCCCATTTCTTCTTGCATTTCACGAATAATTGCAGATTTAAAATCCACATCACTATTTTCTACACTACCACCTACATCCTCATAAAGTCCATTTTCATCACGAGATTTAACCCCTCTTTGTTGCAATAATATTCTTCCATTCTCATCTTCAATATGGGCAATTACACCTATTCTTTGATTTTCAAAATTAAATTTTTGTATATCCTCTTTATTTATAGAGTGATCCAACTTATAAAATTTCATCATTAATTACACCTTTTCATTAATAATATATATCAGTAACAATTTCCCAAACTGAACTTTTAATGGTCGTCCCCAAGTTCACAAATTACCTAAAAAGTCCATTTTACAAAACATACGTACGGCATAAAATGTATCTTGTGTTTTGAAAAAAGGTTATACTCTAAATTAATATCCATTTAATTCTCCTTATTTTTACTTCTTCATAATAGCTAACATAAAAGTGCAAATAAATACACCAATTTTTAATAATCTTTTCATATTATTTTTCACCCATTAAAATTCGTTATACTTTAATTTGATTTCAGACTTACTTAAATAATCTTTTATATAAATTATCTTAGTTTCATTATCATAAGAAAAATTTGCACACGTTATGCTTTTATCTTTATATTTATCAGGATTTTTAAATACTGTTTCGAAATATTCATCTGCTTCATATTTTAAAATATTTATTAAATCTTCTATTGTAGAACTTTTATTATCTAATTTATTTATCAATTCATTTGTTTTATTATATCTAAAATTTGAACTGACTGGCTTTTCAGGTAAATCTTTATCTTTTAAAATAAAATGATTTGAACGTGCATATCTATTGTCTATTTCTTTTATATAAAACTCATCAATATCCTTTTCTATATTTACTGCTCTATTTAAATTAGTGTCTAGTATATTCATACTAAAAGCTGATGCTACTTTATGATTCTTCATTTTTTCTATAACATCATCTATGTTTTTTGAACTTATAATATCTCTAACCATAATATATCTCGAAATATTCTCTAAATCAATTTTACTATCATAAATATAATTACTCGAAAAAACTAATCCATAGCTATTATAAGAAAAAGCACTTCCTGTTAATCTTTTAGCTAATGTATATCCTATAATCCAATAATCGTCATATATGTATTTAATTAAACCTATATTTTCACTTGTGTAATTTTTCTCATCTTCATTATGAGAAAACAAGAAAATCCCATTTTCTTTCTTTAACATAAGCGTTGTACAACCATCTATTCCATTATATATTTCAGGGAAAAACATTAATAACATGCTATCTCTTGAAACTTTTGCTCCATCAGCTCTACCATATATTTCATCTAAATATTTAGGGAATTCTGTTCTTAGTTTATTTTCCATACTTTTAACTCTATTTAATACATTAGGTATTTTTATTTTTTCATCATACATTCTTATCTCATCTTGCAAATAACTTCGAAATACCTTTCCAATTTTTAATCCCATTTCATATTCTGTTCCGCTAACTTCAAATTTTTCCATATATTATTTCACCTTATTTACCTATGTTCTTTATTTTAGTTATCATCTTGTAATTTTATTTATAGTTTAGCTTCCATCATTGCATATTCACAGCCATCATCTTCTTTAAACTCATAAATTGTACTAAATCCCATTTTAGTATGTAATTTAAATGATGGTATATTAGATAACTCAATACAACTATATAAACTATATCCTTTATATTTTGTTTTTATATAATTTAATATACTTGATGCAACACCTTTTCTTAAATATTCTATATCAGTAACAATTTCCCATACATAAGCAACTTTATCTGGAATATCTATTATTCTATTAGGATACCCCTCTAATTCACAAAAATCTTTTCTAAAATATAATACAGCATATCCATTAACAATTCCTTCTTCTTTATAAACAATTTTTAGCATATCTTCATCATTAATAGATCTTTGATTACATTCATAACTTATATAACCTTTATTATTATTACTCCAAATTTTCTGAATCTCATCTAAACAATCATTTTCTATTATCATAGCGCTTACTCCTATATTTTTTTCTTTATTACTTTTCCTACATTATTCTTATATGTTCGTATCTTTAAGCGAACTTGTTATCAAATAACAATATACTGGAGCAAACAATGTAACAATCGCTAATAAAACTTTAAACCATATTATATTGCTAGAAAAAGAAACAATAAGCATTAACATATATCCAATTATTCTCCCCATTCCTATTCCAATAGATGTAAATCCAATATATTCTTCTCTAAAATTTTCAATATGACATTCTTTTACTAAATCACCTTTTCTAGTATTATATACTGCATCAAAAATACAAAATGTAATTATGTAACAAAAATTATATATTACTAAAGTTATTTTATTTATGTCAATTAATAATCCTACTACTCCAATAACAACTACAAAAGAACATAATGATAAAATTAGTTTAGCATTATTTCTATTATAAAATTTATTATATAACATAAGTGATATCATTGAGCATATTGCAAATATTGTTGTAAGAATTCCTAAATTAATCGATGTTTTAAATGTCATAATAGTTATAATAATAATCAATGTACTTATTGAGCTTTCAACAATTCCATAAGCTATGCCCGATAAATTATATCTTTTTAACTTTATTAATTTATTATCATTTATGTAATTTATAAATTTCCTAAAACTATAATTTAATTTTCTAGCATTACTTATATCAGTTTTTATTAATAATGTAATAATAATTTGAATCACAGATAAACCAAAAACATAAATTGCAATTTTTGTAAACGAATACATTTCAATTGATGTTCCTAAAATGATTGGAGATATTATATGAACAATTTTACTTAAAATTTTCTTTTTAGACATATAACTCTTTCTATTATCATTATTAGTCACATCAATATATATAAGTTCATGTGCACACCAATACAGTATTTCTGAAAAAGCATACACAATTGCAATTAATATATAATTAGCCGCAATCTTCTCAGATAATATTACAATAAACAAAATAAATATTGCCCTAGAAATTATTCCACTAGACATTATATGTTTGCTTTTATCTGGATGCTTTTTTATTACTCTTCCAATTAAAACATTTCCAATACTAAGTAAAGAATATATTATTATATAATATATTGATATTGTTGTTATGTTCTTATCTGTAACTTTTAAAAAATAAGCAACTAAAAATGTTTCTATAAATACTGCTGTTAATGCATACAATAAATCACTTGCAATCAATAATCTTGCATTTTTTTCAATTTTCTCATTGTTATTTTTTTCTTATATTATTTCACCTTTTATAATTAACCTTTATTTATTCTTTCAATTAAATCATAGGTCTTGTTAATATTACTTGAATCCGCAAGTTCTTCTTGTTTGTATCTTACTTCTGATGTAAGTTCTCCATTATAGTTGATATCTGTTAATGCCTTTCTAACAACATTCCAATTTATAGTTCCATCAAATGGTTGATTATGAGAATCTGTTCCATAATTATCATGTATATGAGTAACCTTTAATAAATTACCAATCTTTATAATTTCATTATAATATGTATTATATTTGACTTTTATTTGGTTAAAAATATTTTCCACTCTATTTCTTAAATTAACATTTGAGTCTATAATCTTCAGATTATTTTTTATATCAATTTTTACTTTATCTTTAAAATATTCTCCAGATTTTTAACCATTTTCATATGGTGTGGAATCCAAATTTAAAAATGTAACTGACTTCACAATAAAAATCTCCTTATTTTACTTCTTCATAATAGCTAACATCAAAACACAAATAAATACGCCCAATATCATCAAATATTTCTTCCAAGTTATCTTTTCTTTTAATATAAACCTTGAAGCTAATGTTGTTATAATTATTGAACTAGATGTTATAACTGATACAGTTGAAACTTGTCCATCAATTAAGCTAAATCTATTGATTAAATTAGCTCCTAAATCTAAAGCTGAATGTAATAAGAAAAATCTCTTTAAACTAATTTTTCTTAAACTTAAATATTTCCATCTATTTGTAAATAAACAATATAATAATACAATTATTGCCCCCATTAAAGCATAATAAAACACGACTATTAGTGGACTTTCATAGATATTTATATAAACCTTGTTTAAGAAACCTGATATTCCATTGAAAACTACAAAACCATAAGCAAATAAAATCCCTTTTATTTCAGACTTATCTGATTTTTTGTCTCCATTCTTTGCTAACAATATTGTTAACACTATTAAAATAGCTGCAAAAAATAATTGTATATAACTTAAATTATCTTTAAGTATTAATATTCCTAATAGCAATGTAACAACAGTATTTCCTTTTCTAATTGGTGCTACTGTAGAAACACTAGCATATTTAATTGCTAATATTCCACATACATATCCTAACATTTGTATTATAGTTAATGGTGCGATTTTAATCAAATCCATTATATCAAAACTATGAATTACATCAGTAAAAAATAATCCAATCAAAATATATACTATATCACTTATTAACATTCCTACTAAAGAAAGTGTTATAGAATTATTGTTCTTTGAACATTTTTTCATTGCTATTGATGTAAAACCACTTAATACCGTTGATATTAAACACAAGTATAACCACATATTTTTCTCCTACAAATTCTCCTTTATCTCAGGAAATAAATCATACAAATTATATCCTAACAATTCGTCAAAATATGCCTTCAATTTATATGTTTCTGTCACATGATATTGGGTGTTTGCATGTGCTCCTCTTCTTAATATTATATCGATTAATCTTTTGTCTACTGTATACACCTTTCCTCCTGGTGGACACATCAAATCACATAAATTTATTATTCTTTCTTCTAAAGTATATTTATGATTTTTTACAAAATCTGCTATAAATGGTTCTTTATCCGGATTTTTTACTCCTCCTGCAACACAATTAATATCATTATTTAGATATGAATGAGCTATACATATATTGCAATATTCCTCATCATATCCTTGTTCTTTCATATAATTGTAACCATTTATTTCATGTCCATGTGGTAATGCTATCATTTTCCCTATATCATGTACATAACCTAATGTCTTTGTTTTTTCAGCATCTACACTATAACCTTTTTCATTCAATGCCTCTGCAATTTTAGCTCCAGTATTTCCAACATATATTGAATGGTCTATCCATGCATCATATTCTGTTTTACCTCTTGCATTTTCTAATATATTTCTTGCTTCTTCACTTGTTATCTTCAAAATTCATACTCCTTTGCTTTTTATTTTCTAATTAAACAAACTCCTATAATAACTAATATAATTCCAAATATTTGTTTTATTGTTGGCTTTTTCTTTACATCTTTATAAAACATTGAAATTACCACAACAGCTATTATTGATGTAGGTCTAACATAAGAACTTAAAGTTACAGATTTGCTAGACAGATAATTACTCAAATATAATGAAACAAACCCAAATATTTGTTGAATAAGTACCCATTTAATAATACCTTTATGTTCTTTATGATATTTAAAATTATATCTTTTAGAAAATATAATAGTTAGCATTAAATTTAATACTAGCATAAAAACTGCATTAGACCAATATTGCAATATAAAATGTGTTATATAACTCATTAAAAGTGATGTAGTGATTCTTATTATTAAATCCTTTTGTAAGTTTTTAATTTTTATTTTAGAATCTGCTATTACAAAAACGCCAATAACAGTTAATAATACCGATAAAATTGATATTATTCCTAAACTTTCTATTCCTAATATTACATCTATGATAAAAGCTATAATAATACTTAATGTTAAATATGCGGAATCTTCATAAGGATTTAAATATGTTAAACATCCAACTATTGTATGTTGTTTTTTGTATCTTAAAAGCATTGCTACTATAAGCAAAATTATAGGAATAAATCCAAGTTCAAATTTTAGTTGACCTGTGTAAAATTCTACAATTACCATTATTAATGAAAAAGGAATCATAGTAAGACACATATAATAGAAATAATCTTTTCTACTTATTCCCATATTAACTAAATGTTTATCTACATACTGTCCTATTGCTCCAAATATTCCAGCTAGTATTACTACATATATAAGTATCAATCTATCTTTCTCCTTCTATATATTCTTTTTCTTTAAAATTTATTGTATTAACATTAAATGTGTTTGAAATAACTCTTGCTAATTCAATGTTACTTGTCATATTTGTATATCTTTTCATCATGTTATTTTCTGTTATTTCATATTGACTATTTGTACATAATACTTCATACCAAACACCAGTATCTTCATAGTATTTATTTGTATCATAAAACCCATTTTTCAAATAGAAGTTTTTTCTTCTAATGCTTATCTCATCAGTTGGCTCATCAATTGATAAAAAAAGAGTTTTATATTTTTCTTTTAAATCTTCTAATATTTTTGAACCATACTTTTTATTTCTTAATTCTTCTTCTACTGCTAAATACATTAAATAATAAGCACCCTCGCAATTAACAATATAGCACATACCAATAAATTTATCATCATCAATTATTGCATATAAATCGGAATTGTCTTCTTTTGAGCAATCTTCCAAAATATCAAAAGGAAATCTCTCTTCTTTTGGAAATGCACTTAAATATAATTCTTCTAATTTATCTTTATATTTCAAATCATTAATATAAGTATAATTCATTATTTCTCCTCTAAATCATTTACATCAATAGTTTTTACACCATTATCATTTAAATATTTAATGGTATCTTCTAAATCTTCTATAAATAAAATTTCATCTAAATTGCAATTATTTAATTCCTGAATAATTTTTATACCATCTAATTTCAACTGTTGTGATGATGCAGAAATTAGCTCAATATCATCTCCATAATGTTTGTTAATAAAGTTTTGTTTTGCTTTAAAATGAAATGAAAATTTCATTCCTGATAAACAATACATTTTAATATTTTTACTTCTCAACTCATTTATAAAATTACATAGTATTTCTGATTTTACACATGGCTCAATATCTTCATAGAAAGTTTCAGGATTTTTATAAGCATTTAAGTAATAACCTAATCTTTTACCTTCACTTTCATTACGATGTTTTATATAGTCTTTATCTTTATGTATCGCAAGTGTTTCATCAAAATCAAATAAAACAATCTTAATATTATCTAAAACAATATCATTTAATCTCATATTTTTCTCCTATTATTTCATTTATTCACCCAATTTCTTAAATAAATCCCTATATATCTCATCTACATTGAGCCAATTTACAAACTTAACTTTATGACTATTGTTGTTTACTTCATAAGATGTATCATCATTTATATTAGGACAACTAGTTTCAAAAGTATTAAACCAACTTCTATTTATCATGTAGGCAATTACAGCTATATCCCATATTGGCCATCTAGTTCTGTTTGTTTCTTCTACAAATTTTTCAAAATTATCATATAAAAAATTACACAACTCAGATTTCCCATTTATTATACTATTTAATTCATATTTAGTAGTATATAAATTTGAAGCTACACCTTTACACGGAATTATAGTCAAATCAACTTTAGATTCAAACACAATCCTAGTTGCATCAATGTCTTTAAAATTAGCTTCATGAAGATTATTATCACATAATAAAGTATGTCCACCAAGCCATATAACTTTTATTCTATCGATAATTTTAGGTTCATATTTTATTGCTAATGCAATATTAGTAATAGCACCAATTCCTAATATATAAGTTTGTTCATTTTTTAGTGCTATTTCTATAATTTTATTTACAGCATCATTTCTTTCAGAATATCCATTTTTAATATAGTCAGTAGAACCTTTAAAAATAAGGTTATCTGAATTTACATTACAGAATTCACATACCTTTTTTGCTTCATTGTAACTTAAATCAATACCACTATCTTCTGTGTTATCACTTCTCCAATTTTTAAATGGCGCAATAGTAATAGCTTCAACATTGAAAACATCTTGACTCTTAAGCATATAAGCTAAAGCAAATTGGTCATCACATTCATTATAAGTATCAGTATCTAAAATAACATTTACCTTCTCTTTTTTATAATTAACAATAAAATCATATATTTCATCCCAATTATATACCCTATTAAAATCATTAACTTGTCTATTATAAGGAGTATCCATAAGCAAAGTTTCAATACCATTACTTTTTGTTTCTCTACATACTTTTGTAGAATCATCAATCATAATACTAATATCATTTTGAATACATATTTTTGCCTTTTCATCAGAATTATAAGCATCAGTCAAAATCAATTTATCATACTCAATTCCATATTTGCCAAGCCATTCACTAGTCATTTTATATGGATCAGAGTATTCTCCATTATCCCTGCCACTTATAATATAAATTTCATATCCATTATCTCTTAATCTTTTTATAGTCTCAGGAGCTTTATCAATAACCTTTAAATTCATAGCAATTCTCTCAATATTACTATAATAAAAATCATCTAGTTCCTCTTTCGACCAGTCAAACATACCTCTTGTTATATAAGCATCATTATTGATAATTCCAGTATTTCTCAAGCTTTTATCATGATCTAAAAATTCTCTAAATAATTCATCATTAAAATTTGAAATTACATTATCTATATCTATTCCAATTATGATATTACCCTCAAATTTCTTATTTTTCATTATTTTCTCCATTTACTAACCATTTTTTATATCTTTATTTTTTAGACACGGTTTGTAATTTTATATCTCCTCTAGTGCATCTATCTGTAAAATATTGTCCTTCTAAATGATTTTTATCTTTAATTTCTAATATGCACAATCCATAATGAATAGGACTTTTATCTTTATACATAGCTTTTGGATTATTTATATATCCAAATGAAAGCATCTGAGTTCCATATTCATCATAAAAATTAGCAGTTATTGATTTACTAGAACTTTCATTTGATTTGAATATTATTTTTGTTTCAAATAAATTTTGTTTAATTATTATTTTTACATCTCGTTTTTTGTTATCATATGTTGAAATTAAAGTACCTATGTATTCCTTCTTTAATTTTGGAATTTTTTCAAAAGGATTAATTCGCCATAAGATTGTTACATACAGAATTACTACAAATGATGTAAAAGTACTTGCATATGTTAGTTCATCCCATATTTCTAAATCCTTAAAAAGCCATTTTATAATTATAAATGAAATTATAGCAATTCCACATATACATTCTACATATTTTTTATATCTATCATCCATTCTATATCTCCTCAATATCATATTCATAAAAGTTGTTTAAATCATCAATAAATCTTTTATAATCGTTTAAAATTTGTTGAGTAGGAAACAACTCTTTTATTCCATTAGCTTCTTTAAAATTACTAATATTTTCTGATTGAACATATTTAATTAATTCATCAAATACATATCTATATATAGAATATTTTTAATATACACTATCTGGAATATTCCATAAAAGTGACTCTAATCCAAATGATGATACTTTATTAGCACTTTCATATTTATAATCTTTCATAATATATCTCATTTTTTTCATAATTCTTACCATCTTTTTAAACATATGATTTGTTGAATTGTTTTTTGCTTTTCCATTTTGTATATGTAATTCTGGATAATTAATAATTTCACCACCACTATCAGGACAAATTACAATACCCTTAATGCAATTATCTTTATCATTTCTATAATCATTAGAATAATCTTTATATCGCATAGATGGTACTGTATCAGTATTAACTCTATAAGTATTTCCATTTATTTTTATAGATTTATTTTTTCTTTCAACATCATCTCCAAATTTATATTCTAATGCTAGTTGAACATCATCTTTAAATGCCTTCAAAGAATCTGATGAAGTACAATACCCATAAGAAGCTCCTGTTATACCATTACGATATTTCGGTCTAAATGTTGATTCCAGAATAATTGCGATATCAACATCACTTTCATTTCTAACATTGGTATTATTTGCAAATGAACCTTGTAAAAATAATTTGACTTCTCTGTTATTATTTTTGTTTCTTAATGTTGTACCAAAAGTGAATGTGTCTTCTATAAAATTTTTAATATCACTTGAGTCATCTATAAAACCTGTTTCTTTCATTGCATCTCTAACCATTCTAATTGCATTTTTACATTTTTCAATTTCTGTATCACTAAGTGGTTGGGCAAAATTTTTAAGTTCTTGTTCTTTAAATTTCATGTATATTTCTACCTTTCATGTTTTCGTTTTAAATGATATTTATTGCTCTGCCATCACTCTGCCATTAGTCTGTCATTTTGTACTTTTTATTAGGATCGTTTTCACTTGTACTAACTGCTTCAATAGTATTGTTATCTAGTAGTTTTTTTAGTATTCTTCTGGCAGTTCTATCTGCAATGTTAGTTTCTTCAATTATTTCTTTAGCTCCTATCAAAACATTTTTTTTGATACATTCAATTATTTTTATTTCATTTTCAGAAAGTAGTAATTGTGATTTATCCTTCATTTCTTTTGAGTTCATCATTTCATCAATAGTATCATCTATTATTTTTAACATAAACTCTATAAATTCAGTTGATTCTCCAAGGTTATTGCAATTTTGTATAGCTGTATAATATTCTTCTTGATTTTTCTTTATCATACTTTCAATAGGTAAATAAGCAAATACCTTTTCCCAATGTGATAAAATTGCAGTTTGCCATAATCTTGCAGTTCTTCCATTTCCATCATGAAAAGGATGTATAAAAACAAATTCATAATGAAATATTGAAGATAGAATAAGTGGATTTATTGTGTCTTTTACTTCATTCATCCAATTAAATAAATTATCCATTAACTCTGGAACCATAGTATGAGGTGGAGCCATAAATATTTGTATATCTCCATCAAAAACACCTTCTCCATGATTTCTAAACTTACCAGCATCTTTTTCAATTAAGAAAGTTAATACTCCATGTATTTTCTTTAAATCTTCTACAGAGTAAGGATTTACTTTCTCAATTTGTTCATAAGCCTCATAAGCATTTTTTACTTCTTGAATATCTTTTTGTTCTCCAATTACAGGTTTTCCATTTATAACATCTTCAACTTGAAACAAAGATAATTGATTATTTTCAATAGCAAGTGAGGAATGAATTGACCTGATTCTTGATTTTCTTCTTAATTCAGGATATTTATTTAAGTTTTCAAAAAAATTTGCTTCTCCAATTTTCTTCATTATATCTGATATATAATTTAACATTTTATTAGTTATAGTATATGGCGGATAATTTTTTTCCATTTGAAACCTCCAATCATATATGTATTATATCAAAACTTAATAATATAACAATAAATATCATAATATTTATTGTATTAAAACTCATTTTCCCACTGTGATATTATCATAAAACAAAAATACATTCAACAGCAAATAAATAAAAAAATCGACATTAAAGCCGATTTCCTTATTTTTTCTTTATTTTTCACGTGATTTACTATTTTATTTAAATGAATGCTTATAATTTAAAAATTCAAAATAAAATCTTTTCAATAATTTTTATTATAAAAGCTCACCTGTTATTAACAGATGAGCTCTTGAAAATTTAATTGAGTTTTTCTCTTGCTTTTTTTCTGACCTCGGAATTCTTATCCTCTGCAAGCTTTATAATGGTATTTTTCGTAGTATTAGCATTTTCTACAACCCAATACCGTACTTCAGCATCTTCATCGTCTGAAAGTTTATCTAATACATCCGCTGGTGTATGATCATTCTCAGCAAGAGCTAATCGTACATTTAAGTCTCCACCAACTTTTGATAAAGTCCTTAAAGAATCGGCATCCTTTAATTCTTCAGCTAAGCATACTCGCGTATAATCTGAAAAATTGCTAACATCAATTGTAATTTTCATAAAAATCCCCTTCTTAAAAGTATTGATGTCTACGTGTTACATATGTTAAACTCCCTAAGGAGATTATAAAATTAAGTCTAGAATTCCCTAGAATATTCGCATTATAACACAAATTTCTAATTTTCGCAACTTTGAACTAAGGGACGACCATCAAAAGTTCAGCTTTCTTTGAACTATTAATGGTCGTCCCCAAGTTCACAAAAAGAAAACTACCCGCTTTTAAGCGAGTAGTTTTCCAAAAAAGAATTTTTATAGGAAATTATTCCTCATTCTGCTTGTATTGTTGTTTGTATTGATGCTTCACTTACCGAAGTATCAGCAAAGCCTGGTACACCAGCTAACACTAAGACTATACCAATAAAAAACACAATATTTGCAACGATAACTGTTACCAATAAAGATTCGGCTTTTTCTTTTTCTTCGTCGTAATACATAAAAATTCCCCTTTCTCGTATCTACCTCATTGAGGTAAAAATTTAATGTAAAATCGTTATATTATAATTATACCATATATTTCTAGTTTTTGCAACTTTACGTAAACAATAACTGTAATATACTTGGGGACGACCATTAAAAGTTCAAAAAATTCTTTATTCTATCTCATTCTCCTGTTTTATCTATACAATTAAGTTTTCTATAAATCTTTATAATTTACTATATCTTTTACTTTTCCAAAAATCACAATTGTCCTGATTTTCTTCATTTACTATTGGATAAACCAATTCATTTCCAAATATGTATTTAATATACTCTGATTGACATGGATTCGGACACCCGGTAAAATGAATTTCAGGCTTGTCTTTTAATATTACAACCATTGAATTTGTACTTTCATATTCTCCATGCATACATATGCTACAAGCATCTTTTTTAGAATGTGCCCTCATAATTTTAAATAAATCTTCTTCATCTTTTGCTAATAAAAGTTTCCTATATGTAGTTCTTTTTCTGACATTAGCATTCTTTTTAGGACTGTCCGTATATTTTTTCTTAAAGTTTCTAACATCATTATAAATATCTGCATTTGAGATTGATAGACAATTTGATATAGTGGCAGACTTTTCCCTTTTTATAGCATAGTTTTTTCCTACAGTTTCTAAAATATATAATTCATTTCTATCCATAATTAAAAACGAATTATCATAATATTCTTCTTTTTTATAACCACAATTTCCACCTTGTCCATATTTTAGTAATAATTCTATTATTATATTTAAAGCTTCTTTAGCCGATGCTGCTCTTTCAAGTCCTAATCTAACTAAATCCATTCCTATTAAAGCTTCTTTATTTTCTTTAGCTGTTTTAGTAGAAATAGCTTCATTGCCAATACATACTCCACAATCATTCACTCCCATTTCTGCTCCCCACATCCAAGTAGGTTTTGATATTAATATTGCATGTGTATGTTTGACCTGTTCTATTTCAATATATGTTGCTTTTAACTTTCTATCTGTATTTTCTTTTGCTTCGATATAAACCATAACTTGTGGTTCATCATACTGTCTATCACTATTTTTTGCAAACATTGAAAAACGTTTTTTGTTACCTATTTTGCCTACTGTATCACACATAAATCTCCTCCAAAGTATAATGTACTAATCTTTTTTAATTATATATTTTAAAAATTCTTCACATCCATAAACTATATCATAATAAGTCGTAATAAAATCACCCGTATACCAAGGATCTGCAATATTTCTTGGATTTTCGGTAAAATCCAAGAGTTTATGAACTAAGGGACGACCATCAAAAGTTCAGCTTTCTTTGAACTATTGAACTAAGGGACGACCATCAAAAGTTCAGCTTTCTTTGAACTATTAATGGTCGTCCCCAAGTTCATAAAGCCGATTTCCTTATTTTTTCTTTATTTTTCATATGATTTACTATTTTATTTAAACGAATACTTATTTTTTAATACAGATTATTTACCCACTGACATTAAGATGGGACTTGCAAATAAGCAAGTCCCATCTCATTTGGAATTTTTAAGTAGACTGTGTTACGAAAGTACAAGCCAGCCAACGCCATAGCCATAATCGGTATCAACAGAATCGTAATGGCTGAGGTTCGTGAGAGGAAAGTATCCACTATGCTCAACAAAGTCACTACCTGCAAGCCAAAAGCCGCCATCTTCTTTGCTTGTGCTAGGAAGCATTTTGCTTGTATTTGCAAGGTCATAAACCCCACAAACTTTTCTGCTTCCTGTAGTTTCGAAATCATGAAGTGCATCTGCAGAATCCCAGTAGTGTCCCAACTGTTTCGAGCAACAAACAACAGCATCCAGTGATTTCTCGATAGTCCATCCCTTCTTTTTTTAGCTATTAACCATCCAGACAAGGAATGCGTAGTACTGATGCTTTGAACCAACACTCCATTTTTTCTCTTGCACAGTCTGCATTTTTTCAGCTTTCTGTTTCCAAAAATTATAAGAATGTCCAACCGCTGGAGTTCTTCCGGCTTTAAAAACCACATCTTTGCCATCCAATGAAGGATCAAAGATAGGTTTCAAAAAAGGCTTAACGCCTTCCTCTTTTACTTCTTTGATTGCTTCAATAAATGTCTGAACTTTTTCATTCTCTGTAACATATCCAAGGACATTCTCAAAGAAACCTTCAGAAGTTGGATCAATAAGTACTAAAGGTACATCGTCTGCGTAAACTATTCCAAGTTTCCGTTTTCTTCCAAGATTTTTAAATCTAATCATGTTGTTTTCCTCCTTATGTTTTTAAAATTTGGTTAACGGTTTTTTCTAGACTTTGGGGACGTCCATTAAAAGTCTAAATTTCTTTGTCTTTTTAAAATATTGTAATATGTTGCTCTTTTTATTCCCATAAAATCCATTATCATATTATCATTAGCTCTACTTCTTATTTTTAATTCTCTTGAAACTTTGAATACATTTTCTTCATTTTTGAAATTTATCCCTTTATACTCTTCACATATTTGTTCAAAATCCTCTTTGAATATTTCACCAAATTCATTGAACGCATCTATAAAATTACATTCTTCATATTCACCTGAAATTTTATCCAAATAGTCTATATCATCTCCATAAACATAAAAGATGATTCTACTATCCACTGAATTTGTAATAAAACTATTATGACTTGAAAACTCATAATCACCACATTTTGAAACTATTTTTGCTTTAACAGGATTTTCATGAATATATTTTATGCAATTTTTTAAATGGCTATTATTTATTATCGGCTCTGCTCTATACCTGTCCCTAAATACATAACCTGTTCTATCTTTTTTACTATTATAAAATTTGCCATATGCTGAATTTACTTGTGACATCATTTTTGATAGTTTTGTACTTTCCATAGATTTTACTAATATATGTGCATGATTGTCCATAATACAATATGCAATTATAGATATTCCATTGATTTTAGATTTTTCAAAAAATAATCTTATGTATTTCGTTTTCATATATTTCTTTTCAAAAATATTTTCTTTGTTTATCCCTTGCGTCATTACATGATAATATATTGTATCTAAACATTTTCTTGATATTCTCGACATAGTTCCTCCTTAATATAAAAAATAGAGAGCATATCATAATAACCTAATCATGGATTAGGTTTTATAATATGCCCCCAAATTTATTTATACTATAATACTACATATTTTATAAATTTGCAAGAGTTAGACTTTTAATGGACGTCCCCAGGTCCAAAACAAAACTATTGCAAAGTTTGTCGAAACTTGTCAATAACATTATAAATTTTTAAAATCCATTTTTGGTGGGAAAATAGAATGATATTTAATGAGATTATATGAGATTTTTTGAGAAAATAAATAAAAATTGGAAATAAGTAGAAAATAAAATTAAAAATAACCCTCTTGCGAATAAAAGAAACAATAATGTAAAATTTGTATACCTGTTATCGACATATCACAGACAAAAAAAGCACAACTGCTTACTTTTAGCAGAAGTGCTTTTATTTAAATTAGTTGAGCTTTTATTTTTACTATTCTATTTTTATAATTTTCAATACTTTGTTTTTTTACTTCTATTTGTTGAATATAATACTCTCTTAGTTCCTGCAATTCTTGTTCGCACAAATCTTCTTCTATAATTTTTCCACTTTCTAAATCTTTACTCATTTTTTGTAATCTAAGGTTTATTTTTTTTACAGGGATTTTGATATTTTCAATATAATTACCATTGTCGGCTTGAATATTTCTTTCCTCTATAACATTTTCAGTAACAATATTTTTTTCTAGCTTATTTTTATTAAATAAGTTTCTAAAAAAGCATTTTATTCTACCAAATATACTGTTATTGACATTTGTTAAAGATTTTTCATAAGGATTTTCAACCATAATAATTCCTCCTAAATTTCTTTGTCGTTATTAGGCAATTGATGTTCATATTGCTCTAATAATTGTTTTGCTTTTTGTTCTGTTTCAGTTAATTCGGATAATTCTTCCGCTAATTCAGTTACTGATTTGTCCTCTTTTTTAGTTTTAGTCTTGTCTAGTACAGGTACAAAATCCCCTTGCATAAAAGTTTCGTTAAAGTTTTCTATAATTTCTTCCATATGAGCAAAACAACTAACTTCATCCATATCAATACCATATCTTTGGAATTCTCTTTTTTCCCTTTCAAAACATTCTCTTAATTCATCAGCAGTACAAAATTCTTTTTGATGATTACTATAACTATCTCCCATGAATAATGCATATACTGGTTCTTTATCTTTATAAACAACTTTTAATTGATAATCTCCTCTAGGACCAAATGTTTTTTCTTTTAGACCTTTTTCTCCAGCCTTTCCTCCTTCTTTTATTGAGTGAACATTACCTGCTAAATCTACCAGTCTTATACACTGTTTTCCATTTTCATCTTTGTTTCTGTGATATAAATCGCCCCAAGGTTTATCAATAAACTCACTAGATTCAAATACTTTTACAAGTTTCTGCAAATCATCTAGTGTAACATATCTATAATGCTTATCATATCTATAAGGTTCCCCATATCTGTTTATTTGTTCTAAATCTTCATTATCATTAACATCAAATCCCCATTCCCATACATCAAAAGTGTGACTTCCTTTTCTACTTTGAATATAAGTAGAAGTGCTTGAAGATTTATAATGTCTTCCATTAATGTCCCCTTCTTTTTTTTCGCTTAGTTCAGGAATAGGTGTAACTATACCATTATTGTCTTTAAAAAACAAATAATCTGATACTTCTCCATTTTCTTCTCTTGTTTTTTGAACAGTTGTACCATCTGGTAAATGTAATGTATATGGAACTTCTATTTTTTCTACTTTTCTAGCATTAACAATTCCGCTCTCTCTATCAAATACATAAGTATATTGCGTTTTTAAATCATCAACAGTCAAAATATCATCATCTGCAATAATAGGCTTCACCTCTTGCTCTGTTGATGATTTTTCTTGCACTTGTTCTATTTTTGGAATAGGTGTAAAATTCTCATTTAAAAATTGTTGTAAATCAGTACTTACAGAATATTTTGATAATAATTCTTCAACAGGAAGTTCGCTAATATCTGCAATATCTTTCCATTGGTATAAATCATTTTCTTGATAAGACCATTTTTTTCCTCTACACATAGCGGTAACAGAAAACTTTTCTCTCATTCTACTATAAGGTTCAATCTTTTGAATACTAATTATAAGATTTGTTAGGTTTTCTCCAGTATCGTAAGTATCATATGCTTTTCTTTCATCATATGAATATATAGAACCATTTTTTAATTGCATTACATGTTTTCCATCATCTACTTCTTCAAGACCGCCATATTTAAATATAACTTTACCATCTTCAGTTACAGTAATATTTCCAACATTTGGTCCTGAATTATGTCGTATATAACCATCTACTGCAAAACGATATTCCATTGTATCTTTAATTTCGCTAGGAATTTTTTCTTCTAATTCTTTAACTTTACTTTCTCTTGCCTTTTGTTCTTCTTCTCTTTTAATTGATGATTCAAATGATTTTATTTCTTTTTTTACTTGTGCAATTTGTTTCTTATTGTTCTTTTTACTTGCTTCGTCTTGTTGTAATTCTTCTAACAACCTTTTCTTTTCTTCCAACGAATTTTTTAACATTTCTAAATAATCCATATTTTACCTCGCTATTATATACCTTATATAATTTATATCATATTATGGGATTATTAACAATAAAACGAAAAAATATTACAAAAATATCATATATTTGTAATATTTTTGTAATATTTTTTATTTTCTACAAACCTTAATAAATTCCTTAAATATCAAATTATGTTTCTCATCTATCTTATACAAACTCTCTGGATGAAAACGAACACCAATATAAAATTTCTTATCTTTGCTTTCAATTACATCTGGATAACTATCCTCGCATACTCCAACAATAAACTTGGGGACGACCATTAAAAGTTTAAATCCTACAAATTCTCCTTTATTTCAGGAAATAAACCATACAAATTATATCCCAACAAATCGTCAAAATATTTCTTTAACTTTCGGGATTCTGTAATATGATAAACCGTATTGGTATCTACCCCTCTTCTTGTCATAATTTCTATTAATCTCTGCTCTAAAGTCATAAACTTATTTGTACAAATCAAATCACATATATTGATAATTTTTTCATAAATTGTATACTCATGATTTTTAACAAATTCTTTTCTAAATTCATATCCATCACTTTGAGGGCTCGGAACACCTCCCGCAGTACAATTTATATCATTATTCAAATATGAATGAGTTATACAGATATTTGCATATTCAACATCATAACCTTTTTCTTTTAAAAACTTATAACCATTAATTACATGATGAACATGTTCACCATCTCTCTTTCCAATATCATGTATCAATCCTAAAACTTCTGCTTTTTCAGTATCCAAATTTAGTTTCTCCGCAATTCTCCTAGATGCTTCTCCCACATTTTTACTATGTTCTATCCATCTACCCGGATTTATTCTTTCCGCTTCTTCTAATAATTTAATTGCATCTTCTTTACTTAATTTCATAACTTCACTCTTTCTATTATATTTTATTTTATATTCTTACATTTTTCATTTATTTTTTCAACATATTCTATATCATCTATTTTTGAAATAGCAAAACACTTCTTTCCCAAATCTTTAAGTGATGCACCTATATGATATAATATTTTATTATCAATTACAATAAATCTATCATGAAAAATGTCTAATTTTGCAACTTTTAAAACAATTCTTGTTTTTCATCTTTTTGAAGTTCGTTAAATACTTCATCAAATTTCTTATCATGCTCTAATAACTTGTATTCTATATTGGTTAACCTTTCAAATACTTGACCATTTGTATCTAGAAACTTTCTCATTTCAACAAATGCTCTCATAATATTAATACTAACTTGAATTGCCACCTCATTTTTTAATATTCCAGATAACATAGATATTCCTTGTTCAGTATAAACGAATGGTAAATATTTTCGTGTTACATTTCCATTGTTTGTTCTTAAATTTAAGGTTCCATTTTGGAACCTTAAATTTTCAAAAAAATAAATTTATGAATTAAAATTTTTAAAAAATATTATATGAATAAATCTATATCAGAATTATAGAACATTGGTTTGCTGATGTCAATATATTTTTTAAAAAGAAAAAAAGGGAAAAACTAAATTTAGTTTTTCCCCTTTTTGGCTGTACATTAACGAGTGATATATTTTGCAATATCATCTACAAAAGATTGTATATCCTCAACACTCATCTTAACTGAAAACTTTTTCTTGTCTCCTTTAAAAAGAATAAAAACATTATCCAGATTATCATCGGTTGCCCATCTAAGAGCTGAAACCTTTTTAAACTTTTTAAACGTTTTTATTAACTTCTTATAATCCTCCTTAAAATCGTCGACATATTTTCCAATAGAATTGTACGTAAACTTTTTCTTGGATTTATCCAGAATAGTTTCCATACATTCTTCTGTCCAATCATCTTCCGGTCCAACATCGAGAATCAATGATGGATACTGGTTTAAAGCTGCCATGGTATAACCCATTATTTTTTTGATACGATTTTCTTTTTCTTCGTAAGTCATAATTACCATCCTCTCTTAAGTTAAGACTATTGTGTTTTCAATGTACATAAATATGTAAAACATATTATATATATATTATATAATAATTATGTAAATTATGCAAGATTTAACCGTATAAGTCAAAAAACTTCAATAACTAAAACTATTTGCTATTTTATGTAAAATATGATACAATATTCCTATGTAACAGTTGAAAACACTTTACTTTTAAGGAGGAATTTAAAATGAATGAATTAAAGGAAAGACGGAAAAGTGTAATCAAAAATGTTTTTGGTGTGGGAATTGTTCTAACAATATTTGCTATTTCTTTTGTAGCAATAACACATTTAAAAACAAGTAAAGATTACAGCCAGGAAAATGTATTAGAAGATGTTGCAACTATTACCGCCCAAAATGATGGCGAAATAAATGTAACAGAAGAGTATGATACAAATCCGGTTTTGGCAGCGCATTCATTTTCGACAAACACTCTTATCGCTGAACCATCAGGCGTTTCAAGAAATGACTTTATTGAATACTGCTCAAATATGAAGTATGATACCAAAGGATATTTTTCAAGAAATGCCGGGATGATTTGGGATTACTGTCATAAACTTATTTATGACCAAAACGGCAACATCGTTTCAAATGGGTTAAATGAATATTTTGTTCTCGGTGTAGCCGCTTATGAAAGTAATTGGGGAACTTCAAATGCTTCATTAACAAAAAACAATGCTTTTGGTAGGAGAACTGCTATTAATAAAAATGTTTCATTATATGAAACAAAATTTACAGAATTCGATTCTGATGAAGAATGTTTATGTGATTTTATCGATTCAATAGCAAACACGTGTCTTTCTTCTGAAAGTACACTAAATAATTTTTACTATTGTAATCAAAAGCTTAAATATCCCTATTGGAAAAACGAAGTATTTAATAGTAATGGTTCTTTAAAAGAACCTGATTGGAAGTATAATGTTCTTAAATGTATTTCCGAAAGCAAAAAAAGAGTATAAGTCGAACAAAGGCTGAGAGATAATTCTCTCAGCCTTTATACTTTGAACTAAGTGACGACCATCAAAAGTTCATTATGATCATTCTTTTGTTGTTCCGACCAATACGCTAAAAATAAGATAAAAGTAAAAGCACTGCACAAATCTGCACAGCGCTTTTATTCTTAAAAATTAATCTTTTCAAGGATTTCAATAGTCTGGTCTGCAAGTCCTTCTCCAACATTCCTTAAGCTTTTAAGGCGTCCCTTTCTGGTATCAGCTTTTTCATAATCGCTTCCGCCACAATAATCCGGCCTATAACGTCCTTCCAAAAAATCAAAGAACTGATAATCAGTTACAATGTCAACATGCTTAAGTGCATTACGAACAGTTGCAGGTATACTATCTAAGACTTCTCTAGTCTCAAAAATATCCTTCTTTTTCTGTTCAAGCATATTGATCTCTTTTTTCAATTCATTAATCCTTTGCTTCAAATCATCAATTTCTTGGTTGATCTCATTCAATAGTTTCGTGTCTAATTGCATCTTAATCATCCTTTCGTAACAATCTTGCAGACTACTATGAATATCCTTTTCAATAAATTAATATAATAATATTTTAACATAATTTTATGTAAATTACAAATTGTTTTTGAGCTAAATATATTATATACAAAAGAACACTACCTAAGTAGGTAGCGCTCTTTTGTTTTGTATTTAGTAATATACTAATTAATTATACATTTTCTTTCTCATCCTTCTTACAAGGAATATGTACAAGTTTACCTTCTTTCTCCAACTCTATAATCCTCTTCTGGTGTTTTAACATCTTTATACAATCATATAACATATATAAAGAAGAACCTAAGATTACTAATAATCCTACACCAAAAAAACAATAGATCAAATGCTTTTCTCCTAAATTCACTATTCCATAGGACAACCCATAAGCCAACAGAACTGTGATAAGAATAAAAACAGCAGTACAAACTATCACTCTAAGAATCTTTTTCATAAAATCAGCCTCCCTATAAATGTCTTTAAATGTGATAGAAAATATATAAATTTCAATACAAACTTTTTTAATTATACTATAAAACATTTTATAAGTCAAAAAATTTCGAGATTAAGGTAAACTTTCAATGGTCGTCCCCAAGTTCATGGAGAACTTTAGTTCTCCTCTACGAAAATTGATTCTTACCATTCGTAGCGGAGCACTTAAGTGCTCCATTAAAACAACACTTTACTGTCATACAATAAAAGTGCACCTTATTGAGGTGCACTTTATGATTTACTCAATTACTTTTGCATTTCCCAAAGCTGGGACTTTTAATTTAACAGTCTGCCCTATTTCAACTTCAATCCAATCTCCATATTCAAGGCCGATTTTCCTTTGTTTTTCTTTTTTGTTAATTCCTTCAATAAAATACCTTTCATCTTTTCCAGAAATTCTTTCGTTTGAAGGAAGTGTAGGAACCTCTGCCCAATACGGATTATGATCATTACCGCTTGATTTATATGACCTGTCATAAATCCATTTATCGATGTCATAATAGTATTTTGTTCTATATACAGGATCATCTCTATATACATTCTCAGTATATGTTTCTGTTTCTTGATAATCCTGATATATCGGTTTGCTTGAGGTAATATCTTCAAAGTATCCATTACCTAGATCACGATGTCCAACAACAACTTCTTCATGACCTACTAATCTGCTTTTAGTCACAGTACGTGTTTTTGTTTCAACATGATCTAAAACTCTCTCAGTTCCATAATACTCGTTCCGAGTATACTTTAATCTAGCATCAGCAGGTAAATACCAGGAACTTTCAGAAACTGTTTGATACTTTTCAATACATATTTCCCTATTCCATGAAAAACTTTGAATTGTTAAAATTTCATTTTTAGGAATGAGAAGATAAGTGATACCGAGAATTAAGAACAATATTACTATTACTGATAATACGACTGTGCTATTATTGGCAAGCATATCAGCAAATGAATTTAGCTTTTCCTTAAATCCATTTATTAAATTGTTATCCATACTTTCATTGCTAGTTAAGGACTTGCAATACAGGTTCTCGATGAAATCTTCATCATCAATATCCTCTAGATCATTATTTTCCTCAAAAGCATTTATATGATATTTATCATTTTTTTCTTTTGAAGAAAAATAATCTAAATTATCTGATGTTCTCATAGAACCACATGATTTACAATAGATATCAGAATCAGAATTTAAGCTGTTACAGAACTGACACACCCAATCAGGATTCCGATTTATTATTCTTTCAACTTCTTCACTAACATATTCTGCATCCTCATTGAAATAGAATTCGGTATCAGCACCACGAGTCCTGCCACAATTAGGGCATTCACGTTTGCTACCACCAATTCTTCTTGTACCACAATAACTGCAATCCCATAAACCTTCTTTTATTTTTCCCATGGTGTCTCCTCCTTTATGTATAAGGGCAAATATTAAATTAAAAAATGCATATTTAATTGATAATACCTTAATTATACCATATTTTACGCTATTCTTCAAATTTTGAACTATCAATGGTCGTCCCCAAGTTCACAAGTTCAAAAAAAGAGGAGCACTGCTCCCCTTTTGATATGAATGAATATTAAATTATTGGTACGCCAGCATCAAAAAATGCTTCAAGAATTTCTGTTCGCCCAAGATTAAAGACTTCTTGTATTATTTCTTCAGTTGGCAATACACCTTTTTCGAGCAGAACCTTTGCACACTTAACCTGATCCCTAAAAACTGCACTTTCAAGCATTAAATCAGATGCTTTCATTCCCAAATCAAGTAAGAATATGAGTAACTCATAATTTCCATTTTCAATGATATTAAATACAGCACCTCTACATATTTCAAATATTTGATCAGGCTCTACACCGTTGTCGATAATAAGCTTTATGAGTTCAGTATTTCCACCATAAATAGCACTTCTTAAAAGGTCATCTATAAAGCAAGAAGAAATACTAATATAATTACTCGTTATAAATTCAACGATATTAATATCCCCACTCTCAAAAGCACCTTTTAATGCTTCTTCAGCAAATGATGTGTCAAAAGAAAATAAAACTTTTAAAGTTTCCATTTCTTTTCTACATGCAGCTTCAAAAAAAGCTTCTTCTGTTAATTGAACACCTGCGTCGATTAATCTTTTTACTAATTCTGCTGAACAATTTACTACAGCAGTAGTAATTAGATCCAATGAGTACTGATCTTTGAAATCACATCCAGAATCAATAATTGCTTCAATAATGTCATCATAGTTACATCTACAAGCTATCTTAAGCGCTTCGATTTTATCCCCCTCATATCCAGAATCAAGTAAAAACTTTACAGTTTCTGAATAACATCTTTCAGTTGAATAAACCAAATAATCGTCTACATTTTTATTACTAAGAAGCAGTTCAACAATATCTGTATATCTATGCTTTGCAGCATATTCGATACATTTTGTAAAATCTGTCCTTACATCAGAGCTAACACCTGCTCTGTAAAACACATTCCCATTGTGATGTTTCTCAGCAATTAATAAAGCGCAATGCTCACAGGCATGTATATCAGCACCATTATTTATAAGAAGTGAAATATCATAAGTAAAACGATAATAAGAAGCAGCAATAAGTGGATAACCATGCCGGGCATTAACATCAGCTCCTACTTTAATTAACAATCCAAGAATTTGTTCATTGTTGGCATTATAATAAGAATCAGCTGCAATGCAAATAGCCTCATTATCATTATAAGTAACATCAGCGCCATTACTAATAATGTATTCAACCATTTTTATGTTACCATACCGAATTGCAGAATTCAAAATATAATACATAGAATCGTCAACTAAACTACTGTCAGCTCCATTTAAAATCAAATAATCCATTATTTCAGGATTTCCATATTTAGCACCTCTGATTGCAATCTTAAGCGGTTCATTGTTTCTTGCCGACGCATCTGCTCCTGAATCGATAAGTAGTTTTACCATTTCAAAGTTGTCATTTCTAACAGCTTCTATGATAGGTTCATTATCAAAACATGTTACATCAGTGCCATGCTTAATTAATAGCTCTGCCATTTCCAGATAATTTCTTTTAACTACAGTTAGAAGCGGATCTTTGCTTCTACTCCGCGTTATCTTTTGTTTTTCATTCATAAAAAAACCTCCTTTTAATTTGATGACTATTTTCTCTATATGCTAAACTCCATAAGGAGATTATAAAAAATAAGCCTAGAATTCACTAGAATGGCAGTATTATACCATAAATCCACCAATTTGACAATATACAAAAAATATGGAGCTACTCAAAGTGCTCCATATTACTAAATTAAATTATATCTATAACCTATGAAAACCAACAACAATAAAATAAGATTCATTATTGTAATGATCAACAAATGTGTTTTTCTCTCTGAAATAACATTTGCAAAAAACTCCCTAATCAAAGCATTCACATAAAAATATCGTTTTGTCTTACAACCCATTCCAACACAATCTAGTCCTTCATTACTAGCAATTACGCCACTTCTAAAAACATGAAAATCATTAGTTGAAAAAACAACATTACCATCTTTATTAAGCTCATCTATTATCTCTTTAGAAAATTTCATATTTTGAATAGTACTAGTTGATTTATCTTCAATTACAATATTCTTTGGATCTATACCATTTTCAATCAAATATTTCTTCATACTTTCAGCTTCAGAAACTATTTCATCAGGGCCTTGACCGCCTGAAGGAATAAAAATAATATCACGATTTTCTTTTTCTTTTTGTTCTTTTGCAAACTCAATAGCTTTGTCAACTCTAGCTTTAAGAAGAGGCATCAAAGAGCCATCAGCTCTTATCTGTGAACCTAATATAATAATAAAGTCTTTATCATAGTCTGGCTTATATTTTGCAGCTCTAATATTACAATATAATGTTGCCAAAATAACAGAATAAAAATAGCAAAGAGCTGAATTCAAACTTATATCTATAAATCTCTTAATATAAACCTCTGAACTAATTAATTCTATATTTTTAGTAACTAAATAAATATTTTGACTAGCAGCAGCACCTAATAAAATAATAACTCCAAAAATAATTCCTAATAAATTTCCAAAAACAAATCCCTCTTTTTTTATTAAAACAATATTAGTTCCTATACTATATAAAGCTAATAGTAAAATCATTGGAATAACTAAATAAGAAAAATATTCAAATGAATCCAAAGTATTTATATATATATCACTAATGCTTGTAGAATATAGATTATTAATAAACAAGAAAAAATGCCTAGAAACATTTATTGCCAAAAATAAAACTAATCCTAAATACAATACTATAGAATAAGAATATTTATGTTTTTGAAATTTTTTTCTAATAAACAATATAAAATCACAAATAATTTTTAGAGTAAAAAATCCAAAGAACAATCTGATTATTAAACTTTGAATTATATCATCGCTTTTATTTAAAAATACAAAGAAAAAAATACAAATCAGAAATAACAATACTTTTAATACAATCTTAGCTTTTTTAATCACCCTTTTCTCCTCCAACATATATTAATTATATCATTATGATAATCAGATTTACAATATAAAAGAAAAAAACCCCCCAGAATTATCCGGGAGGCATTAATTTGTTTAAAACAGTAAATCAAGAAGATTGTAACGGCTAAAGATTGCAGCCATAATAAGAGAAACAGTACTCATAATTTTAATGAGAATATCCAGTGAAGGACCAACTGTATCTTTTAAAGGATCACCAACAGTATCACCAACAACAGCAGCGTGGTGAGCATTGGTACCTTTCTTACCGAGGCTTTCGATATACTTCTTAGAGTTATCCCAAGCGCCGCCTGCGTTTCCGCAGAAGATTGCAAGCATAATAGCAGAAATTGTCGAACCAATCAAAATACCAGCTACAAACTCCGGTCCCATAATAAAACCTGAACCAACAGGAACAAGAATAGATATGAGAGCAGGTGCTTTCATCTCATGAAGTGCGCCAGTGGTAGCAATACCAACACAAAGTTTGTAATCAGGTTTAGCTTTACCTTCCCTCAAGCCTTTTATCTCTCTAAACTGTCTTCTAACCTCGTCAACCATTTTCTGAGCCGACTTGGAAACAGCTTCAATCAATAAACCTGAGAAATAGAAAGTTATTGCCGCACCTATAAGTGTACCTGCAAGAATCTTAGGATTCATCAAATCCAAAGAAATCTCTGCATCAGCCGGTGAGAATGAACAAATAAAAGAAATCATCAATGAAACAGCCGCAAAAGCTGCTGAACCAATTGCGAATCCTTTACCAATAGCAGCAGTTGTATTACCAACTGAATCTAACTTATCAGTAATTTCACGAACATCATCACCAAGCTCACTCATCTCAGCAATACCACCAGCATTGTCTGAAATCGGGCCATATGTGTCAACAGATACCGTAATACCAACAAATGACAACATACCCATAGCAGCAATAGCAACACCAAAATTACCAGCTAAAGCATGTGCAATGATAATTGCAATACCGAGAACTATAACTGATAACAAAGTTGACTTCATACCAACAGCCATACCTTCTGTTATTGTGATAGCAGGACCTTCCTTAGAAAAGTCCGCAATCTTTTTTGTTGGAGAGTAATCATAACTTGTATAATACTCAGCTATACCGCCAATTATTATACCAGAAAGAATACCCAGAAGTGCTGATATAAAGAGTGAATAGCCGCCAAATCTAAATGGCAAATCGCCGAAATCTACCCCATTAAAAATCCAGTATGTCATTGCCAGATTTAAAATAGCAGTAAGTCCAGCTGAAATCCATGTGGCTGTATTCAGCTCTTTATGAGGATCTTTGCCGTCCTTTTTGCTGAATATGAACAACAATCCGATGATACAAGAAAAAAGTCCTATACCACAGAATAAAATCGGATACATATACAGCTTTTGCAACGTCTCAAGACTGAAGTTCAATCCCTGATTATTATATCTACTGAAAAGATAAATAATATAAACAATTGAACTAATCAGTGCGCCCATATAGCTCTCTAAAAGATCAGAGCCAAGACCTGCAGTATCACCTACGTTATCACCAACACAGTCAGCAATAACGGCCGGATTTCGAGGATCATCCTCAGGAATATTTTCCTCGGTCTTACCAACCAGGTCTGCACCCATATCAGCAGCCTTTGTATAAATACCACCGCCAACACGGTTGAACATAGCAATAATCGAACAGCCAAGTGCATATGATGACAAAGTCATCGAAAATGGCTCATAAGATATACCGCACCAGTTCGTAACAGCACCTAAGTTTTGTAACTGACCGTTAAAAATAAAGAAGACAATTACAAGTCCTATCAAAGCAAATGCACTGACACATAAACCCATAACAGAACCGCCTCTTAAGGCAACTTTAAGTGTTTTTCCTATACTTTTTGTTTCCCGGGCACGATTTGCAACACGCACATTTGCATAAGTAGCAGCCTTCATACCAACGTATCCGGCTAAACCACTCATAACAGTACCAATTACAAACGCAATACCGCTTGAAGGTTGGATAAAAATACTAAATATTGCAACAACAGCTATAATAACAAAAATGAGAACCTTGTATTCCTTCATAAGGAATTCATTTGCGCCCTCTCTAATTGCTGCAGCAATTTCAGACATTGTTTCCGTTCCTTCAGGAAGGTTTTTAACCTTCACAAAGTTAAAAGCCGCGTATGAAACGCCTAAAATAGCGATGAATAACACCGCAATAAGTAAAATACTATTCATAATGATTCCTCCTTTTGGTCTTTTTTACCTATTAGTGTTTCTTTTCCGACAGTTACAACTCTACGAGATATGTAGGAGCACATCACAATGTGCCCTTTCTCCAGAGAAATTTCTTTTAGCTTTAACCCCTTCTTTCTGTTTTATATCTAACTCCTATAAAATAGGAAACATAAAAAGTATATCACATTTTATGGGATTTTTCAATAAAAATAAGGAACTTTTGGAAGATGTCTTCCAAAGTTCCTTATTACATGTAGGGGCGACCATTGGTCATCCGCTCTTCTTGCCCTACCCTATGTATTTGTGAAAAGCACAATATTATATTATTTACCAACAAATGTTAATTCTGATTCAGCACCAGCTATATATCTTAAAGTATCATTTTTAGGAACAATTAATTTCGATCCATCTTCAAATTCAACTCCATATGTGTCATCCAAACCAACTTTTGAAAAATCCTTAACAGTATAAGTACCTGTATAGTTTTTTTCATCTTTAATATAATATGAATATGTACCATCAGAGTTAATTACATAAGTTACTTTAACAGGGTCAACATCAGTACCATTTATATAACTATCTCCACTATATTTTCCATATTGTAATGTATAATTTCCAACTTTTAAAACCTCTTCACTAACCTCAGTATTATTTGTTTTTGTAGAATTAGAATTTGTTACATTAGTAACATTAGTATTATTACTGTTATTATTTTCATTTTTATTATCATCTTTTCTACCACCAAATAAGATCAAAGCAACTAAAATAACAGAAAGAATAATTATTATAACCATACTTAAAAATTTATTTTTCATAAAAACCTCCTTTATACTTTTCATCATTTTACCAATAAAAAAAATTGCAGTCAAGAAAATATTTTTATAAAAAAACAAATAATACTTTTAATTATATTAATTTAATATTATAATCAATATAAATATAAAAAAGGACGTGATAAAAATGATAGAAAGAGAAAACAATCCTGAATTTGTAAATGATTTTTTAGACTATTCCTCAACTATTTTGAATAAATCTGAGAACACTATAAAAGAATATAATTATGATATAGCCCACTTTCTTAAATTCATAAAACACAAATTTGGCTTAGCTGGAAACTGCGATATAGAAGAATTAAAAACAATAGAAATATCTGATTTAACCCTAGACACAATAAAACAAATCAAACTTGAAGATATTCACTCTTTCCTTGCATATTTAAAAAATACTTATAGAAGCAAACCCGCTACTCTAGCTAGAAAAACAGCAAGTATAAGAGTATTCTTTAATTATCTATGTAATAAATCTAAAAAATTACCTATAAATCCTGCTCAAGACTTAGAAAGTCCAAAGCTTGATAGAAGACTTCCTAAATATTTAACATTAGAACAAAGTAAAGAATTATTAGAAGTTGCATCTAACCCTGCTCCATTAGCACATGGCAACCATGATAATTCAACAAGAAACTATGCAATAATAACTCTATTTTTAAATTGTGGTATGCGTTTATCTGAATTAGTAAATATAAATATAAAAGATATCGATTTTGAAAATAATAAACTAAATGTTATTGGAAAAGGAAATAAAGAAAGAACAATTTATTTAAACAAATCATGTATAAAAGCAATAAAAAATTATTTAGAAGAACGTCCAAGAGAAGGTGTAAAAGCCGCTTCTAAAGATGCACTATTTCTAAGTGAACAACGAAAAAGAATTAGTAACAGAACAGTACAATATATTGTAAAAGAAGAACTACGATATGCTGGAATTGATCAAAAAAAATACTCTGTACATAAACTAAGACATACAGCCGCAACACTAATGTATAAATATGGAAATGTTGATATAAGAGCACTTCAAGAATTGCTAGGACACGAAAGCATTTCCACAACAGAAATATACACTCATGTAGATAATGAACAAGTTAGAAATGCAGTTGAAAGCAACCCCCTATCAGATATGTAAAAAAACACCAGATTTTTAATCTGGTGTTTTTTTAATATAATTATAATCCATTCTTAATACTATCCATCAATTTCTGACTAATATTAGTACCCTCTACCCTTGTATTATTCGCACCTTCCATCCTAGAATTAGAAAGTCCAGTCATCTTCTTAACCAACTCATCTTTTTGTTTTAAATTAGACATCTTTGAATCAGTCTCTGTCTCATGATGATGTCTAGCACCAGTATTACGATATCTCATATACATAATTCCAAAATAAATAATACCAATAAGTAAAAATAACCATTTATAATCCCAATCAACAAATAGAACTAATAGTATACCTAAAAGCTCTATTAAAGCAGAAACGCCAAACAATTTAGGCATATGAATAGGAACACTACCCATAGTCTCCTTAGTTCTAGCATTAACAGCAACATAATGAAGTAAAGAATCATTTCCCTTTTTCTCTAAATAACTATAAAGCCAAATAGGTAAATAAGCAGATTTCCATTGTTTACCCTTAACATCAAGTTTCTCAGTATCCCAACGAACACCACGATCATATTCTTTTAAAGTAGAATTTGCAGTAAATCTAGCAATATCCTTTGACTGAGAATCAACAATAGGACGTAATTGATCAATATTAACATCCCTTTTCTCAGAAGTATAACCCTTCAAATAGTTAGAATCCCATTTAACACTATTCTCAGTATCAAAAGGCATAATAGAATTAATAATATTATTAGTCTTATTAGAATGTTTATCTAATTTATCAGAACTTGACTCAACTGTTAAACCACTTATAGTCAAATCAAAATCTCTTTCAACATCATACAAATTAGCATCATAATAAGTTCTTCTATTTTCACCCTCGCCACGAGTATAAGATCTAACTTTATGTTCTCCTTGACCAGAAAGATGAGAATGAGCATTAACATCAACAACCATATAAGGACAATAAACACCCATTATATTTTCAGTAGTAAATTCCTCTCTAAATTTAGGATGAGCAAAGAACTTTCTCTTTCCAACAAATTCTTCAATTTTCTGTTTAGCTTCATTCTTAGTAACCTTAAAAGGTAAAACAACATCAGGAACAGCACCATTTGGAATCTGCTGATTTACAGATAAAGTATTTCTACACCAGTGACATCTAGCCTGAGTAGACTCTTCTGTATCAACAACAACCTCTGCCCCACAACTACTACATTTAAAAGTAATCATATTCTGTGCATCTTTTTCAATATCTTTTGAACCAGAACCAATAACCTCTCCTTCAAGCTTAGAAATATCCGTTTCTAATCCTTCAACCTTTTTAGACTCAAACTCATGTCTACAAAAATTACATCTCAAAAGTCCAGACTTAACATTTAAAGAAATATCAGTTGAACCACACTTAGGACATTGATTTTGTCCATCTTTAGCTCCAACATCAGTCTGTACAACCTTTTGTTCTTCCATATCAACATCACTCATTTTTTCTCTCTCCAATCTGAATAATTGTTCATTACAATACATCCGTAGCGTAGCACTTAAGTGCTCCATAAAACCAGAAATTTCCAATTATATAAATATAGGCAAGAAAAACATAATTCTTCTTGCCTAAATACTACATATTAAATTTTAATATATCTGTAGGGGCGAGGCTTGTCCCCGCCCACAATTCTATAACCCTAAAAGCTTAGACTTTAAAGCATCAAACTCCTCTTGAGAAATAACACCATCATCTAATAACTTTTTAGCCTTAGCAAGCTTCTCATAAGGATCCTCTCCTCCAGCTTGTGTAGAACCTGCTTGATTATCTTGAGGTTGCTCATTTTGAGCAGGCTCTTGAGGCTCAGCAGGTTGTTGATTAGCCTCTTGCTCAGCTTGTTGTTTTTGCATTTCTTGTTGTTGAGCAAATTGTTGTTGTTGCATATTAGCAGCAGCACCCATCATATTTGCACCAGTTTGACCAGCCATATTCATACCCCAAAATCCCATCATAGCTCCGTTTGGGTTACTAGCAGCATTTCTCATAGCCTCTCCACTATCAGAAGCCATCATACCAGCTAAATTCTCGCTGTAAGCAGCACCCATTTTCTTTCTTTGTCTTAACTCTACATCAGCTTGACGAGCTTGATTTAAGAATTCCATAGATTGCTCATCATAATCTAAACTAATAATAGCAACTTTACCAACTTCAAGACCACGATCAGTTTTCCATTGATATCCTTCTTCAACAGCAGCAGATAAACATTTACCAAGAGTTAATTGATCACCTTGGAAATCTTCTATTTCAACAGGACCATTATGCTCTTTTGTAAAGCTTACAAAAGTAGGACCTAAACAAGAAATAACTTCATTAAATAATTGCTCACCAGCATCATTATCCATATCAGCAAAATCAAAAACTCCACCACCTGGTTGAATAAATGAAGCAGGAACATAATTTTTAATAAATAAAATTGGATCAACTATTTTTAAAGTATAAGTACCTCTAGCAATAGCACCCATCTTAGTCTCTAAGAATGGATCCATCCAACGAATTGGATTTTGAGTTCCAAAACGATTATTAGGAATCTCTTTTAAATTAACAAAAACAGCTAATTGTTGAGAACCTGGAACACCACCAAACTTAAATCTTTGCCAACTTTGACCAAAAGTTGAAGAAAAGAATCCATCTCCTCCAAACATAGATTTAGAATTAGGATCATCTGAAGACCAAATAAAACCACCAGCCTCAGCAACACATCCTGTTACAGCACCATCTTGTAAAGTAATAAGAGCCATTCCCTCAGGAACAACAATTTTACTTCCATTAGAAATTATATTTTCTGAACCTTTAGTATTAGAACCTCTTCCAGCGTCAGTACCTTGTTTAACAGCTGGAAAAACAGCAGCTGTAGGTGAAACACCTTGCATTGGTACTAAAAAATCCTTCCATTGATCAGCGAAAGAACCGCCAAGAGCTCCCGCAAAAGCTTTAATAAATCCCATATTTAAAACCTCCTTAAAGTAACAAAATGTTACATAATTATTACACTACAAATATATAATTTCTGACAAAAAAAGTCAATATATTTCATAAATTTTATTCAATAACAAAACCGTAGGGGCTTAGGTTCCATGCCCGCCCATCGGAAGAGAAATAGCCGCCCCTACACCTTTTAAGATACCTTTCGTAGCGGAGCTACTCAAAGTGCTCCATAAAACATAAAGTATTCTATTATATATAAAAGACAGGAACAAAAATTCCTGCCCTAATTTAATATTCCAATCTATTAAAAATCACTAGCTGGTAGACAAATAACAGGTCTTAAAGAACAGTAATCCGAGTAATTATAATAGTAACCTCCTACAGCTCCATTATGCCCATAAACCATAAACACCCATTGTGAATTTCTGGCAGCAGGAGAAGCTAACCAGTACCCGCCGTTAGTGGTATAAGGATAATATAAAGAATCCGCTTCAGAAGAACTTTTGTATCCTTCTGATCCACTCATATATGCTGAATCATCAAATATCGATGGTGAACTATTATTTCTAGAAATACAATATCCAATTAATCCATCATCCATAGTATCCTCTCCTAAAGATGTATATATTATATTATTAGGATACGTCTCTGAATTTGGATATTTTGTATTCCAACTATTTTTATATAAATCTAATGTTGGACTTCCCATTGCTGTAATATTAGAATCTGATGAACTTGAATAATCAATCGATTTTCCATTTATAGTTCCTGCTAATAAACTACTCCAATTTGATTTTGTTGTTATTGCATTAATAAGATCTATTCTGCTTGTATTTGAATAGAAGCTATTTCCACTTTTAGATGTATTTGTTATTGAAGGAATTGCAGCATTTGGTAAATAATCACCATATATTAACCATACATAATTTCCTTCAGTATAAAATACCTTCCAATCTGTTAATGTTTGTCCATTTAATGTTGTAGAGTAATTAACAGAATTACCTATAGTAAGAGTTCCATCAGAATCATCTTGTCTAGTAATATCTCCATTTACACCAACAGTAAATATTAATCGCCTATATGTTATCGTATGATTTGTTTCATCAAAAGTTAAAGTTGAAGTATCCCCCTGTGATATTCCCAAATCTTTTTTCAAAGTTGACTGTCCAGTCTCACTAAAAATATAATCCCTATATGATCCTGTTCCATTACTAGATAAGTAATCCATCTGCATACCAGCTGCAGCCATTTGTAATTCTTCTTCTGCCTCAGCATCACTAGTAGCCTTCTTAGCTTCATTAACCCTTGTAACAATACCATTATCACCTAAAACCATAGCTAAAGTTACACCAGCTAAAATTAATAAAACAATAATTGTAATAACAAGAGCAACAAGCGTAATACCCTTATTTTTTCTAAAATTAAACTTCATTTTCTTTCTCCTTTGTTAATTTTTATCTAATAAGATTTTATACATAATTATAACTAAAGTCAATACAAAATAATAAATATTTGTAGGGGCGAGCATCGCTCGTCCGCCTCCTTGACTTACCCTATATATTCATGATAAGTGGAGGTATATAAAATTACCCATCGGACGACCAATGGTCGCCCCCTACATTTTATATTAAACCCAAAATATACTATTTCCAATCCGACAATTTCTGTCTTCTAGAAATTTTTTCACCCTTACTCAAATACTGCATTCTCGCCTTAAGAAGCTCCTTCCTTCCCTCAGCACTCTTAGTATAAACAAGCTCAACCTTCCCAATCTTCTTCATCCAAATACTAGCAAACCTTTGCGCATTCTCCTTATTATTTGAAAAAATATTAGGAACATTATAATATCTAATAATATTCGACTTTCTATTAGATAAAATATACCTTTGGCTCTCAACCTTTGTAAACACTTCATTTAAGCAAGAGATAAACAAATTACTCTCCTGAAGAGTAACCCCTTCAATCCAGCATGTAACTCTATTATCACTTTTCTGGCTAAGAACTTTAATCTTAGACATACTAGTCTTAATCTGTTTATCTCTACATAAAGCCTCTAAAACAACCTCGCCAATTGCTCTAACCGTATTCTCAGGCAAAGACAATCTCTTAATTCTCTTATATTGAAAATAAATATATCCAACTAAACAAGCCTCAACTACAAAAGAAATAATCCTTGGAACAAATCCAGTAATTAAAACAAAAAACATAATAATTGCAAAAGCAATACAAATAAACAATCCTTTAGGAGTAATCCACTCAGCTTTAAAAGGCTCAACACCTTCCATCTCGATTTCTTCAGTCATTTGCATATTATCAGACTTATATTCAACAGCTTTCATCCAATTATCATAAGTTCCCACTCTATTTTTAGAATTATCAGCCATATATTGATTAAAATTATCTACAATCTCCCTTGAGTAATTAATCTTATAATTACCTAATCTCTCTAACCCACTTGAAACAATACAATTATTATATCCTATACCAGTAAAAGACTTAAACCTTCTCTCTAAAAGCTTAACATCAGTATTCTCAATATCAGAATTCTTATCAAGCCCATCACAAACACAAACCAAATGCCAAATATTTGAAGTCTTATTAGGATTAGAATTAACCCTAATAGCCCTACCTCTCATTTGATTTGATAACATAAAAGAACCAACAAATGTTGCTAAAACTAAAGTATTAATACTAGGCTCGTCCCATCCTTCTCCAAGTAAAGACTTAGTTCCAACAATAAACTGAATATCACCCATCTCAAATAGTTTTGAAATACAATTCATAACATCATTTCTTATCTTCTCAGTACAAGACACCTCAACATAATCAGAATTCATTATAAAGTCTTTATATTTAATCTTATCAGTATCAATACCTGCAGCTATACATACTCCAGTAAGTTTCTCAGCTTTTGATTTAGGAACAACAAAAAGTCCACCAGTTAAAACAGCCATATTTAAATCAGGATGATTCTCAAAAATTGTTTTAAAAATAGGTAAAACACCAATCTTATCAATCTCAATATTTTCGGTTGTTAAATACTCTTTTCTAATATAATCAGTAAGAACAACCATCCTCATATCTTGTCCCATATTTCCAAGCTCAATATCAACAATTTTTGAAATACTATTAAGCTTTCCTAAGCTATTAACAAAATACTTTTGAATAGTTTTATTATCAATTAAAGAAACATTCTTTTTCTCAATAGCACCAATTTTATTTAATTTATCTTCATATTCAGAAAGAACATCTTCATATTCTTCAAAATTTTTACGATCTTTACTAAAAACATTTTTAAGTAAAATTTCAAACCAAGACAAATCAAAATTTGGAATAGAATTATTATGACCTAATATATTAACATTTCTAATATCAAGAGTTTTACCAGCATACTTCAAAAAAACAAGCATACTACTATAATATTCCGGATTATTTAAAATTTCTTCATCATTTTGATATGGATTTTTTATAAATTTATGATTATAAATTGCGTCAATGAAGCGGTTATCTGACTTCATCTGACCAACAATTTCATTTAACTTTTCATCATACTGCTTAATATTTTGAATTTCAGATTCAGTAGGATAATTAAAATATATAAAATCCTGATGAGGACATAAATTCTTAGCTTTAACAAGCTCCGGAACAGAAATCTCAGCATCAATCTCACCACATAAAGAAACATAATTAGCCCAAATAGCAGGTTCAACATCATAAGGAGGTGTTGCAGTAAGAGCAATCAACTTAATACTACCAAGACAATCAACAACATCTTTTAAACTCTTCCACCACTCAGACTTCAAATGATGAGCCTCATCTAAAACCAAAGTAGTAATATTCTTGGCTTTAAGTTCACTAACAATATCATATTCTTTAATCATCTCATCAGTAGCAATAGACTCTTCTTTCTCAATAACATCATCAGTATCATCTAAATCCGCTTCCCTATTCTTTTTTCTCTTATAAGCATAATGCAAAGCCTGATATGTAACAACATTTAAAAACTTCAAATCATAAATATCAGTACTAATCCAATCAGGAACAGTATCAGACTGCATAAACTGCTTAACAAATTTAGAAACCCACTGTTTTTTTATAGTAACAGTAGGCGCAAAAATAATAACAGGGTTACCAATTCTTCTAGCAAGCTCTAAACCTAAAATAGTCTTACCAGAACCAGGAGCAGCAACAACATTAATCTTACCATCTCTTAAAAAGCCAGAAGCCTCTTTTAAAACACGCTCTTGATAAGGCCTCCAAGGATACATGAATTTAATATTAGAATCAAACATAAATTTTCCTCCGCATTATTGTAGGGGCGGGTTTCCATGCCCGCCCTTATTATTTTCCTAAAAATCTCTCAAAAAGCTGCTTTCTACATAAAATCTCAAACTCATCATCTAATTTTTCAAATTCAATATCTTCATTATATTTTCTCTTTAAACATTTTTTTAGAATATAATCTGTAAGCTCAGGGTTTTTAGAAAGAAGCGGTCCATGTAAATAAGTCGCAATAACATTATCTCTCATAAATCCCTCATCACTATCATTAAACTTATTACCATTACCATATAAAACCTTACCAAAACACCTATCAATTCCAAAAGTCTGTCCACCATGATTCTCAAAGCCAATCACCTTTACTCTATCTCCATCTAGCACTGTTTCAATAATAATATTTCCAATACAACGTTTAGCCCTATCAGGATTAGCCTCAGTATAATAATCAAAAACCTCTAAACCAGGAATAATATTACCCTCTACACCTTTATAATACTTACCAAACAATTGATAAGAACCACAAATAAGTAAGAAAAAAACACCAGAGCTTACAGCCTCTTTTATATCATCTTTAAACCTAATCAAATCATCAGATAAAATCTTTTGCTCATTATCAGCGCCACCACCAGAAAAAACAATATCATAAGATTTGAAATCAGGCTTGTCCTCACCAATAGAATAAGTATCAACAATAGCCTTAATACCCCTTTTCTCCAAACGATAAGACAGAACCTTTATATTTCCAATATCACCATACAAATCCAAAATATCTGGATACAAATACAAAATTTTTAATTCCTTTTCCATACAAAAATCAATCCTTTCAAAAAAAGCACAAGCACCGTAGGGGCGGGTTTCCATGCCCGCCCACCTTCTAACTTCTAAGGTAATTTTTTCGAAGACGGACGAGAAATAGCTCGCCCCTACAATTTATGTTAAAATTATTCACCATTCTTCCCACTATACCTAACAAGCTTTTCCCTCGTAGGCTGAGTAGCAGTATAATTTGTAATAACATACTTCTTACCAGAATTCTTATACAAATGTTCAATAGCCTCATAAACATCTATATAAGCCTCAATTTTCTCAATAGGAAAACCACTAGTCTTAACTCTGATAGCCAAATCAAAAGCCCTACTACCACTAGCAATAAACCTATCAACACCCTTTAATTCTTCAAAATTAACATCCCAAATCCAAGAAACATCTCTACCATCAGCAACATTATCATTAAGAACAAACAAAACCTCTTTATTAGACTCATCCTCATTAACAAGCCTTAAACTAACATTAGCACCTGTAGGATTTTTAGCAATATTAATAATAGTCTCACATCCATGAATATCCATCTTCTCTAGACGACCATTATTCAAAACAAACTTAGATAAACAATCTTTCATAGAGATTAAATCAGTATTATAAAGCTTACCAACACTTGTTGCAGCAGCAAAATTATATGTACTATAAATACTGTTAAAATTTGTTGAATAAACCGTTCCGTCAATTTCAAAAGACCTTTTCTCTAAATCGACATTACTAATAACATTAAAAAATTCATTATCACCATATTTACACTCTGGACAAACAAATCTACCAACATGAGCATATTGATAATATTTATACTCAAGCCTACAACTACAGAATGGACAAAACTTACCCTCACCAGCCTCTTTTAAATCATCAGTAGCATACTTATACCTATCAACACTATAATAATAAACATTCTTATTATCTGGATTAGCCTTTCCAAGCCTTGCAACATTAGGATCATCGCCATTTAAAATCAAATTTTTATTATAAGATTTCAAGAAATCATTAATCTTTAAAATCAAAGACTCCACTTCACCAGAACGATCAAGCTGATCTCTAAAGAAATTAAGAACAACTAAACAGTCCAACTTCAAATCTTTATAAACAACAGGAACATAACTCTCATCTGTTTCAAAAACAAGATAATCGGCCTTAATTTTACCAAATAAAGAACATCTTTTAATCAAAACAGAAAGAATTCCTGTTTCCATGTTATTTCCCTCTAAATTACTAATAACCTTTTTTCCATCAGCTTCTAAAATTCTAACAATACAATTATTAGTCATAGTCTTACCGATTAGTTCCAGTAACAGCAATTACAGGGCAATTAATCTTAAACCACTTTAAAATACCTGGACTCCATTTATAAGCAATTTTACCAGGAAGATTACCACCATTTTTACCAACCAAATTCATAAAAAAACTTAATATCTTAACAAATAAAACAATAAAAAAATTCATATCAAAACTCCTACTATTAAACAAACACATCTGTAGGGGCGAGCATCGCTCGTCCGTTTTAATACCATAAGTATATATTAAACACAAAATATAATCAAGATAAAAAAAACAATACCTATCATTTTATTATTATATTTGTAAGGGCACTATTAGCAATGTGCCCTTAATTTTTCACTCAAATTCACAACAAAACTGGCTCTATCTGCTCACCATCAAGAGCATACTCAATCGTTTTAATAATATACTCCTCATCAAAAACCAAAGATCCAGGCTTAGTAATAGGATTATCCTGACTAAACGGAACAAAAAAATAATTCTTCAAATTAAGTAACTTTCCAATATTAACAGCATTTCCTCTAAGCCCATTATTAGTTGAAGGTGCAATAACCAAAGGCCTGTTATTCCTCAAATGAGACTTAGCAGCCATCAAAGCAGGAGTATCTATAATGTCACCAGCAAGTTTAGCCATTGTATTTCCGACTTGCAGGCGCAATAATCATAATATCAGTAAGTTTCTTAGGGCCGAATAGGCTCAGCATCTTGAATAGAATGAATAATTTTTTTACCAGTTATCTCCTCAATTTCATTAATAAAATCTATAGCCTTACCAAACTTAGTATCTAAATTATAAGCATTATAAGACATAACAGGAACAACATCGGCCCCTTTACTAACTATTTCTCTAATCTTAGGAATGACCTTCTTAAAAGTACAAAAAGAACCTGTCAAAACAAAACCAACCTTAACACCCTTAAGCTCCAATAAACATCCCTCCCTTCATATTTCCTATACAATATAATATGAATTATTTATGTAAATTGGACTATGTTTTTTAATATAAACAATAATAACAAGGGCTTAGGTTCCATCCCCGCCCTTCTTCAAAATTCCTTGTACAAATTAATATTTTATGATAAAATCATAAAAAAATAAAAGGAGAAAAAAATATGATAGATTTATTTAATTTAGAAAACAAAGTAGCAATAGTAACAGGAGCAAGCCGTGGCTTAGGACAAGGAATGTGTATAGCTCTTGCTCAAGCAGGAGCAAATATAATTGGAGTTAGCCAAAGTTCTATGGCAGAAACTAAAAACAAAGTTGAATCACTTGGAAAGAAGTTTATTGAAGTACAAGCTGACTTGACTAAAACTGATAAAATTGATGAAATAATAACAACTAGTATTAATAATTTTGGGAAAATCGATATTTTAGTTAATAATGCTGGAATGATAAGACGTGAAGACGCAATAAACTATTCAGAAAAAGACTGGGATGACACAATAAACTTAAATCTAAGAACCCTATTCTTCCTATCTCAAGCAGTTGCTAAACAATTTATTAAACAAAACTCAGGTGGAAAAATTATAAATATAGCATCAATGCTATCATACCAAGGTGGAATCAGAGTGCCTGCATATACAGCAAGTAAAAGTGCAGTAATGGGATTAACAAAAGCCCTAGCAAATGAATTTGCAAAATACAATATTAACGTAAATGCAATAGCTCCTGGATATATGGCAACAGATAATACTGCTCCATTAAGAGCTGATGAAAAAAGAAGCGGTGAAATATTAGAAAGAATACCTGCTGGACGTTGGGGAACTCCAGAAGATCTAGGTGGGACAGTAATCTACCTATCATCAAAAGCTTCAGACTATGTAAATGGTTATTGTATTGCAGTTGATGGAGGCTGGCTAGCAAGATAAAAAACAAAAAGGGGACGTGGAAATGGGGACGGTTCTCTGGAAATGGGGACGTGGAAATGGGGACGGTTCTCTTTTCCAAGTTTTCCTTGGAAAAGAGAACCGTCCCCATTTCCACG
>JAFWNC010000025.1 GCA_017510525.1 Clostridia bacterium | reverse complement strand
CTTAATCCTTTTCTTTTATTTAATTCTTCTATGATTGTCTTTGCTTTATTATTTGTTCTTTGTATACTATTTACATTTTCTTTATTTCTGCTTAACCAAATTCCCATAGCAGTTCCATCACTAAATTTTACTGTTGTATTATCAAGTGCTGGTAATTTACCATTTTGAATAAAATATTCATACGCTTCTTCAATTTTCTCTTCTAAGCTCAATCCTTTTCTCTTATTTAATTCTTCTATGATTGCTTCTGCTTTGTTATTTTTTCTTTGTATATTATTTAAATTTTTTTTATTTCTGCTTAACCAAATTCCCATAGCAGTTCCATCACTAAATTTTACTGTTGCATTACCAAGTGCTGGTAATTTACCATTTTGAATAAAATATTCATACGCTTCTTCAATTTTCTCTTCAAAACTAAGTGATTTAAGATATTCTTTAACGGTATCTATCTCTTCCAATATATTAATTATTTCATCATCTATTCCAAAATTTATTGGAATGCTTTCAACAAAATTTGGCTGTGCTATGCTGCCGCCTATTGTGTCATCATCTTCTTTTTTAGAAGTATTATCTTCTTTTAGTTTCTTCTGCTCTTCTGTTTTTCTATATAGTTTTAATATCTGCCTAAAATTATCCATTAAATCAATTATTAACGGCGCATTAGGTGTTTCTTCAGAAATATCACTATTTTTTTTAACTGCTAATGCTCTACCTAGCTGTTGATAAAAAATTATTTCTGACTGAGTATTTCTACCCATTATTACACCGTCAATATCTGGAACGTGGATTCCTTCATTATACATATCTATTGCAAACATAATTCTTAATTTTTCAGATGCGTCTTTACCATCTGAAGTAATATTATGATAAAAATTGTAATGATTACCATTATTTTCTCTTTCAGTATAATTGAAACTATGTACTTGATAAAATTCTACATTACCTCTTAATTCTTCTGGCAATTCTTTTAAAAAATTTTCTTGTATCGATTCAATAGTATCATTAGTATCATAATTTATTTTTGGACAGAAATAAATATATTTCCCGTTTGATTTTATGTATTTTCTAATTATATCAGCAGTACTTTCAACTTCCATCATTGATATTTGTTGTTTTATTTTCTTGATAATTTGATTATATTGTTCTTTTTCTTCATTTGAAGCTTTACCACTATTTATTTTCTCTTCTAAATCAGCACATTCATCCTCTAAAAAAGTTAAAGCTGCATGGTAATTAGGAGCAGGTAATACTCCATCAGCGATAGCATTGGAAAGATCATACGTGCTTGCGACATTACCTTCAAAAAAAGTTTCAGCTACATCTTGTTCATTTGCATTACCACGTTCTCTAACTGAAGTTGCTGACATTCCAAATATTTTTATTTCGGGATGTGTAGAAACAATTTGATTTATAGCTGCTGTCCATTCTCTTGCTCCTAAATGATGAAATTCATCTATGACTAATAAATCTGCATCTAAATCACTTAATTCTTTTCTGTTTTTAACTGTTAAAGATTGATATGTTACAAACTTTACATTATCTAATAATTCTTTTATCTCATTTGGTAAATTTAACTTTTCTACATGTTCCAAAATCTGGTTTTTTATACCATTTAATGGTGTTATATAGTAAATATGTTTATCAGAGTTTGCTTCTAAAAAATCAATAATTAACTGAAGTGCTATAAATGATTTCCCTGTACCAGTTGCATGAACAATACATGTTCTGTCATTTGTTTCCATCATCTTTTTTACTTTTTCATACGCTTCTGCATTATGTTTATATAGTATATTCATTCCACCACTTCCATTTCATTACTTTTTTATTAAACTTTCCGTATCCTACATTGATATAATAACATATTTAAAAATTAAATTAAAGTAATCTTAAACAATTCATTATAGTAAAATTAAAACATTAACATTAAATTATTATTTTTAAATAATTTTAACAATAGTAAGATGTTAAATTTTAATAAAAAATATTAAATTATGACATCTATGACAAATACAAACAGTTTATCCATAGATATTAAGGTAAATTTTTTCCTACTGTTATAGGTAAATATTATCCTTAAAAAAATCATTATAAAAGAGTTCTCAAAAATTTATTAAAAATTCCAAGAACTCTTTACACTAACTATTTGTTTCTTTAAACAACTAAATACACTTTTAAAGTTTATCTTAGCTTAATATTTATTCATATTAAGTTCATTGTCATTACCTCGATTTACCATATAAATTATTATGTAATTTTCCTTCTACTTCACCAACTAAATTTTCTGGAATCCAACCTAGTAGATCATAATACTCGCTTTCAAGATTGGAAAGTGCTTCAGGGGCGTATATAAATGATTCTAATTCATCGGACAGTTGATATAAATTATAAGTTCTTTTCAAAGCTGTAAATGCGATATCTGTATAGTTTGGAGTATATTCTGATACATAAGCCAATGCTTGTTCATTTTGTTTGACTGCTTCCATAGCTACTTCTTCATAATTTGAAATATTCTCCGGAACATATCTTAGTGCCATACCACTTTTCCTTACTGCCTCTAAAGCTACTTCTTCATAATTTGATATATTATTTGAAACATATTTTAATGCAGAACCATTGAGTTTTACTGCTTCCATGGCTATTTCTTCATAATTTGAAATATCAGTTGAAACATTTCTTAATGCCAAAGCATTTTGTCTTACCGCTTCTAAAGCTATTTCTGGTCTTTTAAATTCAAAGTCGTGTGGAAAATTTCTTAAAGATTTTTTATCATTTTTTAGTGATTTTAAAAATAATAATTCATAATTTGAAATATTCTTTGAAACAAATTCTAATGCATTACTATTCTGTTTTATTGCTTCTAAAGCTACTTCTTCATAATTTGATATATTATTTGAAACATATCTTAAAGCTGATCCATCATGTTTTACTGCTTCCATAACTATTTCTTCATAATTTGATGTATTCTTTGAAACATATTTTAATGCTATGCCATTTTCCCTTATGGCTTCAATAGCTATTTCTCCATAATCTGGTACGTCAAATGGTACATATTCTAATACGTAACCATTTTTTTTCACGGCTAATAAGGCTATTTCTTTATAGTTTTGAAGATTTTCTGGAACATATTCTAACATATAACTATTTTGTTTTACTGCTTCCATAGCTATTTCTTCATAACCAGGCGTATCAAATGGCACATACTGTAATACTCTGCCGAATTCTCTTACAGACAATAATGCTATTTCTTTATAATTTGGAATGTCAGATGGGACATATTCTAATAACCTTGGATTTCTTTGTACTCCACTAATAATTTTTGTTTCATCGAGTTTTTTCAAGTCTTCTTTTGAATTTCTTTTTTCTATTATTTCTTCAACCCTTGGATCTTCATGCCAACCAAATCCTTCTATATCTGTTTCTAATTGATATAGAAATATTAATTCATCTTCGTTTAGTTCTTCATTATTATTTGTTTTTCTTTCTATTTCCGTGAGAATTTTCATGTCGCTAACTTTTTTTTGATATTTTTTACCTTCATTATTCGGAAATTCTGATAATTTTGCACTTGCTATTTCTATCATCTCTGATTCTAAATTCTGTTCTTTTTCTATTCCTCTTACTTCAGCTATTTTATTTTGCCCATTCATTCTTATTGCTATTCTTGGTTCTGTAGGATTGCCATCTTTGTCATATGTATAATATACATAGAAGTCTCCTCCTTTTATCTGACTTCTACACATTTCTTCACCTGCAGTACACCATCCTGTGTTTTTTCCTTGAAGGCTTTTCCAAAGTTCTTGATAATTATTACCTTGTTCATATTTTATCCATTTTCCTTCTACGCCAGTTCCATTTACAATTCTATTTTCTTCCATTTGAATTAATAGTGATGTATATAATTTTTGAAAGCTTTCTCCTTTTTCTAATGTTTTTATTTCTTCTTCTGTTAATTCTTGTTTTTCTATCATTTTTGAGAGAATAGTATACATTTGACCTAATATTTCTGGATTTACTTCGATAAATGGATTAGTTGTGTCTTTTGTTCTTTTTCCAAATTTTTTCTTTTCTTTATCAAATTTCCCTAATTTTATCATGCCTTGAAAAGCATAGTATTTAAACCACATAGGATACATGGCATCGGCACTATTTAAATAGTCAAGCCATCTATCTATTGATTTTCTTTGTTCTGATTGTATATCTTCTAACATTTTTCTTTTTATTTCATCTGTTATTCTAATATTTCCGTGTCCTTGTTCTCTTGCTATTCTCCATTGCCTTTCTACATAGCTTTCTGGCAAATGATCAATTACATATTTTTTATAATAAAATCTTTTTAATATATCTATTTTTCTTTGAGTATTATGAGCGTGTTGCATTCTTTCCATGTAATATCTAACTGCTTCTTCTCTATTATTAGGATTTACTCCTTTTCTTTGAATAGCTTTTTTCACTTCTTCAGTATTTATTAATTCTTGATATATATGATCTATAAAGCTTTCCCCTGAGTTATAACTATTCATATTATCACCTATCCTATCAACAATAGTATAGCATAATTAATTTCATTATAATTTATGTAGTAGTTAATCATTTACATAATTATACAAAAAAAGCTTATTAAATAAAGCTTTTAAATTAATAATTTATATATTTAAAATTGGAAGGAAGAATTATTACAAACAATCAACTATCTCTTTTTAAGATTCTATAATATCTAGTATGTTGTCAATGTAGCCTATTTTGTCTTTGGTTTCTTCATTTGATAATGGAACTCTGTTTCTCCACTTGGAATAAAACCTAATCTTTCATACAATCTTCCTACTGGATTTTGCTTAAAATATTGAATTTCAATATTCCTGTCTGTATTTTCTTCTAATTTATCTTTTAATATTTGTGTTCCAATGCCTTTTCCTTGATATTCTGGAATAATACAAATATTTCCTACTTCATAATTTCCATTTTCTAATACTTCGCCATTATAAAATCCTATTTTCTTATCTCCATCCATAATTATGAATGCACTGTCTTTAACAGTAGTTATAAATTTTTCAAAGTATTCTCTTTGATCTTCTTCTACCCAAGTGCCCCAGCACTCTTCTACATATTTTTTATTTGCTTATTGTTCCATGTCACGTGCTAATAATTTTTAAAAAAACAGTGATTTTTTTATTATAATTGTTTATGTCTATTTTCATGTTCGAAATGTGGTTCATAATATTCAATTTCAATATCATATTGTTGTTCAAATTTAAGTGTAGTGCCATTTGGAACTACAATTTTTTCTAATTCTTCAATTTCTTCGCCAAATGAAACACATTCATAATTTCTAACGCAATCAGGCAAAATAATTTCGTCAGTAAAAATGCAATCAAGATGTAACTCTCTCAAATTTGATGGTAACTCTATATCATCAAAATAATATACAAAGTTAAGTCCTATATAATCCATTCCATCTGGAATAGTAAATCCTGTATAATCATATGGACTTAGCTGTAGACCTTTAATACCTGAAGGTAGTTTAAGTCCTTCAACACTATCTGACATTAATTCTAAGAATTCTATATTGTCTGGTAATACTAAATTTTCAGCACTTTCCCTTTCTCCCATAATATGTAACGTCTTAACATGACCTAATGATTTTAAACTTGATAAATCTTTAATACTAGAAAAATATATTTCATCAACTTCTTTTGGAAAAACTATTCCTTCAGCATCTTCTAAATTATCTAATATTAATATTTTTACTTCTTCTGGTAATAATAATCCATTTGCACGTTTAAGATCTCTTAATGAAAGTGTACCATCAATTTTTTTTGGAAATGTAACTCCATCAGCATCTTTTAACCAACCTAGATTAACATCTCCTTTAACAATACTTGGTAAAACAAGCCCGTTAATAGATTTTTCATTTCTAAATTCAATGTCTCCATTATATATATCAAATTGTTCAAAGTAATGATTAAGTCTTTCTATAGCCTCTTCGTAAGTTATAGCTATTTTTTTTGAAGTATTTTGTGCGTCATAATCTTCTTTAAACCCTTTAATTTTATTATTCATTAATTCGACAGAATGTCTATATAATTCTTCAT
>JAFWNC010000024.1 GCA_017510525.1 Clostridia bacterium | reverse complement strand
TCTTTTTTTCTTTTCTTTTTTGTCTTCTTTTATATCTCCATTTTTTTCAATTTCTTTCTCGTTTTCAATTGGCTTTTTTTCTTCTTCTTTCATACCAATAGTTCTCCTTTTTTACTAGGGAAATCAAATCTGAACCCCCTTTTAAATATAGTTAATATTATCATATAAAAAATTTTTTATCAATATTTTAATTACTTTTTGACAAAAAATTTTTTTATATATATAATGGTTTTAGATTATTTAAAGGAGAGTTTTTATGTTAGGAAATTTAGTATCAAGAATTAGAGAAGAAAAAGGAATTTCAAAAACTGATTTGGCGACACTTACGGGGATAAATGTTGGACATTTAACTCATATTGAAAAAGGTGAAAGAAATCCTAGTCACAAAGCTTTAAGAAGTATTTGTGATGCTTTTAAAGTTCCTTATCAACCTCTTTTTAATACTTATGAAAAAGAATACAATGAAGAACAAGCTGAATTCGATTTAATTAATTCTGTTTATTATGATAAGATTCCTCTTGTTAGTTCAATAGAATCATATATTGATGTTCCTAAAAATGCTGCAAATGCTTCAATTGCTTTTAAGATGAAAGATGATTCTATGAAAGGAAGTATTCCTAAAGGCACTATTTGCTACTTGGAGTTTAATACTATTCCTCTTCATAAGGAATTCGGATTATTTAAATATAATAATGAATTCTTGGTTCGTAGAATTTTATATAAGAAAAACAAGATTGTTCTAAAAACTGATAGTCTTTTTTCTAAAGATATTTCTGTTGTTTCAGGTGATGAATTTTCAATTTTAGGAAGAATTTATGTAGAATAATTAATGTGGAGAATGGGTAGGGACAAGCCCTACCCTTACATTTTTATTTGTAGGGGCGGGGCTTGTCCCCGCCCAATGGAGAACTAAAGTTCTCCATTAATTCGAATTATAACAAATATTTTACATTTTTGTTTCATTATGATGTTATTTGTCAGTTTCTATTGAATTAATTATTTTTAAAATATATAATGATTATACTGAAGGCAAAATGGGCTTAAGTTTAAAGAAGAATATATTTTAGAGGAGATTTAAAAGTGGAACTAACAAAGAACATTTTTTTTAATACTGATAAATTAACACCTAATTCAAAGGTTAAAATTTCTTATACTGGAAAGTTTTTTCAAGATAATTCTGAAGATGTTTATATTCATTATGGTTTTGGAAATTCATGGGAAAATTTAACTGATGTTAAAATGGAGAAATCTGATTTAGGATTTCAAATTGAAATTGATTTGTTAGATAATGATTCATTATGTTTTTGTTTAAAAAATGGTAATGATGAGTGGGATAATAATGATGGTCAAAATTATGTTTTTCCTATTGAACATGTTGAAACTGACTTGATTGTTGTTCCTGAGGATTCTTTTGCAATGACTTCTCCTAGAAGACTTAGAAAATCTTATATTCTTACTAAGAAAATAAAAATTGCTATTTACAAGGTTCTTAGGTTTTTACCTAAACTTGTTTCTGGTAATTATAAGAAAAAACCAGAGGGTGAAAACTGATAACATCTTTTTCTATATATATTTTAGAAACCCAGATGAGTTAATCTCGTCTGGGTTTCTTTTATGAATTATATTATCCAACCACCATTTATTGATATTACTTGCCCTGTTGTAAATTCATCATTAACTAACCATTCTATACATCTTGCTATATCTATTGGATTTCCTGTTCTTAATAATGGTGTTTCTCTTTTTATTTCTTCTACTGTTTCTGCATCTATTTTTTCTGTCATTCTTGTATCTATAAATCCTGGTGCTATTGAGTTTACTCTTATATTTGATGGGCCTAATTCTTTTGCAAGAGACTTTGTAAGCCCGTCTACTCCTGCTTTTGATATTGAATACAATACTTCGCATGAGCTTCCTACTAGTCCCCATATTGATGATATGTTTATTATACATCCAGATTTTTCGTGTATCATGCTTGGGATTGTTTCTTGTGACATTGCGAACGCAGAATATAAATTTGTGTTGATTATTTTGTTCCAATCTTCGTCTGTAACTTTTGTAAATTCTTTTACAAGATCAATTCCTGCGTTATTTACTAATATGTCAATTTTTCCGTATTTTTCTATTGTATAATCAACCATTTTTTTTACATCTTCTCTTTTTGAAACATCTGCTTTAAATATGTCAATTTCAATATTTTCTTTTTTTAGCTCTTCTTTTAGTTCAATCGCTTCTTTTTCTGATTGATTATAGTTTCCTATAACATTAATGTTCATTTTTGCTAATGTTTTAGCTATTTCTCGTCCTATTCCTCTTGATGCTCCAGTAACAATTGCAACCCTTCCCATACATTTCCTCCTTTATATTGAATATAAAAAAACGTCTCATAACAAGTACTATAACAAGTTAAGAAACGTTTAATGGAGCCACTTGTCCGAATCGAACGGACGACCTACTGATTACAAGTCAGTTGCTCTACCAGCTGAGCTAAAGTGGCATATTAAATTGGTGACCCGTACGGGAATCGAACCCATGTCTCCGCCGTGAAAGGGCGGTGTATTAACCGCTTTACCAACGGGCCAGAGAAAGAACTAAATTTTCATTTAGTTCTTTTGGTGAGCTATCCGCGACTCGAACGCGGGACAACTTGATTAAAAGTCAAGTGCTCTACCACCTGAGCTAATAGCCCATTTACAGTCACGCATAAATGCAACTGCTCTAATATAATACAACATTTTTTTTCAATTGTCAACGGTTTTTTAGTATTTTTTTGTTTTTTTGTAATTTGAATTTTAATTTGGGTTATATGAATTACAATTTGGGCGGGGGTGGAACCTAAGCCCCTACAATATTATTTGGTTGTATTCTATCTTGTTCTTTTCCATAATTTCTTTTTCTCTATTTGAGCAAGTTAGTATAAATACTTGGTTTTCGTAGTTTTGAGTTATATACCTAATTATATTTTCAAGTCTCGGTTCATCATAATATGCAAAAGATTCATCTAATAGTATTGGCATTTTCTCATTTGTCATTTCTTGTATTGCGCTTATTCTTAGTGATAAATATATTAAATCTATTGTTCCAGTACTTAAATGATCTATTCCAATATATTTTCCGTTTTCAATTTCTATCATTATCTGGTTGTCTTGATCTAAGTATGCATTAGTATATTTATTATTTGTAACCTGAGCTAAAATATTCTTAAATTCTTTTAAAAAGTCTGGTGTTATATTTTTTCTTATCTCTTCATATGAATTAGTTATCTCTTCTTTCACTATTTCATATATTTTATTCAATTTATTAAGCTCTATTCTATCATTTTTTAAAGATGTTAGTTTTTCTTCTATTTCTATTAGCCTTTCTAAGTTTTCCTCTATTGCTTCATTTTGTATTTCTACTTCCTTTTTTCCTATCTTATAATCCGCAATTTCTCTTTCTTTTTCACTAATATATTCCACAACTTTTTCATATTTTAGGGATAAAATTTCTTTTATTATATCTTCATCTATTTTATTCTTAAATTCATTTATAATTTCTTGTTCTTTTTTGTTTTTTTCATTTTGAAATTCGATCTTTTCTTTTTTATATTCTTCTTCTTTTTCGTTTATTGGCTGTTTATTAGTTGTTTTCTTTTCTGGTTCAGAGGCCTTGTTAATAACTCCAAATGCAATTATTATTATTGGAATTATTATTGCTGTTAATACTATTGGATTTTTTGTTAAGAATGTCATAATTGCGATTAAAATCATTAGTATTACTGCAATTGAATATAATACTTGTCTTTTTGGTTTGGTTTTTGATGTGTTATAATTGTTGTCAATCTGACTTTCTATGTACTTCAATTTGGTTTTTTTAAGCTCTTGTTTTTCTAATTCCGTTTTTTGTTTCCTTAATAATTCTAGAATATCAGTATCTTCAGCTAGATTACCTTCTAGTTGACTTTTGTTTTCATTAATATTATTTCTTTTTTCTTCATATACTTTTAGTTTTTCTCTTTCTGTTTCTAGCTTTTTTATCTCGTCATTTACTATATTTATTGGTCTTCCATTGCTTCTATATGTTCCGATTTCTTCCATTTGCTTTTTGTTTAGTGTTTCAATTGTTTTTTTGTATGAAATACTTTCATTTCCTGTTACTGCAATATTGCTTAATTTCTGGATTATACTGTTTTTCATGTTTTCTGTTAGTTTTATTTCTGTTTGTTCTACTGCTGATGTTGCAAAAAAGTTTTCTTCCCCAATTCCAGTTTGTTCTAAGAAAAATGTGCTTTCTTTACTTTTATCTACTCCATATTTTTTTGTTATATCTTCTTTTTGATCATTATAAATTTTTGGTGATTTTCTTTTGAATTCTCTGAAAACTTCGTATTCTTCACCATTATCTAATTTATATTCTATTTTACCTGAATATTCTTCTGTATTCCAAGGCTTATATCTTTCATAATCTGCTATGAATTTTCCATTTTTATTTCTTGAGGTTCCATAGAACATTGCTAATATGAATTTTAATAGTGTTGATTTTCCTGATTCGTTTTCGCCTTGGATTAGGTTTATTTTTTCATCAAATTCTATTTCTTTGTTTTGTAGTTTTCCAAAACCATTTATTTTTATTTTTTGGATTTTCATTTTTTTCTCCTTTTTTCTACAAAGCTTCTAAGCCTATTTCTATTGCTGTTTGTGTCTCTTCTTCTGATAATGATTCTTCTTCACATCTTTTTATTATGTTTTTAACAAACTTTCCTCTTATATCATCTTGTTGTATTATTTTTTCAATGTCATATGATAGTTTTGTATGATCTTTTACTTTTATAACGTTTTGATTTTCTACTAGTTTTAATATTTCTTTTGTATTAATTGGGCCGTTTCTTCTTCCTATTAATATTATTTTGTATAAATCATCTGAATATGAAATTGAGTTTATTTCTTCAATTATCTCTTCTTGTGATTCCATATTTGTTACATCAACTTCAATTTCTTTATATTCTCTTTCATCTAGTTTTATAAACTCTGTTTTAACTTGTCCTTTTTCAATTTCTCCAATTATCATTCCATGTTCACCTAGTTCGTCAAACCCCATACTTATAGGTGATCCAGGGTATATAACTCTTCCTGTTTTTTCTCCGTTATCATATCTTTTATGAATATGTCCTAATGCTATATAATCGAATCCTATATTTTTAAGTTTCTTTGAAGAAATTGAGTTATATTCCTTATATTCATCATTATTAGCATCTAGACTTCCATGAACTATTAATATATTTGTTTTATTAGGTTCGTCTAATACAATATTATCTATTCCAGAATTATGGCAATAAAAATCTGTAAAGCCAAATCCATATATATTAGTATTTTCATCTATTTGAACTTTTTCTATCTCATCTTTAAAAATATATACATTTTCACTCCACTTGTATGTATTATAAAATGAGTTTTGTAAGTATGGATCATGATTTCCTGGAGATATGAATATTTTAGTATCTGGTATTTGTTTAAATAAGTCATTAATATAATTAATACTAGATTTTCTTATAAATTTATGTTCATATAAATCTCCTGAAATAAGCAATAACTGAATAGAATTATCTCTGCAATAATCAATTATTTTTTTCATAATCTTTCTTTGCTCTAAACGTCTTATTTCAGACATATTTCCAGCTCCAGCTAATGTATCAAATTGTGTATCAAAATGCATATCTGCAGTATGTATAAATTTCATATTTATCTCCTTATATTTAATAATTAAAAAAGAAGGTTATAATCCACCTTCTTTTTTTATATCACAATAATATCTAATTAGTCAATAGAAATATGAACATTTGTTTTAATCATCTAATGATCCGAATAGTTCATCAAATTTAGCCTCTAGTTCTTTTTGAATATCTGTTAATTCTTGTTTTTGTTCTGTTTTTTCTTCTTTTACTGGTTCAGGAGCTTTTGTCTCAACAGGTGTAGTCTCAAGTTTTAATTCTTCCTTTGGTTCTACTTTAGACTCCTCTTTAGGCTGTTCAACATCTTCAAACAAATCATCTAAGCTCTCTATTTTTGTATTTTCTTTATTATGTTCATCCTCTTCTGTATAAGGATTATAAGGATTATATTTTCTCCATCTTCCTCTATCAGGTACTTCTCTGTCATTATGATCAACTTGGAATGGCCTAATAATCTTTTCCGTAGGATATTTATAATAGTAGTATTTATTTGCCCTAATAGGTTTCAAACCTTTTTCATAAATGATACACTCATCAACATCTAGTCTTCTCAATTCATCTGGTGTAAGCAATGCTCTTCCCATTACTTGGTCAGAAATGCTCTTACCTGTTTTCCAATCTCTTTCATTTTTATTAACTGAAACGCTTTCTCTAAATATTGTTTTTTCTCCTAATGCTTTAGAGAAGTATTCTACTGTTTTTTGTGAGTTACTTCCTAAAAATACGTGAGTATCGCAGTTACCCATTATTGTTTCATATGTTTTTTCATATACAGCTTCTAGTTGATCAAGGTTTTGCAAAATAACACTAAATGAAATTTTTCTACTTCTTGATGTAGATATCTTTTTATCAAAATCTGGAATTCTACCTATATTAGCGAACTCGTCTAATATGAAATATGTAGGTATTGGTAATTGACCTCCACATGTATCTGCATAATCATATAATCTTTGAATCATTTGTGAGAAGAATATTGTTAACAAGAAATCATATGCAGCGTGTGTATCTGAAGATATAACATAAACTGCTGTTTTTTCTTTTCCTATTTCTTCAAAATCTATTGTATTTGTTGATGTAAGTTCAGCAATTTCTTTTGAGTCGAACTTACCTAGTTTTGATTGTAATGATGATAGAATTGAGCTATATGTCTTATCTGAAGCAATTTCAACAGATTTATAATTCATTCTAGCTGGGTGATCATATGGTAATTGGTTTATTAAGTTTGAAAGTAAATTGTCTCCACCTGTTTTGTTTGCTGCTCTTACTAGTTCTGAACAACTCGCTAAGTTTTGTTCTTCTTTTGGTCTTGCTGCTATTAAGTAATATATCAATGCTTTTAATAACATTTCAGCCATATCATCCCAATATGGATCTGAAGATTTTTCACTTGCTTGTCCTTTTACAATTGTGTTAGCAATAACGTCTACATCTATTTCATTTTGAATATGAAATAATGGGTTAAATCCATCACTATTTTGTGGTCTAACTAGGTTTAATACTTTTATCTTATAGCCTTTTTCTTTTAAGTATCCTGCTGTTAGGTCATATAATTCTCCTTTTGGATCTGTAAATACATATGAACCTAATAATTGACATGCGTTTGGAATAACGTATGATGCAGATTTACCAGCACCAGAACCGTCCAACTACTAATACGTTTACGTTTCCTCTTTTATCAACTGGTAAGTAATTTTTTTCTGCTAATATTATTCCTTTTTTTCTATTTAATATTTTATATTGCTCACCATTTTCACACCAATCACTTGAACCATTTTCAATTCCTTCATATTTGTGTTTTGGTATTGCTCTTAGGAATGCATATAAAATAGCTAATCCATAAACTAAGCTAAACAAACCTAATACTTGGCCAAAATGTCCATGTGCATCTCCAGATAGGCACTTTAGTGTCGACGTTAATGGTTTTGTAATATAGTCTCCTAATGATTTAATTATTTGTTCGGAAAAATTAACGCCTTCTTGGTTTGCTTCATAAACAGCAAGCCCTAAAGGCGCAACAAATACTATGACTAAAATTAGCCATAGTATTAAAGCAACTATTAATTTAGTTTTGATTTTATCAATCGTTCTTACGAAACTATCTCCCATTTATTTTCACCTTTTCATTCGTGATTTAATATTATTATTCTCTTCCTTTTTCTTCTAGAGCTTTTCTTTCAGCTTCAGCTTTTCTTCTTTCAGCTTCTGCTTTTGCTTTCTTCAAATCATCTGTAGTTGGAGCTTTTTTAATTCCGAAAGCTGCTTTTTCTTCTCCATTTACAAATCTAACTTCTTGTTTTTCTGTATTAATTTCTGCAAGGCTTTCTGCTTTTATTGATGATTTTTCTGTTTTTCCAAGTTCTGGTTTTCTTTCAGGAATTATCATCATAATATCAACTGATGGATATCCATTTTCCTCACATTCTTTTAATACTTCTTCGTATGGATAGATAACTACAGAGCATTCTGCGTATTCACTTCTTTTTGCTTTAACTTCCTCACTCATTTTTTGTTTTCCCTTTCTTTTTTGAGTTGTTTTTATTTTTGGGTCATTCCTTTGGAGTCGGACGATTGAAACACGTCCCTACATTTTTATTTTTTATTGTCTTTTATTTCAAATACTACATAGCTTTTTTTTGCTTGTAGTTTACATTTTCCTTTAACCTCGTTTGTATCTTTGTCAAAATACAATGTTGGTTTTACTTCTTCTGTTGTTTCAGGGTCAATTATAGTAATTGGCCTCTTTAAGTTAGGTGTATATTCAAAATCCCTAAATTCAGTGTCTTCTTCGCTGTATAAAGTTTGGAATTTCATTGGAATTGGTGTATTAGAAATTTTTACAAGATTATTATGAGTCTCCAAATAACCAGAGTTTACTACTACTTTTTCTTTTCCAAAAGATAGTATTAAAAGCTGGTTTCCTTCTGGAGCTGGCTCGTCTATGTAAAAAGTTTTCTTTTTATTAGTTCCAACTAATTCCTCAGAATAGTCTAGTCTCTCCATTGTAAATTTAGGTGATTCTTCTAAAAACTCTTTTTCTGTTTTGTTTACTTTATATATTACAGTATTTACCGCATTTGGCTCTGTAATACTAAAGTGTTTTCCGAAAATTTCTTCCATATTGCACCCCTTCTTACGCCTATCATAAGCGTAATTTTTCTTATGTATAGTAAATTATCTAATTTATTATACTACATTTTAATGGTTATGTCAACAAATTATTGAATCTGTTGACTTACAATAAATTGGATTTTTCCTAGATAGTTTATTTTTGTCTTGGATTAAATTTGCTAATTTCTTCTAACTTTTTATAAAGTTTCTCTTCTTCTTTTGTAATTGTTTGCGGAACCACTATTTTGGTTTCTGCTATTAAATCGCCTCTTCCACCTTTTCCGTCTATATATCCTTTGCCTTTAATAACTATTTTTTCGCCATTTTGAACGCCTTCAGGTAGTTTAATAGTTATTTCTTCATCTATTCCATGAACATTTACTTTTTTATTTAAAGTAGCTTCCCATGGTGATATATTTAAATATGTTTCTATATCTATTCCTTTTAGTTTGAATTCTTCTGTGTCTACTATTTTTATACTTAAGTATAAATCTCCGTTTCTTCCTCCGTTTTGTCCTTCTTTACCTTGTCCTATTACTCTAATCTTTTCACCATTTCTTATTCCTGAAGGAATTTTAATTTTAAATTTCTTTTCATTTCCTTCTAGGTTTTTCATTACAATCGTTTTTTCTCTTCCATAAAAAGTTTCTAAAACTGTTGCTGTTATTTCGGTTTCAATGTTTGAGCCTTTTATTGGAGTATTATCAACCTTTTTCTTTGGTGTCTTTTTTATTGTTTCTTGTTCTGTTCCAAAGAACATGTTGAAGAAATCTGTAAATTTTGCATCTCTATCTTTTTGATTTGATTTCTTTTTTCTTCCTACATTGTAATTCCAGATTCTATCGTATTTTCTTTTTGATGTACTGTCTGAAAGGATTCTATAAGCTTCTGTTAAATCTTTAAACCTTTCTTCAGCCATTTTATCATTACTGTTTACATCTGGGTGGTATTTTTTGGCTAGGTCTCTGTAGGAGTTTTTTATTTGATCTATTGTTACTTTACTAGTTTCTAAGCCTAGTATTTTATAGTAGTCTTTAAATATCATTTTTCAACATCCCCCATGTTCTGGATAATTCGTAGTTATTATATCATAATATATTTAAAAATGGAATTATTTTTTATATAATTCTAAAATTTCTCCAAAATTCATACTATGAGATGCTTTTAAAAGTATTGTTGATTTTTGATATTCTTTTAAATACTCTGCCGCTTCTTTATTTGAATTACATCTGTAGATGTTTTTTTGTCCATTTTCTTCCGCTTTCTGAGCAATATATTTTGCTTCTTCTCCAACTGTTATTAGTATATCAATTTTGTTTTTTGCAACCTCTTCTCCAATTTTTTCATGTAGTTCTTTTGAGAAATCTCCAAGTTCTTTAACATCTCCTAATACTGCAATTTTCAATCCATCTTTTATATTACTTAGGTATTCTAAGCTTGGTTTTATTGATTCATAACTAGCATTATAGTAGTCTTTTATAAATGTTGTATTATTTATTTTTTCTATATCCATTCTATCTTTTGTAAATTCAATATTTTTGATTGCTTCTTTGATTTTATCTATTGGTATTTCAAGTTCTGTTCCTACTGCTATTGCTGATAATGCGTTATATATAAAAGGTTCTCCGGCTTTATTAGTTTCAAAATCAATATCATCATATTTAAATAAACTTGTATTTTCTTTTATTTTAATATCTGTTGCCATATAATCGCTTGTTTCTTTGATTCCAAATGTAATTTTATTATATTTTTCATCTTCTTTATTCCATTTGTTTAATAAGTCGTTATCATTATTAATTATTATTTTTCCGTCTTGTTTCATTCCATCTAAGATTTCTAATTTTGCTTTTAAGATGTTCTCTCTTGATCCTAGATTTCCAATATGAGATGTTCCAACATTTGAAATTACACACATTGTTGGTTTCGCAATTTGTGTTAATTCGCTAATTTCCCCTAAATGGTTCATTCCCATTTCTATTACTAGGGCTGTATGGTCTTTTAAAGCTAATATTGTTAGTGGAACTCCCATTCTGTTGTTATAATTTCCTTGAGTTTTATATACTTTATATTTTTTTCCAACTACTGTTGCTATTGTATCTTTTGTGCTTGTTTTTCCTACGCTTCCTGTTATTCCTATTACTGGAATATCATATTTGGCTCTTTTTATTTTTGCCATTTCTACAATAGCATCTTTGGTATCATCTACTTGTATTATTGTATTGTTTTTATATAATTCTTTTTCTGCTTCTGAGATATCTATTTTATTAACTATACATACTCTAGCACCGTTTTTTATTGCTTCTTTATAATAAATACTTCCATCTATATTGTCGCCCTTTAAGGCTAAATATGTGTCTCCATTTTGTACTTGTCTTGAATCTAGTTTTATATTTTCTATTATATCTTCTTCATTTCCTGTTATTAATTTTCCTATTTTGTTTTTTATTATTTCTTTAACTTGTAAATCTTTCATGGCTTTACCTCACTTTGTTTTTGTTTATTATATTGTTATTATAATAGAATTATGTGTTTATTTCAAGTGGGAAAAAGTGTGCATTGGGGACGGAGAAATCTGCACACGCAATTTTGGGGACGCGCACCAAATCAAACTGCTTTGATTTGGTGTGCGTCCCCAAAATTGCGTCCCACATTATTTTATTTTACATCTCTGTATTTTCTATATAAGAATCCAAATATTGCTGCCGCTATTATTCCAGCTATTGCTATTGTAGATAATATCATTTTTCCTGCTGAAGGAAATTTTTTATCTGCAGCTGATGGATCTTTTTCATCATTTCCTGGTGTTTCATCAGTTGATGGTGATGGTGATGGAGAAGTAGATGGCGATGGTGTTGATGATGGTACTATTGTAACTTCTCTTTCTATTAAATCTATGGTTCCATCTGAATTACTTGATGCATCTGTTCCATATTCAATATTTTTAAATGATATTTTTGCTTTTTCTCCAACTGTTGCATTGCTTTTCACTTTAAATTCTATTGAATAGCAATCAGATGATGTTACAGTACTTGAACCATTTAAAATCAAATCCATAGTATTAGTTGGTTCATCATTTTCATCTAACTCTGTCATATCTCCAAATTTTCTATCTAATAGTGTTGCATTAACGCGTTCTAATTTTTCTGTATCATACTCATAATCTAACGATATTCCACTAATTCCATCCTCTGATTCTAATCTCAATGTTACTGTGAATGTTTCTCCAGGTTTTACTTCTGTTTTACTTAATGTTGGATTTACGTTAAATGTTGCTGCTTTTACTTGTGGAATTAGTGCGATTATTAAAAACAAACTTATTACTAAAATAATTACTTTTTTTGTCATTTTTTTACCCCTTATTTATAATATTCTTACTATATATTATAATACTTGTTTTTTTATTGTAAAGCTTCTTTGAGTATTGTTTGTTTTAATAATACTTTCTATCTTTTTATTATCAACGTTTTTCCGTTTTTTTTCATTATCATTTCTTTTTCATGTTTTTTTTGTAACAATGTTTTATTTGGTCAAAATCCCTCCAGGTGTTTCGATTATAACTAAAATATTTTCTTCGTCTCCTGTTTCTGCGTTTATATATACTAAAAACTCTGTTTCTTCTACTTTTCCTTTGAATTCATAACAAAAAATCTCAGTTTTCCATTCTGTTGGTATAATTGCTAAACCTTCGCTTTCTATTGATAATCTTGGGTTCAGCTTTTCTTTAGCTTCTTCAATTTTTATTTTGGTTTCTGGAATTTCTCTTTCTGTATGTGAATTTAGATATCCGTTTGTTTCTATTCCTAGAATTTCTCCATTATCTAAGGCAATTTTTAGTTTTATTAAATCTGGATAAATCGTAACATCTTCTTGTGTATATGCATAATTAATTGTTATTACATTTTCTTCTGTTTGGAAATATGTTTCTTTCATATTTTCAAATCCTTTTTGAGTTAAAAAGTTTTTTCCTATTTCATTTGCTTGTTCTCTTGATATTTTTTCTTCATCTACATATCTATTTATATTCATTATTACTACTTTTCCACCTTTTTTTGATATTGAGATATTTGCTGTTTCATCATTGTCTTTTAAATCTACTGAAAAATCATATACTGGAATATCTCCATTTTCTATAAATGCATTTAAGTGTATGTCTTCTATTTTTTCTTGTCCTATAAAGTCTTTAACGGTTTGTTTTGCTTGTTCTTCTGTTACATCTTCTCCGGTTAGTCCTTTTTTCTCCATTTTTTGTATGTGTTCTGAAAATGCTCCATCATATATTAGTCCTGCATATTCATTAAAGTTATTATCTATATTTACTAGTGTATCTATGGCTACATTATCTACTTGTTTTACATAGTCGCCTTTTTGATTTTTGTTTATTTCTTCCCATGTTAAGGTTCCATTATTAAGTTCTTCTAACATTTGGTTTAAGCTATCTTTTAGTTCTAGACTGTAGTTGTGCAACATTTCGAGGTTGTCTAATTCTTCTTGGGTTAAATCTTCATTATTTATATTTTTTCTTGATAATGCATAACTATATTCACTTACTTGATTTAAGAATTTTGCTGTTTTTGTTAATTCTTCAGTGTTTAGTGGAATTTGAGATAGGTATGATACTGCTATATCTGCTTGTCTCCATACTTCTGTTAGTGTTTCTGCTCCGTGTTTGCTGTCTGATGATATTGTTGCTTTTGCTAAATAGTTTTCTATGTTTTGAACATAGCCTACTAGTTCGTTAAAAGCCATATTATATGAAGTTGACATTGTTAGTTTGACTTGTTTGTCTTTTTGGTAAAAGTTGTATACAGATATTCCTAGAAGTATTGATAATATTAGTATTGTTCCTATAAGGATTCTTTCTCTTTGTTTTATCATTGTTTTTCTCCTTTTTAGGTATTTCTTTGTAAGTGGGCGAGCATGGAAACTCGCCCCTACAGATTGGGCTGGCCTTTGAAGTATGGAGCAATACTTTAGCTCCGCTACGAAAATAATGTAATATTATTTATATAAGTGCCATACATTTTGGGTTTATTTTTTCTATTTTTTATTAATTTATTCAAAATTTGTATATTTTTTTATAAATATGTTATAATTGTTAAAATATATTTTGGAGATCGTTTATGAAAAAAGTTTTGATTTTTTATGGAACATATGGTGGAGGTCATTTAGCTGCTGCTAGGTCTATTAAGGAATATATTGATTCTAATTATAAAGACGTTGAAGCTACTATGTTTGACTGTATCGAATATGTTAATAAATATGTAAATAAAGTTTCTACAACTGCTTATAAGGAAATGGCTAAGGTTGCTCCTTGGATGTGGAAAAAGGTTTATAGTAATTCTGATCATGGTGCTCTTTCAAAGATTTCTGATCAGTCTAATAAAATTATGGCTAGAAAATTGAATAAGCTTATTCAAGAAATTGAGCCTGATTTAATTATCTCGACTCTTCCTTTTTCTAATAATATGTGTACTGATTTAAAGAAAAAAGGTAAGATCACTTGTCCTATAGCTACTGTTATGACTGATATGGCTCCTCATGGTCAATGGCTTGTAAACTGTGAATTTTTAGATTATTTTTTTGTTGCTAATAAAGAAATGAAAAAAACTTTAGTTACAAAATATAATATAGATTGTAACAAGATTTTTGTTACTGGAATTCCTTTGTCTGGCAGATTTTTGAATCGCAATTTTGATAAAGAAGCTATTTTTAAGGAGTTTAATTTAGATCCAGAAAAAAATACTGTTTTGTTTTTTGCTGGTGGTGAATTTGGCTTAGGTAGAAAAAAAACACGTATGATTTTACGTGCTCTTATTCGTCTATTTAAGAATTTTCAAATTATTGCAATCTCTGGTAAAAATATAAGAATGAATCATAAGTTTAAAGAAATTGTTTCTTTATATCATGCTGAAGATAGAGTTGTTGTTTTGGATTATACTAATAAAGTTCCTGAATTAATGAGTATTTCTAATATGGTTATAACCAAACCAGGTGGCCTTACTATTACTGAAAGCTTAGTTTCTGGGCTTCCAATTATTATTACTAATCCTATTCCAGGTCAAGAGGAAGAAAATGCTGAATTTCTTGTTAAAAATAAGGTTGCAGTTTGGCTAAAAAAAGATGATAATGTTGCAAGATTTCTAAAAAATCTTTATAGGCATCCTGAAATTATTGAAGAAATGAAAAATAATATTCCTAATTTGGCAAAGCCTAATTCAACAGCTGATATTTGTAATAAACTAATAGCGGACATTTAAAAATGTCCGCTATTATTATTGAGCAATACTTTAGCTCCGCTACAAATTAAAAATCAAAGTATCGTAGCGGAGAACTCTAGTTCTCCATGTGGCAAAGCCTCTTCTTTATAGAGAACTTATTTTTCCTCTCCTGAATTTATTTATTTTAAATATATCATGTATATCTGCTTTTCCATCTCCTGTTACGTCTCCGGCTTTTAGGCTTTCATTTTGTAGTAATACTTTTCCTCTTCTATGTTTGTTTATTGCAAATATATCGTGTATATCTGCTTTTCCGTCTTTATTGGTATCTCCTGTAACTATTAGTGTATATATTGTTTCTGTATTGTTTCCTGTTACAATTAGTTTGTCTCCTGTTTTTATTAAGTCGGTATTTTCTTTATTGTTTATTCTTATTTGCATATTTGTTTGGATATTATTTTTTAATGTTTGATAACTTGTATTTACTGGTATTTTTTCAATATAATTGCTATTTCCATCTTCTTCATAATTACCAAAATTAATATATTCTTCATCCGATTCTTTTTCCCAGTGTGCATAATATGTTGCTCCGTTTAGTGGCATTGTTGTATCTGCTGTTATTTGTTCTCCACCTGTTTGGGCTGTCCACCATCCTTTAAATATGTCACCATCTTTTGTTGTTGTTGGCAATGTGCCTATCGTTTCTCCATATTTCTTTGTTATACTTGTTGGGCTTGCTTGTGATCCTCCATTACTATCAAAGTTTACTGTATATGTATTTGCTTCTGCTTTTGCTGTTAGTGTTATATTATTGTCTATTGTATATTCTGCTCCTGGAGCTCCTATCAAATTATCTCCGTTATACCATTTTCCTGTATATCCTTCAGGAACAATTATTTCTGGTAATATTAACTGTCTACCTGTAATTTCTTCTTGTTCAATTTCATTTCCGTTTTTTTCTATTCTAGTTACATTTGTCTCTTTCTGATATGTAACTTTATAGTAGATTTTCCATGTTAGTGTTCTTTCTGTTGTTGTTCCATCTTCCCATGCATAATTCGATGCTGGTGTTGCTGTTGCTGTATATTCTCCAACTTTATTTTCTTTTGTTGTTCCTGTTAATGTTACATTTTGACCTGTTACTCCTGTTATTTCATTTCCTGTATATTGTTTGTTTTCTGCTGATACTTCTGCTGTTTTTGCTCTTTCTATTCTCCATGGTATTGTTATATTTTCTGTTCCTCCTGTTGACCATTCTGTATTTGTTTTATCTTTTAATTCTATTGTTGCAATATAAACATCGTCGCCAACATTTGCATTAGTAGCTTTTCCGTTTGTTACTGTGTATCCTTCTCCTTCTTCTACTCCTGTTTGTTCTTGTCCACTATATTCTAATCCTTCTTTTGGTTTAGGTGGTTCAATACTTGTTTTTATTTTTATTTGTGCAGGTAATGAAATGTTTCCAGCGTTATCTTTTAGCCATACATAATATTTTTTTCCATTTTCAAATGTTTCTTCAGTAGTAAAGTTTATTGCTGAATCAACAGTTATATTTAGGTTTTTCCATGAATTTGAAGTTATACTTGGTTGTTCATTTGTTTCAGTTACTATAAAACCTGCTATGTTACTGTGAGTGTTTGTGTCTTTATCTTTTGGATCATTTGCTGTTATAGTAATTTTATTATCAGTAGTCAGAGTTATTTTTGAAATTTTAGGTTGAATTTTATCAAGCCAAATTTCAGTTGTACTTGCTTTTGATTCATTTCCTGCTTTATCAACAGCTTTTATATAAACTGCTTCTTGTCTGTCGTGTTGAAATGGTGTTGTATCCATACTGGTTACATTATCACCTAGTTGATTATATGGATGCCAATCTATTTCATTTGTTTCTTTGTTCATGTATCCATATTCAAAATGATCTAATCCACTTAAGTTATCTTTTGATTTTAAGTTTATACTATATATTTCATTTACCCATTTTTGATTATTAGGATTTTGAATTGTTGGTGTTTCTGGTTCTGTTGTGTCAATTTGTATCATTGTATTTCTTTCTGGAGAAATCCTTCCAGTAATGTCTACAGCTCTTATATAAACATATTCATTTCTTTCTAGCTCGAAATTTGTTGTTTGAACTCCGTCCTCTACTTTAAGTAGTTGTCCATATTTAATCCAATCCGAACCAGAATATTTATATTCATAATGATCTATGTATTCTTCGTTTTCACCTGATGATAATATTAGCCTAAATGGTTTATTTGTCCATTTTCCTTCATTTGGATTTGATATGTAAGGTGCTTGCAAATCAAAATTTAGTAAATATGCTGATGCAAATATTTCTCCATTTAAATATAGATTTGCAGTTAAAACTTTTAGATCATCATCTATTCTAACTCTTTTATTGTTATCACATGGTATCTCTTCATCATTATTTGTTTTATACTTTAATGTAAATCCTAATGTATTGTTTGGATCTGCATTTTCTAGTACTCGCCCTATTTCTATGGATGCATATAAACCATCTTTATTAATTGTTATAAGATCTGATTCAGTTATTTCTTCTGTTCTTACAAACAATAATGGATCATCCAAATAACTGTATTCTCCTCTATATCCATCAACATCATTGTAATATATTAAATATAAATCTGACGAATTTGTTTTGAAAAATGCTTTTGAACTTGTTTCTTCTCTATGATTATATATAACAGATCTTAAGTTCGAACAGCCCTCAAATACATACTCATTAATAAATACTAGATTTTTTGGTAAAACTATTGATTTTAAATTTATACAATCTTTAAATGCATTATCATCTATTCTAAATAGTTGTGAGTCTTGTATATCTTTAAATTTTACTTTTGTTAAATTGGTACAACCTTCAAATGCACTTTCACCTATATATTCCACTGTTTTAGGTATAGTTACACTTTTTATATATGTATTATTTATAAATGCTCTATTATCTATCCCTTTGACTGTATAGTTACCAATAGTTTCAGGAATTATTACTTCGTCATCATACAGTACTACCTCAGATATTTTTATTCCCATAACGTTAAAATCATAGTAATATCCATATTTAGCACCTTCAACTTCAGCCCAAGTACCTGAAAATTGTTGTATTTCGTTTTTCTCAGGTTCTGATATGTTTTTTATGTTTGTTTTCTCTTTTGTTAATATTAACATATAAAACAATGGTATTATAAGTATTAGGATTATGATAAATAACAATCTTTTTCTCATAGTTTTTCTCCTTTTTCTTCTTATTATAAGTAATAATAACTATTTTTTTATAAAAAGCAATATACATTATTATTTTATTTCACTTAATTTATTAGAGCTTCAATGTTTTCCTGTCTTTATATTATTTTCATTATTTTTTAGTTACAAATATAATAAAAAAACCTGGATTTTCTTACGCAAATCTAGGTTTTAATTTATAGTTATCCACAGGTTATGCATGTTTTGTGGATAATTTTTATAATTCTCTTCTTCCTTCCATGGCTTTCATTAATGTTATCTCATCAGTATATTCAAGGTCTCCTCCTACTGGGATTCCATGAGCTATTCTTGTAACTTTAACTCCTAATGGTTTTATTATTTTTGATAAATATATTGAAGTTGCTTCTCCTTCTACTCTAGGGTTTGTAGCAATTATTACTTCTTTTATTTGATCATTTGAAAGCCTTGAAATTAATTCTTTTATTTTTATATCATCTGGTCCTATTCCATTCATTGGTGAAATCGTTCCATGTAATACATGATATACACCTTTATATTCATGTGTTCTTTCCATTGCCATTATATCTCTAACATCTTCTACAACACATATGGTTGATTGATCTCTTTTGGGACTAGAACATATTGGGCATGGATCTGTATCTGTAATATTAAAACATACTGAACAATATTTTAACTTTTCCTTAGCTTCTTTTATAGAATTTATGAATTCCTCTGTTTCTTGTTGATTTAGGTCTAACATATGAAAAGCAAGTCTTACAGCTGTTTTGTGTCCTATACTTGGTAGTCTTTCAAAGCTTTCAATTAGTTTTTCTATTGATGGTGCATAATATGACATCTTTGTTTTTCCTTTCTACATAAATCCTGGAATATTAAATTTTCCCATACTTTCAGCTGTAGCATTATCAACTTTATTAATCGCTCCGTTTACACATGTAAGAATTAAATCTTGAAGTGTTTCTATATCTTCTGGATCAACTACTTCTGGTTTAATCTTTATTTCTTTTAATTCTCTGTTTCCATTTACTTTAACGTAAACAGCTCCTCCACCTACAGAGTTTTCAAAATCTCTAGCTGATATTTCTTCTTGTGTTTTCTCCATATCTGCTTGCATTTTCTTAGCTTCTTTCATTAGTTTGTTAATATTCATTCCTCCTGGGAAACCTCCCATTCCTCCTGGAAATCCTCCTCTTTTTGACATTTTATTTTCCTCCTTTACTCATCTATAATATTAAATGGTATGTCTGACATTCCATTTGTGTTATCATTTGGATTATTACTGTTTTTCGTCTCTTCAACAACCCTTATTTGCATTTCTTTTCCCGTTTCTTGGAAAATTGCAGTTTCTATTTCTCTTCTATTAGTTGGATCTTCTATTACTCTTTTTCCAAATGGTGTAAGACCTGAAATTCCAAGTTGTATTTCATTCAATTGTATCGCTTTTGTTCCTATTAAGTTTGTAAATAGTGTTATTTTACCTTTTGATTTTAGAATATTTATTACATTTGACCAAAAATCTGCACTTTTACTATTAGAAGGTATATTGGTTTTTTCTGGCTTTTTAACAGGTTTTGGCGTATTATCTTCTGTTTTATTACTTATTTCTGGTGTCTTTTTTACTGGTTCTTGTTTTACTTGAATACTGCCAATATTGTTTATTTTTTCTTCTAGCTTTAATACTCTATCTTCCAAGTCTTCACTTGTATTCTTATTCATTAATTTTAATATTCCTGTTTGAAACATTATATTTTTTTGTGTAGACCATTTTATATTGTTTTCTAGTTCTGATAAACTATAAATCATTTCAAATAGTCCTTCTTTAGAAAATTTATTACTTAGTTCTTCAATTTGTTTCAATTCGCCTTCATTGTAGAGATTTAATTTTCCTTTTGACTTAAAGACAAGTATATCTTTTAAATATTTAATCATTTCCCATAAGAAATAATATAAATCTTTGCCCTCTTTTAAAATTTCTTCTGTTAGTTCCAATGTTTGTTCTTTGTCTCCATTTGAGATACTATTTATTATTCTGTTTATATATTCTAACTTAGGTACTCCAGCTAATTCTTTTACCATATCATCAGTTATTACGTCTTCTCCTTCTTGAAGGCATCTTTCTAAAATGCTTATAGCATCTCTCATTGCGCCTTCTGATAATACAGCTATTGTTCTTAGTGCATTTTCTTCAATGTTGATTTTTGACTCATCTGAAATTATTTTTAATCTCTTTATTACATCTTCATTTGATATTCTTTTAAAATCAAATCTTTGACATCTAGACAAAATTGTCGCCGGTAATTTCTGAGGCTCTGTTGTTGCTAATATAAATTTTACATGTTCAGGTGGTTCTTCTAATGTTTTTAATAATGCATTAAAAGCTCCTGTTGAAAGCATATGTACCTCATCTATTATATATACTCTATATTTAGCTTTTGTTGGTAAAAAGTTGACTTCTTCTCTTATTCCTCTTATATCTTCAACACTATTATTTGATGCTGCGTCCATTTCTACAACATCTGTTAAAGATCCATTTATTATTTCTTTACAGATTTCACATTCATTACATGGTTCTCCATCTTTTGGATTTAAACAGTTTACAGCTCTTGATAATATTTTTGCTGCAGTTGTTTTTCCTGTTCCTCTTCCTCCATTAAATAGGTAAGCATGTCCAACTCTATCAGCTATTATTTGATTTTTTAATGTTTTTGTTATTGCGTCTTGGCCAACTATTTCGCTAAATTTTAAAGGTCTAAATTTTCTATAAAGTGCTGTATATCCCATTTTTCACCTCCTTGTTGTATAAAGGGCGGGCATGGAAACCCGCCCCTACAGAGATTTTTTTATATTATAGGGGCGACCATTGGTCGTCCGTGGGCGGGGTCAAGCCACGCCCCTACTTATGGAGAACTAGAGTTCTCCATAAAAAATGGTAGCTTCTCTGTGGAAAGCATGTTATCACATAAATACACTACTTATCGCTGCTTTCTTCCGAATCTGACGAGGTTCATAGCTTTTTATTGAAACATACTCTCCACACAAAAGCTACCATTTATTATATCTGCTATTATATAATGAGTTTTAATTTTTATCAATAGTATTTTTGTGTTTTTTAAATTTTTCCTATGGAGATACCCTTTAAAAGTCACGGACGACCAATGGTCGCCCCTACATTTATACTTTTATATAAATTATTATTTTGAAATTTTATACTCTTTTATATATGTAGTCTGAGCAATCTTTAATTTTCTTTTGGATTACTCCATTGTCTCCAAAATCTTCTGTTGGTAAATCTAATTCAATTGTTGTTTTAAATTTACTATCATTTGAAGTTTCTATAACTATATCCATTTTTACTTTAAATTTCAGGTCTTTTTCATTAATATTAAGCTCTTTTATTAATTTTGAATATTCTACTATCGCTCCATCTTCTATATTGTTTGATACATAATGTCCTATGTTGCTATTTGATATTCTAAAAACAACTACTCCACCTTTTTTGGAAATCTTTTGTTCTTTCATGTTGTTTTCTATATCTCCAACATATTTTATTGTTTTTCCTAAATAGTCTTCTTCACTTTTAACAAAAGCCGCTTCTACTTCATTTTCTGTTGGTAATAAAACTTTTAAATCTCCAAGTTTATTATTTTCAACTATTTCAAGGTCTTCAATTTTTACACTTTTAATTTCTAATTCTTTTTTGTAATTATCATTTTTTTCTAAATATATGTAAATATCATTATTTTGGCTTAAATCTATATCAAATACGTTTTCTGTTTGATTACTTTTTCCGTCGATTGTTCCTTGAATTATAATATTTGATATCTCGTATGGAACATTTTTCTCGCCTTCAACTTGATATCTAACCATAAGAAATATTACTATTATTATCATTATTATAATAAAAGCTATAAATCCATATTTTTTTATTGTTTTTACTTTGTTTTCGTCCAAATTAATCCTTCCTCCTATTTTTTCTTAATTTTTTAAAAAACTCTTGTAAAATATTTCTACATTCTTCTTCTAAAATTCCTGTTTCTACTTCTACTTCATGATTAAATTTATAATCTCCTAATAGGTTTAAAACAGATCCACATGCTCCTGTTTTTTCGTCCATTGTCCCTATATATATTTTCTTTATTCTTGAATTTATGATTGCTCCTGCGCACATACTACATGGCTCAAGAGTTGTATACATCTCACAATCTTGTAATCTCCATGCATCTAACTTTTTGCTAGCTTTTTGAATTGCCAAAATCTCAGCATGACATACAGTATTTTTCTTGGTTTCTTTAAGATTATGTGCTCTTGCTATGACTTTTCCATCCTTTACTATAACAGCTCCAATAGGCACTTCTTCTTTTTCAAAAGCTTTCTGGGCTTCCTTTAGAGCTTGTCTCATAAATTTCTCTTTTTCCATAAATCTCCTTAATATAATATATGTTAGTATAATTTTAATATTCTTTTTATTATACCGCTATTTCTATTTTACCATATTTTTTGGTTTTTGTAAAATTTAAAGGCCATAGTAAAGACTATGACCTTGTTTTTTGGTGCACCTAACAGGAATCGAACCTGTGGCCTCTCCCTTAGGAGGGGAGCGCTCTATCCAACTGAGCTATAGATGCATGATAATTTTTGTGGGCGGGCGTGGAAGCCCGCCCCTACAGTTATAAATAGCATCACATAAAATACGTATTCCTTGCTATTGATACATTTATCCGTAGGGGTGGGGTTCCATCCCCGCCCAAATTATCCTTATTTATTTAATTCAGCTAATAATTCTTCTACATCAATTCCGTGAACTTCGCAAGCTTCTTCTAAAGTTTCAGCTTGTGATGCTGGGCATCCTAAACAATGCATACCAGCAGCTAGTAATATTTCAGCTTTTTCAGGATTTGTTTCTAATAACTCACCTATTTTTGTATCTTTTTCTATCATTTTTATTTCCTCCTTGTTTTTAATATGCTAAGATTTGTTTATTTTATCACAATTTTTCAAAAAAGTATAGACAAATTTCGATTTTTATTGTATTATTTATTAAGTTTTTTAGGGGGCTTACTTCTAGGAGGTTGACTTTTGGAAAATTTAATTCATGCGTTTTTTATCGTTTTTGTTTTAAATCTTTTTATCTGTTTTTATTATATTTATTCTATTTTCGAAATGATTTTTATTCATAAAAAACAGGGATTCAAATTAAAAATCAAAAAAAATTATTATTAATTTAAAGGAGGTATTTTGAAGAATTTTTTAATACGTTTTATTTTTGTGCTCTTATTTACTTTTTTATATTTATTTATTTTTATAATTATTTTTAAACCAATATTTCGTGCTGATAATGTCATTTTTCCTTATGCTATTCATCCTTTTGATATTTCAAGTCTTTATCCTAATACATGGTCTATTATTAAAAATCTTTCTTTGGTCTTTTGTATCTTTTCGTCTTTGATTATTTCAAATTCAATTTATTCTATTTTTGATAAATTTATTCTTAATGATAAAAACAATTCTCCCAAGATTAAATCTGATTTAAATTATACAAACGAGCTTTCTCTTTTAATAGGTGAAAATGAAAACCATAAAAAAATATATATTCCTGAAAAAGGCTTGTTTCAGAACATTTTAGTTACTCGGTGGTATTGGAACGGGTAAAACAAGTTCACTTTTATATCCTCTTACTAATCAGCTGATTAATTATAAAAAATATTCCTTTGATAAAAAAATAAGTTTTTTAATCTTAGATGTTAAAGGTAATTATCATAAATATGTTACTGAAATAGCTGCAAACAGTAGTAGAAAAAATGATTTGATTGTTATTGGTTTGGGTCATAAAACTAAATATAATCCTCTTCACAAGCCTAATCTAAAACCTCAGGTTTTAGCTAATAGACTTAAAACTATTCTTACTCTTTTTAGTCCTAATAACCCTGAAACATATTGGATAGACAAGTCTGAGCAAGTTTTAAGTGAAGCAATTAAGCTTTGTAGACTCTATAACAATAATTACGTCACTTTTCTAGAACTACACAAAATTATATCTTACCCAGATTACTATAAAGAAAAGGTTGAATTCTTAAAAAAGAATTTCCTGGAGAGAAAGCTTCTGACCTCTGAAATGAAGACTTTATCTACATGTTTGGATTTTTTCGAAAATGAGTTTTTTAGTCTTGATAATCGTGTTTTATCAATTTTAAAATCAGAAATTTCTAGAATTACAAATCTTTTTGTTTCCGATCCTGAAATATCAAATATTTTTTGTAGTCCTGAATCTGAGCTTACTTTTCAGGGGTTTAAAGAAGTTTTAGATGATGGAAAAATTGTTGTTCTTGATATGAATATTTCTGAATATTCTGGCCTTTCTAAGGTTATAGCTGCTTATCTTAAATTAGATTTTCAATCTGAAATATTATCTCAGCTTTCTCGTCTTTCAAATGATGAGATAAGAACTTCCTGTTTTTTATGTGATGAATATCATGAATATGTGACTCAAAATGATGCTGGATTTTTCTCACAATCACGTGAGGCTAAATGTATTAATATTGTCGCAACTCAGAGCTATACTTCTCTTTTAAATACTATAAATAATCCTAATAGTACTAAAGTTATAATTCAAAGTTTAATTAATAAATTTTGGTTTCGAACTGACGATTCTTTTACTATAGATGAGATTCAAAAGCAGCTCGGTAAAGAGGAAAAAGAAAGGTCTTCTATCACTATCTCTGAAAATGCAAAGTCAACGAATTATAATTTTTTAACTAATTCGTTTGTTTCTCAAGATTCAAATCTTTCAGAAAGTGTAAATACCTACAATCAAAAAGATTTTTTATATGACTCTAACTTTTTTACTCAAACTTTAAAAACGTTTTCTTGCCTTGGTTTTATTTCAAATGGATCTGAAATTTTAAAACCATCCCCAATATACTTAACTCCTTATTTTAAAGGTGTTTCAAAATAAACGAAAGGAATTGATTTAAATGAAAAAATTTTATAATTATTTAATATTTACTTTATTTTTATTTTTAATTTTTACTATTACATTTTGCACTTTTTCTTATGGTGCATATCCTAAACTAATTTCAACCCTAAATTCTGCTTTTGAAAAAATTGAATCATGGATAATTAAAATTTCTACACCTGCTGCAGCTATTGCTGTTGGAAGTGGTGTTTTAATGAAAAAGTTCAGTTTTGGAGATGAAGAAAAAATGCGTACGGGGAAAAAACTTATCAAAAGTTCTTTATTTTCTTATGCTTTTATTCTTTCTATTGATTTAATTTTATCAACAATTAATACTCTTGTTGGGTAAAAAGGAGGTACTTTGGAAACTCAAAATATTACAAATACAATATCTAACTCTTTAAATAGTTTGTTTTCTAGTTTACAAAAATCTTTAGATGATGATATTTTCAAAGCTTTAGACAAACTTACTTTTATTGATTCAGATATTTTAAATTCAAAATATTTTTCTAATCTATTAACTGATAAAGCTAATGGATTAATTGTTTTAGCAAATGCTTTGCTTTTTGGCGTTTTGCTTTATTATGCTTGTTCTTATCTATTTTCAAGATTTTCTTTAACAAAACATTCTCAATCTCCTCTTCAGTTTTTATCAAAGTTTGTAGTTTGCGCTATTTTAATTAATTTTTCTGGATTTATTTGTGAACAAATTCTTTATGTTTTTGATATAATCACTGATTGTGTAAGGCAAATTGGATTTTTCTTTTTCTCAATTAATGTCTCTTTCGAGTTTTGGTCCAAGGAATTACATGATGTCTTTTTAGCAGAAACTGTTAATCCAATGATAAATATTTTTACTTTTGATGGTATTCTTCAGTCTTTTATATATGTTGGTTTAATTAATTTGTTATTTACTTATTCTCTGAGGTATATTTTTATCAGTATTCTTATTCTATTTTTCCCATTTGCTATTCTTAGTTTGATTCTTGATTCAACTAATTGGATTTTTAAAATGTGGATGAAGAACTTTTTCAGTTTATTATTTGTTCAAATTTTTATTTCCGTTGTATTACTTCTAATTATTAGTATCAAATATTCATTTACAGATTACACAGTTAAAATTCTATATATTGGTCGGTCTTTTTGCCCTAATGAAGGCTAATTCTTTTATTAGAGAATTCTTTAGTGGTTTTACTACTGATGTTTCTAATGGAATAAATACAATGAGAAATTTTCTAGGTTAAGGAGGTTTGTATGAAATTTATTTTCCCAAAAAATTATGATTTTTCTTTTAAACTATTTGGTTTTATTGATTATTCCACCGTTATTGTTAATATTATTTATGGTCTAATTGTTTTTATTTTTCTTAATTTATTTCTTCAGTCTATTTCTATGAAAATTTATTTGTTTATTTTATTGTTTCTTCCTTTTTTTCTCTTTACTGCTTTAAATGTATATAGAGAGAATATTTTTATAGTTTTTTTGTATCTGTTTAAGTTTTTTTATCGACAAAAAATTTATTTTTATAGCAAATTTTAATTGTAAATATTTTTTTCAAGTGTTATAATTCTTTTGCAATAGTTTAGTTGTTATTGGGGGATTTTATAATGAAGCTTGATCAAAATGATAAATCAATTTTATTTTCAAATACAGAGATTCCTGATGTATTCTTTACTGAATACTTGTCTTCTGCGCCTGGCGATTTTACTAAGGTTTATTTGTATATTTTGTTTTTATCTAAATATGATAAAGATATTAAGATTAATGATTTATCTAAGAAATTAGCTCTTCCTCTAAAGACTATTCAAGATTCTTTTAAATATTGGGAAGATGCTGGTGTTTTAGTAAAAAAACACTCTGGATATGTGTTGGCTGACTTACAAGAAGTTGAGCTTCACAAATTATATTCTCCTAAGGTTTCATCTTCTCCAGAAGACTTAAAGAAAAATGCTAAAAATCAATATAGAGCTAAGGCTATTGACAATATTAATAATCAGTTTTTCCAAGGTATAATGTCTCCATCTTGGTATAGTGATATTGATTTATGGTTTAAAAAATATGGATTTGATGAACAGGTAATGCTTGCTTTATTTAACTATTGTTATGATCGCTCTGCTTTACATAGAAATTATATTCAGGTTGTTGCTGATAGTTGGTATAAGAATAATATTAAGTCTTTTTCTGATTTGGATGCTTATTATGAGAAACAAGAAAAGGTTTCTAATATTAAGAAAACAGTAATTAAAAAGCTATCTTTAAATAGAAACTTAACTGCTTATGAAAATGCTTATGTTGAGAAATGGCATGTTGATTATGGTTATAATATAGATGTTATTGAAAAAGCCTTAAAAAGAACAACTTCAAAGTCTAATATTAGTTTTGATTATTTAGATAAAGTCATTTCTGATTGGCATGATAGAAATTTAAAGAGTCCTGCAGATGTGGATACATTTTTGGCTACAATGAAACAAAAGAGTAAAGATATAAAAACATTAGAAAAACAAACAAATTATAATAATAATATAAAAAGAAATTATGATAATTTAGATAGTTTATATACAAATTAAAAGGAGATTTAAATGGATAATGCTTTAATTCATAAACTTTTAATTGAATATGATTATAAAAGGCAAAAAGCCTTACTAGAGGCTGAAAACAGAAAAATTGATTTGTATAATAAATATCCTGATATACAAAAACTAGATTCTGAAATAAATACACTTTCTATTTCTTCTGTTAAAAACATTTTATTTGTAACGCCTGAAAAAAAGGATAATGAATTAAAAAAACTAAAAGATGAAACTGATAAACTATTAGAAAAAAAGAAATCTTTGTTAAAAAAATATAATATATCATCTGATTATTTAAAACCTAAATTTGAATGTTCATTATGTGAAGATACTGGATATATATCAGATGAAAAAACAGCTGCAAGTCTTTGTACATGCATAAAACAGAGAATTTTTGATATTGAATATAATAAATCAAATATAGGAAATATTGAAAAAGAAAACTTTGATAATTTTGATTTTAATTTATATTCTAGTTCTGTAAATTATGATTTATATAAATCAAACACTTCTCCAAAAGATAATATGAAAATTATATATGATTATTCAAAAAAATTCGTTGAAAACTTTGATAATCCTGAAGAAAAGAATATTATATTTTCAGGTCCAACAGGACTTGGAAAAACGTTTTTGTCAAATTGTATAGCTAAAGAACTGTTGTCAAAAGGTAAAACTGTTCTTTATCAAACTGCTCCTGTTATGTTAGATATGCTTACAGCAGCTCATTTTGATGGGAACGAAAAATATAAATCTACTTTAGATAATATCTTAAATGTTGATCTTTTAATAATTGATGATTTAGGAACTGAAATGATGAATAGCATGAAATTTGCTGAATTATTTACAATAATAAATACTAGATTATTGAACCAAAACAATAAAATAACAAAAACAATAATTTCAACAAATTTAGATTTAAAGTCACTATTTGAAGTATATCAAGAACGTATAGCATCAAGAATTGTAGGAAATTATAATATATTTAAATTCTTTGGTGAGGATATTAGATTAAAGAAAAAATAAAAGAATGTTTTCAAAATATGTAGCAAGTTCTTCTCTACGAAACTTGCTACATATCATCTGTAGGGGCACTATTAGCAAAGTGCCCTTGCTTTATCTTTTAAATAGACAAAAATCCACAATTTGATAACAAATTGTGGATTTTTTTATTCCTATTTTTTATTCGTCCATCATGTCTTTATATTCTTCAACAACTTTTTCAATACTTACAACTTTACCTTCATTCGTTCTCATTAATGTAACACCTTGTGTAGATCTTCCAAGAACACTTATATCTTTTACTTCTAGTCTGATAATTGTTCCAGTATCAGTTACAAGCATAACATCATCATTTTCATGTACTATCTTAACTCCAACTAATTCTCCTGTCTTAGGTGTAATTTTGTATGTTATAACACCCTTTCCTCCTCTAGTTTGTACTCTATATTCATCAAGTTCTGTTCTCTTTCCAAAGCCATGTTCTGTTATTGCTAATAAAGTTGCTTTATTTCCAGCCATTACTGATTCCATTCCAATAACATAATCTTCTTTTCCTAGTCTTATTCCTATAACACCTTGAGAAACTCTACCCATTGAACGTACATCTTTTTCATCAAATGTTATACAAATACCTTTTCTAGTTACTAAAACTATATTATCTTCACCATCTGTTAATTTTACATCTATTAATTCATCATTTTCTTTTAATGCTATTGCTTGAAGTCCTGTTTTTCTGCTTGAATTATATTCTGTTAATGGTGTTTTCTTAATAATTCCATCTTTTGTTGCAAATAATAAATATTTACCTTCTGCAAAGTTTTGAATTGGAATTATTACAGAAATCTTTTCATCAGAATCTAGGCTTAATAAATTAACTATAGCTGTTCCTCTAGCTGTTCTTCCAGCTTCCGGAACTTCATATCCTCTTAATCTATATAATTTTCCTTTATTACTGAAGAATAGAATTGTGTCATGTGTAGAAGCTGTAAATATTTCTTTTACAAAGTCATTTTCCCTTGTAGCCATTCCTGTAATACCTTTTCCACCACGTTTTTGACTTCTATATGTGTCTATTGGAGCTCTTTTTATGTATCCGAAATTTGTTAAAGCAATTACAGTTTGTTCTTCTTTAATTAAATCTTCAACATCTAATTCTCCTTCAGCTGCAACTATTTTAGTTTTTCTTTCATCTCCAAATTTTTCTTTCATTTCTAATAATTCTTCTTTGATGATATCATAAACTAATTTGTCACTTGCTAGAATTTCTTTAAGTCTTGCAATTAATTTCATTAATTCATTATATTCTTCTTCAATTTTTTCTCTTTGCAAACCTGATAAACGTTTTAATTGCATATCTAGAATAGCTTGTGCTTGAATTTCAGTTAATCCAAATCTCTCCATCAATTTCTCTTTTGCATCATCATAAGATGCACGAATAATTGCAATAACTTCATCAATATTATCAATAGCTATTTTTAATCCTTCTAAAATATGTGCTCTTGCTTCAGCTTTATCTAGTTCGAACTTAGTTCTACGAAGAATTACATCTTTTCTGTGATCTATATAGTGTTCTAAACATTGTTTTAATGTTAATATCTTAGGCTCTCCATTAACTAGAGCAAGCATTATAATTCCAAAAGTATCTTGAATTTGTGTATTTTTATATAATTGATTTAAAACTACTTGTGCATTTGCATCTCTTTTTAATTCAATTACAATTCTAACATTATGTTCTCTATCAGATTCATCTCTAATATCAGAAATTCCTTCAATTCTTTTATCTCTAGCTAAGTTTGCAATATGTTCAATTAATTTAGCTTTATTTACTTGATATGGTAATGAAGAAACAATAATTCTTCTCTTATTACTTCCCATTTCCTCTATTTCAGCTTCACCACGAAGAGTTATTTTTCCTCTACCTGTTGTATAAGCTTGTTTAATTCCTTCTCTTCCAAGAATTGTAGCTCCTGTAGGGAAATCAGGTCCTTTTATTATTTGAATTAAATCTTCATCTGAAACATCATCATCATCAATTATTTTTATTGCACCGTCAACTATTTCATTTAAGTTGTGTGGTGGAATATTTGTAGCCATACCAACAGCTATACCTGATGATCCATTTAATAATAATGCTGGTATTTTTGCTGGTAATACTGTAGGCTCTTGTAATCTATCATCATAGTTTGGCATAAAGTCTATTGTATTTTTTTCTATATCTACTAGCATTTGTTCAGAAATCTTAGCCATTCTAGCTTCTGTATACCTCATTGCCGCAGCGCCATCACCATCTATAGATCCAAAGTTTCCATGACCATCAATTAATTTATATCTCATCGAAAAATCTTGTGCTAATCTAACCATAGCGTCATATACAGATGCATCTCCATGAGGATGGTACCTTCCTAAAACAGAACCAACTGTATTTGCGCATTTTCTATATGGTTTATCAGATGTTATTCCATCTTCATACATAGAATAAAGAATTCTTCTATGAACTGGTTTTAAACCGTCTCTAACATCTGGAAGAGCACGAGAAACAATAACACTCATGGCATAATCTATATAAGATGTTTTCATTTCATTATTGATATCTCTTATGATTATTTTTTCTTCTTGTTTGTCCATTTATTTAACCTCTTTTCTCTCTTTTTTCATACATCTGTATTATACTAAACCGTAAATAAATATGCAAGTTTTAATTGCAAAAAAATAACAACAAAAATCATTTTTTTGTTGTTATTTTTTATTATTATTTTTTATCCTACAAATCTTGTAGCCAATTCTTTTTCTTCTGGTGATAATTCGAAACTATTACCATTGTTTTGTATTAAAGTTTGTATATTTTCAACTTCTTGATATTCTTTTAAAACGCTCTCTACTGGTATCGTTTCTTGAATTGTTTGTTTTAATTTATTAAAGTTTTTTTCCATTGTACTAAAATTCTCATTTAAATATCCTTCTTTCCATTTACTAATATATTTTTCAATTTTTGATAGATTATTTGATTGATTTTTATATAAATTTTCTAAATTATTTGAAAATAGTGAAATAATAGCTGATTTTCCTTTTTTTATTAATTCAGCAATATTTTCAGAAATAATATTTTTTTCTTTTAATTTATCAACAATATTATCAATTAATTTAGAAAATCCGTCTAATATACCATTTTCTTTAATTATCTCATTTATTTTAGAAATATCTTTAAAATCTCCTGTAATTAATTGTTTTACCATCTCACCAGTATTTTTTGCTGTATTAATAATTTGATTTATTCCTTCATTAAATCCATTTTTTAAAAATGCATCTTTTATCTCAATTACTTGATTTTCAATTAAATCAGGTAATAAATATTTTAAACCTTCGTCTAAAGCTTGATCCGCAAATTTTCCTGTTTCTGAGTTTAAAAAACTATTTTGTAATTCTTGAATATTTTCTTTCATATTATCTAAATTTAATAATTCCATATTTTATTCCTCCTAATTTTTAATTATTTTTAATATTTTTATTATTTTTTTAATTAAATTTTTTTCATTTTTTTTATTAAACTTATTTTCTAATATTATATTTTTCAAATTTTCTATTTCGTCTTTTATTTCTTGACTTTCATTATTTTCTTTAATTATTAAATTTTTTAATTTATTTATATTTATTTCTCCATCAGTAAAAATATAAAAAATTCCTTTTGAATATAATTTATTTTTTTTATTTTCATCTTTTTTATCAATAAAAATAATAATTTTTATTTTATAATTAATTTCTTTTATTTTTTCAATAAATTTAAAAATATCATATTCTCCGGGGATATTATAATTTAATAATAAAAAATCAATATAATTATTATTTTCTAAAATTTCTAATACCGCTTCTTGATATTGAATATCATCTTCTAAAACACATATATTATCCGAATTTAATTCATTATTTAATTCTTGATTTAATACTGCTGTTATTATTTTTTTCATTTAAATTATTTCTCCTTAAAAACTATACAATTTCTTTCTCTTCATCTGAACAAGTTATTTTAACTAATAAATGATCTTTATCTATAAACATTAAACTCTCACCTTTTCTAAGTGATTTAATATCTATTTTTTCTTTTTCAGTAATATTGGTATATTTACTTAATAAATTTATATTTTCTTCTTCTAGAGAAAAAAATAATTTAATACATGAATTATTTAAAATACTCTTTCCGATAAATACCATCTTCTAAACTAAATAAATCTGATATATCTTGAGTAATAGCAGACGCTGAACCGCCGTATTTTCTTATAGTTTTAAATATTTTATAAATAAAACTTGCAACTTCCTTATTTGAAGTAACACCTATTAATCTCCAAATTTCATCTAAATAAATTGCTTTTTTCTTATTTCTATCTTTTTTTATTTTATCCCAAAATAATTCTGTAAAAATATACATACCATATTTTAAATTCTCTTCTCCTAATTCATAAACATCTGCTATTATTAATGGATTATCTAATTCAATATTTGTATAATTATTAAAGAATTTTAATGAACCTTTAACAAAAGGAGTTAATTTTATTTGAAATATTTTTGTTCTTTCATCTCTACCTAATACATTATAAAAATCCTCTAAAATAGGCATTTGTGATGTATTTTTAAATTCAGGTTTTAATCTAAATTTATCTGATTTATTATAAAGTGTATCATCATCAAAAGTAATTCCTTTTTCTTTATAGGTTAAAATTAATTTTTCCTCAATAATGGCCTTTTCTTCTTCATCAATATCACCGAAAATTAATTTAAAAAAACCAATTAATTTCTGAATTTTATTTGATAAATAACCTTTATTTTCTTCAATAGATTCTTCTCTGATATCTAAAACATTGATATATGTTTCAGAAGATGGCCCAATTTTTAAAATTGTTCCATTTAATTTTTTGCATATTTTTTCATATTCTCTTTCAGGATCAATAACATACTGATCTACTCCAAGTAATCTATATCTTAGAATCTGAAGCTTTGTTGAAAATGATTTTCCTGCACCACTTTCCCCGAAAACACACATATTTCCATTTTTATATTTATTTCTGTCATATTTATCTATAAAAATAAGAGAATTATTATAAATATTATTTCCAAATAAAATACCGTTTTCATCGAAAATTGACGAAGAAATAAATGGATATGTAGATACTAAACTACTTGTTAAAATATTTCTTTTACTTGCATTTTTAATTTCTAAATCATTTTTCATCATAGGTGTACATGTTAAAAAAAGCTGTTCTTGCCTAAAATTTGCTCTTCTTGTCTGTATTCCATTACTCTGCAATAAACCTTCTATTTTATCTAAATTAAATTCTAATTCTTTTGTATCTTCAGAATATAAACATAAATATAAATAAATAAAATATAAATCCTCATTATTAACTTGCATTTCTCTTCTAATATATTTAGCATCATTATAAGTAAATGCAGCAATATCAATATCTTGTTTATTTTCATTTTTATTTTTTAAATCTACACTTACATTACTAATATGATAAGTTAAATCTCTAATTGTTTTATATTTATCTTTCTTTTCGTAAAACATTGAAATATTCATATTTAAATTAGTTGTTATAATATTTTTTAAAATTATTTCTTTATATTCTCTATTATAATCAGTAATAATTAAACCTGCATAATACATTCCATCAATTTCAATAAATTTAGGATTATTTAAATTAATATATGCAGGAGCAATCTCATTTTTTTCGTTTATTTATTATCCCTCCTATTCTTTAATTTTTTTTCTACAATTAAAAAATGAAAATAATACATCCTTTATTTCTTCATATTCATTTACATCAATAACAAAATTTCCGCATCTTGATAAACATTCTTTTATTTTAAAAAATTTTTCTTTTAAATTATTTTTTACTATTTTTTCATAATTTTCTTTTTCGGATATTAATTTAGAATTTAAATCTGGATTAAAAAAATCAAAGATAATATAAAAATTTTTTGAAGAAGATTTATTTTCAATATTTATTTTTTTTATATAATTAATATAATTATCATAAATATTATTTAATTTATTATTTTTATTTTTTTCTTCTTCTAATTTTAAAATATGATTATTTAAATTTTCTTTTTTACTTTGAATTAATATTTGAATATTAAAATCACATGTTTTTAAAAATATTTTATAAGAATTTAAAATTGCTTCTTTCTCTAAATCTGATTTTAATTCATAATTTATTGGAATTATTTTTGCTATTTTAATATATTTTTCATTTTTTAATTTAATAATTCCTTCTTCAATTATTTCGTCAAAAGGTAGCCACTCTTGAACTGAATTATTTTTCTTCAATTAACCTCCTTTCTTAACAAATTATAAATATGAACAAATCACTGCAAAAACATACTAATACGGTTTTCTACAAAAGTCAACAAAAATCGTTCGACAAAATTCGACAAATGGAGAACTCTAGTTCTCCGCTACGGTATTTTACATTTTTCGTAGCGGACAACTAAAGTTGTCCATAAATTTATATTTATAAAAAAAATAATCCACATTTTGTTAAAAATATGTGGATATTTTTTTGAATAATATTTTTATTTTTACACATAATATTATCATAAGGTTTGTATTAGTCAAACGAAGAATAAATTTAGGTTTCTGGCTTAAATTTATTCGAGCAAAGATTAAATTCTAGCTTAGTATTTAGGTTTAATTTAGTCGGCGTTATGGTTTTTATATTTGTATTTAAGCTATTTGATTTTTTTGATAAATGGTTGAAAATATAAATATAAAAGCTTAGTTAAGATTATATTTTATATTTTAAAGTGGTTGTTATTAGTCCCATGTTTAGGATGAATATGGCTATTTTAAAGTGTATTTGTAGTCGAGGCAACTGATTAATGTATGTGGTAGATGGCTTATTTATATAGCAATATATATTAGGTTAGAATATTATATATATTAGTTTGAGCTGCGATTAATATAAGCTTTATACAAAAATGATGCAAAGAGCTAAAGCCCTTTGCATCATTTTTATTATATATCAAGATTTTTAACATATTTTGCATTTTGTTCAATAAATTCTCTACGAGGCTCAACTTGATCACCCATTAACATTGAAAATGTCTTATCTGCCTCTATAGCATCATCTAATTGAACTTGAATTAATATTCTTCTAGCTGGATCCATTGTTGTTTCCCATAATTGTTCAGGGTTCATCTCTCCTAAACCTTTGTAACGTTGAAGAGCTAATTGATCTCTCGCAATTCCCTTTTCTTCTAAATCTTTATATGCTTTAGTTAAATCATCATCAGTATAACAATAAATATCATCCATTCCTCTTTTTGATAACTTATATAAAGGTGGTTGAGCTAAATATACATTTCCATTTTCAATTAAAGGTCTCATATATCTAAAGAAAAATGTTAATAATAAAGTTCTAATATGAGCACCATCGACATCAGCATCAGCCATTATAATTACTTTACCATATCTAATTTTAGTTATATCAAAATCAGCTCCAATACCAGCTCCAACGGCGATAATAACAGGATTTAATTTATCATTTCCATAAATTTTATCTGCTCTTGATTTTTCAACATTTAACATTTTACCCCAAAGTGGTAATATAGCTTGGAATCTTCTATCTCTTCCCTGCTTTGCACTTCCTCCAGCAGAATCACCCTCAACTATATAAACTTCGCACTCTTCTGGAACTTTACTACTACAATCAGCTAATTTACCAGGTAAAGTTGTAGTCTCTAATGCAGATTTTCTTCTAACTAATTCTCTTGCCTTTCTAGCAGCTTCTCTAGCTCTTGCAGCACTTACACATTTCTCTAATATTGATTTAGCAACAGCTGGATTCTCTTCTAAAAATGAAGATAATGATTCATTTACCATTGATTGAACTATACCTGTTACTTCACTATTACCTAATTTCGTTTTAGTTTGTCCTTCAAATTGAGGTTCTTTAACTTTTACAGAAATAACAGCTGTAATCCCCTCTCTAATATCATCACCTTGAAGATTATTATCTTTATCTTTTAAGAAATTATGAGTTTTAGCATAATCATTAAACACCTTTGTTAAAGCTCTTTTAAATCCTTCTAAATGAGTTCCACCTTCAATTGTATTAATATTATTAACAAAAGTTAAAATATTTTCTGAATAAGCTGTTGTATATTGAATTGCAATTTCTACAGGAAATTCACCATCTTTTTCTATATAAATTGGTTTATCATGTAATTTTTCTTTTGCTTTATTTAAATATTCAACAAAAGAATTTAATCCACCCTCAAAGCAAAAATCTGATTTTCTAGGAGTTTCTCCTCTTAAATCTTCTAATAAAATATGTAGACCTTTTGTTAAGAAAGCCATTTCTCTAAATCTAGTTTCTAATACTTCATATTCATATTCTAACGTCTCAAATATTGAACCATCAGCATAAAATCTTACTTTAGTTCCAGTCTTGTCTGAATCACCTATTTTAGTTAATTTTTGAGTTATTTTTCCTCTTTCAAATTTCATTTGATAAATTCCACCATCTCTTTGGATAGTTACTTCTGTCCAATCAGAAAGAGCATTAACAACTGAAGCACCAACTCCGTGAAGACCTCCAGAAACCTTATATCCACTATCTCCACCAAATTTTCCACCAGCATGAAGCTTTGTATAAACTGTCTCAGCTGCGGAAATACCAGTTTTAGGATGTATATCAATTGGAATACCTCTACCATCATCCTCTACACAAATAATATTTCCTGGTTCTATTTTAACATGAATGTTTTTACAATATCCTGCTAAAGCTTCATCAACACAGTTATCAACTATTTCATAAACTAAATGATGCAAACCTCTTATAGAAACACTTCCTATATACATACCTGGTCTTTTTCTAACAGCTTCTAAACCTTCCAATACTTGTATTTGTTCCGCATTATACTCATGTTCGAATTTTTCCATTTTGTTCCTCCTTATTTATTTCTTTTCTTAATAGAATTTGGTGAAATATTAGATATTATACCTTTTACTCTATTTTTATTTTTATAAATAATTAATGTTTTCTCATTTCCAACACTAATATTTATTATATCACTATTATCATTAAAATTTCCAACTATTTTTTTAAAATTTTCTAATTTATCTATATTAAAAATACCAATTAAATCATTTTCATTAATAATGATATCTTTATTTAAAACAATATACATAAATTAACCTCTCTTTAAACTACCATTTTCTATATTAAAATATTTTTTTTCATTTTTTTCTAAATTAATTTTATCTGTACAAGTAATAATTACTTGATTTTCTTTAATATTATTAATAAATTGTTCTCTTCTATTTTCATCTAATTCCGACATAAAATCATCTAATAATAAAATAGGCCTCTCACCTGTTTCATCATAAATAATAGATAATTCTGTTAATTTTAATGACAAAATAGAAGTTCTTTGTTGTCCTTGAGAACCATAAATACTAACTTCTTTATCATCAATATAAATACAAAAATCATCTCTATGAATTCCGAACTGAAGTATATCCTTTTTTTATATCATTTTTTCTTTCATTTTTTAATTTTTCTAAAAATTCTTCTTTATTTTTTCCATTAAATAAATATTTAATTTCTATTTTTTCGTTATTTAATCCACAATTTGTTATATTTCTGTGGATATCTTTTATTTTTTCTCCGAATTATATTCAAATATTTTTCTCTATATTTAAATATTTCATAATTTAATTCAGATAATTTTTCGTCCCAAATATCTAACATATTAATAGGTTTATTTTCAAATTTAATTTGTTTTAAATAAAAATTTCTTTGTTCTAAAGCTCTTAAATATGTATTTAATATATGTAAATAATTAGGTTTTAATTGGCTAATCATAATATCTAAGAATTTTCTTCTTAAACTAGGACTACTTTTTATAATATTAATATCATCCGGATTAAATAAAACAATTTTAATATTTCCAATAATATCACTTATTTTTTTTTGTTTTATTCCATTAATAAAAAACATTTTTTTATCATTTATTTCTGTTTTAATACTACCTTCTCTATCCTCTTTTTTATAATCAACTTCTATAGAAGCATTTTCTGAATTTAATTTAATTAATTCATTATCTCTTTTTGTTCTAAAAGATCTTCCAATAGCTGAAACATAAACAGATTCAATAATATTAGTTTTTCCCTGTGCATTATTTCCATATATTATATTGAAGTTTTTATCTAATTCAATTTCTAAATTATCATAATTTCTAAAATTTTTTAATTTTATTTTTTTTATATACATTATTAATCCTTCATTCTAATTGGTAAAATCATATAAGCATATTCCTCACCCTCTGTTGGTCTAATTATACAAGGTGAAATATTAGTACCAAATTCAACAAATACTTCTTCATCTTCTATAACCCTTAATGCATCTAAGAAATATCTTGGATTAAATCCAGATTCTAAGTTTTTACCTTCTGTATTAACATATATTTCTTCTTTAGCATCACCTGTTTGATTTGTACAAGAAATTGTAACCTTACCTATTTCAATAGAAATTTTAACTGGATATCTTTTTTCCTTTTCTATTGAAGAAGCTGATATTAAAATAATTCTTTCAAAACAATTTTGTAAATTATTTTTATTTACTCTAATTCTTGTCTCCCAATTAGATGGAATAGCATTTTTATAATTTAAAAATTCTCCATCTAATAATCTAGTAACAATTTTACAATTTTCCATTTCAAATAAAGCTTGATTTTTTGAAATTCCTAATTTAACTGTATCAAATGAATCTAAAATAATTTTATTTATTTCATTTAATGTTTTTCCTGGAATTACAGCATGAAATTCATTAGATTTAGAATTTAATATATTTGTTTTTAATGCTAACCTATATCCATCAACTGCAACTACATTTAATTTATTATCTTTTACTTCAAATAAACATCCTGTAAAAATTGGTCTATTTTCTTCATTACTAACAGCAAAAATTGTTTTTCTTATCATATTTTTTAATAAATTTTGTTCTATTTCAATTGAATTATCTACATTAATCTTAGGTAATTCAGGAAATTCATCTGGATTCATTGTAGCTAACTTATATAAAGAACCTTCACACTCTATTTCTAATAAATTACTATCATTTAAAGAAATCTTAATATCTGTATTAGGAAGTTTTCTAATTATTTCAGTAAACATTGTAGCATTTACTACAGTATTTCCTTGTTTTTCTACATTACATTCTATTATATATTCAATACCTATTTCTAAATCATAAGTAGTTAATTTTATTTCATTATCATTAGTTTCAATTAATATTCCTTCTAAAATAGGCATTGTTGTTTTAGAAGCAACACCATTTATTACGGAATTAATACCTTTTAATAGTTTTTCTTTTTCACATGTAATTTTCATGTAACATTCAGCTCCTTTTCTTTATAAAATAATATAAATATGAATAGTAGTATTAGTATTAGGCGTTGTGGATTCTGTGGAAAAGTATGTTAATAATTAAAATCCGTACATTTTTCGTTGTGCATAACCATGTGGATAATTATAAAAGTTTTCCACATTATTAAATTTGATATGTGAATTTCACACTTATTAACACATTTTTAACAAGTTTTTAACAACCACCTGTTGATATCTAATCTCGCTGTTCCGTAAGAACAGATTGAACAGAAAAATAAAAAATCTGTTTCGTAGAACATAGATTTTTTATTTTTTTATCTTTTGTTTATTTTTAAACTATTTCTTATTTGTGATTATGTTTTTAACACTTTCCACAATTAATTTGGTGTTTGTATTTTCTTTAACTTCTTTCTCAATTTTTTTGTAAGCATGCATTACTGTAGTATGATCCCTACCTCCAAAATCGCTACCTATCTTAGGAAAAGACATTTGACCTACTGTTCTACATAGATACATAGCAATTTGTCTAGGATAAGTAATATCATTAGATTTTTTAGAAGAAACTAAATCTCTTTTGTCTATTTTAAAATAATTAGAAACTATCTCTTGTATATAATCAGCTGAAATAACATTTTCTTTTTGTAAAGTCATGTCATTAATAGCTTTTTCAGCCATTTCTATAGTAATAGGACTATGTGTTAAAGATGTATAAGCAATCATCTTATTTAAAACACCTTCAAGTTCTCTAATATTTGAATCTATTTTAGTAGCAATAGTAGATAATATTTCATCATCAATAATTAAACCTTCTAATTGAGTTTTCTTCCTTAATATAGCTAATCTCATTTCATAATCAGGCATTGAAATATCAGCTAACAATCCCCATTCACATCTTGATTTTAATCTTTCTTCTAATAAAACAATGTCTCTAGGTGGTTTATCACTAGAAATTATTATTTGTTTTCCATTTTGATGAAGAGTATTAAAAGTATGAAAAAATTCCTCTTGAGCAGTGTTCTTTCCTGCAAAAAATTGAATATCATCAATTAATAAAACATCAATATTTCTATATTTTTTTCTAAATAATTCATTCTTATAATTAGCATCTTTAATAGCATTAACTAGCTCATTTGTAAATGCTTCAGATGTTACATATATAATTTTTTTATTATGATCTCTTTTTAATATTTCATTACCAATAGCGTGCATTAAGTGAGTTTTTCCCAAACCTACTCCACCGTAAATAAATAAAGGATTATACATAGTAGATGGTGATTCAGAAACAGCTAAAGCTGCAGCATGAGCAAATCTATTATTATTTCCTACAACAAATGTATCAAATGTTAATTTAGGATTTAATGAAGTTTTACTATATTCCATACTATTTGTTAAATTATCAAATGAATTTTCTTGGTAATCATTTGTATTATTTTGAGCATCAGTTTGATCAATAATTTCAATTTTCCATGATTTATTAGTTAAAAAATTAAACGTATTTACTATTAAATCATAATATCTTGTTTTAATAGCATCAGTTTGCATTGCATTAGATGTTATTAATTCAATAGTATTATCATAGACATTGCCTATTTCTAGGGATTTTATCCAAGTTGCATATGAAATATTGGTCATTTCATTCTTTAGTAATTCTTTTGCTTGGTTTAAAAGTTCGACATTATCTACCATTTAATACCCTCCATTTCTTTATTTTTTTATATTTATATTCTTAATAAAAAAACTGTGTAATTATTATTTGCGTAGAATAGACACTCTAAGCTTCTCATATAATATCAATTTATTTTTTAATAGTCAATA
>JAFWNC010000020.1 GCA_017510525.1 Clostridia bacterium | reverse complement strand
GTTTTGACGTTGTTAAACTGCGTTCGAAAATCCTGCGACGTACAAGAGTACGCCTCGGATTCTTCTCGCTTGTTTGCCTAGTCAAAATCTCAATTCTTGATTAGCCTCTTGCAGGGAAAGGTTTTGACGTTGTTAAACTGCGTTCGAAAATCCTGCGACGTACAAGAGTACGCCTCGGATTCTTCTCGCTTGTTTGCCTAGTCAAAATCTCAATTCTTGATTAGCCTCTTGCAGGGAAAGGTTTTGGCGTTGTTAAACTGCGTTTGAAAAGGAGTACGCCAATGTTATATATTTTTTCTTTACCCCTTGCTGTCACAGCCCTTATTCTACAAATTTTTAAATAAATTTAAAAATTTGAGATTTTTATCTGATAGGGCTGCTTCAATCGCACTCACTTCGTTCGTTTGGTCGCTGCGCGGGGATTTCAGAAAATAATATATAACATTTAGAAAAAAAGGATGGGAGATTATATGGAAAATAAAAAGGTTTTGCTTGGTATGAGTGGTGGTGTTGATAGTAGTGTGTCGGCACTTCTGCTTAAAGAAAGTGGATATGATGTTATTGGTACTACTTTGGAGCTTTTTGCAGGTAGTAGTTGTTGTAATATTAATACATATATTGATGCGAAAAATGTTTGTAGTCAAATTGGTATTCCTCATTTTACTTATGATTGCAAGGATTTATTTAAAAAATGTGTTATTGATGATTTTATTGATTGCTATTCTGATTGTAAAACTCCGAATCCTTGTATTGAGTGTAATAAGTATATGAAGTTTGGTTTTATGTGGGAAAAGGCTAAGGAGCTAGGTTGTAATTATATTGCTACTGGTCATTATGCTAAAACTGAATATAGTGAAGAATATGGAAGATGGGTTTTAAAGAAGTCTAGTGCTGGTAAAAAGGATCAGAGTTATGTTTTATGGAATATTCCTAAAAATCTAATTGAACATGTTGTTTTTCCACTTAGTGATTTTGAAGATAAGGAGCAAATAAGAGAAATTGCTAGAAAGAATAACTTAAAGGTTGCTAATAAACCTGATAGTGAGGATATTTGTTTTGTTCCTGATGGAAATTATAAAAGATTTTTAGAGGAGAACTCAGATATCAAGCCTAAAAAAGGAAAGATTGTAAATTCTAAAGGTGAGAAATTAGGTGAACATACTGGTTTATATAATTATACGATTGGTCAAAGAAAAGGGTTAGGAATCTCATATAGTTGCCCATTGTTTGTTATCGGATTTAACAGAGAAAACAATGAGGTTATAGTTGGAACTGAAGATGAATTATTAAAAAAAGAAGTTTTAGTTGGTGATGTAAATTTATTGTTAGTTGATGATATTAAGGATTGGACAATAGTAGAGGTAAAGACAAGATATTCGTCAAAATCAGCAAAAGCAAAAATTACACAAGAAGGAGAAAATATTAAGGTTATATTTGATGAACCTCAAAGAGCTATAACACCAGGACAATCTGCGGTTTTTTATGTTGGTGATATTGTTCTTGGAGGAGGAAAAATTCTTTCATAGAGAAATAGGAGATTATTATGAAATATACAATTATGACTATGGGGTGTCAGTTAAATGAAAATGATTCTGAAAAAATTGCTGGTATGATTGAAGAATTGGGTTATGAGTATTCAGATGAAATGATGGATTGTGATTTGATTGTTTTTAATACTTGTTGCGTCCGCGAAAATGCTGAAGAGAAGCTTTTCGGAAAGCTTGGAGAAGTAAAGAGATTAAAAAAAGAAAGAGGAACTATTATTGCAGTTCGGTGGATGTATGATGCAGGAACAGCATATTTTAGACAAAATCAAAGAAAGCTTTAATTATATTGATTTAGTTTTTGGAACTCATACTCTTCATAAATTTCAAGATGATTTAATTAAGGTTTTAGAAGAAAAACTACGAGTTAGAGATGTTATAAATATTGATGGTGAGGTTATTGAAGGACTTCCTATAAAGAGAAATGATAATATTAAAGCTTCTGTAACCATTATGTATGGATGTAATAATTTTTGTACATATTGTATTGTTCCTTATGTTAGAGGAAGAGAGAGAAGTAGAAAGCCTGAAATGATTTTAAATGAAATTCGTGATTTAGCTAAAAGAGGCTTTAAGGAAGTTACTTTACTTCGGACAAAATGTTAATTCTTATAATGGTGGAGATGGTTATAGATTTGCAAATCTTTTAAGAGATGTTTGTAAAATTGATGGAATTGAAAAAGTAAGATTCACATCACCTCATCCAAAAGATTTTACAGATGATGTTATTGAGGCAATTCGTAATAATGAAAAAATAAGTAGAATTCTTCATTTGCCACTACAAGCTGGTAATAGTAGAGTTTTAAAAGCTATGAATAGACATTATACAAAAGAACAATATTTAGATTTAGTTGATAGAATAAAAGCAAAAATACCAGGAGTTGTATTTTCAACTGATATTATTGTAGGATTTCCAGGTGAAACTGATGAAGAATTTGAAGATACTCTAGATGTTGTTAGAAAAGTTAATTTTGAGCAGATCTACATGTTTATTTATTCAAGAAGAGTTGGAACTCCAGCTGATAGAATGGATAATCAAGTTCCTGAAGAGATTAAACATAAGAGGTTTGATAAATTAAAAGAATTATATGATTCAAGTGTTACTGAGAATAATAGGAAATATATTGGAACAATTCAAAGAATTTTAGTCGAGGGTAAAAGTAGATATAATGACAGTGTTTTAAGTGGAAGAACAGATAGTAATAAGGTTGTTAATTTTGAAGGCAATGAGAGTCTAATTGGAAAATTTATTGATGTTAAAATAGTAGAAGACCATAAATGGTATTTAGAAGGTAAAGTGAACTTTTAGGGCTTGAAAAATTGTTTTAAGTATAATAAAATGACAAATGAAAAAGGGTGAAGATGTATTAGAAAGGATGAAGATTAAAATGGCTGAAAATGAAGGATTATCACCTATGATGCAGAATTATATGGCTAAAAAAGAGGAATATAAAGATTGTATCTTGTTTTATAGATTAGGAGATTTTTATGAGATGTTTTTTGATGATGCAATTTTAGCATCACGTGAACTTGAGATTACTCTTACTGGAAGAGCCTGCGGACTAGAAGAAAGAGCCCCTATGTGTGGCGTTCCATTTCATTCTGCAGATATTTATATTTCAAGATTAATTGCTAAAGGGTATAAAGTTGCAATTTGTGAGCAATTAGAAGATCCTAAGACTACTAAGGGAATGGTAAAAAGAGATGTTATTAGGGTTGTAACTCCTGGAACTGTAATAGAAAACAATATGCTTGAAGAAAAGAAAAATAATTATATAATGTCTATTATAAAAAAGGGATTTTTCTATGGGGTTGCTGTTTGTGATGTTAGTACTGGTGATTTTTATGCAACTCAAATTACTGAGAATAATAATTTTTCAAAATTATTAGACGAAATTGCTAGATATAATCCGGCAGAGATAATAACAAATTCTTTAATGATTAGTTCTGAGTCAGAGATTACACAAATTAAAGATAGAATTAATGTATGTTTTTCTGAAATAGATGAAGACAAGTTTTCAGAAGACACTGAATTGATTTCTAATTTATATAATATTACTAATGAAAATAATGAAAAAATAGAAAAGTTTAATGATAGATTATTTGCAGTTGCTGCTATTAATGGTTTGAACTATTATTTAACAGAAACTCAAAAAATTAAATTAGAACATATTAATCATATAAAAATATATAAAACTACTAGATATATGGCTTTAGATATTAATGCTAGAAGAAATTTAGAGCTTACAGAAAGACTTCGCGATAAATCAAAGAGGGGAACTCTTTTATGGGTTTTAGATAAAACACTTACTTCGATGGGTGGAAGAGCTTTAAGAAGATGGATTTCAGACCCATTAATTGAAGTTAAAGAAATAAATAACAGATTGGAAGCTGTTAAGGAATTAAAGGAAAACCTATTTTTAAGGGGTGAGATTTCTGAGATTCTAACTAAGGTTTATGATATTGAAAGACTAGTAGGTAGAATATCTTATGGTAATGCAAATGCTAGAGATATGATTTCTTTAAAAAACTCAATTAGCAAACTCCCAGAATTAAAAAATGTTTTGAAAGATGCTAAATCAGAGCTGTTAGGTGATTTACATGATAACTTAGACGAATTAACTGATATTACTGAATTAATTGAAAAATCAATAATTGATGATCCTCCAGTTTCTATTAAAGAGGGTGGAATAATAAAAACTGGATATGATGAATTGGTTGATGAATATAGAAAAGCATCAACAGAAGGAAAATCATGGCTTGTTAATATTGAAGCTAAAGAAAGAGAAGCAACTGGAATTAAAAACTTAAAGGTCGGTTATAATAAGGTTTTTGGATATTATATTGAAGTTACTAAATCTTTCTTATCTCAAGTTCCAGATAGATTTATTAGAAAACAGACTTTAACAGGTGGAGAGCGTTTTATTACTGAAGAACTAAAAGAGATAGAAGATAAGGTACTTGGAGCTCAAGAAAAAGTTATTGATTTAGAGTATAAAATTTTTACAGAGATAAGAAATAAGATTTCTTCTCAAATAGAGAGGATTCAAAATACAGCAAATATTGTTTCATCTTTAGATGTTTTAAATGCTTTTGCTACTGTTGCTGAAGACTATGATTACTGTATGCCTGAGGTAAATAGTGGTGATGAAATTATAATAAAAAATGGTAGACATCCTGTTGTTGAGAGAATGATTGATAATGAACTTTTTGTTCAGAATGATACTTACTTAAATCAATCAAGTGATAGATTATCAATTATTACAGGGCCTAATATGGCTGGAAAATCTACATACATGAGACAGGTTGCTTTAATTACATTAATGGCTCAAATTGGTTGTTTCGTTCCTGCTGATGAAGCTAAGATTGGTATTGTTGATAAGATTTTTACTAGAGTTGGTGCTTCTGATGATTTGAGTATGGGACAGAGTACTTTTATGGTTGAGATGATGGAAGTTGCTAATATTTTAAAAGAAGCTACTTCTCGAAGTTTAGTTATTTTAGATGAAATAGGTAGAGGAACTTCAACTTATGATGGTTTAGCTATTGCATGGTCAGTTGCTGAATATATTGCAGATCAAGAGAAAATTGGATGTAAAACATTATTTGCTACACATTATCATGAACTTACTTCTTTAGAAGAAAAAATAGATGGTGTAAAAAACTATCAGATTGCTGTTAAAGAAAAAGGCGAGGATATTATATTTTTAAGAAAAATAATTCCTGGTGGTACTGATGAAAGTTACGGTATTCATGTTGCTAAACTTGCTGGTGCACCAAGAAAAATGATTTCAAGAGCTAATGAAATATTAAGAACACTAGAGAAAAAAGTTAAGATTAAAGAGAAAGAAGATAGGAAACAGGTTGCTGGTCAGCTTGATATGTATAATTATAAGTTGGCAGATGTGGCTAGTGAGATTGATAAAATCAATGTTAATGAACTTACTCCTATTGAGGCTCTTAATATTATTGTAAGAATTAAAGAAAAAATTAATTAAAGGAGGTATTTTTATGAAATGTCCTAAATGTGGCCAAGAGGTAAGGGAGAATGCTAAATTTTGTTCTTCATGCGGTGTTAATCTTGAGGAGGCTTTAAGAGAAGAAGAAGAAAAGAAAAGATTAGAAGAAGTTGCTCGTAAGGCTGAAGAGGAAAGAAAGGCAAAAGAAGAAGCTGAGAGATTAGAGAGAGAAAAGGTAGAAGCTGAAGCAAGAGCAAAAGCAGAGGCTGAAAGAATTGAAAAAGAAAAAGCAGAAGCTGAAGCAAGAGCAAAAGCAGAGGCTGAAAGAATTGAAAAAGAAAAAGCAGAAGCCGAGGCAAGAGCAAAAGCAGAGGCTGAAAGAATTGAAAAAGAAAAAGCAGAAGCTGAGGCAAAAGCAAAAGAAGAAGCTGAGAAGAAAAAAGCTGTTGAAGAAGAAAATAAAAGATTGCAAGAAATAAGAGAGGCTGAAATAAAGAAGGCTGAAGAGGAAAGAAGAATAGCTGAAGAAGAAATTAAAAAAAGAAAAGCAGCTGAAGAAGAAGCAAAAAATAAGGAAGAAAAGCCTAAAGAGACACCTCAAAAAGAAGAGGTTAAAAAAGAATATAAACCTAAAAAGAAAAGAGGATTTTTTAGCAGATTATTTGGAACACTTATTTTAATAATAGTTCTTTTCGCTGCAATTGTTGGTGGAGTTTATTATTTACATACTCAAGAAAAACTTCCAGAAGAGGTTTCAGATGAAATTGATGACTTAATAGAAAAATTTAATATTGTTAAAGATGATTTCCTAGATAAAATAGATAATAAAAAAGATGATGATGAAGAAGAGGAAGATAAAATAGATTGGAAAGTTGAGCCAGAAATTGAAGCTGATGATATTATTGAATTAGATGACAAAGTTTCAATTATTAAGTTAGATGGAAGTTATGGTTTAGTTAATAATAAAACCGGAAAAATTGTTTTAGATCCTGATTATGATGAAATATTATATACAACAATTTATAAGGTTTCAGATGTTTCTGTTAATTCTAAAAAAAGTATTGTTATTAAAAAAGGAAATAAATATTATTCTGTAGATTCAAAATATCAAAAAGATGATGAAGTTAAAATATCTGAAACTAAAGATGAGAAAGTAATATATTATTATGATCATTATGATGAAGTTGTATATGAAGGTGTTAATGAATTTTCAAAATTTATTCCTTCTAGTAGCAAAATTAAAGATGAAAGTAATCTTAAAGTTTGTACTAATTTAAATATTATAACTACTGATGGGAAAGAAGCTAGAAGTGATGATTTAACAAAAGGTAAATTTAAGATTGATATGAAAAAATCTGATATTTACGATAAAGGTTATTTTGATTTAAATACAGGAAAATTAATAATTAATTGTGATTATGAAGATGCTTATGATTTTTCTGAAGGTTATGCAGCTGTTAAAAAAGAAGGAAAAGCTGGTTTTATTGATGGAGATGGAAAAACAGTTGTTGACTTTAAATTTGATGAAACAAGAAGTGTTCATGATGGATTAGCTTGGGCTAAAAAAGACGGAAAATGGGGATTAATTGAAGTTAAATAAGAATTAACCTTAGTATTATACGAAATTAATAAAAAAATAATAGAACTACCCGCACGGGCTTCTAGTTCTATTATTTTTTTATTAATTTCGTATCTCAATTTTAGGTTGATATGTTTCTAGCCACATGTTTACTTGGGTTAGGTAGGCCATTAGTTGTGGACCTGTCATCAGTTGCCCAAACCATGGCCTCGTAAAGGCTTTTCCGTCTGTTTCGATTATTTCTTTTATATATTTTTCATTTAATAGTGTTTTTATTGGTGCGTTTTTTTGATTCATAATATTTGTTAATTCTTGTTTAACTTTTTGTAGATAGTTAGGATTATGAGTTTTTGGATATGGACTTTTCTTTCTATTTATTATTTCATCTGGTAGGAGGTCTTTAACAACATATCTAAGTAATCCTTTTTCTCTTCCATTTAGTGCTTTCATTTCCCAAGGGATATTCCATAGATATTCTACAATTCGATAATCACAGAAAGGTACTCTTACTTCTAATCCATTAGACATTGACATTCTGTCAGTTCTATCTAATAGTGTTTGCATAAACCAGTTTTGAGTTAAGTATGTTATTTTCCTTTTTTCTCTTGTTTCAGGGGAATCTGTTTCTAGGAATTCTATTTTATCTAAGCTTTGTTTATATCTACAGTCTATATATTCTTTAAGATTTACTTTTGATGATATTTCTGGGTTTAATAGTTCTTGTCTTTCTTTTATTGCAATTGACCATGGAAATGTATTACTGTTTAGTGCATCTTCACGAAAGAACCATGGATATCCTGCAAATATTTCATCAGAACATTCTCCAGATAAGACAACTGTTATATCTTTTTTTATTTCTCTACAGAATAGTAGGAAAGAGGAGTCAACATCAGCCATACCAGGAAAATCACGTGCTATCATTGCTTGTTTTAAATAATTATTTAATTCTGGGGTGTCTAAAACTATTTTATGATGTTCTGTTCCGAAATGTCTTTACCATTAAGTCAATATAGTAATTATCTGAATTTGGTTGAAAGTCTGATTTTTTAAAGTTTTTGTCATTATCAACATAGTCTACTGAAAATGTTTTTACAGGTGGTAATCCATTGTTTTTACTATAGTTTGATGCATATGCTGTTATTATACTTGAGTCTAATCCACCTGAGAGCATTAAGCCAAGTGGAACATCAGATACTAATTGCCTTTGAATAGAGTCGTCTAGTAAATATTTTATTTTTTCACATGTTGTATTAAAATCATCTTTATGTTCTTTTGATTTCAATTTCCAATATTGTTCCATTTTAAATCCATATCTATCAAATACACCAAAGTATCCGGGTTTTAATTCATAAATATCTTTAAAAACTGTAAGACCTGGGGTATGAGCGGGTCCAATTCCAAATAGTTCAGAAATACTAGTTTCATCAATAATTGGCTTTATTTCTGGATGCTCGAGAATTGACTTTAGTTCTGAACCAAAGATGAAGTTTTCATTTTTATAAGTATAGAATAAAGGTTTTATTCCAAAGTGATCTCTTGCGATATATAGTTCTTTTTTGGTTGAATCCCAGATGGCAAAACTAAATATTCCGTTTAGATGTTTAACAACTTCGTATCCGTAATGTATGTATGATTTTAATAATATTTCTGTGTCACAATGTCCGTTCAAAAGAGAATCCTTCTTTTTCTAAAACCTGACGAAGTTCTTTGGTGTTATATATTTGACCATTATAAACTATTGTATAAGTATTATTATTTAGAGTAGCAGACATTGGTTGTTTTCCACCTTTAGGATCTATAACTATTAATCTTTTATGACCAAAGTTAACATTTTTTTCAAAATAATATCCATCTTCATCAGGACCTCTTTTTTCTATTGTACTATTCATGTTTCTGATTAATGGATAGTCATTTGAAATATCTCGTTTATAATTAACAATTCCAACAATTCCACACATATTTTCCCTCCTTAAAATGTTATTTATATTTAATATATGCAAAAAAAATAAATAATAGAATTAAATATGAATTTCTTTACCCCTTTGCTGTCACAGCCCTTATCCTACAACTTTTCAAATAAATTTGAAAAGTTGAGTATTTTGTTTGATAGGGCTGCGGAGGTAGCACTCGGATTAAAAATCCTCGTTTGGTCGCTGCGCGGGGGATTTCAGAAATTAACATTTAATTCTATTTTATAAATAGCAGTTTTATTTATTTATTCGAGAAGCCTGTTTATATAAATTACATATCTCACAATCATTGCATATTTCTAATCTGTTTTCAAATATTAGCTTTAGTGTGTTTATGAATTCGTCTTGTTCGTCTAGGATGTGTACATAGATTTTTTTAGGGAGTAGGTTTAGTATTGTGTTTAGTGCGTAGTCATTAGAGGAAAAGGAGATATCTGAGAGATATTTTGCTGTAAATATATCTGTATCAGTATTAATTATCTCTTTATTTTTATCTAACAAAATTGTTTCAGAATTTAGGTATATAAGATGAATATGAGATGTACCAGATGGTTTAGTTTTTACATAGGCTTTTAAAAGATTAATAAATTCAAGATATTCTTTTTTTATTAAGAAACTATTTACAGATAAATCAACAACATAATCAATAATTTCAATATAATCTTTGAGCCTGAAATTAACAAAACCATCTAATACCATAGATTTGTTTTCTAATAAATAATTATATACCGATATATATATAAGTTCAGTTTTTGATTCTTGTTCATCTGAATCTATAAGCGATTCAGAAATCTTTAGTATTTCATTTTGTTCTTGTTTAGAAAAATAAAAATAATTAGAATTTAGTTTTTTCTTTAATAAATTTCTTTCGTAAAACTTAATAATTGTATTGGTTATAAGTAGAGAAAGTTTTTCATAGAATGTAATATATGAAGTACCATTATAATGAAATATTATATTAGTATAAAGTTTAAAATCTTTTTTTGAATACTTAAAGGAGTCAAGTGATAGTTGATTTAATTCTTCCAATATATAATTTATAATTCTATCTTCGTTTATTTTTAAGCAAAATGAATACATAATAATTCGGCCTCCTAATGTTTATATTATTTGCCTATGTTAATATTTTATTCAGATTGCTTGGAATTTGATAAATGGGGATGTTTTTCAGGGCACTTCTGTTTTGCAGGTTGGTTTCCAACCTGCAAAACAGAAGTGCCCTGAAAAACATCCCCATTTAACCTTATTACATATATATTCTATAATCAATATCATGGAAGATATAATCCTGTTCATATATTGTATCTATGAATTCTTCATCAATTTTATCATCTTTTATTTGATAATATAATTTAGTAAATCTCCCTATATGTTCTTTTATTCTTTTCTTTGCATAATCAACCATCGTTCCATTTGTTATTATAAATAGCCAATCACTACTTTGAGCAAGAAGCAATTCTCTTGCACATTGATCTAATGCTTTTTTCTTAAGCCCATCATTTTCATTAGGGAACATGTGAGCTAGTTCAACCATTCTATTTCCAGCTTTATGTAAGTGTCTATGTACATAGTCATTTGTCTGATTAAGCCAAACTTCACTATATCCATTAGCACCCCAACTTGATCTGCATGGAGTAGCTACTTGAATTTCAGGATGTTTATCAATATAATCACCAGGAGTTATTAAAGTAAAATTACAATCATCATAATAAATCTTCTTAAATAAAATATATAACCAATATGGACCTTCATACCACCAATGGCCATATAATTCAGCATCATAAGGACATACAACAATAGGAGGTGTTTTCATGAAAGATGATAGGTTTTCAATTTGTGCTGTTCTAGAATCTAGGAAGTGACCTGCTTGTTTTTCAGCACTGTCCATAGCCCATCTTGGGTTATAATAATCTTTTTCACCTTCTTTTGAAGTAATTCTATAATATTTTATTCCAGTATGTACACGTGCTCCATTTGAGGCAATATATGGTTTTATATATTCATAATCAACTTCATAACCAATATCTTTATAAAATTCTCTGTAATTATAATCTCCAGGATATCCAATTATTGAACTCCAAACTTGTTTTGAAGATTCAATATCTCTACCAAAAGCGATTAATCCACCAGGTGAAACAATTGGAGCAAAAGTGCCATAAACTGGAGCAGGGTTAGCGTATAGTATTCCATGTGATTCAACTAAAGCATATTCGATTCCAAATTCTTTTAGATATTGATCAGCTTCTGGAACATAACCACATTCAGGAAGCCAAATTCCTCTAGGTTTTTTACCAAAAAATCTTTCATATGTTTGAACACCAACACCAATTTGAGCTCTAACTGTTTGAGGTGTTAAGTATAAAATAGGGAAGTAGCCATGTGTTGCTCCACAAGTAATTATTTCTAAAAATCCCTTGTCTTGAAAATATTTAAATGCATCTATAAGATTACAATTATGTTCGTCTCTAAAAAACTTTAAATCATTAGAATATCTATCTAAATAATAATATGATAATTGATTTAATCTCTGATCATAGACAGTTCTTTTAATTTCCTTTTCACATAATTCAATATGTTTTTCTAAATATTCAATATATCTTTCTTGTAATAGCTTATTATCTAACATATATAATAAAGGAGGTGTCATTGTCATAGTTAGTCTAAATTTAACACCTTCTTGTTCTAATTTTTTGAAATTTGTAAGTAGGGGGATATATGTTTCAGATATTGCCTCAAATAACCATTGTTCTTCTAAGTAATCTTTGCTTTCTGGATGGTGAATGAATGGTAGGTGTGCATGTAGGACAAATGTAACATATCCTTTGTTTTTATTCATAATTTTTTTCCTTTCTATTAAAAAGGGCGGGCATGGAAACCCGCCCCTACGGTTTTTTTATAATATATCTCTGTAGGAGTGGGTTTCCATGCCCACCCTTTTAATATTCTTATTTAAATGTTGATGTTGGATTTCCAGATCCAGGATTGCTTAAATCAAAGAAGAATGGTGTTATATTATCTATTTGATATAGTTTTTCATATATTTCCTTTACTGTATATAATGAATCATTTATGTATATTTCAGATATGTTCTTTTTAAATGATTGTCCATTTTTTACATTTCTATATTCCATATCTGATTTAATTGTTTCAAATAAAACATGATCATTTGGCATTACTAAATCATTTGAATCTTTTACATGTATATAATTATCTTGTGGTATGTTAATATCAGGATTTCTATATGCATATTCTTTATAACGTCTACCAAGTTCAATTTTATATTCACAATTTGCATCTTCTAGATGAAGATACCAACTATTTGCAAAATCATTTATTGGAACTTCAGTTGAATAGTTTTTAGTAACATTATGTACAATTAAAACAGGGTAAGTATCATTAAAGAAATATTCTCCATGATCTAAAGTATAATTAGCTCTATCATTGTCAGATATGTCCCAATATACAAATAAGATATTTGGAGTTTGTGCTAATATTTTAATTGTAGTTTCATTATATCTATAAGGTAAATCATAGTATTCTAATATTTGAATTTTCTTTTCTGTTTCTACTTTAGCCGTTTTCTTTGTAGTAGATGTTGTTTTTTTAGTAGTTCTAGTTGCTTTTTTTGGTTTTTCTTCTTTAGAAACAGTTTTTTTAGAAGTAGCCTTTTTAGTAGTAGATTTAGTAGATTTGGTTTCTTTTTTGGTAGTAGGAGCTTTTTTCACAGGTTCTTTTTTAGCTGTTTTCTTTGCAGTTGTAGTAGCCTTTTTAACAGGTTCTTTTTTAGCTACTGATTTACTTTTAGCTGTAGATGATTTAGCTTCAGCAGTTTTTTTAACAGCAGTGGTTTTCTTTTTAGAAGTTGTAGTTGATAACTTTTTAACAGCTTTAGCAGGCTCCTTTTCTACTTTTTCTACCTTCTTTGATTTTGATTCTTTAGTAGGCATACTTTTTCCTCCTTTGTATAAACACAATTACTATCTTATATATAATATATATAATTTAAAATAATTACAAGAGAAAATTGAATAAAAAAATAATTTTTTATAATTTTTTGTAAAAAAATAAATTTTTTTGCAAAATTATATTTACATTTGTATTTTTATTATATAAAATTAGACATGGAGAAAAAAAGAAACTAAAGAGAAGAATTTTGAAAGGGGTAAAAGAGAAAATGAAAATTTTAATGTTATCATGGGAGTATCCACCAAGAATAGTTGGAGGTATTTCTAGGGTTGTACATGATTTATCACATAGATTAATTAAAGATGGACATGAGGTTACAGTTGTAACTTATAAAGATGGAAATGTTCCTTATTTTGAAAATGACAAAGGAGTGCAAGTACATAGAGTTGATAACTATATGATTACCCCAAATAGTTTTATAGATTGGATAATGCAACTAAATTTTAATATGCTAGCCAAAGCATCTGAATTAATTAATAATGGTGAAAAATTTGATGTAATCCATGCACATGATTGGTTAGTTGCATACGCTGCTAAATCTTTAAAAAACTCTTATGGAATTCCTATTGTAGCTACAATACATGCAACTGAAGCGGGTAGAAATAGTGGAATTCATGATGAAGTTCAAAGATATATAAATGATACAGAATGGATGCTAACTTATGAAGCTACAGAAGTAATAGTTAATAGTAATTATATGAAAAGTGAACTACAAAGATTATTCGGACTACCATTTGAAAAAATAAATGTTGTTCCCAATGGAATTACTACAACAAATTTCTCTGGAATAGAGAGAGATTATGATTTTAGAAGACAATATGCTAGAGATAATGAAAAAATAATTTTATTTGCTGGAAGACTTGTTTATGAAAAAGGTATTCAAAACTTGATTGCAGCAATGCCAAAGATTTTAAGTTCTTATAATGATGCTAAATTGATAATTTGTGGTCGTGGTGGAATGATTGATGAACTTAAAGCACAAGTTGATTATTTAGGAATAGGGAATAAAGTTTATTTTACTGGTTATATGGATCATAAATCTTTAATGAAAATGTATAAATGTGCTGATATTTCTGTATTTCCTAGTACATATGAACCATTTGGAATTGTTGCATTAGAGGCAATGCTTGCTGAAGTACCAGTTGTTGTTTCTGATGTTGGTGGATTAAATGAAATAGTTAACCATGGTGTTAATGGAATGAAGAGTTATGCTGGAAATGCTAATTCGCTTGCTGATTCAATTTTGGCTTTATTATTTGATAAACAATTATGCGCTAATGTAGTAAAACAAGCAAAATTAGATGTTAAAAATAAATATAATTGGACAAAGATTGCTCAAGACAGTCACTTTATTTATCAAAAGGCTATTTGTCAAACTGTTGCTGAAAGACAAGCTCGCCAGTTAGAACAAGAAAAAGCAAAGAAAACAAAAAAAGCAAAGAATTCAGAAGGAGAAATTACAAATCTTCTTGGATTCAAGAAAAGACAAGCTTATGCATAATATTTAACAAATGAAAATATAAATACGGGCGGGGGTGGAACCCCGCCCCTACAAAAATCTAAAAAATGTAGAGGTGGTTTCCGTATATGCCTTTACAATAATAAAAAACGTAGGGGCGGGTTTCCATGCCCGCCCATTTTCAGAAAGGATGTAAAAATATGAATGTTTATGATGATGTAAATAATCTAGCTCGTTCTATAAAAGAAAGTAAAGAGTATAAAGATTATAAAGAAGCTAAAGATGAAATAAAAAAAGATCCTGGTTTAAAAGAAAAGATTGATGAATTTGAAAAAATCAGATATGAAGAACAATTACTTGCACTTCAGGGAGAAAAACAATCAGAAGAAAAAATGAAAAAATTACAGGAACTTTATACTATTTTATCAAGCAATCCAAGTGTAAAAGATTATTTTGATAGAGAAGTTCGCTTTAATGTAATGATTGCAGATGTTAATAGAATTATTGGTGAAGCAATAAAAGATGTATTATAAAAGAAAAAAATAGAGAAAACCATTGACACTGTAAAATTTAACAGATATAATACAAACATAATGTAGGGGTCAGCAACCCCGACGACCCGATCTATAAAGAAATTACCAAAAAAAGGAAGTTATTTATGCAAAACTTATTTTTTAATAATACAGAATATAATAGTTTGTCAGACATTGAGTTAATTGATAAGATTAAAGCGGGGGACAAAAACGCTCTAAATTACCTAGTTAGTAAATATTCTGATGTTGTTAATATGAAGGTTGGAAAATATTTTATTGTTGGTGCTGAAAAAGATGATATTGTTCAAGAGGGACTTATTGGTTTATTTAAAGCTATAAAGTGTTTTAATCCTGATAAACAAAGCTCTTTTAAAACATTTGCAAATTTGTGTATAGAAAGACAACTTCAAACAGCTATAAAATCTTCAACAAGACAAAAGCATATGCCTCTTAATTCATATTTATCTTTGAATTCAATTGCATATGATGAAAATGACGATACTTCGCTTTTAGAAATTCTTAATTTAAATCCAGTTGAAGATCCATTAGATACAATTACAAAAAAAGAATATTATGATTCAATTGAAAATAAAATAGATAAGAATTTAAGTGACTTCGAGAAAAAAGTTTTACAAAGATATTCAAATGGAGATTCATATGTTGAAATTGCTCAAAAATTGAATGCTCCTGTAAAGTCAGTTGATAATGCTATTCAGAGAATTAGAAAAAAAGCAATGAAAAATATTATAGATGAATAAAAATAGGCGGATGAGAATCCGCCTATAAATCTAATATGCTTCTATAGCTCAGTAGGTAGAGCACATCCATGGTAAGGATGGGGTCGCCAGTTCGATTCTGGCTGGAAGCTCCAGGTGTGCGATACTAACGTATCGCGGTGAATAATTATATTGAATAGTGAATAATGAAGAATTCTTCATTATTCATTCTTCATTAAATAAAAAATTATAATAAGGAGATATATAATATGAAATTAGGAATTGTTGGCCTTCCAAATGTTGGAAAGAGTACGATGTTTAATAGTATAACTAATGCTGGTGCAGAGTGTGCAAATTATCCTTTTTGTACAATAGAACCAAATGTTGGCGTCGTTGCTGTTCCAGATGAAAGATTAGATAAATTAGCTGAAATGTATAACCCACAAAAGGTTACACCTGCAGTTATTGAATTTGTTGATATTGCTGGATTAGTAAAAGGTGCAAGCAAAGGTGAAGGTTTAGGAAATAAGTTTTTATCTCATATTAGAGAAGTAGATAGTATTGTTGAAGTTGTTAGATGCTTTGATGATAGTAATATTGTTCATGTTGATGGAAATATTAATCCTATTAGAGATATTGAAACTATTAATTTAGAGCTTATTTTTGCTGATATAGAAACAGTTGATAAAAGATTAGATAGAGCTAGAAAACAACTTAAAGCAGATAAAAAAGCTCAAGTTGAAGTTGATTTATTAGAAAGAGTAAAGAAAACTCTAGAAGACGGAAAATCTGTTAGAACTATGGATTTAAATGATGAAGAAAAGGAAATGTTAAAAGATTCTTTTCTTTTAACAATGAAGCCAATTCTATATATTGCAAATGTTTCTGAAAATGATTTAGATAATACAGATAATAATGAATATATAAATCAAGTAAGAGAATATGCTAAAACAGAAGGCGCAGAGGTTATTCCTTTATGTGTTAAGCTTGAAGAAGAATTAAGTTCTTTAGATAAAGAAGATAAAATTGAAATGCTTAAAGAGCTAGGATTAGAGGAATCTGGTCTTGATAAAGTAATTAAAGCAAGTTATAAATTATTGGGACTTATGTCTTTCTTAACTGCGGGAGAGCCTGAAGTTAGAGCATGGACAATAAAGGTTGGAACAAAAGCGCCTCAAGCTGCTGGAAAAATTCATTCTGATATTGAAAGAGGATTTATTAGAGCTGAAGTTGTTTCATTTGATGATTTAATGAAAACCGGTTCAATGGTTAATGCTAGAGAAAAAGGCTTAATTAGACTTGAAGGAAAAGACTATATTATGCAAGATGGAGATATTGTTTTATTTAGATTTAATGTGTAACAAAGGATAGAATATGTTAAAAAATGAAAATGGTAGAATTATTAGATTTTTAATTGAATTCTTTTTGTTAGTTTTATTTATATTAGGAATTGCAGTCGGAGCAATATTTTTAATTGCTCCGTATTTAGGATATGAAGTAAAAATAACTGGAGATAGCCCAAGTGAAATTGAAATGGTTGTGTACAGAAAAAAAGCTAATGATAATAAATATAATGATGAGCCAATTGATATTTATATTCAAAATGATTTGAGTTTAGATGATGAAAATTTAAGTAATTCTGTTTATACAGAAAATGATTATTTTTATAATCAATTAGATGAATATGGAAAACATATTTATGAAAAAATAATTGCAAATTCAGAAAATCTAAAGTCAGGAGATTTTGTTATTAAATTTAATAGTGAATTTAGTGATTTGCTGTCAAGAGGCGGAGATGAACAACTTAAAACAGCTTATAAAAATGCTGTTGATTGTATTAGATATGATAGAATGGAACTGTTTTATATTGATTTTACAAAGATGTATTTAAAGATAGAAACAACAACAAGAGGGAATAATGTTTCTTATAATGTTTATATAGAAAAAGGAAAAGAAGATTTAAATTATTATATTGATGGAATAGAAAATAGACAGCAGTTAGAACAGATTTTAGAAACCATAGAACAGAAAAGAAGTGAAATACTATTAAATACTTCAGGATCAAACTATCAGAAAATCTTACAAGTTCATGATTTTTTAGTTAATAATCTTTCTTATGATGAGACATATGAAAGAGCAAATAATGATAATTTGATTGGCGTTTTTTTGGATGGTAATGTTGTTTGCGAGGGATATGCAAAAGCATTTAAGTATTTATTAGATGGATTGGAAATTCCTTGTATTCTAGTGATTGGAGATGCTGTTAATTCAGTTGGTGAAAATGAAAAACATATGTGGAATTATGTTCAGATAAATGATGGGTGGTATGCAGTTGATGTTACTTGGGATGATCCTATATTGGTTGGAAAATCTACTCTTTCAGATGAGTCTAGATATAGGTATTTTTGTAGAGAGGCAGATTTTAATAATAATCATTTTTCTGATGGGGCTATTTCTGTTAATGGAACTGAGTTTATTTATCCAGAATTGGTTGGAAATTAAATAGTGTAGGGGCGGGTTTCCATGCCCGCCCATGGGGTGGGGCTTGTCCCCACCTTTTTAATTTGTTATTATATTGTATTGACATTAAAAAACATTATGTATAGAATAAGAAAAAATGAGAAAGAGGGTGTTTTTATGGTTAAGTTTAATTATGAAAATTCTAGTATAAATGATAGGATGATTTATGAATTTGATGCTCAAGTTAAAGAAATTCATGATAGATTGCACGATAATTCAGATGATATCAAAGATTTTAGAGGTTGGATTAATCTTCCTAAAAATTATGATAAAAAAGAATTTGAAAGAATAAAAAAAGCTGCTCAGAAAATACAAAATGATTCAGATATATTAATAGTAATTGGAATTGGAGGTTCTTATTTAGGCGCTAGAGCTGTTATTGAAGCTTTAACAAATTGTTTTTATAATCAAATGAGTTCTGAAAAAAGAAAAACTCCTCAAATTTTATATGCTGGAAATAATTTAAGCCCTAATTATTTAAATGATTTATTGGATCTTATTTCAGAAAAAGATGTTTCAATTAATGTAATTTCAAAATCTGGAACAACAACTGAGCCTGCTATAGCTTTTAGAATTTTAAGAGAAGCATTAGAAACAAAATATGGAGCTGAAGAGGCTAAAAAAAGAATTTATGTAACAACTGATAAATCAAGAGGTGCTTTAAAAACACTTTCATTAGACGAAAAATATGAAGCATTTGTTATTCCTGATAATATTGGGGGACGTTATTCTGTTCTAACAGCTGTTGGATTACTTCCAATCGCGACATGTGGAATTGATATTGACAAATTAATGCAAGGTGCTAAAGATGCAATGGACAAATATTCTGATTCTAGTGTTAAATTTAATGAGTGCTATCAATATGCTGTTGTTAGAAATCTATTATATAATTCTGGAAAAACTACAGAAATTTTGGCTAATTATGAGCCTCAATTACATTATTTTACTGAATGGTGGAAGCAGTTATTTGGAGAAAGTGAAGGAAAAGAAGAAAAAGGTATATTCCCAGCAGGAGTTGATTTTACAACTGATTTACACTCAATGGGACAATATATTCAAGAAGGAAACCGTAATTTATTCGAGACAGTAATAACTGTTAAAAATCCAAAAAGTGATATTACAGTACAAGAAGATAAAGACAATCTTGATGGATTAAACTATTTATCAGGTAAAACATTAGATTATATCAATAAGAAAGCTATGGAAGGAACCGTTGAAGCGCACGTAACAGGAAATGTTCCTAATTTAATGATTTCAATTAATAATTTAGATGAAGAAAATCTAGGACATTTGATTTATTTCTTTGAAAAAGCTTGCGCTGTTTCAGGAATGATTCTAGGAGTAAACCCTTTCAACCAACCAGGTGTTGAGGAGTATAAGAAGAATATGTTTAGGTTGTTAGAAAAACCTGGATATTAATTTTGCAAATAATTGCGTTTTGGCTACCTTTTTTTTAAAAATGTTTGACATTTAATATAAATAGTAGTATGATTATTTTGTGAATGTTGATGGGACAAAGTAAAATAGAGGTTGTTTCAAGAGAGGATTGGTCATTGGCTGAGAACTAATCTAAATAAACATATTTGAAAAACTACCCCGGAGTTTCTCTTTGAAAGAAGAGCGTATGACTTGCGTTAAAAGTTTCAATGAAGTTAAATTTAGGGTGGAACCGTAAGAATAATCTTACCCCTATGAGATTTTAAGTCTCATAGGGTTTTTTTGTTAGTTCTACAGGGTGATGCTGGGGTTGTTTTTGGGGACGTATGTGTTTTTGGTACACGTCCCCAAAAACACACACGTCCCCAAAACAGAACTAACAAAAAACCCAGAGACTAGAGATTTAATTAAAAGGAGGAATTTTTATGTTTAAGATTAAACTTGGTGGCGGAAAAACTGCAGAAGTAGAGGAGTCTATGTATTGGCATACCACTTCTCATATTATGGCACAAGCCGTAAAAAGACTATATCCAGAGGCAAAAATAACCATAGGTCCTTCTATTGATAGGGGTTTTTATTATGATTTCGACGTTGAAAAACCTTTCTCAGAAGAAGACTTAGCAAAAATTGAAGAAGAGATGAAAAAAATAATTAAAGAAGATTTATCTATTGAAAGATTTGAACTACCTAGAGATGAAGCAATTAAACTCATGGAGGAAAAAGAAGAACCTTATAAAGTTGAACTTATTAAAGAATTACCTGAAGGAGAAGTGATTTCATTCTATAAACAAGGTGAATTTACTGACCTTTGTAGAGGACCTCATTTACCATCAACTGGTTGCGTAAAAGCAATTAAGCTTTTATCAACTTCTGGTGCATATTGGAGAGGAAATGAAAAAAATAAAATGCTTCAAAGAATATATGGTATTTCTTTCCCTAAAGCAAGTGAATTAGAAGAACACTTACAAATGCTTGAAGATGCAAAACAAAGAGATCACAGAAAAATAGGTAAAGATTTAGAATTATTTATGACTCATGAATATGTTGGATCAGGTTTACCAATGTATTTGCCAAATGGAGCTACAATTAGAAGAGTATTAGAAAGATATATTCAAGATAAAGAAATAGAACTTGGATATAGCCATGTATATACTCCATCACTTGCAAATACTACTTTATATAAAATAAGTGGACACTGGGATCACTATAAAGATGATATGTTTCCAATTATGAAAATGGATAATGAAGAATTAGTTTTAAGACCAATGAATTGTCCTCATCATATGCTTATTTATAAAAACAAATTACACTCTTATAGAGATTTACCTATTAGAATTGGCGAAATAGCTCATGACTTTAGATATGAGAACAGCGGTGCAGTATGTGGTCTAGAAAGAGTTCGTCAAATGTGCCAAAATGATGCTCACTTATTTGTAAGACCAGATCAAATTAAAGATGAATTCGGTCAAGTTGTAAAACTAATATTAGATGTATATAAAGATTTTGGTTTTGAAGACTATAGCTTTAGATTATCATTAAGAGATAAAAATGATAAAGTTAAATATATTGATAATGATGAAATGTGGAATACAGCTGAATCACAATTAAGAGAAATATTAACAGAGATGGACGTTGATTTCTACGAAGCAGAAGGAGAAGCAGCATTTTATGGACCAAAGTTAGATGTACAAATAAAATCTGCATTAGGACATGATGTTACAGTTTCAACTTGTCAATTAGATTTTGCTTTACCAGAAAGATTTGATTTAAATTTTGTTGGTGAAGATGGAAAAGAACATAGACCAGTTGTTATTCATAGAGCTATACTTGGATCTTCAGATAGATTTATTGCTTTCTTACTTGAAGAAACAAAAGGAAACCTACCATTATGGGTTTCACCGGTTCAAGTAAAGGTTTTACCTATTTCAGATAATTTCATTGATTACTCAAATGAAGTTGTATCTAAATTAAGAAAAGCAAATATCAGAGTTGAATTAGATAATAGACAAGAAAAAATTGGTTATAAAATTAGAGAAGCACAGCTTTCAAAAACGCCATATATGCTTATTATTGGTGAAAAGGAAGTTGCTGCAAATGCAGTTGGTGTAAGGAAAAGACAGGTCGGAGATGTAGGACAAAAACCTCTTGATGAATTTGTAGAAATGGTAAAAAAGGAGATAGAGGAAAAAGTTAGATAAAATGTAGGGGCGACTATCAGTCGCCCGCCTTCGAAGAGTTATAATTACAATAAAAATAAGGAGGATATAAAGGAAAGTTGATTACCAAAGAAAATATAAATGAAAATTTAAAACAAATCGGTTTAGATTTAGAAAATTTACCCGATTTTTTAAGCATGCCTGTATCTATAAAGTTTAATCCTTCTAGGTTAAATAATGAAAAAGAGCTAAAAGTTTATAGATATATTAAAATTAAAGATATAGATATTTTCTGCACAGATGCTCATCGTGATGATAGTATTAAAGAAAAATTTTCTAAATCAAGTCATATAAGCAAATATTTAAATCCAGATGATGAGAAAAATATAGATAAATATGCTGAAATGGTTTCAATGTTCAATAGAATAGATATTGACAGAATTAATAAGATTGAAGAAGAACAAAGAAGAATGAATGAGAGTATTCCATTCTGCGTTTCATATGAAAGAAACCAATTATGGCAAGTATATTATTCAGAGGAATCTGATAGATACTTTATGATGGTTTCTACTAAGGAAAACACATTTGATGAATTTTTCTATTTATTAAAGAAAAAGCTTGAAGAATCTGATGAAGAAATTTTCGTTCCTATCACATATGTTAATTATAGTGGAGATTTTTTAGATAATAGAGAAATAAACGAATTGGAAAACTATTTATGGATGTTTACTAAGAACTGGCCTATATCATATGAAGTTTATGATAAAAAAGGAAAAATGTCTATTCATATAGTTGGTGAAACAGAAGTATATGAAGGAATAAGAAGTGTTTATAAAGTTGTTCTTAAGAAGAAGGAAGAAGCAGTAGAGTTTTATAAGCTTTTAAAAGCATTATTCATTATGAAAACAGAATTAAATAATGCATATGATTTCAAGCCTCAAATAGATAATAATCATTCAATATCATTTTTTTATAATGATAAAAAAATGTTTTTTGATGAGCTTCCAGAATTTATTAAAGAAAAATATAATGAAACTGAAGTAGCAATAAAAGAGCTAAATTCAGAAACTGGAAAATTAGAAAATAAGCTTAAAAGATTAAAACAGGAAGTTAAGGAAAAAGATGCAGAATATTTTATGAAACAAAAAGAGATTTCAACTTATCTTGAATACAAAAAGACCTTTTTTGGTAAGTTTAGATATTTCTTTAAGTCAAAGAAAAAGAAAAAAAATCAGAAAAATGAAGAGATAAAAGAAGAATCAAAAAATGAAGAGAAAAAATCTTCAAATAAACCAATTCAAATATATTCTGACAATAAGAAATATCATACTATTGATGATTTGGTTACAGCATATAGTTTATTTGAAAAAGGAGAAAGATATGTCAAAGATCTAAAGCAAGATATTAAAGCTTTAGAACTTAAAAAGATAAACGTATCTAAAAAGATTGAAAATGCTACTTTGTATATAAATGAAATTGATAAACATAAAAAGAGTATTTTCGATTTTTGGAAATTTGCTAATAAAGATGAACTTGCAGCATTAGAAATGGGCGATGAGGTAAAAGCAAGTTTTGATAATAAATTTATCAAAAAATTTGATTTTGAAAATGATTTTGAAGAACTAGGAGAAACAGTTGATAAGCAACAAAGAACGAAATTTTCTAAGGAAGAAACAGATAGTGTTTTTCTTACTTCTACAGATATCTTGCCAATAATTAATATGTTAAAAATTGGCGAGATGGATAAAAACGCAATTGATTTAGTTTTAGAACAGCTTAAAAATAAACATTTTGCTGAGAAAAGCGAAGAAGAAACTTTTGATATTTTTGGCGGACAAGAAGATGATTCTACTAAGGTTAAATATATTGGAAGTAAGAGCCATAGAGAAAATGAAAAATCTGAATATGGTATTCTAAATATTAGTAAAAACATTGATATTTTTGATTTTACTGAGAAAATACAAATGGTTTTAAATTACCTAAAGGAAGCAGAATCAAAGATTAATTCTGTTTATGATATGCCAATTTATAAAATTGTTCCAATAAGTGAAAAACTACATCAAAATGATTATTCTATTTATAATATGAATTTAGACAATGAATTTAAAAAGTATAAATATAAACATGAAAATGCTATTAAATTAATAAAACTAAATATTAAAGAAGGATTTCCTTTAGTTTATTTTTCTAATATTATTTTTTATGATAATAAAAACAAAACTTTACCGGTAGGAATGAATTTATCATCTTCTGTTTTAATTGATAACAGCAAGTTTGAGTATAAATTAAAAGAAAGCACAAAATTTAAAGTAAATCATTTCTTTGATAGAGATTCATTAGAACCACAAGTTGTTTATGTTTATGTTGATGAATATGATATGGAAATGTTGTAAAAATTGAAGATTGATTGGTGGAGGGTAGCTGTTTTTGGGGACGTGTTTTTGGTACACGTCCCCAAAAACACGTCCTCAAAAACAAAAAAATGCTATATTTCAAATCCTTAATTCAATTTTCTCTTGCCAAGATTTTTGCTATATGCTATAATTTTAATGATGGTGCATTATTCTAGTTGTACTATCTATTATGAGGGTGGGGCTAAAAATCCACAAATGGTTTTAGATATGAGTTTCTTGGTTTGTGCGCAAAACGCCAACTTTGCGTGCTGCCAAAGGAGTAAAGAAAATAGGGGGATATATAAAGGCATATATACATCTTTCCTGTTTTCGTTGTCATTTTCACAAATGATATAGATATCTTTAATAAATAAATGAGTGTTTTTAATGCACGAAACCTGTCTTGAGTGGTAGTATCTGGGATTAGTCATACTAAAATAAGCCTCGTGGCCACGAGTGTTTGTTTTGGACTATGAAATTACTATTGCAAAAAAGACTAGTAATAGATTAAGGTACATTAAGGAAAACTTCTAGAATGTTTGTCTCGTATAAGAGACAAGAAAACCTAAGGATTAAGGTACGGATTTTGAGTGGCGATCTAGCTTCCTATAATTTCAAGGATATTTCCTTTAAACGGAAACGGCTGATCAGTAATGGTTAGTAGGAAATAGAGAAATTCTGCTAGACCTAAACCGTAAAATTTACTTAGGTTTTTACCATCTAATTATTTAATATAAATGAGGTATTGAATTTAGAATTATGAAAAAGAAAGATAATAAGAAAGATAATCAAGAAGAAATAAAATGGTTTATTACTGTATTTTTTACTACTTTTATTCTCTCCTTGTTTTTTTCATTTATATCAACTACAGCAATAAATGACCTTGAAATAATTCCAGCAATTATTATTCTAATAGTTGTTGTTTTAGTTGGAATATTATTTGATTTAATTGGTGTTGCTGTAACTGTTGCTGATGAAGAAAACTTTCATGCAATGGCTTCAAAAAAAGTAGATGGGGCAAAAACTTCAATAAAGCTTATTAGAGCTTCAAGTAAAGTTGCAAATATTTGTGCAGATGTTATAGGAGATATTTGTGGAGTTCTAAGTGGTGCTATTAGTGCAATTATAGCAATAAAGATTTCAGAACAATTTACAAGTGATTTTCAAATACAATTTATTATGAGTGCATTAGTAGCTTCTCTAACTGTTGCTGGTAAAGCATTAGGAAAGAGTTTTGCTAAAAATAATAGTACTAAGATAATCAAAATTGTTGGAAGTATTCTTTCAAATTTTGATTCTAAGGACTAGTATTTAGGAAGGTTATAAATGAAAAATAAAAAAAAAATTATTTTAACTATAATTCAATTGGTTTTTTTAGGATTGTTTTTATTCTCAGCTTTTAAGATATATAATTGGTATAGAGAAAATCAGAATACAAAAAAAATGATAAAAGAAGTTTCAAAAGCTGTAAAGGTAGTTGATACTGATAAAGGAGATTCGTATTCTATAGATTTTAAATATTTAAAAGAAATGAATTCTGATACTGTTGGTTGGATAAAAGTTCCTAATACAGATATTGAGTTTCCTGTTGTAAAAACAGATGATAATGACTATTATTTAACTCATAGTTTTGATAAGTCTTATAATAGTGCTGGTTGGATTTTTGCTGATTATAGAAATAGGATAGATGGAACTGATAAAAATCTTATTATCTATGGACATAATCGTAGAGATGGCAGTATGTTTGAGTCTTTAAAAAATACAATTAATGAAGATTGGTATGGTAATATAAATAATAAATATATAATATTTGAAACTGAAGGAAAAAGCTTCAAATATGAGGTTTTTTCAACATATAGAATTGAAGAAGAAGATTATTATTTAACAACAGATTTTTCTTCAACAAAAGAATATGAAGATTTTATAAAAGAACTAAAGTCAAGAAGTGTTAATGATTATAAAGTTGAGATTAACAAAGATGATAGTATTTTAACTTTGTCAACTTGTGATAATAATAAAAATTATAGAATAGTATTACATGCTAAAAAGATGAGTGAATAATAGAATATGGAGAACTGTAGTTCTCCGCTACGAAATGTTTTAATATTTGTAGCGGACAGAGCTAGAGTTGTTCCTGAAAAAGAGGTAAGAGATGAAAAGTGTATTAGAGTATTTAGAAAATACAGCAAAAGAAAAAGGTAATAAAATAGCAATAATTGAAGAAAACAAAAACTGTAGTTATAGTGAATTATTATTAAGAAGTAAGAGTGTTGGAACATGTCTTTCAAATTTTATTGAAAGACATAATCCGGTTGCAGTATTAATGGAAAAAGGAATAAACACTATATATTGTTTTTTTGGAAGCTTATATGCAGGTGGTTTTTATTCATTTTTAAATCCTGAATTACCTGTTTCAAGGCTTGAAAGCATATTAAACACTTTAGAGGCAAAGGTTATCATAACTGATGAAGAACATTATGACTTAGCTAAAGAATTTTCAGGTGTAACTATTCTTAAAATTGAAGACATAAAAGAAACTGAAATTAATGAGAAAAAGTTAGAAACTATTAGAACAAAGGTGTTAGATGTTGATCCTGTTTATGCGAATTTTACATCTGGTTCTACTGGAGTTCCAAAGGGTGTATTAGTTTCAAATAGATCAATAATAGATTTTATTAATATTTTTACAGATAAATTTGATATAACTGAAAAAGATATAATCGGAAATCAAGCACCTTTTGATTTTGATGTATCTGTTAAAGATATTTATTCTGCTATTAAAACAGGTGCAACTCTTTTAATTATACCTAGAAAACTTTTTTCATCACCTGCTCAATTACTTGATTATATTTGTGAGAATAAAGCAACAACTCTTATATGGGCAGTGTCTGCATTGTGCTTAATTACTACATTCCATGGGTTAGACTATAAAACGCCAGATACTGTTAACAAAATTTTATTTAGTGGCGAGGTAATGCCTTTAAAACATATAAGACAATGGATTGAGAAACTTCCAAATGCAACATTTGTAAACTTGTATGGACCAACTGAAATTACTTGTAATTGTACATATCATATTGTTGATAAGGCTTTAGAATATGAAAGCAAAATTCCAATTGGTAAACCATTTGATAATGAAGAGATAATTCTTTTAAATGGAAATGAACCAGTTTATAAGGAAAATGAAGTTGGTGAAATATGTGTTAGAGGAACAGCATTAGCTCTAGGTTATTACAATAATAAAGAACAAACAGATATAAATTTTGTTCAGAATCCATTAAATAATAAGTTTATTGATATGATTTATAGAACTGGCGATTTAGGCTTTTATGGAGAAGATGGAAATTTATATTTTAGTGGTAGAAAAGATTTCCAAATTAAACATATGGGTCATAGAATTGAGCTTGAGGAGATTGAATTAGAGGTTCAAAAGTCACAAGGTGTTGAAAGGGTTGCTTGTGTTTATAATGAAGAAAAGAGTAAGCTTTATTGTTTTTATGTTGGTCAGGCTGATAAAAAAGAGTTAAAGGATGAGCTTTCTAAGAAGTTGCCGGTATTTATGGTTCCTAATGTTATTAAACAGATTGAGGAGTTTCCTCTAAATAAAAACGGGAAGATAGATAGGAAGGCATTAATATAAAGAAAGGGAAAAATTATGGATGAGATTATAATTAAAGAGATTCAAGAGAAGTATGATACTCCAGCTTATGTTTTTGATATTAATGTTTTGAGGGATAGGATAGGGTATTTGAAGGAGAAATTGACTGATAGGATTGAACTTTGTTATGCTATTAAGGCGAATGCTTTTGTTGTTAAGGAGATTGAAGATATTATTGATAGGTTTGAGGTTTGTTCTCCTGGTGAATATAGAATATGTGAGGAGAAGAAAATAGATCCTAAAAAGATTCTTATTTCTGGTGTTTACAAAACTCCTAAAGTAATCAAAGAAATGATAAATACTACAAAAGAGATGAATTGTTATACTATTGAATCTATGGAGCAATTTGAGTTGCTAAAAGATATAAAAAGTGATATAATTATTCCTGTTATGATTAGAATAACAAGTGGTAGCCAATTTGGTGTTAATGAAGAGGAGGCTATTCAGATTATTGCTAATCGAAATGAATACAAAAACTTATATATAAAAGGGATTCAATATTTTTCTGGAACACAGAAAAACTCGATAAAAAGACCATCAAAGGAAATTGAATATTTAGATGATTTTATCAAAAGAATGAAACAAGAATATGATTTTGAAGTTGATGAACTTGAATATGGTGGCGGATTTCCTATTCATTATTTTGTTGATAGTAACTTTGATGAAGAAGCTTTCCTAAATGACTTTGTAGATTTAATTAATAATATGGAGTATAAGGGAAGGATAATATTAGAATTAGGGCGTTCAATTGTTGCAAGTTGTGGTTATTATTTAACAAGAGTAGTTGATAAAAAGAAAAATAAGGGTCAAAATTATGCTATAGTTGACGGAGGCATGAATCATATAGTATACTATGGTCAGTCTATGGCAATGAAGATTCCTATTTGTGAAATATATCCTAAAAAGGATAACTATGACGAGAGTTGGAATTTATGTGGCTCATTATGTACAACAAACGATATACTTGTTAAGCAATTTCCAGCAGGTGATTTACAAATAGGTGATATACTGATATTTAAAAATACAGGTGCTTATTGCATGACTGAGGGAATATCATTATTTCTAAGTAGGGATTTACCATATATTTTTAAAGTATATGATAATCATAGATTAGAGTTGGTTAGAGAGAATGTACCAACTTATAGAGTAAATATGTAAATAGTTGAAAAATAATTGGCAAATTTCGGTGTTAAACTGCATTCGAAAATCCTGCGACGTGCACAAAGCACGCCTCGGATTGTTCTCATTTGTTTGCCTAGAAATTTATCCAATTCTTTTCCAACTAGATTATAGAAAAAAGAAAGGGAGAATGAAAAATGGAAAAATTAATTGAAATTTTAGAAGAAATTAATGATGGAGTAGATTATGAAACATGTACTACTCTAATTGATGATCATCATTTGGATTCATTAGCAATTATCTCACTTGTTGCTGAAATTGAAGATGAATTTGATGTACAAATACCAACAGTTGAAATTGTTCCAGCTAATTTTAATTCTGCTAAAGCACTTTGGAATTTAATTGTACGTCTTCAGGAAGAAGGCTAATATGATGACATATACTGATGTTCAGTTTTTGTTTATCTTTTTACCAATCGTAGTAGTTTTATATAATTTATTTCCTAAAAAACATAGGGCTAAAGTTTTATTATTAGCTAGTTATGTTTTTTTTGGAATAATTAGCAAGAAATTAATTGTTTATATATTATTAGCTACAGGTATTATCTATGGTTGCGGTTTATGGTTATCTAAACTTCAGAATAAAAGAGATAATATATTAAAAGATGCAGAAAAAGAACAGAAAAAAGAAATTAAAGAAAAATATACAAAAAAACAAAGAAGAGTAGTTGTTTTAAATGCACTTGTATTATTAGGTATTTTAATTGTTTTAAAATATTCTGCATTTATTTGCACGAATTTAAATTCATTATTTGATGTATTAAATATGTCATTTACGATTAAAGTGCCTCACTTTATGATGCCTATTGGTATTTCGTTCTATACTTTACAAGCAATTTCATATATAGTTGATGTTTATAAAGGAAAAATAAAAGCAGACAAAAATATTGGAAGATTAGCATTATTCTTAAGTTTCTTTCCTCAAATTATTGAAGGACCAATTTGCAGATATGAAGAAACAGCAGAGAAATTATGGGAAGGTAATAGAACAACATACATAGGCCTTACTCAAGGTGGACAAAGAATTTTATTTGGATTAATGAAAAAATATATTGTTGTTGATAGAGTTAATCCTTTTATCCTTGAAGTATTTAATAATTATGGACATCATAATGGTGGAATGATTGCAGCTGCAATGGTTTTATATACTTTCCAATTATATATGGACTTTTCTGGAACAATGGATATTGCAATTGGTGTTGCAGAAATGTTTGGAGTAAAAATGCCTGAGAACTTTAAACAACCATTCTTCTCAAAAACTGTATCAGAGTTTTGGACTAGATGGCATATAACATTAGGTGCATTTTTTAGAGACTATATTTATTACCCTATTTCACTTACAAAGAAGTGTAAAAATCTTACATCAGCGGGTAGAAAAAAATTAGGAAACTATTATGGACCTATGCTAGCTAGTACTATTGCTTTATTTAGCGTATGGCTTTGCAATGGAATATGGCATGGCTCAGATTGGAATTACATATTTTTTGGATTATACCATTTTACAATTATTTTTATAGGAAGAATGATAGAGCCACCAGTTAAATGGATTAATAAAAAATTAAAGATCAATAGCGAAGCGTTTTGGTATAAATTTTTACAAATTATTAGAACTATAATTTTAGTATTTATTGGAGAATTGTTCTTCAGAGCTAATGGCTTAAAAGCCGGATTAGAAATGTTCTGGAAAATGATTACAAACTTCTCATTAAAACCAATAATAAATAAAACAATACTTGATTATGGAGTTGATAAACAGGACTTTATTATCATGGGAGTTGTTTTAGTTGTAATAGTTATTATTAGTTTATTAAAAGAAAAAGGAATAAATGTTAGAGAAGCAATTGCCAAAAGAAACATCGTTTTAAGATGGAGCATTTACTATTTATTAATATTATCAATTATAATATTTGGATGTTATGGAATCGGAGTAACTCCATTAGATCCAATGTATGCTAATTTCTAGGAGGGAACTATGAAAGAAAAAATTATTAAAGTTATAGTTTTCTTCCTGATTTTAATACTACTGATGATTATTATTTCATATCCGTTTATCCCAAAAAATAATTCAAAAGAATCTGGAATGCATGATTCAGATGTTTATGGAATTTTAGGTGAACCTGAAAATTCTATTGATGTCATCATTTATGGGGATAGTGAATCTATAACTTCATTTATTCCATTAAAAATGTGGGATGAATATGGCTATACTTCATATATTTGTGGAACAGCAGGTCAATCTATGCCAGCTGTATGTAAGGCAATTTTAAAAACAACAAAAACACAAAAACCTAAGTATATTGTTTTAGAAGTTAATAATATGTACGTCCATTCAGGTGTAACAGCTCCTTTAGCTAAGATTGTTAATACAGTATTTCCAGTTATAGAATATCATGATAGATGGAAAGAATTAAAATCTGAAGATATATTTGGAAAAATTAATTATACTGAAACAGTTAACGATAAAGGTTATCACTATATGGGAGCGGTTACTCCAATTGATGCTTCTGATTATATGATTTATTCTGATGATGTGCAAGAGATAGCGATAGAACATCGAGTATATTTAAGATTAATAAAAAAATATTGTATTTCCAAAGGAATAGAGTTAATTCTGATTAGTGCACCTAATACAAAAAATTGGACATATCAAAAACATAATGGTTTAGATAAATTCTGCAAAGAAACTGAAATAGAGTATATTGATTTTAATATTATTGCAAAGGAAATTGGAATTGATTGGAGTCATGATACTGGAGATTTAGGAGAACATGTGAATATTTATGGCGCTCAAAAAGTTACTTCATACCTTGGAAATTATTTTTACAATAAAGGAAAAATAATAAATCATAAAAATGACAGTAAATATAATGAATGGAACAAAATAAAAGTAGATTATTAAGTGAATAAATAAAAAAAATCAGCTCATAATATACAAAAAGGAGCTGATTTTTTATGTTTAATTTTAGAACTGATTTGGCTGTTGAGAGAAGAGATGTTTTTAAAAAGGCTAATAAATTAGAAGGAGATATTCCTGGAATCGAGAGCGACTTTAAGCAGGTATCAGATACTATTGTTGTTGAAAAAGTAAAAGTAACTAATCAAGATGGAGCTGAGGCTATTCAGAAACCTGTTGGTGACTATATTACAATTGATGTTAAAAAGATGAGGAATATTTCTGATGAAGAGAAAGAAAAAATTGCTGGAACAGTTACTGAAGAGTTAAAAGGATTGATAGATAAACATATTGATAAAAAAGGTGAAATACTGGTTGTTGGTTTAGGTAATTTATATTCTACGCCGGATTCACTTGGACCAAAGGTCATGCAAGAGATTGATGTTACTAGACATATTTTTAAGTATTTACCTCAATATGTTGGTGAAGATGATAGAGAAGTGAGTGCTATTTCTCCAGGAGTACTTGGAACAACTGGAATCGAAACTCAGGAGATTTTAAAAGGAATTGTTGATAATGTAAAGCCAAAATTATTAATTGTTATCGATAGTTTGGCGTCTAAAAGTATTGAAAGAATAAGTAGTACTGTTCAAATTGCTGATACTGGAATCGTCCCTGGTGCTGGTGTTGGAAATACTAGAAGAGAGCTTTCTGAAAGAACTTTAGGTATTCCAGTAATTAGTATGGGGATACCAACTGT
>JAFWNC010000019.1 GCA_017510525.1 Clostridia bacterium | reverse complement strand
TTTTTGGTAGTTAATACTACCGCTTGGTCTTTTTCAAAGGATATTGTTTACTTTTCAATGTACTTTTTTTGTCTTGCGACGTGATTTATTATACTACCCCGTTTTTGTTTTGTCAACACTTTTTTTAAAGATTTTTTAAAAATTTTTTTAAGTGTTTTTGAGTAGTATTTTTTGTACTCTTTTGCATGTCAATTTGTGTTATTTTTTAGCCGAGTACAATTCCTATTTTAGCATGCTATTTGACACTTGTCAACATAAAAACTTAAAAAATTTTTCTTTTTTTATATAAAAATAATTCTTCGTTTTATTATAATATTATCAATAATGAATGCATTGCTCTTGTCATTGCAACGTATAGTAGTTTTCTATCTAAATCAGACTCTGAATAATCATTTCTATCTGCTATTATTACTGAATCAAATTCTAATCCCTTTGAGTAATATGATGGAACTATTGTTATCCCTCCTTCATAATCTGTGCTTTCTTCAGAAATAAGATTAACGTTTTCAAATTCTTCTATTAAATCTTTATAAATCTTTTCACATGTTTTACTATCTCTTCCTATTATAGCAATATTAATATATCCTTTCGCAATTTGATCTTTTATTCTATCTTTTATTATTTTCATTTTTTCTCTGCCATCATAAAATTCAACTTTATCTCCATATCTTGATACCGCTTCTGCTAACATGATTCCTAATTTATCTTTTATTGGAGAAATAACTTTATTAGCTTCATTCATTATCTCTGCAGTAGTTCTATAACTTTGTGTTAGATATTCAATGTTTGCTTCATTATTAAATATATTTTTATTTACTCTGTTCCAATCATTTATTCCTCTATAATCATATATTCCTTGTGCTATATCTCCTAAAATAGTTAAAGATCTATTATTAGATAGTATTTCATTTAAAGTATAAAACTGAAATTCACTAAAATCTTGTGCCTCATCAATAACAATATGTTTTAATCTAAGTTTTTCTTCTAATCCAAATAATTCATAGCTAATATAAAGTATTGGTGTTAAGTCTTCAAATTCAATTACTTTCTTTTTTATTTTTGAAGAGAATTCTTCTTTAATAAAATCCGCTTCTTCTATAGATAAATTGTCTATAATCATTTTATAACAATCTAATGCTGAAGGAATTCTTATTTTCTTAATAAATTCTTTTACTATTCTTTTGCCATTATCTTTTATCAAACTATTTATTTCTTTTTCATATTTCTCAAATATTTCTATACGCTTTCCAGCTTGTTCTTCCAAGGGATAATTGTTTTCAATATGTTTTATTTTATTAGTTCTCATTTCTGTAATTGATTTTATTAAGAAATCTAACTTATTTTCTATTTGACTTTTTAAAAACAATTCTAATTTTTCTATTCTTGTTTTTAATGAAAACATATGATAATTGTCCATAAGCATTTCTAATATATCTTTATTGGAAACAACTTCAATACCACATACATTAAAATTTATATTTCCTATAACATCTAAATTTATATTATAAATAAATTCATCTATAACATTCTTAAATTCTAAACTTCCTTTATACCTTGATGCTCTAATAATCATTTCTTTTTGTTCATTATTTAAATGGTCTTCTACAATTCTTTTTAAATTAAAATTTGAATTTTCTACTTTTATTTTATCTTTAATTATTTTAATTGCAAAGTCTTCAAGCGTTTCTTGTCTAACATAATCAACTCCTAAATCAGGTAAGCTATTTTTAATATAATCAAGGAAAAATTTATTAGGCGCAATTATTAAAAAGTCCTCTGGTTTAAATTGCTTTTCATATGTATAAATCAAATATGCTATTCTGTGTATTGCGACTGTTGTTTTTCCTGATCCAGCAACTCCTTGTACTATTAAGGGTTTAAACATGTTACTTCTAATTATTTTGTTTTGTTCTTTTTGAATGGTTGAAACAATATTTTTTAATCTCTTGTCTGAATTCTCTTTCAAACAAGCTTGAAGCAGTTCGTCATTTGTTGTAATATCTATATCGTTATAATCAATTAGTTCTGCATTTTCTATAATATACTGTCTTTTTAATAATAGATCTCCTTCTATAATTCCATCTGGACATTCATATTTTGTTTTACCAATCTCACCATCATAATAAATACTAGATATCGGAGCTCTCCAATCAGCAACAACAACATTATAGTCTTCATCAAATATATTCGTCTTTCCGATATATATTTGTTGTTCACTATTTTGTTTGTCTTCTTTAAAATCAACTCTTGCAAAATATGGATTAGATAAAGCTTTCTCTAAGCTTTTAATTTTCATATATTTTTTCTTCTGTAATTCAATAAGAATAAATTCATCTGTTGAATTCTTTTCTAGAGTTTCAAAAAGTTTTTCTTCTTCTTGTAACTCTCTTTTTGCAATTTTTAAAACCTCCTTTAGTTTTTCTTTTTCAGTTTGTAATATTTCTTTCTTGTCCATTTGTTTTCCTCCTTTTTTAATTCTTAGAACCACATGGACGTTAAAAAAGCTTAGAATCAAGATAGTCCTCCCTTGGTTCCAAGCTTTTATTTTTTGTTAAATTATATATATCTCATTATTATTATCATTTTCATGAGCGCTACATAATGTAACGCTCTTTTTTTAATTGGCTGGGCTGGCTAGATTCGAACTAGCGCATGCCAGAGTCAAAGTCTGGTGCCTTACCGCTTGGCTACAGCCCAATATAAAAAGTGGGGTGGAAGATGGGACTCGAACCCACGGTCTCCAGTGCCACAAACTGGCGCGTTAACCAACTACGCTACATCCACCACGTCGTAGCACTTATATATTTTACATTTTTATTTTTATTTTGTCAACTATTTTTATAAAAATAATCAATTTTAGAAAAATACTTTTTTTTAATAGGCGGGCATGGAAACCAGCCCCTACATATAATTTTATCTATAGTATAAAATACTCCCTTTTTATCAAATTACTAAAGGACGACTAATGGTCGTCCTTTACCTATTTATAATTCTAATTAGTTGTTTTCTCTAGCAAATATAATTAATCTCTTATCTGTTGTTGATGCATCATCTGTACAAGTTGAAAGAGTTATTTCTCTTAATCCTTGTGTATCTCTTTGATAAAATGAAGTATCTGTTGATGTTGTTTCAAAAATATTATAAATAGTATATTCAATTTCTTGTCCTGTTGTATCTTTTATATATACTTTATCACCATTTTCTAGTTGATCATTTTTTGAGAAGAATAAACTATTTCTATAGTTGTGTCCAATATATACTGTATTTCCCGGTTGGTTAATTCCATTTACAGTATATAATAAACATATTGCAGTATCTAATGATTTCTTTGTAACCTCATTTAATATAGGATATTCTATGCTTATTGCTGGAATTCTTATTTTAGCAACAACTTCATATCCTTCCATATATATTTTATCATCTGATGAGGTTTGTTCTACTGCATCAATGTCTGTTATATTCCCATCACTTGTTCCATTATTATTTGATTTTTTTCCATATTTTTGGTCAAATTCTTCAACTACTTGTTCATTTTTCTTTTTAGTTGCATCTTCTGTTAAGATTTTATATCCGAAATAGCCAATAATACCAACTATTACTACAATAACTACGATTAATAATCCAGTTAATAAATTACCATATTTTGATTTAAACATAATTACACCTCCTGTAATTAACCATCTACATATATTATACCATATTTTTCATGCTTTTTCTACATTTTTTATATAATATTTGTGCTTAATTTCTTTCCTGCTAACATATGCATATGAAGGTGCATTACTTCTTGTCCACCATCTTCTTTGCAATTTGTTATTATTCTGAATCCTTTTTCATCAATATTTAATTCTTTCGCAATTTCTCTAATTGCTTTATACATATCTGAAATGATTTCCTTATCTTCATCTTTGATATCCATTACTGTTTCAATATGTTTTTTAGGAATAACTAAAACATGAATTGGTGCTTTAGGATTAATATCTTTAAAAGCAACAACTTTTTCACTTTCATATACTAATTCTGTGTTTATTTCTTTATTAGCTATTTTACAAAATATACAATCACTCATATTTATACCTCATTTTATAATAATACAGCTTTAATTCTTCTAACACCAGCAGAAGAAGCTTCTTCTTTTTTTATTTTAAATGTACCTAATTCACTTGTATTTTTTACATGTGGTCCACCGCATATTTCTTTACTGAAATCTCCTATTGTATATACTTTAACTTTTTCTCCATATTTATTTTCAAATAATCCCATTGCTCCAGATTTTTTAGCTTCTTCTAATGTCATTTCTTCGCATGTTACTTCTAAGTTTCTTTTAATCTGTTCATTAACAATTTTTTCAACTTCTTGCAATTCTTCAGGAGTAACTTTTTGAGGATTTGCAAAATCAAATCTTAATCTCTCTGATGTAATATTTGATCCTTTTTGAACAGCATGTTCTCCTAAAACTATTTGAAGAGCTTTATGTAAAAGGTGTGTTGCTGTATGGTACTTAATTGTCATTTCATTTTGTTCAGCTAATCCACCTTTGAATTTCTGATCATTTGCCATTCTTGATTTTTCTTGATGCTCTCTAAACAATTTATCAAAATCTTCAATATTAACTTTAACGTTGTATTCATTAGCTAATTCAACTGTCATTTCTGGTGGAAATCCATATGTTTCGTAAAGGTTAAATACTACTTCTGCAGAAATAATATCTTCTCCTTTTTGTTTAATATTGTTTAGTGCTTTTTCAAATTCTTTCTCACCATTTTTTAATGTCTTCATGAATTTATTTTTTTCTTCAATAATAACGTTCTTAATTTTCGACTTATTATCTAAAACATCAGGATACATTTCTTTTAAAGTATCTATACTAACATCTATTAGGTTTTCTAGTTCTTTTAAATCAATTCCTAATTTATTTAAGTGTCTTGTCATTCTTCTTAACAATCTTCTTAAAATATATCCTCTATCAACATTACTAGGTCTTCCGCCATCATTTATTATCATTATACTTGAACGTAAATGTTCTGCAACTATTCTTCTACTATCAATATTATCATTATTAGACTTTTCTTTTAGGACTTTCATTACTGGTTCAAAAAGTTCTGTATCAAAAGGTGTTTCTTTTCCTTGTAATAACATTGTCATTCTTTCAAGTCCAAGTCCTGTATCAACATTTTTTTGTTTTAATTTTGAATATGTTCCATCTGGATTTTTAAAATATTCCATAAAAACATTATTCCATATTTCAACATATTTTCCACAATCGCATGATGGTTGACAATCTTTTGAGCAAGGCTCTTTTCCAGTATCATAAAACATTTCTGTATCTGGTCCACAAGGTCCTTCTTCTCCAGCTATCCACCAATTATCATCTTTTCCGTAAAAATAAATTCTTTCATCTGGTATTCCTGCTTTTCTCCAACATTCTGCAGATGTTTCATCTTTAGGTGCATCTTTATCACCTTTAAAACATGTAACAGATATTTTCTCAGCTGGAATATTTAATTCTTGAGTTAAAAAATCATAACTCATCTGGATTGACTCTTCTCTAAAATAATCTCCTAATGACCAGTTTCCTAGCATTTCAAAAAAAGTTAAATGTCTATTGTCTCCAACTTCATCTATATCAACAGTCCTTAAACATTTTTGATAATCAGTAAGTCTTGTTCCTTCTGGATGTTTTTCTCCTAATAGATATGGAACTAATGGGTGCATTCCTGCTGTTGTAAATAAAACTGATGGGTCATTTTCTGGTATTAGTGATGCACTTTTTATAACTTTATGTCCATGTCTTTCAAAAAAGTTTAAATATTTATTTCTTATTTCAATAGCTTTCATAGTTTCCTCCTAAAATTTATACTATAAGATTATAATATAAATTACAAAAAAACGCAATAGTCGTAATTAGATAAAAAAAGTAGGCAAATGCCTACTTTTTTATATGTATTATTCTTTTATGCATTTTTTTACTTTAGATTTCATGTAAACTGAAATAAATACAAATCCACCTATTGTTACTATTTCTTTCGTTGCTAAAATTATTCCTGAAACTTGGAAATATTTTTCTTTATCTTCTGTTTGAGCTTTTTCTTTTTCTGATCTAGTCATTTCAGTATATTTAGAATCAACATCTCTATCAATATCTTTTTCTAAGCTTGTATATAAATTCCCACAATAGAAGAAGTTAAAAAACATAACTACAATAGCAATAATTATCAATAATACTCTTATTGATTTAATTACTGTTTTTCCTTCATCTTCTGTTAGTTCAGTGTTTTTAAAGCTTGTCATCATTGTAAATTTTGTTATTAATAATAAAGTAATAAAAAATACTCCAACATGTATTGCCATTAAAGCAACACCAAGTTTTATCTCTAAATATTGTGAAATTAAATTTTCTAATATAAATCCAATTGTGCCAAAAATTATTCCAAAAATAATAAATTTTGCTACAAATTTTCCAATTAAATCTCTTGTTTTTTCCATATTTTTTCTCCTCTTTTGTTTTATTATATATTATTATTTTATATATATTTTTTTACTATGTCAATAAAAAAATGAAGAATTTTTATTCTTCATTTTTATTCTTAGATTTCAAGCTGGCTTCCTAGTATTCCAGCAGCAGATTGAACAACTTTCAACTCTGTCTCTCCCATTTTTTTATTTGGTTCTTTTGATATTAAAACTACACTACCAACAACATCTCCATCAGAAATGATTGGGTAAACAACTTGAGAATTATAAATTCTTTCTCTTTTTTCATTTTTTGTGATTGGGATTGCAATCTCATTATTTTCTTTGCTTGTATATATCTCTTTGTTTTCAATTACATCTTCAAGTTCTTTGCTAATGTTTTGTTCTAATAAATCTTTTTTTAGTCCACCTGAAACTGCAATAACCGTATCTTTATCAGTTATACAAGCAATATGGCCAGTTGTTTTTGATAGAGTGTCTGCATAATTATTTGCAAATTCAGATAATTCTCCTATAGGTGAATATTTTTTTAAAATAATTTCTCCCTCTTTGTCAGTAAATATTTCTAATGGTGAACCTTCATTTATTCTTAATGTTCTTCTTATTTCCTTTGGGATAACTACTCTTCCTAAATCATCAATTCTTCTTACTACACCTGTTGCTTTCATAATTTCCTCCTTTTTTTATATTTATATTCTTATTGTGTCAAAAAAGGAAAAAATTATACATATTTATGCTTCTGTTTCTTTATTAGGATTACCGAAGATAGGAGGCTTATATAATTCTAAAACACTACCTAAATCTTTATTAAATTCTTTTAACATAACTATTTTAATATTAGTCTCTTTACCTCTGCAATAATCTTCTAATACTTGTTTTAATTGTTTCATAAATCTGTATTCTGACGCTAGTTTCTTAGTATGTTTCTTTGCTCTATCAATTAGCATTTCTTTAATAATTACTATATCTTCATTGCTTGCACATGTGATTCTCTGGAACATTCTATATGCATCATAATATTTAAAAATAGGAAATTCCATACATTCCTTATCAAATCTATCATAAAACATTTCCATTTTAATAGGAATGCATTTAAATATATCATCAGCAAGATTTCTATACATTTCTTCTTCTAATTTATTATTTAACTCTTCAAAATGTTTTAAAATTTCTTCAGTTTCAGGACCAGTTTCATTAATTCCTACTTTAGAAAGCTCTTCTTCTAAATTATTACAATAATGTGATGTTTTAGCAGATTTATTCATACCTTCAATAAATTTCTGTTTAGTTTCTCTCATATCATATTTTACTAAACCTCTTTTTATGAAATAGCTAAAATATGAGAAAAGCTTAACAATATCAATTAATTCAAGTCTTCCTGATTCAACTTCTTTTAAAACTTCTTGAATTATACTTGGGAATTGTTCATCACTAATTTTCCAGTATTCCTCTGTAAGCAATCTTTTATATCCTGGTAATTTCTCAGTATCTATTGTATTTATTATAGCATCCATATCTTTCTTTAAGATTTTCATATCAAAAATTCTAGTACGAACGTATACTTCAATAAATTTGAAAAATCTATATTCAGCCTTAAAATTAAAATAATAATTTGAATCAAATTCTTTTATATAAAACTGCCTGTTATCCATCAATACTCTAGAAGAAACAAGTAAAGCTTTATATTCTTCGTTATTATCAATATTAACAAATTTATCCTTTGTTATTTTTCCAGCTTTTATTTCAAAAGAAACAGCAATTGTAAATATAAGCATTGTCTGTAATATTCTTAAATTAGTGTTTGGATATGTTTTATTAATAATTTCATATATTTTTCTAAAATCATTTAAAGCATGTTTTAAAATTCTTAAGTTTCTTGTTCCACTTTTATTAAAAGTGGAAATAATCAAACTTGTATTCTGTCTTAAAAATCTTATTAAATCAGGATTATTTTCATATCTCATTAATAATCCGTTAATAATATAATTGAACTTTGGTGCATATTCAAAAGTTTCACCAATCAATTTTTCTTTTATTCTTTCATAATCGTTTGCCTTATCAAATACATATTCGATTTTATCTTTAATCTTTTCTACCATAGGTCTATCAGTGTTTTTCTGTAAGTCACCTTGTTTATCTAATAGATAAGTTGCTATAAAAGTTTTCATTTCAATATTTGAACTCTTAAACTTTGTTGCAAGTTCTTTCTCATTACAAATAATTATTGTTTTAATATGATCATGCTCAACAAAATTGTTAATATATCCTAGAATATCAACAACATCAACATTAGCTCTCTCTAAGTCGTCAAAACACAACACTTTATCATCTGTTGAAAAAAACTCTTCGTAATCAACTTTTTCTCCACTTTTTGATACACCAAAAAAATTAGCCATGTCTAAACCAGTTTTCGCATATTCAGGTATAGTTGTTTGATTATGTGACTCCATATATTTTCTTAAGTTTTTATCCATAAGTTGAGTGGTTTCAATAAAGATCTTTTTACTAATTTCCTCTAAATTTGAAATACCATAAAGTGACATATAAATAGTTGTATACTTTCTTCCATTTAACTGAAGTGACTCTATTTTGTTCTTTATTTTATGGTTCCAAAAATAAGTTTTACCACTACCCCATTCACCATTAATCATTATTGCATAATCAGTATAATCGGCTCTTACATAATCTAAAATACTATCAACTAATTCTTCCACTTTTTTATCCTTTCTTATAATTACTTTTAGCTAAAACTAAAACAGTAACTTCTTTTGCATATCTATTTAATATTTTATAACATTCATTAATTGTTGCTCCAGTAGTACATATATCATCAAATAGTATAATATTTCTATTTTTTATTCTATCAATATTTTTTATATCATATACATTTTTTATATTTTGATTTCTTTCAAATCTATTTAACAAACTTTGCGTTTTATTATTCTTTATTTGAATCAAAATACTATTATCATATAGAATGTCTTTTCTTTTAGAAATACCTTCACAAATTAACTCTGTTTGATTATATCCTCTTCTCTTTTTAGTATCTTTATACATAGGAACAGGAATAATAAAATCAGATTTTTTAATTATTTCTGATACCTTTTTATCTCTACATATAATTTCTACAAATAATCTAAATAAATAAGAATTTTCATTAAATTTAAAAGATAATAATAAATCTCTCAAATCACCGCCATATAAAAACATATAATTTACAAATAAATTCTTTTTTACTTGAACTCTTTTTAATTTTATAAATGGCTTTATCTTTCTATAACACGTTCCACAAATCCAGTGTTTACCTATTTTTCCACATAAACCACATGTTGGCGGGAAAAATAAATCTAATATTTTATTTATCATTATTATTTTTCACGGGTGCCCCAATATTTTGTATTATATATTAAAAAATAATTTTGGTCAATTGCGATAAACTGATAGTATCAATATTATTTAAATAAGTGAATTAATTTAAATTTTAATCCTGTGTTTCTTTTTTTACTATCAACATTTTTAACCATAAAATCAATTATTTTTCCATTACCTACTATAACCAATATTTTCTTAGCTCTTGTAATTCCTGTATATAAAAGATTTCTCGTAAGTAGCATTGGTGAAGCTTGAGGAAGTGCCATTATTACTACATCAAACTCACTTCCTTGAGATTTATGAATTGTTATACTATATGCAAGTTCAAGCTGATCTAATTCTGAAAACATATACCAAGTTTTTTTACCATCATCAAATTCAACTCTCATCTGCTTTTCTTCTTCATCTATTTTTGTTATTTTTCCAATATCTCCATTATATATTCCTGTTCCGTTTTCATATTTTCCATCAATTTCTCTGTCCCAGAAAATGTCATAATTATTTTTGATTTGCATTACTCTATCACCTTCACGGAATATAACATCACCAAATTTCTTTTCACTTTTCTTTTTAGATTCTGGATTAATCGCTTCTTGAAGCCTTTTATTCAAATCTCTAATACCTAAATTTCCTTTTCTTGTAGGCGTTAAAACTTGAATACTTTTATAAAAATCATAATTTCCAAACTTTTCTAGTCTTCCTGTACATAAAGAAATAATTTGAGATACTATCTTATTTTGCTCAATTTCCTGAATAAAGAAACAATCTCTGTTTTCTTTTTTCTCTTCACTTCTAGTTCTTAAAAAGTTTTCACCATTATTAACCTTATGTGCATTTACTATAATATCACTTTTAGCAGCTTGTCTGAAAATCTTGTCTAAATTAACTGTTGCAATCTTTTCAGATTCAATTATGTCTTTCAAAATATTTCCAGGTCCTACAGAAGATAGTTGGTTACTATCTCCAACTAAAACGAGCTTTGTTCCTAAATAAATAGCTTTAGTAATATAATTCATTAAAAAAACATCAACCATTGACATCTCATCAATTACAATAACATCAGCGTCTATAGGCTTAAACTCTTGATCAATACTCTCTAGTTTATCTTCCTCAAATTTACCTATTTCTAATAATCTATGTATAGTTTTTGCTTCTTCACCAGTAGATTCAGTCATCTTTTTAGCAGCTCTTCCTGTTGGAGCGCAAAGCACAACTTTTTTACTATTAGATTTATATATATCAATAAGTGTCTTAATAATAGTTGTTTTTCCGAGTACCAGGACCACCTGTTATAATCGAAACATTGTTATCATTTACTTGATTTAAAGCCTCTCTTTGTTTATCTGAAAGTATTATCTCAAGATTTTGTTCTTGTTTTGCAAGTTCAACCTCGAAATTTTTGATATGTTTAATGTTTTTTGTACTTTCCATTAAAAATAATCTTTCAGCAATGTTTTTCTCAGCTTGATAAAATCCAATTAAATAAACCCATTCTTCATCATCTCTTTTTTCAATAAAAATTTGGCCACTTGCATTTAAATCAATTAGATTTTCAGTTATTATACTATCATCATCAATCATTAATCTATCTCTTACAAAATCAATTAGATTATTTTTTAATGCACATGTATTACCATTATAACTTGCAGCTAAAAGAGCATATTTAATTCCACTTTTTATTCTATTAAAACTATTAACATTTACGCCTAATTCAAGAGCAATTTTATCAATTTTAAAAAAGTCTACTCCATATACAATATCTACTAAAATATAAGGATTTTCTTGTATTTCATCAATTGCATTAGCTCCCAATTTATCATAAACTTTTTTACTATTATTTGCACTAATTCCGAACTTATCTAAAAAGCCAACTATCTGCCACATTTCCCATTTTTCATTAAACTCTTCAGCAATTTCAATTGCTCTTGCTTTAGTAATTCCCTTAACTTCAGCTAATCTACTAGGTTCAAATTTGAATACAGCAATAGTTTCTTCACCAAATTTATCAACAATTTTTCTAGCAGTAGCAGGTCCAATTCCTTTAATAATACCATTTCCTAAATATTTTTCTAAAGCCTCATTAGTTTTAGGTACTCTTTTTTCAAAATAATCAATTTTAAACTGTCTTCCATAATCTTGATGAGTAACAAATTTACCCTTAATAAAAAGACAATCTCCCTGATTAATAAAAGGTAAATATCCAACAACAATGAACACTTCTTTATCAGTAGAAAATTCAGCTACAGTATAACTATTACTCTCATTTTGATATACAATTTCCTCAATCTGCCCTTCAAACTCCATTTTACTTCCTTTTTTCTCTTAAAATTCTACACAATAGTTTATCAAATAAACGTATATTTTACAAGAATTTTGTTGATAAAGAAAAATGTTTTTCAGAAGTGTCCTGAAAAACATTTTATTATTTATGGAAAACTAAAAATCTCCGCTACAATTTTCACAATATATATATTTGTAGGGACGAGCAATGCTCGCCCCTACATAATTCGATGCTTAATTGAAATCGTATACTCCATCTGAATCGCTATCAGCTAGACTGACTCCAGATTTTAGAGAAACTAGCGGACGGAACCCAACATTGGCGCCGTTACAGTTGCCGTAGTACACAGAGCCGTCACAGGCCGCATACAACACGTAGTCCTCGTGAGTTGCAGTAGGAGAAGCAAGCCATGCTCCATTTGCCTTTGATATAGATATTATAAAATATAAATTATTATCTGCTGTACTAAAAGTATCATAATTTTCTGTTGTTGGAGCTTGTCCCTTCTTTACATAGTATCCTGTATTTCCACTTTCACTATAAAATATCTGGTCTGCTGTTGTTGTATGTATTTGATTAAATGATTCTTTAAACTGTTCTAATGTTGGACCTCCAACTACATAATCTACATAATTACTATTACCATTTGTCCCTGTTGTTTTATATATACTATTCCATGCTGTTTTATCTAATGTATATGCTACTGATTTTATATTATTTTTAGTTGCATATGTTCCTGTTTGATTATTGTTTACCCATTTATGATATGTTGATAATTGTGAACTAAAATCGCTTACTATATCACTTGATCCACTATAATCATTTAATATATTACTAAAATAGGCTTTATAATTTGTACCTCTTTGATTTAACGCATGTCCATTTGTTGTATCATTTCCGTTACTATATGGTAACATACTATATGGTGCATAATCTGCTGCTATTAAATATACATTACTTCCATCATTTAAAAATACTCTAAAATCATTTGTAGTATTACTATCTCCATTTATATCTACACCAATATCTACATATTTTCCATAATCTGTCGTTGTTATTGTTGTTGTAGCTGCTGGTGTTGATGGCGATGGTGCTGGTGTAGGTGTTGTTGTTCCTCCACCTTGTTCTCCTGAGCCTGAGCCACTTCCTGAGCCTCCTCCTGCTACCGTACTATTTGCATCATCCCATAATATACTTCCATCATCTTGTATTGTTCCAACTGTTCTAACTCCATCTTTTTCAACTGTTATTATTCTTGCATTGCTTGCATCAGGAGTTACTATTCCACTTCCAAATTTACTTACTATATTTGCTGCTACATAATCCCCAGCTTTACTTGGAACCTCTCCATTATCCTTAGAATGATATTCAGCTACTAAATCAGCTGCCTCTAAATCAACCTCTTCCTGAATCTTCTTAATATTTGTCGTATCCTTTGCCTCTCTTGACCTTGATAAAATTCCATTATCACCAACAACCATTGCAATAGTTACACCAGCAAGTATCAATAAAACAATTATTGTGATAACAAGAGCTATCAAAGTAATACCCTTTTGTTTTTTTAACATCTTTTAATCCTCCTTTAATTTTTATATATATTTATATTATTTTAAATAATATACACAAATCCACCGTATGCACATCTTCGCTGGTCCTGGGCGGGCATGGAAACCCGCCCCTATAACATTTACAATAAGTATTTTTATAAAATCACGTCAAAAAAGCCCATGGCTTTTTACACATCATAAAAAACCATAGACTTTTTCTCTATGTTCAAATTTATTTTTTTATCAATTAAAGAAGAGACTCTCTCTCTCTCTCTCTCTCTACAGCCACAACGCTTTGCTCGTTCATTTTTCTCATTTTGTAATCTCCCATCTTTTCTTTTGTATTACATACCAATTTTACAAATAACAAAAATAAAAGTCAATACAAATTTATAATATTTTTGAAAAATAGGAACGTGCACCAAAAGCAACATAGGCGGAAATTTTCTCCCGCCTATGTTGCTTTTGGTGCACGTCCCCATTTTTCACGTCCCCATTTTTCACCTATGCACACTTTTGCGGGTCGCGGACGACCAATGGTCGCCCCTACATAATTCGATGCTTAATTTAGGACACTAGATGGTAGACAAACTACGGGGCGGCAGGCAAAGCTAGCGCTGCTACAGCTGTTATCGCTCACAAAGCCGCCAAAGTACACAAACATCACATTGTAAGTGCTATCGGCAGCAGGCGAAGCCAACCAGTATCCATTTGTGCTACTTACTTGTGACGAATATGGATAGTATAATGTATTATAATCTGATGAACTTTTGTATCCTTCTGAACCTGACATTTGTACATATGTACTTGTTGCTGGATCTGTTCTTGATACATAATATCCATTTGTATCATTTCCAGCTGTGTATATTTGATTTGTTGGATAATCTATTGTATCTGGATATTTTGCATTCCAACTGTTTTTATATAACTCTAATGTCGGACTTCCCATTGCCTTTACATTTGGATCACTTTTTACATCATTACTTAACACTGTTCCATTTATTGATCCATTATTTATTAAATCTGACCAATTTGATGTTGTTGTTAATTTTGTTATTAAATCTGCTCTACTTGTTGATGATTTTACTGCATATGTACCTGAAGTCCCTAATCCAATACTTGTTGGAACTGCTGCATTAGGTAAGTAATCTCCATATATTAGCCATACATAATTTCCTTCTTTATGGAATATCTTCCAATTTGTTAATGTTTGTCCATTTAATGTTGTTGAATAATTTACACTGTCTCCATAATTATCTGTTGTTATTGTTGCTGCTGGTGAAGGTGATGGAGATGGTGTAGGTGTTGTTGTTCCACCACCTTGTTCTCCTGAGCCTGAGCCACTTTCTGAGCTTCCTCCTGCTACTGTACTGCTTGCGTCATTCCATAATATACTTCCATCATCTTGTATTGTTCCAACTGTTGTTACTCCATCTTTTTCAACCGTTATTATTCTTTCATTGCTTTCATCAGGAGTTACTATTCCAATTCCAAATTTACTTACTATATTTGCTGCAACATAATCTCCAGCACTTCCTGTAACTTCTCCATTATCCTTAGTATGATACTCAGCAACTAAATCAGCAGCCTCTAAATCAACCTCTTCCTGAATTTTCTTAATATTTGTCGTATCCTTTGCCTCTCTTGACCTTGTTAAAATCCCATTATCACCAACAACCATTGCAATAGTTACACCTGCAAGTATCAATAAAACAATAATTGTGATAACAAGAGCTATCAAAGTAATACCCTTTTGTTTTCTAATCATTCATAAATCCTCCTTTTATTTTCTCTTTTGTTCTTCTTACATATAAATTTTACAAATAACAAAAATAAAAGTCAATACAAAATAAAAAAAAACGACCTAGGTCGTCTTTTTTACATTTCATTTATTAAACTAATTCTAAGATTACAACTTCAGCGTTGTCACCTTTACGTGGTCCGCATTTTAAAATACGAGTATATCCACCTTTTCTATCAGCATATTTTGGTGCTATTTCATCAAATAATTTGCTTGGTAAATCTACACCTTCAACTTTATTAATTTTTCTCATTATTTTTCTTCTAGCATTTAATCTTGAAGGCATATCTTTTTTTCTTTTTTCAGTTGTTGTTTCTTTAACAACTTTTAAATATTCTTTTCCATTTTTGCTTGTTACTTTTTCTGTAACTTTATGACCTTTACTATCTACCTTAGCTTTAGAAACTTTAACTTCAACTTCTTCAAAGTTATCTTTTTCTCTAATAGCTAATGCAATTATACTATCAACTATAGCTTTAACTTCTTTTGCTCTAGCTTCTGTTGTTGTAATTTTTTCATTTTTGATTAAATCTGTTGCTTGAGTTTTAAGAATTGCCATTCTTTGATCAGTAGGTCTTCCTAATTTTCTTGTACCTGCCACTTTTCTATTCTCCTTCCATTATTTTCTAGTCTTCGTATGATGAAAAACCTAATCCTAAAGCAGCTAATTTATTAGTTACTTCATCTAAAGATTTCTTTCCTAAATTTCTAACTTTCATCATATCTTCTTGTGATTTATTAGCTAAATCTTCAACTGTAGCTATACCAGCTCTCTTTAAGCAGTTATAAGATCTAACAGATAATTCCAATTCTTCAATTGGCATTTCTAATACTTTTTCTTTCTTAGATTCTTCTTTTTCAACCATTACTTGAGTATTTTTAGCTGTTTCTGATAAATCAATAAATAATTCCAAATGTCCAGTCATAACTTTTGCAGCTAAACTTAAAGCTTCAAAAGGTTTTAAACTTCCATCTGTCCATACTTCGATAGTTAATTTATCATAGTCAACTCTTTGTCCAACTCTAGTATTTTCAACCTTATAGTTTACTTTTTTTACAGGTGTAAAAATAGAATCTATTGGTAAAGTTGATAAAGCCATATCTTCTCTTTTATTTTTATCAGCTGTATTATATCCTCTTCCTCTTTCAACAGTCATTTCCATATTTAAAACTGCACCTTCAGCAACAGTAGCAATATGTAATTCTGGATTTAATATTTCAAGAGTACTATCAGTAACTATATCTCCAGCTTTAACTTCTCCAGCACCTTTGAATTTGATGCTTATTGTTTTTTCCTCATTATCATGCATCTTTAATCTTACAGCTTTTAAATTAACAATTATCTCAGGAACGTCTTCAACAACTCCTGGAACAGTAGAAAATTCATGAACAACTCCATCAATTTTCACACTTGTAATAGCAGCGCCTGGTAGTGATGATAATAAAATTCTCCTTAGTGAATTTCCTATAGTCATTCCATAACCACGTTCTAATGGTTCGCATAAAAACTTAGCATAATTTCTTTCATTATCTGCTTCTATGCATTCGATGTTTGGCTTTTCAAATTCTATCATTTATTTACCTCCCATAATTAGAAGTTAGATTAAAGATATAAATTATATCTTCTAAACTTCTTAAATTAATTTTACAAAAATTATTTAATTCTTTTAATATTAGAAGTTTTACACTTCTAATTTCTAACTCCTACTTAGAGTAAAGCTCTACTATTAAGTGTTCTTCTACAGGTACATCAATATCCTCTCTAGAAGCTAACTTTAATACTTTTCCACTAAGATTAGCAAAATCTCTTTCTAACCATTGTGGAACAGCTAATGTTTTATTTAATTCAACATTATCTTTTACTATTGGGTTATCTTGTCTGATTTCTCTAACTTTAATAACATCTCCTGGTTTTACTAAGTATGATGGTATATCAACTTTTCTACCATTAACTTCGAATAAACCATGAGAAACAAATTGTCTAGCTTGTGGTCTTGTATTAGCAAAACCTAATCTAAATACAACATTATCTAATCTGCTCTCTAATATTTGAAGTAAGTTTTCACCAGTTACTCCTTTTTTATTAGAAGCCATTTCAAAATAATTTCTAAATTGTCTTTCCAAAACTCCATAAATGAATTTTGCTTTTTGTTTTTCTCTTAATTGTAATCCATATTCACTAACTTTTTTCTTGTTTGTTTTAGGATTCTTTTTGCTCTTTTTACTATATCCTAAAAATGCAGGATCAACGCCTAAGCTTCTGCATTTTTTTAGTAAAGGGCCTCTACTTACTGCCATTTACATTACCTCCATCATTAAAATTTTTTAAATTTAAAATAAATATTATACTCTTCTTCTTTTTGGTGGTCTACAACCATTGTGTGGTATTGGAGTTACATCTTTAATCATTGTAATTTCCAATCCAGCTGTTTGTAAAGATCTAATTGCAGCTTCTCTACCTGAACCTGGTCCTTTAACATAAACTTCAACAGTTTTTAAACCATGTTCCATAGCTGCTTTAGATGCAGTTTCTGCAGCTTGACCTGCAGCATATGGTGTACTCTTTCTAGAACCTTTGAATCCTAACTCTCCAGCACTAGCCCAAGAAATAACATTACCGTTTAAATCAGTTATTGTAACGATTGTGTTATTAAAACTTGAATGGATATGAGCTGCACCACTTTCAATGTTTTTTCTATCTCTTCTTCTTGTTGTTGTTTTCTTTGTTACATTCTTAGCCATTTAAGCTTATCCTCCTTAAATTAATTTTTAAAATTAAACTGCTTTTTTGCTTTTACTAACTACTTTTCTAGGTCCTTTTCTAGTACGAGCGTTAGTTTTAGTTCTTTGTCCTCTAACTGGTAAACCTCTTCTATGTCTGATTCCTCTGTAGCATCCAATTTCAGTAAGTCTCTTAATATTTAAAGCAACTTCTCTTCTTAAGTCACCTTCAACCTTGTAGTTTTCCATTGCTTTTCTGATTTTGTTTACATCATCATCAGATAAATCTTTTACTCTAGTATCTGGATTAATTCCAGCCTCTTTTAAGATTTTTTGAGAACTTGAAACTCCTATTCCATATACATAAGTTAGTCCAATCTCAACTCTTTTTTCTCTAGGTAAATCAACTCCTGCTATACGAGCCATAAATTTTAGCACCTCCATAAATAAATTTTAGTTTGAAAGATTTCTCTTTCTTATGAATTTAGTTTAATTAGTAAATTTGAAATGTAATTAAACTGGATTGTATTTATAATAAATATAAGAGTGTAAATTCAGCCGCAACATCTCTTATATTATTAACATAATTTCAATACGGGCACATTGCAATGTGCCCCTACATATTATTATTATTACTTGTAGGGGTTGATTGCAATCAACCCTTTTTTGGATATTTAACATGATAATTAGGGCTATCATTTTATAGCCCTACAATAGGTTTAATTAACCTTGTCTTTGTTTATGTTTAGGATTTTCACAGATTACTCTGATCTTTCCTTTTCTTTTTATAATTTTACATTTTTCGCAAATTTTCTTAACTGATGGTCTTACTTTCATTTTTTTCACCTCTACTTATATTTTATTTTTGGGTTAATTCTTTATTCAAATTGCTCTTGCAATTATTAACATTGTTTATTTAAATTTAATCAAAATTAGTAAGATGTGTATTTTTGTAAAATGATACAAGCTGAAGGTGTACTTTTGTACATCGATGTTTGTATTATTTTGCAAAAATATACAGATTGCTGATTTTCATTAAATTTATTTTGCTCTCCATGTAATTCTGCCTTTAGAAAGATCATATGGAGATAATTCTAATTTAACTTTATCACCTGGCAAAATTTTGATATAATTCATTCTTAATTTTCCAGAAATATGAGCTAATACTACATGCCCATTATCAAGTTCAACTTTAAAATTTGTATTTGGTAAAGTCTCTATAACTGTACCTTCTACCTCTATTACATCCTCTTTTGACAATTTTTTTCCTCCCAAAATAAGGTATATTTTACTGCCTTTTCCTGCAGTAAGCTAATATAGTATATAACATTTTTAACCTAATGTCAATATCTCTGGCTCTTTTTCTGTAATTAAAATTGTATTTTCATAATGTGCAGTGTTTGATCCATCATCAGAAACTATTGTCCAACCATCATCAAGTTCAAAAATATCAGGTTTTCCTGCTATAACCATAGGTTCTACAGCTATTGTCATACCTGGTTCTAATCTCATTCCTTTTCCTGGTTTTCCATAGTTTGGAACTCCTGGATCTTCATGCATTTGTCTTCCAATTCCATGGCCTTGGAATTCTTTTAAAATGCTAAATCCATTTCTAGTAACATATTCATATATTGCGTTAGAAATATCACCAACTCTATTTCCTTTAGTTGCATATTTTATTCCTTCAAAAAAGGCTTGTTTTGTAACTTCTACTAACTTTTGATCTTCTTCTGAATTTGGTTTTCCAACTATATATGTTCTAGCTGCATCTCCATGAAATCCGTTTTTTAATACTACTAAATCAATTTTTATTATATCGCCTTCATGTAATATTACTCTTTTTGATGGGATTCCATGAATTACTTCATCATTTATTGAAGCACATATTGTTCCAGGAAAATTTGGAACACCTTTGATTCCACTTGGATATCCTTTTTGTGCTGGAATTCCGCCATTCTTTCTTATAAAATCTTCAGCAATTTTATCTAACTCCAATGTAGAAATTCCTGGTCTAATTGCTTCTTTTAAAACCTCATGAGTTTGAGCTGTTAGCTTACACGCTTCTTTCATTATCTCAATTTCTCTTTTAGATTTTATAGTTACCACTAGATTTTACCTTCTTTCTTTAAATCACCTATAATATCTTCAGCAACATCTTTACCCATTCTATTAATTCTTAAGCTTATTTCTTCTGTTCTTAATATTCCTTCTTTTTTGTAATATTCAACTAATGGGCTAGTTTGTTTGTCATATATTTCTAATCTATTTTTTATTGATTGTTCATCCATATCATCTTCTCTTTGTTTTAATTCATGACCACAGTTATCACAAATTCCTTCTTTAATTGGTGGATGTAATTTTAAATTGAATGTTGCTTTACAATTTGGGCAAACTCTTCTATCTACTATTCTTGTTATTATCTCATCTCTTGGACTTATAAGATTAATAACTAAGTCTAATTTATTATTTCTTTCAGATAAAATCTCTTTTAGTTTTTGTGCTTGTTCTATTGTTCTTGGAAATCCATCTAATATTGCACCATTTTTTGCTTGTTCAGAATCTAGTTCATTTATAACCATTGGAATTGTGATTTCATCTGGAACTAATTGTCCTTTTGAAATATATTTATTTGCTTCTTCTCCAAGTTCTGTTTTATCTTTTATATTTTTTCTAAATACATCTCCTGTTGAAATTTGAGGAATATGTAGTTCATTTGATAATAAACCTGCTACTGTTCCTTTTCCTGTTCCTTGAGCTCCTAACATAATAATAATCATAAAATCATCTCCTTTGTATATATTAAAAAATTGTATTGGCACATTGCAATATATCCCATTTTAAAAGTAGAGACACATTGCAATGTGCCCCTACGCTTTGTAGAGGCAACATTTCAACATGTATTTATTATTCTAAGAATCCTTTATAGTGTCTCATTACTAATTGAGATTCTAATTGTTGTACTGTTTCAAGTGCAACACCAACTACGATTAAGATTGACGTACCACCAAATGCTAAATCGATTGGTCCAAATCTCATAAGCATTGGTATTACAGCAATTATACTTAAGAACAATCCTCCAAACCATGTTAATTTTAATAGTATTGAAGAAATATAATCAGCTGTTGGTTTTCCAGCTCTTATTCCTGGAACGAAACCACCATTTTTCTTAATTGTGTTTGCAACTTCTGCAGGATTAAATGTAGCATATGTATAGAAGAATGTAAATCCTAATATTAAGAATAAATATACTACTGCATTAGCAATTGCATATCCTATTCCAACTCCTTGTGAAGTAGATGTTGCAATTGAGAATTGATATAATCCTGATAAAAATCCTGTTCCACCAACTGATGATGGTGAAAAGATTTGAATTAACATTGCTGGGAATGTCATGAATGATGAAGCAAAGATAACTGGCATTACACCTGCCATAGCAAGTTTTAATGGTATATGTGTATTTTGTCCACCATACATTTTTCTTCCAACAACTTTTTTAGCATATTGAACTGGTACTCTTCTTTCAGCTTCTTGTACAAATACAACTCCTGAAACTAATACTATTGCACCAATTATAATTCCAAGAGCAATAATAAAGTTTGCTGTTGTAAATGGGTTGAATGCTAAATTAAATACTTTTAAAGCACCATTTGGTAAACCAGAAATAATACCAACGAAAATCAACATTGAAATACCATTTCCGATACCTTTACTTGTAATTTGTTCTCCAAGCCACATTAATAATGCAGTTCCTGCCATTAATGCAATAACGAAAATTGCACCTGTTTTAAAACTTGGATCTATAAATACTGAACTACTATTTTTGCTATATGAAATATAAATACCTACAGCTTCTATAGCAGCTAATACAACAGTAAGTAATTTAGTATATAAATTTACTTTTCTTTTTCCAGCTTCTCCACCTTCTTTAATTGTTTTCTCTAAAGATGGAATTATCATTCCTAATAATTGAATAACAATTGAAGCTGTGATATATGGGCTAATTGACATAGCAAATATTGAAAGTCTTGAGAAAGCACCTCCAGAAATTGTATTGATTAACCCTGTTAATGTACCTGTAGCACTTTCAACTTCTTGTTTTAATAATGAAGAATTTACTCCTGGTACTGTTATATAACAACCAAACCTGAATACAACAATTAATAATACTGTATATAATAGTTTTTTTCTTACTTCAGGTGTTTTTAATGCATTTTTTATAGTTTTAAACATTATACCACCTCTATCTTTCCGCCTGCAGCTTCAATTTTTTCTGCAGCAGTTTTAGTAAATCTATTTGCTTTAACAGTTAATTTCTTTTCTAATTTTCCTGTTCCAAGAACTACTATTCCATCATTTACTTTACTAATGATTCCTTCAGAAATTAAGCTTTCAGCAGTAACTTCTGTAGCTTCTGATTTATTTAACATTGTTAAAGTAATTTCAGTATATTCTTTATGATTTATATTCTTAAATCCTCTTTTTGGTAATCTTCTATATAAAGGTGTTTGACCTCCTTCAAAACCTCTTCTAACTCCTCCACCTGATCTAGCTTTTTGTCCTTTATGTCCTTTTCCAGAAGTTTTTCCAAGTCCTGAACCTATTCCACGACCTACTCTTTTTCTTGCTACTTTCTTTTCAGCTGGTTTTAGATTTCCTAATTCCATTTAAGTTTGCACCTCCTTCAAATTTAAGTTTGTTATAAGGTGATGGCTTAGTTTGAGCAATTTGGGGACACGTACCAAAAACAGCTCAATTTTTCTATTTAGTTTGAGCTGTTTTTGGTACGTGTCCCCAAATTGCTCAAACTAAGCCATCATCTATATTAAATTATAATATTTCAGATACTTTTTTTCCTCTTTTTTTAGCTACTTCTTCAATTGTGCTCATATTCTTTAAAGCTTCAATTGTAGCATATACAACATTTCTAGGATTGTTTGTTCCAATAACTTTTGTTTTTATATCTCTATATCCAGCAAGTTCTAATACTGGTCTTACGCTACCACCAGCGATAACTCCAGAACCTTCTTCTCCTGGTTTTAATATAACAGTTGCTGCACCAAATTTCCCAATATATTCATGAGGAATTGTTGTTCCAACGATTGGAACTTCAACTAAATTCTTCTTAGCTTCTTCAATTGCTTTTTTGATTGCATCAGGAACTTCTGAAGCCTTTCCATTTCCAACACCAACATGTCCTTGTTCATCTCCAACAACAACAACAGCGCTGAATCTGAAAGTTCTACCACCTTTAACAACTTTAGCAACTCTATTGATAGCAACTACTTTTTCTTTTAATTCTTGAACTTCTTCTCTTTCCATGAAAACAAGTTTCTCCTTTCTTTAATTTTAGAATTTTAATCCGCCTTCTCTAGCAGCTTCAGCTAATTCTTTAACAACACCATGATAGATATATCCACCTCTATCATATACAACAGTTTCGATACCTTTTTCCTTAGCTCTTTTAGCTATTAATGTACCTAATTCTTTAGCTGCTTCTTTATTAGCTTTTTTAGTTTTAATTTCTTTATCTAAAGTAGAAGCACTAACTAAAGTAGTTTGTTTATCATCATCGATTACTTGAACATATAAATTAGTATTACTTCTATATACACATAATCTTGGACATTCAGCTGTTCCACTTATTTTAGTACGAACTCTTTTATGTCTTCTAACTCTTTCGAATTTTCTATCTGTCTTTGAAACCATAACTTAAACTCCTTTCTCCAATTTTATATTAAAATTAATATTAATTCAATATTTATAAATAAAATATTTTTAAACAAAGCAAAAGTGGTATATTGCTAGGAAAGCAAGTAAAATTCTTTGAAATAATACTTAAGGTATATTGAAAAGAATTTTACGCAGCTTGACATGGCGCAAGATGCCGCTTTTCATTTGTTTACACGGTTTATTTTTTGCCAGCCTTACCCTCTTTACGTCTAATAACCTCTTCAGCATATTTAATACCTTTACCTCTATATACTTCAGGTGGTCTCTTAGTTCTTATAACAGCAGCTGTTTGACCTACTTTTTCTTTATCAATTCCTTTAACGATTATTTCATTTGGACTTGGTACTTCAAAAGTAATTCCTTCTGGTTCTTCCATTTCTACTGGATGAGAATATCCTAGAGTTAAAACTAAAGTTTTTCCTCTTTTTTGTGCTCTATAACCAACACCATTAACTTCTAATTTTCTTGTAAACTCTTCAGTAGTACCTTTAATCATGTTATTAATTAAAGTTCTTGTTAAACCATGTAAACTTCTATTGAAAGGTTCATCATTTGGTCTTTCAACTTTAATTTCAGTACCATCAAGAGTAACTTTTATATTATTATGTATTTCTCTTTCTAATGTTCCTTTAGGTCCTTTTACAGTTATTTTTTGTCCATCTAATTTAACTTCAACACCAGCTGGAACTGTAATTGGGCTATTTCCTATTCTTGACATTTAAGGTCTCCTCCTTCTTTCTTATTTTTATAGGACAGGGGACACTCCAGTGTTCTCCTTGTCTATTTTTATTACCATACGTAAGCTAAAACTTCTCCACCTACGCCTAATTCTCTTGCTTTTTTATCAGTCATAATTCCTTTTGATGTAGAAATTAAAGCAATACCTAAACCATTAAGAACTTTTGGTAATTCTTCTTTAGAAGCATAAATTCTTAAGCCTGGTTTACTAATTCTCTTTAAACCAGCGATTACTTTATTTCCTTTTTCATCATATTTTAGATTGATTCTTATGATACCTTGTGTATCATTTTTTATTTCTTCAAAAGACTTGATATAACCTTCCTCAAATAAAACTTGCGCAATTGAAAGTTTCATATTTGAAGCTGGAACATCAACAGTCTTAAACTTATTAGCATTTGCATTTCTAATTCTAGTTAACATATCTGCAATTGGATCTGTAATATTCATTTAGTTACTTACCTCCTTTTCTAACTTTTTTTATAATTATTAAAACCATGTCTCTTAAATTTTGATTAAATTTAGTGAGATGTGCATTTTCATGAAATAAATTAGGTTGAAGGCGTACGAGTTATACGTCGAAAACTAATTTATGAAATGAAAATGTGCAGATCGCTGAATTTAATCGAAATTTTACCAGCTAGCCTTCTTAACACCCGGAATCTCACCCTTATGTGCTAATTCTCTAAAGCACACACGGCAAATTCCAAATTTTCTTATATAGGCATGTGGTCTTCCACAAATTTTACATCTATTGTATTCTCTTGTTTTATATTTTTGTTCTCTAGCACATTTAACTTTTAATGATTTCTTAGCCATTATTTTCTCCTTTCATAAAATACTTTTTAGCTTCTAAAAGGCATTCCTAATAATGATAATAATTCCTTTGCTTCAGCATCTGTCTCAGCTGTTGTAACAAAAATAATATCCATACCTCTTATTTTATCGATTTTATCATATTCGATTTCTGGGAATATTAATTGTTCTTTAACACCCATTGAATAGTTTCCTCTACCATCAAATGATTTATCAGAAACTCCTCTAAAATCTCTAACTCTTGGTAAAGCTACATTGAAGAATTTGTATGCAAAATCATACATTTTATCTGCTCTTAATGTTACTTTACATCCAATTTTTGCACCTTCTCTTAATTTGAAAGCTGCAATTGATTTTTTTGCAGTTGTAACAACTGGTTTTTGTCCTGTAATAATTGTTAAATCATTAATTGCATTATCTAATGCTTTAGGATTATCTTTTAAATCTCCAAGTCCAATGTTTATAATAATTTTATCTAACTTAGGAACTTGCATAACTGATTTATATTCAAATTTTTTCATCATTGCAGGTATAACTTCTTTTTTATAAATATCTTTTAATTGTTCCATTTGGATTCAAAATCCTCCTTTCTTTCTATTTTAATTTTGCTCCGCATTTTTTACAAACACGTACTTTTTCGTCTTTTTCTATTTCATAACCAATTTTAGTAGCTTTACCGCATTTAGGACATACGATATTTACTTTACTACTATGTATTGCACATTCAGATGAAATAATTCCACCCTCTTCACCTTGTTTTCTTGGTTTAACATGTTTCTTTCTTATATTTACACCTTTAACAATAATTTTTTGTGTTTTAGGTATAACTTCTAGGATTTCACCTGTTTTACCTTTATCATTTCCAGATAAAACTTTAACGTTATCTCCTTTTTTTAACTTCATTCTTTTCACCTCTTTACATTTTAATCTAGGTTTTTTCTATAATACCTCAGGCGCAAGAGAAAGAATTTTCATATATTCCTTTTCTCTTAACTCTCTAGCTACTGGCCCAAAAATACGAGTTCCTCTTGGTGTACCATCTTCACGGATGATAACAGCAGCGTTTTCATCAAATTTTACATAAGAACCATCTGCTCTTCTTGCACCTTTTTTACTTCTTACTACTACAGCTCTAACTACTTCTCCTTTTTTTACAACGCCACCTGGTGTTGCAGTTTTAACAGAAGCAATTATTACATCACCTATTTCAGCATATTTTCTATGTGAACCGCCTAAACATCTAATACACATAATCTCTTTTGCACCAGTGTTATCAGCTACTTTTAACTTTGTTTGTTGCTGTACCATAATCAGCTTCCTCCTTCTTTACAATTTTATTTTATGATTGCTTTTTCAACAACTTCAACAAGTCTCCATCTCTTATCTTTAGATAATGGTCTTGTTTCCATAACTTTTACTCTGTCTCCAATTTGACATACATTTTCTTCATCATGAGCTTTTAATTTATATGTTCTTTTTACAGTTTTCTTATAAATAGGGTGTCTAACGCTATCTTCAACTTTAACAACGATAGTTTTATCCATTTTATTAGATTCAACAACACCTATTAATGTTTTACGAAGATTTCTTTCTTCCATTTTTGGATTTCTCCTTTCTCAATTATTTTGTTTCTTTTTCTCTTCTACTCATTTCAGTTTTTACTCTAGCAATGTCTTTTTTCACTTCTTTAATTTTCATAGGATTATCTAATCCATTAGTTGCTAAGCTAAATCTTAATTTAAATAATTCTGATTTTAATTCGCTTAGTTCAGTCTCAAGTTCTGGTGAAGACATTTCTTTTATTTTATCCATCTTCATCTATACATCACCGCCTACTTCATTTTCTCTTGCAAGGAATTTTGTTTTAACAGGTAACTTATGAGATGCTAATCTTAATGCTTCTCTAGCTACTTCTTCTGTAACTCCTGCGATTTCAAACATAACTCTTCCTGGTTTTACAGGTGCTACCCAATATTCTGGAGCTCCTTTACCTTTACCCATACGAGTTTCTGCTGGTTTTTTAGTTATTGGTTTGTTTGGGAATATTTTAATCCAAACTTTACCACCTCTTTTAATATATCTTGTCATTGCAATACGGGCAGATTCAATTTGATTTGCTGTTATTAATCCAGCTTCTAATGCTTGTAATCCATATTCGCCTTCATTAACAACAGTTCCTCTTGTTGCTTTACCTCTAATTCTACCTTTTTGCATTTTTCTATATTTTGTTCTTTTTGGCATTACTGGCATTATTCTTCTCCCCTTTCTGCTTTATTTGTTTTCTTTTCAGGAAGAACTTCACCTTTATAAATCCAAACTTTAACACCGATTTTTCCATAAGTTGTATCAGCTTCATAGAAACCATAATCGATATCAGCTCTTAAAGTTTGAAGAGGAATAGTTCCTTCTTTATAAAATTCAGTTCTAGCCATATCAGCACCAGCTAATCTTCCTGATACTGCAGTTTTAATTCCTAATGCTCCAGCTTTCATAGCTTTTTGCATTGCTTGTTTCATTGCTCTTCTGAAAGAAATTCTTCTCTCTAATTGGTTACAAATACTTTCTGCAACTAATTGTGCATCTGTATCTATATTTTTAACTTCAACAATGTTTAAGTTAACATCTTTTCCTATCATTTTTGATAGTTCATTTTTTAATGTTTCAGCAAAGTTTCCACCTTTTCCTATTACTAGTCCTGGTTTAGCTGTATAAACATTAACTTTTACAAACTTAGCAGTTCTTTCTATTTCAATTTTAGAAATTCCGCTAACAAATAATTTACTTTTTACATATTTACGGATTTTATAATCCTCTACTAGGTAATCACCAAAGTTTTTAGAATCAGCATACCATTTTGAATTCCAATCTCTGATAACACCTACTCTTATCCCATTTGGATGTACTTTTTGTCCCATGTTTCTAGGATCCTCCTTTCTTATTTAGCCTCTCTTAATACTATTGTAATATGACTTGTTCTTTTTCTAATTCTAACTGCAGAACCTTTAGCAGCAGGTCTAATTCTCTTTAATGTTGGACCTTGGTTAGCATAGATTTCTGCAACATATAAATCTTCACTTTTTAAGAAGTGATTATTTTCAGCATTTGCAATAGCTGATTTTAATAATTTTTCTATTATTTCACTTGAAGCTTTTGGAGCAAATTTTACAATGTTTAAAGCTTCTTGAACTTTTTTACCTCTTATTAAATCTGCAACGATTTTTACTTTTCTAGGTGAAATTCTTGCATAATTTAATACAGCTTTAGCTTCGTGAACTTCTTGCATTTCTTCCATTTTGCTATCCTCCTTCTTTGATTTTACGTTTATATATTTTTATTATTTAACAGCAGATTTTTTATCTCCACTATGACCTTTAAAAGTTCTAGTTGAAGCAAATTCTCCTAATTTATGACCAATCATTTCTTCTGAAATATAAACTGGTACATGTTTTCTACCATCATGAACAGCAATTGTGTGTCCTACCATTTCTGGGTAGATTGTAGAAGCTCTTGACCATGTTTTTAATACTTCTTTTTTTCCACTTTCATTCATAGCTTGAATTCTTTTCATTAATTCAGGAGCTACGAAAGGTTGTTTTTTTAATGATCTTGACATTTGGTTTCTCCTTTCTTAATTTTGATTAAGATATTTTTTGTAATTCTTGGTCGGGATGGAACCCGACCCCTACAGCATTTATATCTACTGTAGGAAATTATACTATTTTCTTCTCTTTACGATAAACTTATCAGTTGTTTTATGTTTCTTTCTTGTCTTATATCCTAAAGCTGGTTTACCCCAAGGAGTTAATGGTCCAGCGTGTCCTACTGGAGCTCTACCTTCACCACCACCATGAGGGTGATCAACTGGGTTCATAACTGAACCTCTAACTGTAGGTCTAATACCCATATGTCTTTTTCTTCCTGCTTTACCTAAATTAATATTTTCATGATCAGAGTTTCCTATAACTCCGATTGTAGCTCTACATCTAGCTAATATTAATCTCATTTCTCCTGATGGAAGTCTTACGTGTGCATAAGTTCCTTCTTTAGCCATTAATTGAGCTGATTGACCAGCACTTCTAACTAATTTTCCACCTTGACCTGGATTTAATTCAATATTGTGAATTAAAGTACCAACTGGAATATTTTCGATTGGTAAACAGTTTCCTGGTTTAATATCAGAATTTGGTCCTGATACTACTTTATCTCCATCTGTTAAACCTTGTGGAGCTAATATATAAGCTCTTTCTCCATCGCTATATTCGATTAATGCAATATTTGCACTTCTATTTGGATCATATTCGATTCCAATTACTGTAGCTTCATCATCTACTCTATTTCTCTTAAAATCAATTATTCTATATTTTTGTCTATTTCCACCACCTTGGTGTCTTACTGTTACTCTACCATAAGAATTTCTTCCTGATTTTTTTGCTTTTTTAGCAAGTAATGTTTTTTCAGGAGTTTTCTTTGTAACTTCTTCAAATGTTGAAGTTGTCATATTTCTTCTTGATGGTGTGTAGGCTCTGTAATGTTTTATTCCCATTTTTCTTTCCTTTCTCGGATTGCGAAAAGCTTCGTCTTTCTGTGTCAATCCGCGTTCGCCTTGCTCGACGTACTTATGTACGACTGCGCTAGCCTCACTTGATTTCCTTGAAATACTCGCTTTTGGTGAATCCTCTTTCTTTATATTTCGGATTTTTTCCTGTTCCGTCCAGCTATTATTTATTTTCCGGGTTGTTTCCCGATATTAATTAGAAATTACATTCCTGTAAATTCTTCAATTGAATCTTTGAACTTCTTAGTTCCTTTTCCGTCTTTTCCACCTTCTTTAGTGTATCCTACACTTTGTGGATCTGTATCGATTGTTACAATAGCTTTTTTCCAATCAGCTGTTTTTCCTTGGTGAACACCAACTCTTTTTGCTTTTCCGCTCATGTTCATTGTATTAACTTTTAATACTTTAACTCCAAATAATTTTTCAACAGCTTTAGCTATTTCAACTTTTGTAGCGTTTTTTGCTACTTTAAAAGTATATTTACCTTCTTCTAACATATTATTACTTTTTTCAGTAATAATTGGTTTTATAATAATATCCTCTGCTATCATCTTACGCGTACACCTCCTCTAGTTTTTTTACAGTATCTAGAGTGATTACTAACTTTTTGTATTTTAATAAATCATATACATTGATTGTATTAACTAAAGTTGTTTTTACACCTTCGATATTTCTAGCTGATTTTTGTACAGCTTCATTTTTTTCAGGTAACATTACTAATGTTTTTCCTTCAATTTTATTTTTAGAAAGTACATTTACCATTTGTTTTGTTTTGATTTCTGTAAATGGTAATTTATCAATTACTACTAATTCGTTTTCTAAAACTTTTGAGCTTAATAATGATTTAATAGCAAGTCTTCTTTCTTTCTTATTAACTCTGTATTTATAACTACGTGGTTTTGGTCCTAATGCGATACCACCTTTGATCCATTGTGGAGCACGTATACTACCTTGTCTAGCTCTACCTGTTCCTTTTTGTCTCCAAGGTTTTCTACCACCGCCTCTTACTTCAGCTCTAGTTTTTGTACTTTGTGTACCTTGTCTTTGGTTAGCTAAGTAGTTAACTAATACGCTATGAACTATAGCTTCATTTGGTTCAATTCCAAATATTTCTTCTTTTAAATCTACTGTGCTAACTTTCTTTCCATCTACATTATATACATCTATTGTAGGCATTTCTTACTTCCTCCTTTCTCTTACACTGATGCCTTAACTGCATCTTTTATTTTAAGGATAACGCCTTTATTTCCTGGTACGCTACCTTTTACTAAAATAACATTTTTATCTAAGTCAACTCTAACTACTTTTAAGTTTTGTATTGTTACAGTATTTGTTCCCATGTGTCCTGGTAACTTTTTACCTTTAAATACTCTACTTGGAGTTGAACAAGCTCCCATTGAACCTGGTCTTCTGTGATACATAGAACCATGTCCCATAGGTCCTCTTGATTGTCCATGTCTTTTAATAACACCTTGGAATCCTTTTCCTTTTGTGATTCCTTGAATATCTACTAATTCACCTGCTGAAAATACATCAGCTTTTATTTCATCACCAACTTTAACATTAGATACATCAGCTAATCTGAATTCTCTTAAATGTTTTGTAGGTGTAACTTTTACTTTTGTAAAGTGTCCTTTTTCAGGTTTATTAACCTTATTTTCTTTTACAGTTCCAAATCCTAATTGAACTGCATCATATCCGTCAGTTTCTACTGTTTTAACTTGTACAACGTTACATGGTCCAGCTTCAATAACTGTAACTGGTATAACGTTACCTTTTTCATCAAATATTTGTGTCATTCCGACTTTTCTTCCGATGATTGCTTTTTTCATTTTCTTTCTTTCCTCCTATACAATTTTTGCATAAGTTATTTATCTAATAACTTAGCTATTGGCTGACCTTATGCCAGCATGGCTTTCGCTACTTTATGTATAAGTAGTAAAATTTTTACGCCTATAATTTGATTTCAATATCAACACCAGCTGGTAAATCTAATTTCATTAGAGTATCAACTGTTTTTTGTGTTGGGTAAAGAATATCTATAACTCTTTTATGTGTTCTCATTTCAAATTGCTCTCTTGAATCTTTGTGTTTGTGTGGAGAACGTAAAATTGTTATGATTTCTTTTTCTGTTGGAAGTGGAATAGGTCCTGAAACTTTAGCTCCTGTTCTCTTAGCAGTATCTACTATTTTTTCAGCAGACTGTTCTAAAACAACATGATCAAAAGCTTTAAGTCTAATTCTGATTTTTTCACTTCCTACGTTTTGGTTTGATGTTGCCATTTTTTTCCCTCCTTAAAATATTTGTAACGGCAAGTTTAAAACGCACCCGGGTGTTTCTTTTAACCCCATTTATAAATCCAGTTACATCACAATAAATTTTGATAAATATTCTTATCAAAATTTCTTTTGTATCCTGGATAAGTTGTGCATATTATCAAACTTATCGCCCGGTCTAAGCCAAGACATACTCTGCAAGAGTTCCCTCCATATTGCTATGTAGCCACATCTTGCTTCATCGCTTTTCTTACGCTGTTCTATTATACATCGCAACTTTGATATTGTCAATAGATTCCCATAAGTTTTTTTATAATATTTCTTCTTCTATGGAGCACTCTTGTGCTCCGCTACAAAATATATACCATCTTATTCGTAGCGGACAACTATAGTTGTCCATACATCACGACTTTTCTACAATATAAAAACGTGTGTAATATATTTTCTATTTTCACACGTTTTGTTTTAATTTCTTTATATAAAAAATTACTGTTTATATTCTGTACTTGATTCATATATACTATCTGCACACATATCTATTTCATCATTCCATGAAACTGAATCAAATACTACTTTTACACTTTTAAAAAATTCTTTATCATTTAATTTTGAGAATACTCCTTTATTTAAATATGGCTTCATGTCTTTTATTCTCTTTTCTCCACCTTCAAATTCAACAAGGATCTCATAATTATCCAATGGATATACATTTACTATTTTTTTCATACTATACCTCATTTTACGATAATGGCTTTATATTATATAATTTCTCACAGTTCTTTGCTAAAAGCCAATTAGCTTCTAATTCTTTTTTATGTATTATACTCCATGCTTCTACTAATTTCAATTCTTTTTTAGGAAATTTTCCTTCTAATATTTTTCCGTCAAATGTAAATGTTGCATGATTTTCATTATAAAACGCGTGAAAATGAGGTGGATTATGATCATCATAATACATTCTAATAAGAATGCCAAAAAACATACTTATTGTTGGTATTTATCAACCTCCTTTTTTTATTATTTAATTTTTTTGGATTTTATTGAGCAGAAACGCTCTTAAGACTTTTATAAGAAATTAAAACATCTATATGATAGCATGTAATTCTATTAATTTCAAGCTTCAAATTAATAAAATATATATAAAAACACCTACCAAATAAATATACCTTTGGTAGGTGTCACTTTGGGTACAATCTTATTCGTAGCGGACAACAGTGTTGTCCATATTTTTACTCCATATTATTTTTCTCTAAATATCTTTTTGCATATGTGCATGTTGCAGTTATTTTTCCATTTTTGTTTTTTATTTCTTTAATTACTTCTTCTACTAGTTTTTGTGCTATTCCTTGGCCTCTTAATGATTCATCTACAAATGTATGGTTAATATTGTAAGTTCCATCTTTCATATCTTCATATGTTATTTCTGCAATTATTTTTCCGTTATTATCTTCGCAATATATTTTTCCTTCTTCTTTAATAAATTCCATGTTTTCTCCTTTTATTTATATTTATAAATACGGACGACTGATGGTCGTCCCTACATTTGTTGTATTAATATTATACTACATATAGTATTGTTTTTCCTTTGAAATATCTATTTAGTTGTTCTCTTAAGAATATTTCTCCATCTTCCCTAATTTCCTTTTTGTACATGTATTTTCCTCGTCCTCTACCTGTCATTTTCTCTTGATCAAATAATTGAATTTGATTTGGAAATGCTTCATTGTTTATCATTTTGTGTACATAGCTATATGTCATAAATATTATCTCAAAAAATATTTCTCTTTTGGCTTTTTCAGTTAACTGTTCTGATAAGTATTTTATTAAATTAGAATAAAGTTGTTTCCAGTTTTCAACTAAAACAACTGGTGCAATTAGTATTCCAACTTTATATCCCGCTTCTGCTAGCTTATTAATTGCTTTTACCCTATTTTCTAATCTTGACGTTCCAAATTCAACTTTTCTAATTATTTCATCTGGATTAACACTCATTCTAACTATAATTCTTCCTTTATGATTAAGCGGAAGTATATCATCAATCATGTCGAATTTAGTTGGAAATGTTAATTTACCTTTTTTCGAGTTTACAAAATTATTAATCGTCCATGGTAGGTTACCTGTTATTTCGTTTTCTAAAACTAAATCACTATTACTCCCAATTTCAAAAGTTAATTCTTTTTCTGATTTTTCAGAGGTTCTTATTATTTTATTCAACATTTCTTCTCTATTTACAAATAATCTCATATATGAACACTTATTGTAGTTACAGACTAAATAACAATACATACACATTGCACTGCATCCAGATGAAGTATATGGAACAAGAAAATCTGATACTTTATGATTTGGAGTGTATTTATGTGTTTTTCTTGTTCCTATAATTAAATTTGTTTTCATATTAATAAATTCGCTATTAGGCTTTTTTCTCATTTCTTCTATATTGTTATGATTCTCTATTTCGATTTTAGGAATGTCTTTATATTTCTCTAATAAGAATTTTCCTAATTCAAAGTTTTCTATATTTTTTTCAAAATAAATACATTTAGGTTTAAACATTTTTTCCTCCTTAATGTATTTATTTTTGTCTGTTTTATGGTATTTATTCAATATAGTTATAGGGCAGGGGGTGAAAACCGCCCCTACATGGAGCACTTTAGTGCTCCGCTACGAATTTTTGATAATTTTATTCGTAGTAGGGATTATTTTTGAATTCCATATGTTCCTGTTACTGGATCTTTGAATAAGCCTATTTTTGGTGTTATGAATGTGAATGTTATAAAGCACAATAGTAGTATTGTTAATATTATTTTAGATGTTTTGTTGTTACATTTTGTTGTATTAATTATAAATAGATATGATGTTATTTCTCCTAGTATTGTTGCAATTATAAATGACGATATATCAATTATAGCAAAGTTTCTTCCTATTATTCCTGTATATGTGTAGAAAAAAAATATTATAAAAGAGATTGCTACAAGTATTCCTTTTGTTTTTGAACATAAAAAATTTGAATAGTCTTTTCCTAAATAAAAATATCCAATTATTGTAGTTATTAACATTGGATAAAACACTAGTTTTAGGTGTTCCCATGTACTTTCATTCACAGCTGAAAATAGTGAAACAATTTTATTTCCTCCAGACCATTCATATGTAAAATGAAGCAAAGCTCCTAGTGTTAACGTAAATACTATACTAAAAATTTGAAAGTTTCTTATTTTTTTATCCATAAAAAATCATACCTCCATTATTTATTAATATGAGGTATGATTTAATAATGTTAAAAAATGGCTTCGCCACATATGGAGAACTCTAGTTCTCCGCTACGATACTTGCGCCATATAATTCGTAGAGGACAACTAGAGTTGTCCATAAAAAAATTTATTCTGTTCTTAACGCATCTACAGCATCTTTTTTAGCAGCAATCTTAGCAGGAATATACCCACCTAAAACCGTCAAAGTTGTACTTATTAATACTAAAAGAATTGCATGTAAAGGTTGTAATTTAGCTACATTTTCTAACTCTGTCATATTATATATTACTTTATTAATTGGTATTGTTAAAATATAAGCAATTGTAATTCCTAGTGTTCCTGAAAATACTCCAAGTATAAATGTTTCTGCATTAAACACTCTTGTAATATCTTTCTTTCTAGCACCTAATGCTTTTAAAATTCCTATTTCTTTAATTCTTTCCAATACAGAAATATATGTGATAATCGCTATCATTATTAAACTAACAACTAATGATATTGCTGCAAAAGCGATTAATACAACTGTTATTCCATCCATTATTCCAGATGTCATTTCTGTAATTGTTGAAGATAAGTCTTGATAAATAATTTTTTCACTTTCCTCTTTACCCTCATTATATTTATCAAGATAATCACATAACTTATCCTTGTTTTCAAATGATGTTGGATAAAGAATTGCATAAAGTGGAATCTCGCTTCCTCCTAAATAAGAAATCATTTGTTGTTTCGCAGTATCAGCAAAGAAATCTTCTTTTGTTAATATATTATAATTAGCCTCTTTTTGAGCTTGAACGATTTTTGAATTTTTTGCTCTTTCTTCAACTAAATCGTTTAAATCACTACTATATGCAATTCCGTCAGCTAATAGTGATATTTTCACTTCTTCTTTTGTCCTAACAACTCCAACTACATTTAATGTAAGTGAATTTGGCGAATTATACATAGCCTCATAATCGCTATTTAATGTATATGTTCCATATCCAGTGTCAGCATAAAACTCGTCATTTGTAACAAGTTTTAATTCCATTCCAACTATTTCTTTAAATTTTAAACTTTCAAGATTTGTAATATCAAATCCTAAATTTTTCATTGAATCATTTGAAATTCTGTTTTTATAATCAACAACTAATACAACATCTGTAACCTTTTCAGGATATTTTCCCTCTAATACATCATAATATTCTTCTAGGTAATTTCTGTTTTTATCAAGCATTTTGGGATATGTTGTTGCATTTATTGATGTTAATCCTCTTGCGTCGCTACTTGCTGTTTGGTTAACTCCTCCTGCAACTTTTATTGGGATTATATTTCCATTATCATCTTTTCTAACCAAATTAAGGTTTGTAAGACTTATATATCCTATACTGCTACAGATTTCTTTATCTATTTTTGAAAGATAGTCCATGTATTCTTCTGATAATACATTATCATGATAACTACTTGCCATATTTGAATCATATAAATACATTTCATCTGTATCTGGATATTTTTTATTTGTTGATACTATATTTGATAAATCTTCACTTATTTCTTCAGACTTTTCTTCATCCATTTCAATTGTTGTTTGGTTTATAATAATAGGAAATTGATCCATTGTATCTTTAATATACTTATCAATTTTTACTTGAAATCCTGTTGATAAACTAAGTATTACAGCAATTCCAATTATTCCAATACTTGAAGCAAAAGCTGTTAAAAATGTTCTTCCTTTTTTTGTTCTTATATTGTTAAATGATAAATGAAGTGCTGTTATAAATTTCATACTTGTTTTCTTTAATTTAAAGTCACTTTCTTTATCTTTTTTATCATATGGATTTGAATCAGAAAGAATTTTTCCATCTTCAAATTTTATTATTCTATCAGAGTATTTCTCAGCTATTTCTGGATTATGTGTTACCATTATTACAAGCTTATCTTTAGATATTTCTTTAATAAGCTCCATTATTTGAACACTTGTTGTAGTATCTAGAGCTCCAGTTGGTTCATCACATAAAAGTATTTCAGGATTATTTACTAATGCTCTAGCTATTGCAACTCTTTGCATTTGTCCTCCTGATAATTGATTTGGTCTTTTATGAATATGTTCTTTTAATCCAACTTTTTCAAGAACTTCAATAGCTCTTTTTCTTTTTTCTTTTCCTTTAACTCCACTTAAAGTCATTCCTAATTCAACATTATCAACAATACTTAAATGTGTTATTAAATTATAATTTTGGAATACAAAACCAATTGAATTATTTCTATATGCATCCCAATCTTTTTCTTTAAAGTCTTTCGTTTTCTTGCCCTTTATTATTAGATCTCCTGAATCATATCTATCAAGTCCGCCGATTATATTTAGACATGTACTTTTACCTGATCCACTTGGACCTAAAATTGAAACAAATTCTTTTTCTCTAAATGATACTGATACATTATTTAAAGCAATTGTTTCTATATCACCAATTTTATAGGTTTTATTTATATTTTTTAATTCTAACATTTCAACCTCCTATATATACATAAATACAATATCATATTTTTTAAAATATAGCAATATATAAGAATATATCTTAAAATCGAACATTTTCAGATAGGCAGGGACAAGCCCTGCCCCTACAAAAAATTATTTGTTAAACTTGTAGTGGTGGGGCTTGTCCCCACCTTTTTATATATAATATGAAAGTGATACTTTCATATTCAATGAAAAAGAGAGAAGTTTTACAAAACTTCTCTCTTTTTTTACTTTTAACTCTTCTTTCTTCTTAAAACTGCGTAACTGCATACCGACATTTCGAACTTTTCAGTTTTAATGTCATGACCCGGATTGTTAGGATCTTCTTCTATGTGTGTCCTGCTTTTGAAACTTCCATAGATTTCAACCATGTCTCCTTCGCCGATCTCTTCTTTGGCTGTTTCAGCCGCATGATTCCATATCATACATGAAATATAAGATTTCTTTCCCTTTCCGAGTGGAATTTCTAAAACAACATACAAAATCTTTTTGCCTGATTTAGTCTGAACAAGACGCGGTTTGATCATAACAAATCCCTTAAGATAAACAATGTTTTCATTTTTTTCTTCATTGTCAATCTCAAGAACACTTGCCTGAACAAAACATTGCTTTGTAGTTTCGTTAAACTTTTTACATGTTTTTACCGCTCCGCCTACACTTACTTTTGCCCATTGTTTTAATTCATCCTTATCCTTTGGTAACTGCCGTTCGCTGACAATAATAGGAACGTAATCCACTACTTCACTTTCGCGTGATACAGCTACAACTGATGAATAAAACTTTTTGTTGTTTTTTTCAATTGTATGGCTTAAGCTAAAATCCTCAGCCAACACACCGCTTATCCAAGCTTTACTATTGCTGTGTAAAAAAAGAGTCTTTCCTTTTTTAAGAAATTCTTCTTCCTTTTCAGCAATAATTTCCGGGTTCCTTCCTGTTGTTTTTTCACTTACCATATTTTTCATCCTCCTTTAAAATTATTTTGTGCACATAATGGTAAGATTTTAGTTAAAAGTTGTTTACATGAATAAATTCAGAAAAAAACTTTTTTCTTAAACTATGTTAACAATGTAATTATTTTATCACAGTTTTATGTTAATTTCAAGATTTAGTTTGTAATTTATACTTTTTGAAGCTGTTTCCAAATGATATTTTATTAAATAGTTTTTGAAATTCCATAATTATAAATATTGATGAAGATATTAAAATTGTATATATCCATTGAATTTCATTTAATGTCACTAATTTAAATTTTTGTGCTATTATTGGTAAAGAAACAACACCAACTTGTAATACACTACATACTACAAAAGCACCTATCAAGTATTTGTTATTTAAAATACCTGTTTTGAATAATGACTCTTTACTTTTTACATTAAAACTATGAATTAATTCTACTAATCCAAGTGTTAAAAATGCCATTGTTCTCCCAACTTCAAGGCCATAATAAGTATTTCCAATTGTAAAAGCAACTAGTGTTATTATTCCCATCATTATTCCTTCAATTATAATATCAGTCCACAATCCATCTCCAAATATGCTTTTTTTAGGATCTCTTGGTTTTCTATTCATTATATCTTTTTCTGCTGGTTCTAAGCTTAATGCGATTCCTGGAAGTGAATCTGTTACAAGGTTTATCCATAGTAATTGTATTGCTAAAAGAGGAGTATCAAACCCTAATAATAATCCAATAAATATTGTTATTATTTCTGAAATATTTGTTGAAATTAAGAAATGTATGGCTTTTACCATATTGTCAAATAATATTCTTCCTTGTTTAACAGCATTTACTAAAGAAGTAAAATTATCATCTGTTAATATCATATCTGATGCATTTTTAGCAACATCAGTTCCAGTTTTTCCCATTGAAACTCCAATATCAGCATTTTTCAATGCTGGTGCATCATTAACTCCATCTCCTGTCATTGCAACTACTTCTCCATTATCTCTAAACGCTTTAACAATCTTTACTTTGTGTTCTGGTGAAACCCTTGCAAATACACTATATCTCATTATGTTTTCTTTAAAATCTTTTTCCGGAATTTTATCTAACTCTGCTCCAGTAATAGCAATATCATTTATCTCAAGGATTCCTAATTCTTTTGCAATTGCTTTTGCTGTTGCAATATGATCCCCTGTAATCATAACTGTTTTTATTCCAGCATTTTTACATTCTTCTATTGATTCTTTTACACCTTCTCTTGGAGGATCAATCATTCCTATCAAACCAACAAATATTAAATTATTTTCTATATTTTGCGATGTTATTTTATTTGGGAGTATATCTATATCAATATAAGAAACTCCAATTACTCTTAAAGCATCATCTGCCATTTGATTATTTTTTCTATATATGTTTTGTTTAATTCCAGAATTCAATTCTTTAATTTCACCACTGTGATAATATTTATTACATCTATTAATTAAAACATCTGGTGCTCCTTTAGTTATAATTCTATATTTTTTACCAATTTTATGAATAGTTGTCATTAGTTTTCTTTCTGAATCAAAAGATATTTCATTTATTCTTGGCATTTGAATATATAATTCATTTTTATCAATTCCATAATCTAATGCTTCATTTACAATAGCATTTTCAGTTGCTTCTCCGAGAAGCACTTTTTCTTCCATTTTCTATCTCTATATTACAGTCTGTACACATAGTAGCTAAGGTTAATGTGAATTTTTTATCAGTACTGTTAACATTTTCAATTCTTGTTACTTTCATTTTGTTTTGGGTTAGGGTTCCTGTTTTATCAGAACAAATAACCGTACTACTTCCAAGTGTTTCAACTGCTGGTAGTTTTCTGATTATTATATTTTTTTTAGCCATTTTTGTTACGCCTATCGAAAGCATTATTGTTACAACAGCTGGCAACCCTTCTGGAATTGCTGCAACTCCTAAGCCTATTGATGTCATAAACATTTCTATTATTGGTATTCTTTTTAATATTCCTATGCAAAAAATTACCATGCAAATAACTATGCAACTAAATCCTAAAACTTTTCCTACTTCTGATAATTTTCTTTGAATAGGTGTTTCAGGTGCTTCATTAGACATTATTAATTTTGCTATTTTGCCAACTTTAGTACTCATACCTATTTCTGTTACAATTGCTTCTCCATGCCCATTTACAACAGTGGTTGTTGCAAAGCAACAGTTCTTCATGTCACCTATTTGAACATCTTTTTTACATATATATTTAGAATCTTTCTCAGTTGGGATAGTTTCTCCGCGTTAATGCTGATTCTTCAACCTTCAAGTTAAATGAATTTATCAAACGGCAATCAGCTGGTACAAAATTTCCTGCCTCTAAAATTATCAGATCACCTATTGTAACATCTTTGCTATCTATTTCAAAAATTTTTCCATCTCTTTTAACTTTCGCTATTGGTGCAGAAAGTTTTTTTAACGCTTCTAATGATTTTTCAGCCTTACTTTCTTGAATAACACCCATTAATCCATTAAAAATAACAATCGAAATTATAATAATGCAATCTGTATAATCATTTTCACCTTGAACTTTAGTAAGAACTGATGATATTATTGCAGAAATAATTAAAATAATAATCATAAAATCATTAAACTGCTTTAAAAATTTTATAATTAATGATTCTTTTTTTCTTTCTTCCAATTCATTTTTTCCATATTTATCTAATCTTTTTTTTGCTTCCTCAGTTGTAATTCCATTTTTAATATCTGTATTTAGCTCTTTTTGAATATATTTTTCATCTTTAGTACACCACATATATTTTCCTCCTTGAAAGGTTGTCTTTATATTATATATATGCATGTAGTTTGAAAATATGAATAAAAAATTGGGACGTTTCTCTTCTTTCAAAATAAGAGAACTGTCCCAATCTTTAATCTATATATTATTCTAACCATTTTGGATTTGCTAAATACCAATCAATTGTCTTAACAATTCCATCTTCAAATTTTGTTTTTGGTGTCCATCCTAATTCATTGCTAATCTTTGTTGGATCTATTGCATATCTGTAATCGTGTCCTTTTCTGTCTTCAACAAATTCAATTAAGTCTTCTGATTTATCTAATCTCTTTAAGATTAATTTTACTATATCAATATTTCTCTTTTCATTGTGTCCACCAATGTTATATCTTTCTCCTGCTCTTCCATTATGGAATACCAAATCTATTGCTTCACAATGATCTTCTACATATAACCAATCTCTAATATTTCTTCCATTACCATATACAGGTAGTTTTTGATCTTTAAGAGCTAGTTTAATCATATGAGGTATTAATTTTTCATTATGTTGATATGGTCCATAATTGTTTGAACAGTTTGTAACTGTAACATTCATTTTATATGTTTCATGATAAGCTAAAGCTATTAAATCTGAACTAGCTTTTGATGATGAATATGGACTGTTTGGTTGAATTGGAGATTTTTCTGTAAAATATCCTTCTTCTCCTAAAGTTCCATATACTTCATCTGTAGAGATGTGTACAAATTTATTTTCGCTACCTTCTCCCCAGATTTGTTTTGCTGCTTCTAATAAAGTATGAGTTCCAATTACATTTGTTTGAGTAAATACAAATGGTGTTTTTATACTGTTATCAACATGTGATTCTGCAGCAAAGTGAATTACTCCATTAATATCATATTTTGTCATAATATCTTTAACCAATTCAAAATCACAGATATCTCCTTGAATAAATGTAATTTTATCTTTTACTTTATCCAAATTATCTAGATTTCCAGCATAAGTAAGTTTGTCTAATACAACTACCTTATAATCTGGATGTTTTCCTACAAAATATTCAGCAAAATTCGCTCCTATGAAACCTGCTGCTCCTGTTACTAATACGTTTTTCATTTTTATTCTCCTTTTTTAATTATTATTATATATATTATTGTAGGGGCGACTAGTAGCCCCTACATTTTTTATAAATTTTGAAACAAGTCAGTTTCCTTTAACTCTTTCAAACTAGGCCATAATGCGTCTTTTTCAGATGTTAATAAATCTTCCTTTTTCATATCTCCCATTGGCCATTCAATATTTACATCTGGATCATCCCATTTTAATCCACCTTCAGCTTCATGATTATAAACATCATCACATTTATAAGTGAATTCTGCTTCATCTGATAAAACTAAAAATCCATGTGCAAATCCTCTTGGAATCATAAACATTTTTTTATTTTCTTCAGAAAGGATTACGCCTTCCCATTTTCCATAAGTTTTACTTCCTGGTCTTAAATCAACTGCAACATCAAAAACTTCACCTTTAATAACTCTAACAAGCTTTGCCTGAGTATTTTCTTTTTGAAAATGAAGTCCTCTAAGTACTCCTTTTTTTGATTTTGATTGATTATCTTGTACAAAATTATTTGTTATTCCTATTTCTTCAAACTCTTTTGTACTATACGTTTCCATAAAATAACCTCTATTATCACCAAACACTGTTGGTTCAATAACGCAAACACCTTCTATAGATGTATCTATTCTTTTGAATTTTCCCATTTAAACTCTCCTATTCTTCTCTAAATTTATTATCAGCAAGATCCTTTAAATATTTTCCATATTCTGTTTTCATGAATTTTTCAGCTAATACTAATAATTGTTCAGCTGTTATCCAGCCTTTTTTATATGCAATCTCTTCAGGACAGCTTATTTGAAGGCCTTGTCTTTTTTGAATAGTTTGAACAAAACTTGCTGTTTCTAAAAGTGCATCATGTGTTCCTGTATCAAACCAAGCCATTCCTTTTCCTAGTTTTTCTACTTTTAATTTTCCTAGTTTCATATATTCTTCATTTACAGTTGTAATCTCTAATTCGCCTCTAGCAGATGGTTTAATATTTTTCGCTATATCTATTACGTCATTTGTATAGAAATATAAACCTGGAACTGCATAATTAGATTTTGGATCTTGAGGTTTTTCTTCTATTGATACTGCTTTTCCATCTTTATCTATTTCAACAACACCATAAGCTCTAGGATCTTTTACATAATATCCAAATATTGTAGCTTCATTTTCTCTTTCATTAGCAGCTTTAAGTCTTTCAGCTAAATGCTCACCATAAAACATATTGTCACCAAGAATCATTGCAACATTATCATCGCCAATGAAATCAGCTCCAATAATAAAAGCTTCAGCTAAACCATTTGGTTTTTCTTGAATTTTATATTCAAACTTCATTCCCCATTTAGAACCATCGCCTAAAAGCTCTTTGAAAACTACTATATCTCTAGGTGTAGAGATTATTAAAACCTCTCTAATATCAGCTTGCATTAATACTGATAATGGATAATAAATCATAGGTTTATCATAAACTGGCATAATTTGTTTTGAAATTGCTAAAGTTAATGGATATAATCTTGTTCCACTTCCTCCTGCTAATATTATTCCTTTTCTGTTTTTCATAAAAAATCCTCCTTTTTATGGAGCACTGTAGTGCTCCGCTACGAATTACATTTTTCCTTCTTTTACTAAATATCTTTTTAGTGCATCTTCCCAATCTGGAACTTTGATTCCAACTGATAGTAGTTTTTCTTTAGAAAGTTGAGAATTAAAAGGTCTTTTAGCTTGAGTTATTTTCATCATATCAATATATTCTTCAGTAGTTACAGGATTTACTTTGCAAATTGTTCCAGTATATTCGAAAATTGCTTTTGTAAAATCATACCAAGTTGTAAATCCTTCATTTGTAGAATGATATATTCCATAAGGTATTTTCTTTTCAATTGCTTCTCCAATAATATTTGCTAAATCATCAGCAAAAGTTGGACTTCCATGTTGATCTGCTACAACACTTAATTCATCTCTATCAGCTCCAAGTTTTAACATTGTTCTTACAAAATTGTTTCCATCTCCGTAAAGCCAAGCTGTTCTGAAAATATAATATTTATCTGTTTCTCTTTTAACTTGTTCTTCACCTTTTAATTTTGTTTTTCCATAAACTGTAACTGGGCCTGTTTGATCATCTTCTTTATATGCTTTATCTAAGCTTAAATCTCCAGGGAAAACATAATCTGTACTAATATGAATAAAAACAGCGTCAACTTCTTTTGCTGCTCTAGCTAAGTTCCCTGGTCCGTCTGCATTAATATATTCAACAATATCTCCAGCTTCTTCTGCTTTATCAACAGCAGTATATGCTGCGCAGTTAATTATGTAATCAGGTTTTAAGTCTTTAACATATTCTAAAACCCCTTCTCTATTTGTTATATCTAATTCTGCAACATCTGTACATATTAGTTCATTGTCTTTAAGTCTTTCTCTTACTGATTTTGCAAGCATTCCATTTGCTCCAGTTATTAATATTTTCATACTACATAAATCTCCTTATTTTAATTTCTTCTAAATAATATCACTATATTGGTAAAAAAACAAGAAAAAAAATAAAAAAAATGCCTATATTGACATTTTTTTTATTACTTCAACTATCTTTTCAGCTGCATGTCCATCTCCTAAAAACTGTTCTTTCTTTTTAGTAGTATCAATCTTTGCTTTAATTATTTTATTGTATAATTCATTTTCATCTGAACTTGATAATACATTGTATCCATTTTTAAGTGTCTCTACCCATTCGGTATCTGGTCTTACTGTAATACATGGAGTATTCAATATATAACATTCTTTTTGAAGTCCACCTGAATCTGTTATAACTTTTTCTGCGTTTTGAGTAAGATATAACATTGTTAGATAATCGACTGGTTGTACAAAATATGTGTTTTTATAATTATTTTCAGCCATCAAATCATCTATTATATTCTTTATTCTTGGATGAATTGGAAAAACAACTTGCTTATCTAATTTTTCCAGTGTATTTAAAATGTTTTTTAAATTAATAGGATTTGAATTAAAATCTCTATGTATTGTTGATAAATAAAATTTATCTATTTTTCTTTTATCGTAAATACCTTTAAGATCTATATTCTCTTTTGTAATTATCTTTCTACCAATTTCTGAAAAATGCAGTGTTGAATCACACATTACATCTCCTAAATTAAAAACATTTTTTTCAATTCCTTCTTTTTTTAGATTTTTAACGGCTATATCTGTAGGTGAAAACAATAAACCTGATAAATGATCTGTTAAAACTCTATTTTGTTCCTCTGTCATATCTTTATTATATGATCTTATTCCTGCCTCAATATGTATTATCGGAATTTGACTCTTAACAGCGGCAATAGCTCCTGCTAAGGTTGAATTAGTATCTCCATAAACTAAAACATAATCTGGTTTTTCCTCTAATAATACTTCTTCAATTTTAATAAGCATTTCTCCTATCTGTTTTCCTGGAATTTTTGATCCAACTTTTAAAAAATATTTTGGTTTTGGTATTTCAAGTTGCTCAAAAAAAATATCTGACATGTTTTTATCATAATGTTGTCCTGTATGTACTATTATTTCATTAAAATTTCCTTTTAAGGCTTTTGAAACAACTGCAGCTTTTATAAACTGTGGCCTAACCCCTATTATTGTGACTATTTTTTTCAATTTATTCATTCCTTTATTTTCTATTTTTCATATAATTCCAACTGTCTCTACACATATCTTCTAAGTTTTTCTCAGCAACCCATCCTAATTCAGTCTTTGCCTTAGTTGAATCAGCATAATAAATTGCTAAATCTCCAGGTCTTCTTGGTGCAATCTTATATGGAACATCTATATTATTTACTCTTTTAAATGTTTCAACCATTTCTAGAACAGTATATGGTGTTCCTGTTCCTAAATTATATATAAATATTCCTTTTTCTTCTTTGTCTAATTTCTCTAAAGCTTTAATATGTCCGGATTGCTAAATCGACAACATGTAAGTAATCTCTCGCACCTGTTCCATCTTTAGTTCCTTCATAATCATTTCCAAATACATTTAAATATTCTAATTCTTTATTAGCAACTTTCATAATAAAAGGCATTAGATTATTAGGAATTCCTTGAGGTTCTTCCCCAATTAGTCCACTTTCATGTGCACCAACTGGGTTAAAATACCTTAGAATTGCAATGTCCCATGAATTGTCTGAAATATATAAATCTTCTAATATTTGCTCAATCATCGACTTTGTTGTACCATATGGATTTGTTGTTTTTCCTCTTCCAAATTCTTCTATATATTCTGGAGTTCCTGGATCTCCGTAAATTGTTGCTGAAGAACTAAACACAAATTTCTTTACATTATATTTTTTCATTGTTTCTAATAAAACTATAGCACCTGAAACATTATTATGATAATATTTTAAAGGTTCTTTAACTGATTCACCAACAGCTTTATATCCTGCAAAATTGATAACGGAATCAATTTCATTTTCTTCAAATACTTTTTCAAGTTGTTCTTGATTTAAATAATCAAGTTCATAAAACTTAGGTTTATTACCTGTTATTTTTTCTATTGCATCTAATACTTTTGGTTTGCTATTTGAGAAATTATCTATAATTATAACTTCTCTACCTTCTTTTAATAATTCAACAACGGTATGGCTTCCTATAAAACCTGTACCACCTGTAACTAATACTGACATATATTGTTTCTCCTTTTTTCATTTTTTTTAATATATCATTATAATGCAAAAAAAACAAGAAAAAGTTTTATACTTTTTCTTGTTTTTAGCTTATATTCTATATATTTTACAATTTACTGATCCTCCATCTGAAGACATCTCAATATATATTGAATATGGATATGGATTTTGGAATACAAAATTTAATACTCCATAAGAAACAGCTGCATCATTTCCAAGAGTTGTATATGTAGGTTGCATAGAATGATTATGTCTCTCTATTATCCACATTCCTGCATCTCTTGCTGCTTGATACAATGTACTACTTACTTGGCATATTCCTCCGCCAACGCCTTGAGTTACAGTATTTCCTTGAAAAACTGCTGCATATTGATATCCTTTTGCTAACGTTGCTTGACCAACACGTGCTCCCCAATCAAATACTTCTCCTGGGCCTAAAACTGTTCCATTAACAGTACTAGAAGCAATGCTTAAGTTTATGTTTCTATAATAACCGCTTCCTGGTGAAGTTAAAGTTGCTTCTGAAATTAATACAGGTCCTGTTTTCTCAACAGTAAAATAAAATTCTTTACTTTCAATTATTTCATCCAATACATTTGACTTAACCTGAATCGTTACTTTATGTTGTCCTTGGCCTACATCATATAACATTAAATTAAATCCAGGTATAGGATTACTGTTAGCATCTCCAAATCCTCTTACATCATTAAGCACATCTTGTCTATATTCTTGATTAAAATTCCATCTCCTATTATCTACAGAAATCCAAATTTCTTTGTTTCCTAATTCTGACATCACCCAACCTCTAATATATACATTTGCTAAGCCAGAATCAGTTCTAAAATTTGTATCTTTAGGGCTATCAATACAAATTGTTGTATTATATTTTTTTATTCTAAATTGAACTTCTGAAGATGCAATAAATTCATTATCTCTTGATAAAGCTTCAACTTTAACTGTATGTATACCATCTTTATACTCAGATGTATCAATAGTAGTTCTATATCCTGGCATTGGATTCTTTTCTCTGCCGCCAAAGTCTTGGATAACACGTAAAACATCTTCTCTTTCTTCTCTTTCTATGTCAAGATTATCTTTTTCAACTCCATCTATATAAATTTTTATTTTAGATAATTCATCTTCTGACATAACCCATCCATGTAAATTCATTTGAAGTCTTGCATCTTCACGATTAATTAATGGACCATCTATAGTAACTTTACCATCATATTTTTTTATATGAATGTTTTTCTTACTCTCTCCTATTACTTTTCCTTCTCGTGAAATAACCTGAATTTTTAATTCATAATCTCCGTCTCTATAACCTGATGTATCTATTACAGAAGATTCAAAACCAGGAGTTGGATTTTTTTCAATTCCTCCATAGCCCTTTATTGCTTTTATTACATCTTCTCTTTCAAATCTTTGATGAGTTGCATATTTTTCAATACCATCAATAAAAACTTTTATTGTTGATTGTTCGTCTTCTGCCATCACCCAGCCTTTTATCTTTAATTCTGTTTTTATATTGTTTTGAGCTGGTTCATCTATATACATCTTTGCTTTTAAGTTACTGTCAATTCTTATTTTTAATTCTTTTTCAGCTAAAACTTCATTATTTCTCGAAATATTTTTTACTGTTAATTTATAAGTTCCATCTGAATATCCATCTGTATTTATTGTAGCTATATATCCAGGTAATGGATTCTTTTTTACTCCTCCATAACCTTTGATTGCATTTATTACATCTTGTCTCTCTTCTCTTTTAATTGTTGCTTCTTTTTCTTCTCCATTAATATAAAACTTCATAGTTGATTCTTCATCTTCTGTCATTACCCATCCTTTGATTTTACACTCATATTTACAGTTTTCATTTTCAATTGTATCAATATACATTTTCGTATTATATTTTTTTATTTCAAGATTTTTTCTTTTTTCTTCTAATTCTTTTCCCTCTCTTGATACTATTTTTATTATTAACTCATGACTACCATCTGAATAGTGTGAAGTATCTATTAAAGTTTCAAATCCTGGAGTTGGATTCTTTTCCACTCCACCATAGCCTTTTACTACTTTTATTACATCTTCTCTTCCTTTTCTTTGATAACTTGTATTTTTTTCAGTACCATCAATATATACTTTTATTACTGATTGTTCATCTTCTGTCATCACCCAGCCTTTTATCTTTAATTCTGTTTTTATATTGTTTTGAGCTGGTTCATCTATATACATCTTTGCTTTTAAATCACTATCTATTCTGATCTGTATTCCTTTTTCAGCTAATACTTCATTATTTCTTGATATATTTTTTACTGTTAATTTATAAGTTCCATCTGAATATCCATCTGTATTTATTGTAGCTAAATATCCTGGTAATGGATTCTTTTCTACTCCTCCATAGCCTTTTATTGCATTTAATACATCTTGTCTTTCTTCTCTTTGAATTATTGCCTCTTTTTCTTCCCCATTAATATAAAACTTTATCGTTGATTCTTCATCTTCTGTCATTAACCAACCTTTTATTTTACACTCATATTTACAGTTTTCATTTTCAGCAGTATCTATATACAATTTTGAATTATACTTTCTTATCTCAAAACATTTTCTTTTTTCTTCTAATACTTCTCCCTCTCTTGATACAACTTTTATTATTAACTCATGATTTCCATCTGTATAATTTGATACATCTATTAATGCTTCAAATCCTGGAGTTGGATTTTTTTCTCCAACTCCATATCCCTTTATATTTCTTATTACGTCTTTTCTTTCAGTTCTCTGAATTACGGTCTCTTTTTCTTTATTATCAATAAAAACTCTCAATTTTGCTTCTTCATCTTCTGACATTACCCAGCCTTTAATATTTAATTCTGTTTTTATATTATTTTGAGCTGGTTCATCTATATATACTTTAGCTTTTATTTTACTATCTATTATAATCGTTCTTTCATTCTGAGCTAAAACATGACCATTTCTTGAAATTATTATTATTTTTAAGTTATATGCTCCATCTTTATAATCGTTTGTATTAATTTTAGCTATAAATCCTGGTTGAGGATTCTTTTCATCTCCTCCATAACCTTTTATTGCACTTAATACATCTTGTCTTTCTTCTCTTTGAATTATTGTCTCTTTTTCTTCTCCATTAATATAAAACTTCATCGTTGATTCTTCATCATCTGTCATCAACCAACCTCTAATTATGCATTCATATTTGCAGTTTTCATCTTTATCTGTATCTATCCAAACTTGAGCTTTATATTCAATATCAGTTGAATTGTTTGCAAAATGAATACTTGAAAATAAGACTAATGTAAATATGAAAAATATCAACATTATTAACACTCTAATCTTTTTCATTCTCTTCTCCATTCTTTATAAAATATATTATACTTATTTTTACTAAAAATCACAACAATTACCTCAGAAAAGAATCTCTGAGGTAATTCAATGATTATTATATTATCTATTGATAATATTTATCCATATCTACATTTCCTGAAATCCCATTAACACTTCCACTTGACGAATATTGCCACATTACATAATTTTTTTCATATGTACATCTAGAATTCCATTGTGCTACCCATTTCTCATAGTTTAATAGACTATTGCTATCTAAATAATCTCTATACCAATATAAGCTTGCATATATTCCTGCTCTATATCCATTATTATTAATAATACTGCAGAATGTATTAGCAACTATCTCTGATGTATTATAAGATATTCCATTTCTTACTTTATATCCATCAGCATCTTCAATATCAATCCATACTCCCATAGTTGGATTAGCACCCGTAGTTCGAATTAATCTTAATGCATGTTCCGCTTCTGATTTTGCACCTTCCCCATCACCAGCATATGAATATAGATACACACCATAAGGAATTCTTAATCTTTCACATTCACTTATATTCCTTACAAACTTTGAATCATCTTGACTAACCCTATCTCTTCCATATCCACATCTGATAATTGCAAAGTCAATTCCTGATTCTCTAACCTTTTCCCAATCTATATTTCCATTATGTTGCGAAACATCAATTCCTAGCATATATTCTCTGTTTATTGTAATCTCAACGTTTTTAGACCCCATTAATTCATTTAATTCTGAATAAACCTCTATACTTATAACATGATTTCCATCACTTAAATTTGAAATATCCTGAACCTTGTAAAACCCTGGTTTAGGATTAGTTACTCTGCCTCCAAAATCAGTTATTGCATTTAATACATCTTCTCTTTCTACTCTTTCAACATTTTCAATTTCAATACCATCAATTCTAATTTTCAGAATACTTACAGGGTGTTCTGACATTTCCCACCCTTTAATAAGAAGGGTATTAGATCTATATATTTGGTTAGTTATTGGATAATCTAAATATACTTTAGCATCATATTTTTTTATTACAAAACTCTTTTTACTTTGTCCTATTATTCTATTATCTGATATTATCTGTATTCTTAATTCGTAAATACCATCTCTATACTCTGATGTATCAATGGCTGTTTTAAATCCTGGAGTTGGATTCTTTTCTATTCCTCCATATCCTTGTATTGCTTTTATTACATCTTCTCTTGTTTCTCTTTCTATGTTTAAACCTGTTATTTCCTTATTATTTATAAATACTTTTATTTGACTTTTTTTATCTTCTGTCATTACCCAACCAGAAAGATTCATCTTCTTTTTAACAATTTCACTTGATGGATAATCTATATATGATTTTGCTATATATTCCCTAATTTCGAAGCTCTTTTTCTTTTCTTCGATAATTACACCTTCTCTTGATAATACTTGTATTTTTAATTCATATATTCCATCTTCATAGTTTGATGTATCAACTACTGTTTTAAATCCTGGAATTGGATTTTTTTCTATTCCTCCATATCTTTGTATTGCTTTTATTACATCTTCTCTTGCTTCTCTTTCTATGTTTAAACCTGTTATTTCTTCATTATTTATAAATACTTTTATTTGACTTTCTTCATCATCTGTCATTATCCAACCTTTTAAATACATTTCATCTTTGCAATTTTCAACAGTTGGACAATCTATGTACATTTTTGCCTCATATTTTTTTATTGTAAAATTTCTAGTTTTCTCTTCTATTATTTCTCCATATCTTGAAATAATCTGTATTTTTAATTCATATATTCCATCTCCATAGTTTGATGTATCAACTACTGTTTTAAATCCAGGAGTTGAATTCTTTTCTATTCCTCCATATCCTTGTATTGCTTTTATTACATCTTCTCTTGCTTCTCTTTCTATGTTTAAACCTGTTATTTCCTTATCATTTATAAATACTTTTATTTGACTTTCTTTATCTTCTGTCATTACCCAACCAGAAAGATTCATCTTCTTTTTAACAATTTCACTTGATGGATAATCTATATATGATTTTGCTTCATATTTTTTTATTGTGAAATTCCTGTTTTTTTCTTCTATTAGTTCTTTATTTCTTGAAATTACCTGTATTTTAATTTCATATATTCCATCATTATATGCTGATGTATTAATAACTGTTTTAAATCCTGGAGTTGGATTCTTTTCTATTCCTCCATATCCTTGTATAGCCCTTAATACATCTTCTCTCTCTTCTCTTTCTATATTTAAACCTGTTATTTCCTCATTATTTATAAATACTTTTATTTGACTTTCTTCATCATCTGTCATTATCCAACCTTTTAAATACATCTCATCTTTGCAATTTTCAACAGTTGGACAATCTATGTACATTTTTGCTTTATATTGTATACTACCTTCTGTTGTTATTTTTCCAGCATTTATAGAATAATTGGTTAAAATTAAAAATAAAAACAATATAATAAATATACTAATAATATATTTCTTTTTCACTTAACTTACCTCCTAAAATATATATTTATTATATATTGTATATATATATAAAACAATGTTAATTTTTTCAATTATACTATTTAATATAAAATATAGCTTTATTAACTTATAATCTTCCTAAAATAAATAGTATTCTTACACTTATATCATCTATTATTTTTCTTCTAAATCTTCTTGGATAAAATGCTTTTCTTAATGCATTCATAAAACTATATTTATGTGTAAAAAGTTTAATAAGATATTTATTCTCATTACTCAGTTTATCATAATAACTTTCCTCAAAATCTATCCATTGTTTTCTTATTTTCTTAAGTGAATCTCCTATTATAAATTCCTTAATCCTAAAAATAAATAACTGAAATGCATTTTTTCCTTCTACAGTTACACTTTTATTATGTCTCCTATATTTAACCAATGATTTATCATCATACACTATTTCACCAAATCCACTGCATATCATATAAGTCCACCAATCATGATACAAACAATTTTGGGGAACATGTTCAATTATATATTGACGTGTTTTTGCATTTATAACCATTGTCATTCCCTGCGTTACACATTCTACCAGGGAATTTCTGAAATTATATATTTTTTTTGTTTCAGCAGTAGCAATAAAATTCATATCCACATCATAATAATCTGAATTTGAAAAATATAATACTGGTTTATCTTTATTGATTTTATCTAAGAATTTAACTGCTCTTTCTATTTTATCTGTCATCCAAACATCATCTTGATCACAATATGCATAATAGTCAGCTTCATTAGCATTTTTTAATAATTCAAAAAAACTATTAATAAAACCAATATTACTTCCATTAATTAAAAAAATATTGTTAAATCTTCTTTGATAGTCTTTAATAATTTCTACAGTTTTATCTGATGATCCATCATCTCTTATAAGAATATTAATATTTTTATAGGTCTGCATTACCAAACTATCTATCTGTTCTTTTAAATATTTTTCTCCATTATATGTAGACATTAGTATTATGACTTTTTTCTCTTCCATGGGTTTCCTCCTAATTTTACAATGTAATTATTATATGTTGACATCTAATGCTTTCTTAATTACATCATCCATGTCATAATATTTATATTCAGCTAGCCTTCCCCCAAATATTACATTCTTCTCTTGTAATGCTAATTTTCTGTATTTTTCAGCTAATTCATTATTTTTCTCATCATTTACAGTATAGTATTTTTCCATTCCTTCTTTAAAGTCAGTAGGATACTCATAAGTAATAACTGTTTTAGGTTGATTTCCATATTCAAAGTGTTTGTGCTCAATTACTCTTGTATAATCAACTTCGCGTCCAGTGTAATTCACAACTGCATTGCCTTGAAAATTCTCCAAGTTAATAACTTTAGTTTTAAACAATAATGAACGATATTCTAATTTTCCTAATGAATAATTAAAATACTCATCAATTGCACCTGTATACACTATTTTATTACACATTTTTTTATATTCCAAAATGTTATCAAAAAAGTCTGTATTAAGCTTTACTTCGATTCCATCTAGCATCTTTTCTACGAGTTTGGTATATCCTCCTATAGGAATTCCTTGATACTTATCATTAAAATAATTATTATCATACACTAATCTAACTGGTAATCTTTTTATTATAAATGCAGGTAAATCCTTACAGTCTCTATTCCATTGTTTCTCTGTATAGCCTTTTATTAATTTCTCATAAATAGTCCTTCCAACAAGTGAAATAGCTTGTTCTTCTAAATTTTTAGGTTCACCAGTTATTTCTTTTCTTTCACTGTTAATATGTCTAAGCGCATCTTCTGGGGTATAGACATCACTCCATATTTTAGAGAAAGTGTTCATATTAAATGGTAAATTATATATTTCTTTTTCTATTCTTGCAATTGGTGAATTGGTATATCTGTTAAATTCTACAAAACTATTAACAAATTCCCAAACGTCCTTATAATCTGTATGAAAAATATGAGCTCCATATTTATGTACATTAATGTTTTCAATATTTTCCGTATATACATTTCCGGCAATGTGATTCCTTTTATCAATAACTAGAACTTTTTTTCCTGCTTTTTTTGCCCTATAGGCGATAGTGGCTCCAAATAATCCAGCGCCAACAATTAAATAATCATATTTTTCCATACTAAATTACTCCTTTATATTTTTTCTAAAACTTTCTCTACTGCTGTTAAAATATATTCCCCATTAATTACCTTGTTTTGTATTTTTTTAACATTATTAACTAAAATTTCATATTCTTCTTTTGTCATTTTTTTAAAAATATCTTCTAATTCATATAATGAATTTACAGTATATCCAACTTTATTTTTTTCAACAAAACTTGCTAAGGCTGATTCTTTCCACACTATAACTGGAATTCCTGTTGCCATATATAGTGAAAATTTATGTGGATTATTATATCTTAAATACTCACCAAATAAGCCACTAATTTTATCTATTGATTGTCCATCCCAAATCAATCCAAATCCAAAGTTTATATGTAAAGGTAATTCGTCAGACTTGAATTTCCCATTATATTTTACAAATTCTGAAGATTCTCTTGTATATTCAACACCAAAAAGTTCTATATTATAGTAGTTATTTTTCAATTCTTCCTGCAAATAAATATAACCAGATTTCCATTCTGAAAGATTACCAGCTATAATAATCTTATTTCTCTTATCAATATCAATTTTAGGTATATCATTAATAATATAATCAAATATTTCTAAATTAGTTATTTTATTTTTATTAATGCCTTGCTCGATTAAATACTTTGACATACTATCATTATGGCTTATTAAAAAGTCAAATTTATCAAAAAATTTAATTTCCATTTTCATATTTTTATAATATATACTTGCTAATTTATTTATATTGTGTAATGCGTTTATATCATGAATGATACAAATAGTTTTAATGTTTTTCTTTTTAGAAAACTTTTTAATCTTTCGAGCATATTTATTTGAAATCAGATCAATAGGATACTGAAAAATTAGCACTGAATCGTTTTCTATTTGTTTTAATACTTTTTTTAACTGTTTATATGCACTAATTGAATTTTTTATCCTGTCTTTCATATTATTTGCTGTATTGATTTTTAAAAATAACGTTTCAAACTCATTTTTACTTAAGATATCGTCAATATCTATTTTAGCTTTAAAACCAGCATTATAAAACTCTCCCTGTTTAATATCAATAACATATTTTTTCATATTATTCTCCTTCTCTTTTAAATATTTTCTTAATATTTATTTTAACATATAATGCATATAATAACGAATATACTGCCATTATTGCAAAGTATGAAATTATTGCTCCATTAATACTATTTACCTTGGTTAGTATATCCGAAACCATATAAGCAAATACAGTTATAAAAATATATATCAAAAACTGTGGAATAATTTTTCTTACTGTTGTAAGTATAGAAGATAAAACTGTTCCCAATGTATATAAAGTAGATGCAATGATAATAATTGACAATGCCAGCTTATAATTTTCTAGATTAATCCCATATACTATACCTAAAAGAAAAGTTCCTAAAAAATATCCTACAATAGTTGCTATAATTCCACAACATAAAATAACCCCAATTATTTTAAAAAGAATTATTTTAAAATCTTTTAGATTTTTTTCTTTATAAAGCTTTATTATTTTATTTAAATATGGATGAATTAAAAATTGAGCAATTAAACTTATTATGGTTGCAGGCATTACTATTATTGCAAAAATTGTTTGATAATTTTCACATAAGTATTTATCAATTGAATACTTAGGAGCATTAACAATATACATTCCTAAAAATGATATAGAAAAAATAAAAAAACCATTTTTTAAAATATTTATTATATTTTTTTTCTTTATCTTTATGTTGGTTTTTATAAATTTATATGTTTTTTTAAAATCATATACTATTGACACAAATATATATACTATAACAACTGATATTATTGATAAAACTAAATTTTTAGTAACAATATCTACAATGATAAGGCTAGTTAATGATAAAATAGACTTTATTATTAAAGATTTACCAACGACATCTAATTTTTCATTTTTTTGCATTATTCCATATAACACATCGCAAAAGGCATCAATAGACTTATAAAAAGTTAATAATATAAATACTATTGCTTTATTAATGTCATATTTATTGCAAAAACAAAATAATAATACTAGTATCATCATTAATAAAATTGTTATGATTCTACTTAATATAAAATCATTATCCGAAATTTCTTTATTTAATTCTGTAACTTGATATACCCTTCCTGAATATAATCCAACAGCAAATAATATATTTGCTGTTGAAAAAGCTAAAGTAAAGACTCCAGCATCATTTAATCCATTTATTCTTGTAACTATTATCATAAAGAATAAAGAATTAAACGCATTCAATCCCGTTCCTATAGTATTCCATATAAAATTTTTTCTAAATTGTATCTTATCTTCCATTTTATCCCTTCTAAATTACATCTTATTTGTTTCTATAGCTTTTCCATAAAATTTCATAATAAACTTTGCTATTGGTTTTGGCCAATATCTTTGTAACATTAAAAAATCCTCTTCAAGTCTAATATTGTTTTCAATTAAATTCGAAGTTTCTGATTCTTCATGTATTCTGTGTGCCATAAGCTCTTTGTTTATATATAGAAATCTTCCTTTATATTTAGATAGTTTATCCCACGTATCCCAATCTAAATCACATTTCATATCTGTTATGTATGGATTTTCGCCAGTTATCTTTTTGTTTATAGTAACACTCGGACAGCAAATTGAATTTCCTAAAGATAAACTTCTTCTTCTTATAAATTTGGACTTTTTAAATATTTTTAATGGAAATAGTAATATTTTCTTTATTTTCAAATTTTTAGTTAATTCTATTTCGATATTATTTTTTATCTCCCTATAATCCGTAAAAGCAATTATAAAATCCAGTCCTTTTTCTATGCATTTAACAATATTCTCTAAGTATTCAGTTTTATATATATCATCTTGATGTGCAACTGTTACATAATCCGTTTTTGCTTTACTTACTCCATAGTTCCAATCTTGACCAATTCCTTTTTCTCCATTATTAATAAACATTTCTATATTGTATTTATTAGCTAAATTCTTAATATAATCATTTGGAGTTGATGTTGTAATAATTACATTACTTTTTACATTTTGAGATAATACAGATTTTATACATTCTTCCAAATACTGTGATTCTTTATATGCACATATAATAAAAGTATGATTTTTAAATTCTTTCATCTTTATCCTCTAATTCATTTTTATTTTTAAGTTGTTTCATTTCTGTTTTTAATAATGATAATTCTTGAATTAATAATACGTTTTGTTTTTCAACTTTTGTTATTTGTTTTGTTAAATCAAAAGTTAAATATAATATAATAAAAATAGCACAACTGAAAATCATATTAATAGGTAGTCCAAACCCTAAAAAGATTGATATATTTTCAACAAAATTTGGTGCTAATAATGCAATAATTAGTATTAATCCAGTAATACACCAAAAAATTAAATATCCTATTTTCATATTTTTTCTTTTTACTGATTTTGATATACAAAATAAATAAATTAATAATATTACAATTAAAGCAATTTTTAGAGATATCTGCATTATTTTTTTCTCCTTTTCTTCTTAAAACTAATGCTATCAATTATTATAGCAAGAACAACTTTTATCATATAATCAATAGTTTTTCCTAACCTAATTGATGACTTCCCGCCTTCTCTTGGATTCATGCTTACAGGTACTTCTTCTATTTTATATCCACCAACTAATAAAGAAACTGTTGACTCTGGCTCTGGATATTCCGTTGGATAATCATTTGCAAATTCTTCGATTACTTTTTTATTTACAGCTCTAAATCCAGATGTTGGATCAGTAATTTTTTTTCTGCATAATAATTTAATAAAAAATGATATTATATTTGATCCTAATCTTCTCATGAACGTTGATTGAAAAGAACTCTCTCTCTTATCTAAGTATCTTGTTCCTATTACCATATCAGCTTGTCCATTTATTATAGGTTCACAAATTTTATTAACATAGGAAATATCATGTTGACCATCTCCATCAAATTGAATAGCTATATCATAATTGTTCTTAAGAGCATATTTATAACCCGTTTGAACAGCGCCTCCAATTCCTAGATTATTCACTAATTTTATATGATTTATATTATTTTTTTCAAGAATATTTTCTGTATTATCAGTAGATCCATCATTTATTACAATATAATCTATTCTATCACTGTTTTTGTTTATATTGTTAATAGTCTTTAAAATATTTTCTTCCTCATTGTATGCTGGTATAACAAGTATAATTTTTTTCATTTAACACTCCCTTTAAACTTAAAAATTTATTTTATATATATATTGTTCATGAGAAATATCTTCATAAATTGTTTCCATTCCAAATTTTTCTTTATCTTCTTCTGAAATATTTCTATATGAATATAAATACTTAATATTTAAATCTTTTAAATTATCATATGTTAATGTTAAAATATAAGAGTCCAAAGTAACTAAATCAAATTTTGTTTCATCTCCAAAAGAAATAGCTATATGTGCATACCTATTCCAAACCTCTTCATTTTTATGTTTTGGATCTACAATATCAATCCATTCATAATTTGGATATTGATTTATACCATTTAGAACTTTAATTCCATTTGCTCCTAAATATTGTGCATTTATTTGACTTTCTCCAATCCATATTGCATCAGGATCTTTTTCTGATATCTTTCTAGCTTCTATCGCAATTTCTGTTTGATTTATTTCTTTAACTCCTCTAGAAATAGGGTTAACATATCCCCCTACAAAAAGGCTCAATAATATCATAACATATATAAAGGCTTTTTTGTTGCTTGACAAAAATGTATAATTCATAAAAAATATTATAGGTAATAATATAGTAAATTTAAAGGTTGTAAATATTTCTACATATTCACTTTTTTTAATTAAATAGTATGCTAGAGCAGATATGCCGATGGATATTATTATCGCTACTTTATTGTTAATTAACTTCTTTTTACTATTAAATAGTTTTACAGATATAGCTAGTGTTAAAATTACACACGACATTTGAAAAATTGTTTCTAATCTTTTTTCTGGTACATTATAGAATAATGTAACTTTTCTTAATACAGTTGGCCAGCTAAATTTCATCCATGATAGAAAAATAAGTATTAATGCTATCAAGCCATATAAATACCAATTATCCTTATTTTTTATATTATCTTTTATGTTTTTGTTTTTAATTGCAGATATTATCTCACATATTATTACAATTATAACAGATATTGAAGGATATATAAAAGCAGATATTTCACATGGATTTGCAAAATCATCTGTATATGGAGAAAAGAAATTAGTATAATAGTTTATTAATCTTTTAAACTCATATTCTCCACCAACGCACTCTCTTGCTCCAGGATATTTCGTTCCCATCAAAGCTTGAATACCATTCCATGAAGTTATCACAAAATATGCTACTATCGCAGCAGTTATTATTATAGTACCTATCATTATTAAATAGTCTTTTAATGATAAATTCTTTCTATATATAATAAAATCAATAATAATAAATGGCAATATTAAATATCCTAGTGGTACTTGCCATGCAGGATATAAAGAAAATGCAAAATTACATAAGAAAACAGTCATTCCATACGCTATTAACAGTTTCTTTTTTATAGACATATCTTTATTTGAAACATATGTATGAAACAATACTATAATAGCAATAGCAAATGCAGGAGTATCCATCATTGACCACCACATAATTGCTGGAGAAAATGTTAACCAAAAAGCCAACAAAATCGATAAACCTTTATCTTTTTTACTTATCATCATTCCCAATTCAAAATAAATCATAAACATTACAATAAATTTTAATGTCCATGCCCATGACAATCCTATTTCATTTCCAAATAAGATATATCCCCATGAAAAAATTCTAACAAAAATTGATGCATCTAAAACAGGAGCATGGAAAATATTCATATCATTATTTCCAAGGAAAAGGTTTTCATTTACTAATTTAAAACTATTATATTCCTGTGAAAAATTATATGGAGTAGTTACTAACCATTCATCTGATCTAATTGCTCTTGCTTTTCCAAATATTGTTGATGTATCTTCATTTCTTGTATATATATTCCATATTCCAATAGAAGAAAAGTGAATTTTACATACCACTAAAACAACAAAGGCAATTATAGCAATTTTATATCTGTGTTTAACAATAAAATCTACTATTCTATTTATCTTTTTATCTTTTTTTCTAAATATAAAATAAATCAAAAAAGACATACAGAACACATATGAATAAGCAATTCTAATATAAACATCTTTTGAAAATTCTAATCTATAGTTTTTATATAATAGGATTTCCATTATAATTGGTATTATCGTATAAATTATGCCTATAAATGCTGGTTTTTTTAATATATTTAATATCTTATCCTTTAAACTTTCATTTCTTTTAAACTCTTCAAAAATACTATATATGAAATTTATTAATAAAAATACAATAGCAGCAAAAACAATTCCAATATACATATACCTAAATTCATTAGTATTAATCAATAATTTATGTTTAATATTGTATAGCATTTTCTTATTCTCCTTTTAGTTTTACTCTTTCCATTTTTATATCACATTGATCATTATCAAGTCTTAAATTTATATTATAATATGGATCTCCATTTTCTAATATATTATTCCATTTTCTTTTAAATCTATCTATTTCAGCCTTAAATCTTTCTATTTTTTCTGGAGTATCTTCATATCCTCTACTTTTCGATTCATAATGTATAAACTGAACATATGGATTATATACAATCAACTTTCCTTTTTCTCTTATTTTTAAGCAAAAATCAACATCATTAAACGCAACCTTAAATTTTTCATCCATATATCCAACTTCGTCATATATAGATTTTCTTGTCATTATGCACGCAGCAGTAACCGCGCTCATATTTTGTATCATTGATTCCTTTGAAAAATATCCATGTGCACTTTCTGGAAGATTTTTAAAAACATGTCCAGCAACTCCACCTATTCCAACAATAATTCCAGCATGTTGTATTGTTTTGTCAGGGTAAAATAATTTAACTCCTACTGCTCCTACATCTTCTCTCTGTGCATACATAAGCATTTCTTTTAACCAGTTCTTAGTTATTAATTCAGTATCATTATTTAATTGAACTATATACTCACCTTTAGCTTTTTTTACACCAAAATTTATTATTTTTGAATAATTAAACTCTTTTTCAGGATAATAAACAACTTTTATATTATCTTTTCCTTCTATTTCTTTATAAAAATCAAAAGTTTTCTTATCTTCACTATTATTTTCAATAATTATTATTTCGTAATTATTATAAGTTGTCAATCTCTTTATTGAATCTAAACAAACCTTTAGAGTTTCAATATAATCTTTATTAGGAATTAATATAGACACTTTAGGATTTCCTATAATATCATAATTAATTTTATATGTACCTAATGTAACTCCAGATTCAACTTTTCCTCGTAGATTTAGTCTATCAATATGAGATTGTATTGCTTTTATTCCTGCTTCATATGCATAAGGTTTTGCTGCTCCTCCATGTTGTGCAGTTGATAAACTATGAACTCTCCAATGATATAAAATTCTAGGTATATGTATAATATTATTAGTGTTTTCACTCATTCTAAGGATTAAATCATAATCCTGAGCTCCATCATATCCTTCTTTGAATCCTTTTAGTTTATTCATTAACTCTTTTTTATAAACACTAAAATGACAAATATAATTATTAGCTCTCAATGTATCTGGAGCGAAGTCTGATTTAAAATATGGATCATATCTTTTTCCACCTTTTTCTTCAATTTTATCTTCATCAGTATATATAAATTCAACATTAGGATTTTTATTTATGCACTTTACTATTTCAAATAAAGAAAATTCAGGCAATAAATCATCATGATCTAATAAAGCTATAAAATCACCTGTAGCTAATTTTAATGCTTCATTTGAATTGCCAGCAATCCCTTTATTCTCGCCTAAAAAAACATATTTTATTCTATTATCTTTACTAATAATACTTTCAATTTCTGTATTTTTCTCTGGACTTCCATCAGCAAGACATAATTCCCAATTCTTATATGTTTGATTAATTAAACATTCTACTAATTCTTGAAAAAAATTAATTGGAGTATTATACATAGGAACAATAACACTAATTTTGGGCTCAAAATCAAATTTCTTATTTCTTTGCTCATTTAATTTATTCTCATTTGGTTCATTATTTTTAATCCAAATTTGATAGAATTCGCCCTTTGATAATTCAACTCCACTTTTTAAATCACTTTTTATTTCTTTAATAGTTTTTTTAAATCCTTGTTGTTTTATATTGATAAATTGTTTTTTCATATAGTTAACATTAAATAAAGTTTTTACAATTCTATTAATAATTCTCAATTTAACTCTTATCCAACTACCTTCTGGAAATAATCTATCTCTTAATCTACCTGTCATTTTTTTTCCTTTCATTTTCTTTTCTTTATCTTTCTTATAATCTCAGCTATCTTCCATGTCTTTGAGTTCTTCATGGCAATTATTTCTGCTTTTAAAGAATTGTTTTCATTTTTTAAACAAATAATTTCATTTTTGTTATTTTCAATGTCTATGCTTAACAAATTTATTCTATGATTACTCGTTAATTGGTCAATTTTAATCTGTTCAACACTTTTTCCATTTTTATTATATTCCCATGCAATTTCATCTCTGATTTCTTCTTGTATTTTATCATCTAGCTTATCAAGTAATTCTATATCTTCATCATTAATATCAAATATAGCATACAATTCTTTAGTTGATATATATTTTTTTATTTTATTTAGATATTTTATAGCTCTATAAAATATGAATACAATAGGTATATTTTCTAATCTCCATTCCTGATCATAAAAATAAAATTTTTTCTTTATATAAAAACAATTTTGGAATATTAAATCCCATAATCCATATTGCGTGAATTCCAATTTTTTAACTCTATCTTTATCATATTCTATATTATATTTATCAAATATATTTATTCCTTTTACATCACTTTTTAGTTTTTCCAAAATATCTGTTTTGTATTTTTTTAATAATTCAATTGTTTCTTCTTTGTTATCTTTTACAGTATCCATAAGTATTTGGGCAAAATTTTTCTCGCTTACATAAGTACTTATTATTTTTTCATTATCGTATGAATCAACAGTATTAATTTGTTTTTTTCTCATAAGATCAATATTTTCTTTTATTCTATATATATGTTCTTCACTATCACTATTCATTGGATATTTGTAAACATACTTGTTAGTTACTATTGTTTTTATTCTATATTCTTTTTTTCTCATATTGGAATATGAAATCATCTTAATATTATTGTCAGTTACTTCTCCACTAAAGATTTCAAAGAAAAATGAATTTATAAAATATTTACATACCTCTTTTTCTGCAAGTAGCTCTTCAAATAAATCATTTTGCTCATAAAACTTTATAGTATTCTTTTCATTAAAATCAATATTTCTAGATAAATTGCTCTTTGAGATAAAAAAGTCATCTGTGAATATTACATTTGTCATCTTATAGTCAGTTAAAGGGTAATATATTTTTTTATTTTCAAATCCAGCGTTTTTTATTTCATTTTCTATATCATTTAAAGAATAACAGTTTTTACCTAAAAGATTTGTTATTTTCTCCCCATTTTCCTTTAATGTAGAAAAATATTTTACACCTAATTTATTATCAATTGCTAATAATATTATGCCATTTTCATTTAGAAATTTTTTTGAATATTCTAAGATTTTTTTTAATTTAATATTTAATTTTTCAGCACCAATTATAGTAATATAATCAAATTTTTCATTAAGTTTTATATCTTCTAGATTTCCAACGATAATTTCTAAGTTTTTCTTATCTTCATTATTATTTAGAATTTCTTGTCCTATTTTTTTTGAAGATGTAATCGAGATTATCTTCTCTGCTTTTTGACATAATTCGGCTGTAATTTCTGCAGAATCAGCACCAATTTCTAATATTTTCGAGTTAGTTTTGAAAGGATACCAACTTATTATATTAACTTTAAAATCAGAAAAAATATTTTCAATATTTTCTTTATTTGTTTCTTCAACTTTATTATCATTCTCATTATAAAAATCTAAATTTAGTTTCATAGTATTCTCCATTTCTACTAATTACTATTAATTTATTTTTTTTCTCTTCTCAAAAATTTAGTTATTCTCCATGATTTTGAATTAATAATATTGTATAAATCTTTCTTTAATTTTTCATTTTCTTTCTTCAACTCAATATTCTCCATATTTAATTGATTTTCATTGTTTTCTCTTAAATAGTTTTCCTTAAAAAATTTATCTGATTTTTCATTCATTTCAATAGGTCTATAATTATCAAAACTAATATATGTATCAATTCTAGACGATGAACATTCAACAAAAAAAGAATTAGCAAAAAATCCAAACATATTGTTTTTTATTATATCTTTATAAGCCTCTTTTTCATCAAAATTTACACTCTCATTACACGATGTATATGGCTTATAATCTAAAACCTTTTCAATTGGTTGATATTCATCTGAAAAAATTTTTTGAGGCAATTTATAATCAGGCATCGGATAATAAAACTTTGTATATTCAAATCCGCTTCTAACTAATATTTGATTTAATTCTTCTTTGCCAAAAGTTCTAATTCCATTTTTGTTTTCATATCCAACAATTCCATCATATTTTTTTGCTGTATGATCTTCGTTCGCGCCTGAGAAATATTTCATTCCAAACTGATTCTCGATTGCGATTAAAAGCTTGCCATCATCTTTAAGTAATGATTTAATATATGTTAAGAAATCATTAAAAGGATTATCCGTATTTGTATACAAAGGAGCATATTCAAGAACACCTATTAAAGTAATATAATCAAACTTTTTATCAAATTTAATATGATTAAAATTTCCAACTATTATTTCTAAATTCTCTTTGTCTTTACATCTTTTAGCTATTGCAGATGCACGTTGTTTTGAGAGTTCAACAGAAGTAACATGACCAGCTTTTTCACAAAGAATTCCTGTTATTGCACCCATTCCAGCTCCAATTTCTAAAACTTCAGCATTTTCTTTAAAAGGATACCAATTTAAGATATTTTTTCTAAGCGGTGTAAGATGATAAAATACAGGCCATCTTATATCATTTTCGAAAACTTTTTCAAAATCTTTTTCGTCATACTTATCCATATACTCTAAAATCTTTTTTTCTATATCACCATCACAATATTCGTCTTTACCAGTATAAAAATCATAATTAATTTTCATAATTAATACCTTTCTAATTTTCAGTTTTAATATCTATTTTTGTCTTTAAATCTAATAGCCCCAAGCAGCCTCTATATCCCAATACTTCTAAGAATATTGCATCATATTTTCTATCAAACACTTCTAAATCTCCATTTTTCTTAAACTTAGTACAACCAAAAGAAATTGTATATCTATCAGGGTTTAATGGAATTGATTGTTTAAATTCTACGGTTACTATATCTCCTTTTTTATAATTCCCTGTTTTAGTTTTATAAACCTTTGTGTTTGCACCTGCAAGTTCAAGTCCCTTTATGTCTTTAACATTTATTGCAAATATTGGTTCATCTATGTTTTTATTAAACTTAACCTTCATTTTAATAATATATTCTTCTTCGTTATTGATAGCTGTTTGAATATTATTATCTAAATCAAAAATTCCATAATCAATAATTTGAGCATCACCAGTTCCATAAGTTAATAACTCATCTTTGTTTCCATCATAATATTTTCTCCAACATTCAACATCTTCAGCTTTAATTTTATTTTTCTCAAGTTCTTTATTTATTTGTTTTTGTTTTTCATTATTACTTTCATCATCATTATCAAGTCCAACTATCATTTTCTTATATTTATCAACACCTGTCTTAACATCACCATCAAATATTTTGCTTCCTTCAGAGATAATAATAACTCTCGTACAATTTCTAATAACATCATTTACGCTATGAGTAACAAAAAGAATTGTTTTTCCAGCTTTTTTAAACTCTTCAAATTTTTTAAAGCACTTTAATTGAAACGCCATATCTCCAACAGACAACACCTCATCAACAATTAATATATCAGGATCAACATTTATTGCACAAGCAAAAGCTAATCTTGCAAACATACCTGAAGAATAAGTTTTAACAGGCTGATATAAATGATCACCAATATCAGCAAATTCTATAATCTCCGGTTTTTTCTTTTCTATCTCTTCTTTAGTTAATCCGAAAATCTCTCCATGTTGATAAATATTTTCTTCACCTGTAAGCTCTAAATTAAAAGCAGTTCCAAGTTCAAGAAGAGAACTGATTTTCCCCTTTGCTTCAATTGTTCCACTTGTTGGAATAACAACACCTGTAATCATTTTTAAAAGTGTAGATTTTCCAGCACCATTTCTTCCAAGAATACCTAAAACTTCACCTTTTTTTATGTCTAAATTTAATTCATTCATAGCCCTAAAAGTTGAATGTTTTTGATAAATAGGTAGAATAGTTTCAAGCAATCTATCTTTTTTCCTTCCAAACATTTTGTATTCTTTTACTAAATTCCTAATTTCTATAATGTTCTCTTCACTATTATTATCCATTATAAAATCCTTTCTGTAATTATAAATCATGAATTATCTATATTTTTCTCTTATTCTTCAATTTCAATCTAATATAAAAAATAACCTTAGCCAAAATTGGTAAATTGAAAATTAAAAAGTTACTTAAATAAAAATACAAATTATCATTTTTATATAGTCTATGAAAAACGCTCCATCCCTTAAAATTGAAAAATTTCTTTTTTTCTATATCATTAAAATATTTATAAGACTTTTCACTTAATTTCTTTAGTTTTTCAGGAAAAGCTTTATTATTATTTACATATACCGAAAAAATTTCTTTTTTCACATCAATGAAGTGATTCCTTAAATCTTCAAACTTTTTATACCCATTTCCCTTAGTCTTTGCACCAACTTGATTTCCTTCATGTTGTCTATACTTAATTAATGGCTTATTCAAATACTTAATTTTTCCTTTAAAAGAAGTAATTAATGGAATCCAAAAATCGTGAATAACATATTCAGACTCATTTGGAATAGGTAAAATATCATTTAAAAACTTTTTCTTAGTAATTATAGTACATCCAGTAACGCAATTATATAAAAACTGTAATTTATAATCCTCATACTTTATAGCCTTTTTACTATATTTCATCAAATCATTAAAAGAATAATACATTTCTTCTAATTTCTCATTAACAACAATAAGATCTGTAAAAACTAATTCAGCATTTTCACTAATTAAATAATTATATGACTCTTCAACTTTATTTGGAAGCCAAACATCATCTTGATCTGAAAGCATATAATACTCTGACTCAACTCTGCTTAATAGAAACTCAAAATTCTTTACATACCCTAGATTTTCTTGTTGATAATAAACCGTAATTCTAGAATCCATTTTTTCATATTCATCAAGAATTCTTCTTGTTCCATCGCTAGAACAATCATCAGAAATTATTAAATTAAACTCACCATATGTCTGTTTTAAAATAGAATCCAATTGCTGTTTTAAATACTTTTCACCATTATATGTAGCAAGTAAAATATCAATTTTTTCCATTAATCATGAACTTCCTTTTTTTTAAAAATAAATAATTTGCTAAAAACAAAATTTAATAGTATTACTATTAAATTTACTAATATTTTCATAAGTATATCATTCCATTTAAATACATTTACTGTAAGCTGCATTAATCCTAAGTCTAATAAAGCTGTCACAACTCTACAACTTATAAATGAACTGAATTCTCTAAATAAATCTTTTAAATTCTCAGTCTTTGTCTCAAAAACCCATAATTTGTTTGTTAAATACGCAAACAAAATTGATAATACAATAGCTGTACCATTACTTAAATTAACCTTTAATGTGTCATCTAAATTTACAAAGAAAACATGAGCACAAACAACATAAACTATAATATTTACAACTGTAGCCAATGCACCAAAAATCAAGTACCTCATACCTTCTCTATGATTTCTATAAATATCAGCCAAAAATTTTAATTTAATCTTGTCTAAAATACCTAAGAAAAAATTTTCTAATTTCTCCATAATTAACACCTTTATAATACATCAGCAAAATCTTTCTTACTTTTCTTGAAAATATAATTACCCCAAATAAATATAATAAATGTAATCACCCAAAATATAATAGTAAAAATAAAATTATTTTCGTTTATTATAGTTTCATCTATAAACACTTGTCTGAAACCCGTAACTAAATAATTAAACGGACTACACTTAAATATCATCTGAATCTTTGGATGATTTTGCAACATATTCATATTCCAAACAATTGGTGTAAACCAAAACATAAGCTGCATAATAATGCCAAGAAGTTGAGAAAAATCAGGTACTAATGTTGAAACAGCTGATGTGAATCTAGTAAATGCAATAACAAAACAATATAAAGCAAACAACATATATAAAAGTAATAACACATTTGGAATATACCCCATAAAAATACAAATACCAATTGAAATCGCAAATAAAAACATAGAAATAAAACTTGAAGCAATAATTGAAATTATTGGAATTATATCAACAGGAAATACAACCTTTTTAACTAAATAACTATAATTTCTAATCGAATTACTTGCACTCATTATCATATCATTAATAGTAAGCCACATTGACATTCCTGGTAAAAACCAAACAACATAAGGATATTCACCTGCGCTACCAGTTTTTAATATATATTGAAAAACAATTACATAAGTAATCATAAATATAAATTGTTGTAAAAAGCCCCAAATAGTTCCTAGACTAGTACTAGCAAATCTGTTTCTAAAATCATTTCTACCAAGTCTCCAGGCAAGACCTTTATTTTTCCATAAAGTCTTTATAAACTCCATTATCTATTCCTCTCTTCTATACAAATCTATAAACCAAATACGAAAAAACAGGAAAATGGAAAAGCATAACTTCCTTAATTCCTCTTCTTCCAATATTTCTATATCCTAAATACTTAAAAAATCTTCTTAAACCAAAGTTAAAATATTTTGATTTTAAAATATTCTCATAATAATCAATAACATCTTTATATTTCTCATCATTAGTATAAGCTAAACACATTTTAGCTCCATCAAAATAAGCTTTATCAATAGTTTTCTTTCTATACTCTAAGAAATCACAATATTTTTTCCCGCTTTTTTCCCTATCTAAATTTGTTCTAAAACTTCTACCACCAAAAATATTCTCATCATGCAACCTGTAGTCAAGTAATGGTTCATCAACAAAACCAATACCTTTATTTTGACTCGCAACAAAACAAGCAAGCCAATCATGAGCAATAACCTCAGTTTTAAAAGGAATCATCTTCTCTTTTAAATCTTTAGTAATAATCATTGAACACCCAAGGCAAAAACTTCTCGTAAAAGCTAAAACACTATCTTTTCCAGTGACTATAGGAAAGTTCTTATATTTCAAATAACTATCATAAATAACATTATCTTTATAATCAATCTGTCTTTCATCACAATATACTAAGTCAACTTCTAATTCGCAAATCTTCTTTAGGCTCTTTTCAATCTTGTCCAAATGCCAAACATCGTCATGATCTGAAAACATAATAAAATCAGCAGTTGACTGATTTAATAAAAACTCAAAATTTTTGCTAAATCCTAAATTACTATCTTGAATAAATACCTTGATTCTACTGTCTTTTGACTCATATTCTTTTAAAGTATCAATAACCTTACTCTCACTAGAACAATCATCACTTATATAAAGACAGAAATTTCTATAAGATTGGTTCAAAATACTATCTATTTGTTTTTTTAAAAATAAGGTATTAGAATTATATGTAGTTAATAAAATATCTACTAATTTTTCTTGTTCCAAAAAAACACTCCTAAAACATAAAAATCCTATCGTAATTTTATATTTAAAACCGCATTTTGTCAATAGAAAAAGCAATATTCGAACTATTTATCAATTGACATTTTTATGTTAATTTGATATTATAATTCCATAACCTGTTGTAAACCTAAATAGTTTTATTTAAGGGGGTTATCTTATGAAAAACATTATGCGGTCAATTGTAAAACTACTTATAATATTAGCTATTATTGCTTTTATAATATATCTAATGATTTTTCATTATAAAACAATAATAATTATTATTATTCTGTTGATATTATTCGCATAAAAAATGGAGATTGTTTTAAATCTCCATTTTTTTATTTTTAATCATCTTTATAGCCTTAGGACGCTCCAATACAATAACATGTCCACATTTTAAGCACTTTAACTTAAAATCAACACCAACTCTCAAAATCTCCCATTCATTACCGTCCACAAGGATGAGTTTTCTTAGTAATCACAACATCTCCAACATTATAATTCATATTATATTCCTCTAATCTAAAACTTTTTCAAATCTATTAGTAATACTTTCTTCTCCAAGAACATTCATGATTTCATATAAATCAGGAGTATTAGCTCTTCCAGTAAGTGAAACTCTAATAACAGTACTAATATCACCAACATGACCTTTATAATTATCAGGATTTTGCTTAAACTCCTTAACTTCTCTCGCATAACCTAATTTTTCTGATAAATCCTTCATTTTATTAAACCAAGTTTCTTTATCATCAGAAATATCAAAATAATTATTTCTATACTCTTCAACTATTTTTCTAATTTCTTCTTTATCACAAATCTTCTGGAATTCATAATCAATATCACTATTTAAGAATTCATCATCAAACATATAAATAATACCATTTTTAACTTCTGACCATTTTGCAACATCTTTTCTCGGCTTAACATTTCCTCTCTCAATTCCAAAGATTTTTAAAGAATATTCTTTATCTTTAGAAATCAACTCATATAATTCTTTATCATACTCGTCAGCCCATTCTAGAACTCTATTCAAAACCTCATCAGCAGAAAACTTTGAAATAACTCCTTTTGAAACATCTAAAAGTTTAACCATATCAAACAAAGCACCACTAACACCCATTTTATTAAGTTCTAATTTAAAGTCAGAAATATCTTTATCCTTATTTCCCTTTCTCCAAGCCTCAAAATTAGAATTCGCAATATTCATTAAATACTCAGCAACAGACTCTTTTGGAATTCCTTCCTCCTTATAATAACTTACAGCAGCCTCAGGATCCTTTCTTTTACTAAGCTTTCTTTTATTTCCATCTTCTTCCTTCATAATAGGAGCAATATGAGCATACTTAGGAGCTTTAAATCCTAAAACATAAAATAATTGTAAATGTAAAGGAACCGAAGCGATCCATTCATCACCACGAATAACTAAAGTTGTTCCCATTAAATGATCATCAACAGCATGTGCAAAGTGATATGTAGGAAGTCCATCTGACTTAATAATAACAATATCTTGATCATTTTCCGGAAACTCAATACTTCCCTTAATAACATCTTTGTGTTTAATCTTTCTATCAGGATTTCCTGGAGATTTAAGCCTAATAATATAATCCTCACCATTTTTTATTTTTTCAGCAGCCATTTCTATAGGCATATTTCTACACCTTGTCCACTCGCCATAATACCCAGTTCTCTGTTTAGCTTTTTCTTGATTTTCTCTAATCTCATTTAATTCATCACTAGAGCAAAAACAAGGATATGCTTTTCCTTCAGAAATTAAATATTTAGCATAAGCCTGATAAATCTCTTTTCTTTTACTTTGCATATAAGGGCCATAATTACCAATATCAACACCATTTTTATTAACAGTTTCATCAGGAGCTAATCCATAATCCTCAAGTGAATCTAATATTTGTTCAACACCGTTTTCAATTTCTCTTTTTTGATCAGTATCTTCTATTCTAACAAAAAATACACCCTCTGTTTGCTCAGCCATTTTTTTAGCAACTAATGATTGATATAATCCACCAATATGCATAACACCAGTAGGACTAGGAGCATATCTAGTAACAATTGCACCTTCTTTTAATTCTCTTCTAGGATACTTTTCTTCATAAAAAGAAATATCCTTGGCCTCGGGAAAAATCAAATTTGCTAAATCTTTATTATTCATAATTTACCTCTCTTTTTTAACATTTCAGATTTATATATTATATCAAACATTTTTTATATTTACAATATATATTTAAATAAGTCTCAATATATTGATTTTGCAATGTTTTTATGTTATAATAAGTGCTACAGTTAATTATCAGTTGCAGGGAATAACACGAAGAGGAGGTATGCAACATGAGAGTATTCTTTATTATTTTCGGGAGATCTTACAATCAGAAACGGTCAAAAAACAATTTTAGCCATGTAACTCCTGAAGTCAAGCAAATGGTAAAGGACATCGGTAGAAAATACGGATTCAATGTCGTTGAGCCTAGTTATAGGAATCATCGATATAACAATCCTGATGCAGAATTAGGAGATATCTTTCCTATTTCTGGAATCTATTTGGAATCTCAAGTTGAGGACTTTTTTAAGAAGAAATCTAAAGAGAGATCCTGATTTCCTGCAAAAAGGCGCATCTTATATGATGCGCCTTTTTAAATTATTTTTTCTAATTTATATTCTTTTTCTAATTTTTCATTAAAATATATATCAGAAATAAGCTTAAACTCTTTCATAGAATTTTCTTTTAAACTAAAAGAAAAAATCTTTTTAGAATCAGCCATAATAGAATATATAATAGCATATCTACTTCCCTCAGATAGTTCTAAACACCCCTTATCTTGAGTGCTACAATTCAAGCACTTAAACCCATTATCTTTAATACTAAACCTAACTAATTTTTCAATATCTTTTTCGCCACAACCAGTACATTCGCTAATATTAGGTGCAAAACCAAGAATTTTAAGCAATCTTATTTTAAAAACAGACAAAATAAAATCTAAATCTTTGTCAGTTTCAGAAATTGCATATAAAGTATTTAAAAACAACTTTAAAATATTATAATTATTCTGATTTTCAGTAGTAACATCATTAACAATTTTAATCATATGAGCAGCATAATTCAACTTATCTAAATCAGTCCTAATATTATAAAAAACCTCAATAGGCTCACAAGAATTAATACTATAAATATCACCAGTTTTATACAAAACATATTCCCCAAAACACAAAAGCTGAGTTCCAGACATAAGAAGGCTCTTAGGTCTTTTAGCCCCCTTACCAATACAACTAATTTTTCCTAAATTTGGAGTAAGAATAGTAAGCATCTTATCAGAATCACCTAAATTATTTTCAGCTATCACTACCCCATTTACTTTCAGAGTTTTCATTTTCTAACTCCTTTTCAACTTCCTCAATAGATTTTAATTCCATAAAAGTATTAATATCACCCGTATTTTTAAAAACATCCCAAGCCAACTTCTTTATCATACGTTCTCCTCTATTTATATTGGAATCTCTTTAATATACTTGAATTTTCGTTCCAGTCCTCCTTAACCTTAACCCAAATCTTAAGATTAACCTTAGTCCCAAAACTCTTCTCCAAATCATACCTAGCAGAACTTCCAATCTTCTTAAGCATATTACCATCTTTACCAATAATTATACCCTTATGAGAATTTTTTATACAATAAATACATACTTCAATATCATAAATTTCTTCTTTTTTACTAGTCAACCTAGACTTAAACTTATCAGTTTCAACATAAATACCATGAGGCACTTCGTCCTGTAAAAGTCTTAAAGCTTTCTCTCTAACAATCTCCTCAGCAATTTGTCTTAAAGACTGATCTGTATATTCGTCATCCTCATAATACTTAGGACCAGGCTTAAGCAATTTTTCAATCTCATCTAATACAACCTCAGAATACTTAGAATCTGTAGCACTAATTGGAATAACAGATTCAAAATCATATTCATCTTTATATTTAGAAATCAAACTTAATAAACTCTCTTTTGGAACTAAATCAATTTTATTAATAATTAAAATAGTCTTCTTTTTAGCCTCTTTAATCTTTTCTAATAATAAACTATCACCTTTACCAATCTCTTTTGATGTAGCTTCAACCAAAAACAAAATAACATCAACATCTTTAAGACTAGAAAAAGCAGTATCATTCATAGTCTCACTCAATTTATTTTTAGGCTTATGAATTCCAGGAGTATCAATAAAAATAATCTGAGAATTCTCTCTATTAGCAATAGCCCTTATAGCATTTCTAGTAGTTTGAGGCTTATTAGCAGTTATAACCACCTTTTCTTTTATTAAATTATTAAGTAATGTTGATTTACCAACATTAGTTCTACCAATTATAGAAACAAAACCAGATTTAAAATTATCCATACTCTCTCAATTCCTTACCTAAATAAAAATTCAGGTTGAAAAATAAATTTTTCAACCTTTAAAAATTATTCAAAAGTTACCTCAGCAGATAAAGGACAAATCTCAACATAAGTATTACCATCATTAACATCTATCTCATTACCAGCCTCATCTTTATAAACAGTTTGTTCAGCTCTATCAGTTTTTTCACAAGTAATCTTTATAGCCTTACCATTTGTAATATAATAACCATCAAGTGTATCAACATTATTTAATCCCTGTCTACCTTTATTTTCACTATCATTTAAAGTATAGTTCTGAGCAAACTCAACAATAATATTCTTTGTAGTTAATGCTTCTCCAGTATTAGCATCTGTTTGTAAAACACCTCTAGCATATCTTGTATATCTTTGAGTTGTTGCATCATATTCAAATTTTACATTTTGTAAATATGAAAAAGGAATACTAACAGAATTAGCAACAATCGCTGTTTCTCCTAAATCAACCTCATCAGTTACATAATGTAAAACGCTCTTTTTATCAGAAGTAGTAGAATATCCAAGTTCTGCAGCTTGTCTAAGTAAACTTGCTGTACTTGTATAACAGTTATGAGGTGCATATCTTTGAGAACTTCTCCAATAAATAGCATCTTCTGTTCTCTCTCTACCAGAATCATAAATCAAACCATTTATATTATTAACATTCAAAAGGTCTATATCACTTTCAGCTTGAGGACTCCAACCAATATGACCATAAATAGCATCATTTTCTAAAGCATAATCTAAGAAATAATGTCTAGAACTTCTAACTGGACCAATTATACCAACGTCTTTGCCCTTAAATAAAGCCATAAGTCTAGTCTCAGAACCTTCAACAATAATTTCATAAACCATATAAGAATCATTCAAACCAGACTGAGCCCAAGCATCTTTATGATTATCAATCATAACAGCAACAGGTCTTTCATCTCCATTAAAAATTTGAATCTGCTTTTCTTCAACAACCTCTTCTTCAGAATTAGCATTCGTTGAAGTAGTGTCTGTTCTATCTTTATTAGCCATATAAATTCTATAGCCTAAATAACCTCCTGCCCCAACAATAATCAGCAGTAAAATAATTAAAAAAATAACACTCTTTCTCAAAACACATCACCAAACCTTTCAAAAATTTTTTCAACATCCTTTATCTAACAACATTTAACTTTTCTAAAACATTTTCCTCTTTTTCTCTCATAACCTTCTTTTCCTCTTGTTCAATATGATCATATCCCATCAAATGATAAAAACCGTGAACAACCATATAAGAAAGCTCTCTTTCAAAAGAATGACCATACTCATCAGCCTGTTCTTTAACCTTTTCAATAGAAATAACAATATCTCCTAAAACTTCTCTAATTTCATCAGGCTTAGAAAAAATCTCTTCTTTCTCAAACATAGGAAAAGATAAAACATCAGTAGCCTTATTAATTTTTCTAAATTCATTATTAATTTTTTGAATCTCATCAGGAGTAGTTAAAATAAAATTAATATAATAATTTTTTTCAGATAATCCCTCAACTTCAAAACATTTACTAACAACACTTTTAATAATTTTAGAATAATCTGAATTTTTCTCAATCTCCCTAAACTCAATCTCTAAAATATCTTTCATCTAAAAACCTCTCAAAAAATGCCTTTTAATCATATAAATCAACCGTAGTTGGTGGTGACCTCGACAACCCGGCTCCAAAAAAATAACCCTATAATAAGTTTCTATCAATTCATGGAAACCCGCCTCTACAGTGTAAAATGAAAAAATTGCAAAATTTGTAGGGGCGAGCATTGCTCGTCCGTTGGTGGGGACAAGCCCCACCCCTACATCTTCTTAATTAACTTACTGTTTGTCCTACATTTATTTGCTACAACTCTCATAGCCCCATATTCAACAAGCTTGTCCTTGTAAAATTTTAAGATATCCTTATTATTTTTATCCTTATCATCTAATAAGTCAACTTCCCTCTTCAAGAACAAGATCTCCTTATCTTTTGATTTTTTAGCCTTCTCAAATTTTCCCCAGAACTTCTTATATTTTTCTCTATCAGAAGGTTTCTCCCAATAAACCTTAGTTGAAAGAAGCTTAATATTATACTCTTCAATAAGTTCCATAAGCATCTCATAACTCTCAATTTTTTTCTTTTCATTAGGACTAGAAACAATCAAATCACGAGTATCTTGAATTAATTTTTCATAACACTGCTCAGCAGCAACTAAAGGCAAACTATGAGTAAATATCTTTCTACTCATTCCCAAAAGAATCATCTTTTTCTCTATAATATCCTTTTTATCAAGCTTTCCAGCCTCAAATCTTTGATATTTATTGTAATCATTCATTATTCCATTAAATAATTCTTTTCTATCATCATCTTCAAGCTTAATAGGAATAATATTTTGAACATATTCTTCTATCGTAGAAAAAATTTTTTCATAAATCTTTTCTTTTTTAGAAGTATTTCTTTTTAAGCTATCAGCAAGTTGAACAGAATAATTCTTTAATATACCTTTATAAAAACTATCCATTTTAGTTAAATAAAAATCCGTATATCTATTTAGAATTTTCTCTTTACCAGAAATTTTCAAAGATTCATAATCAAGTTCAATTAAATATTTTTGTTTTCTAAATTTATATTCAACATATTCAGTATTCTTCAAACTAGTAATATTATAATAATTACTGATAGCGTTTTTCTCAAATTCACTCGCAGAATTATTCTTAACCTTTTTATAAACACTATCCATAATATGTTTATCAATTGCTTCTAAGTATAACGAATAAGCTTCTTCATATTTTGAAGAAATTGATTGTTTTTTATTATCATCATTACCATCATAATTACTAAAAGTTTCATAACTCTTAATTAAATTATTTCTCTTCATGTTGATAACAAAACCATTAATTCCAATTTTAGTAGGTATCAATATTTTAGACAAAGTATTAGACAATTTTCCAAAAAACGTCTTATTAGTATCAATAACTTTTAAGCTTCTCTCTTCCAAATTAACACACCCTTTCTAGAATACCAATTTTTCCTCTACCCCTATATTCTCTATAACTTCATAAATAAGTTTAATGTATAATCCATCTAGTCTTTCCTCGACTACAACATCCCTATTTACAATTTCTTTTCCATCTACATCCTCTTTTAATTCAGTCTCAAGGTCGTTAATTGTTTCCTCTTTCAAAGTATCTAAATCGTAACTTTTTTCTGTTGTTTTTAACTCAAAATTCGTTGTTTTTTTGAATTCTATTGGTAAATAAAAATTGTTAAATATTTTTAATTTTCTTTTCTCATTTATTGTATCATATTTTTCAAATTTGGAAACCCTTTTATTAAAATTTATTTGAAAATTATTTATAGAAATTGAAAATTTATTTTCTTTCTCACCACTTCTCTCTTGAATAACCTGTTTATATTTGACCTCTTTTTCCTTAGAATACCAAGTCTTAGCCTCAATATCACCAGTTGCATGGACATATCTAACACCAGTATATAAGCCTTCCATCCAACCGATTGGCCAAAATAGTTCCAGGCTCAACAATATCACCAACAGAAACATTAGCCATACCATTAGTAACATTAATCTTTGTAATAATTCCAGTTTTATCAGAAACAATATTACAATATTCGTTCTTATCTAAAATCTCTGGTTTAGGCGAAGCTTCAACAACTTCAACAATAGCATTAGTCCCATCAATATTAATTCCAATCCAAGCAATATCATCCCTCTCAAGTCTAACCCTTTCAATAACTTTATCAATATCAACACTATTCTTTAAAACACCAGTATTTAATCCACATTCTTTTAACGTACTTATAATACTTTCATCACTTATTTTTTCTAAACCTTTAACCTCAATATTCCAAACAAACTTTGACATTACTATAATACATAGAACAATAGTTAAAAGAAAAATTCCAAAAATTTTTCTCTTTTTATATCTATTAATTAAAAAAGGTAATCCTTTTTTATAAGAAATTTTAATCTTACATCTAGTTTCTTTAGCAATTTTTCTAACACTTTTAAAATCACTAATCCCCATATTGCACATCAATCTAGTATCGCTTTTTCTTTTTAAACCCCAAATAAAAATCTTAGAACTAACACATCTATTAATAAACCTCTCAATAAAAAATCCCTCAACCTCAACATTAACATATCCTATAATAAAAAAAAGAAAAATTTTAAATAGCATTTACCTCTCCTCAAAATCTACACTCTCAATCTTTCCCGTAACTAAAATATCATCTTCTGTCATTTCATTTAAATTGAGCTCAAATCCATTAATACTAATATTTCCAATATGAGTTGAAATTCTAACAAAAAACTCTTCATACTCAATAATACCCTTATAATTCTCAATCAAAAGCTCCTCAAACCCAACAATTGTAATCTTTGGAACATTAGAACCAATCTCCTTAGGAATATCCAAAAACTGATTAATCTTATCCTTCCTACTCTTTTTCATAAAAAACTCCCTCTACCTCTCAAAATCATCCAAACTACAAAACTCATATCCAATATCCTTAATCCCCTTAATACACTCATCTAAAATATTCATATTATCCCTTGACGTACCATGAAGCAAAATAACAGCACCATTATGAACATTATCCAACACCTTAGCCTTGCCATAATCTTCACGTCCCTGCTTATTCTCATCCCAATCATCATAAGCAAAAGACCACATAACAGTCTTATATTTCAAATCATCACAAATCTTTAAAGTACGTTCACTATATTCACCCTTAGGTGGTCTAATATACACCATTTCATACCCAAACTTCTCATAAACAGCAGTATGTAAATCCATAACCTCTTTATTAATTTGTTCATCAGATAAATCAGGCATGCTCCTATGATTAACAGTATGATTTCCAACAATATGTCCCTCTTCAATCATCCTCTTAACTAAATCAGGCGCAGTATTCAAATAATGAGCAGTAATAAAAAAAGTAGCCTTAACATCATTATTTTTCAAAGTATCTAAAATACTCTCAGTAAAACCAGCCTCATAACCCAAATCAAAAGTCAAATACACCTTTTTTGAATCTTTATTTCCCATAGCAATCCCATTATATTCATCAATTAGTCTTTTATTCTCAGCACCTAAATCAGGCTGTTCATGATTATCAGATCTTTTAATCCCCCAACCAATCTTCTTATTTTCAAGTGAATTATCCCTAGCCCTAACAGACGCAGCAAAACAATAAATACCAACACAAACAATCATAGTCAAAACCAAAATAGCTCTCTTATTCATATAACCCTCCACAAAAAAGTCTTTTTCTAATTTTATGAAACTCAAAATAAAATATGCAACAATTTCCTAAACATTCAAAGTGTATGGGCGAGCATTGCTCGTCCGTCTCCAGGGCGACATCACCCCCAAAAAAATAATTTACATTTTTTTACATTTTTATCTTGACATTTTAAAATTTTAGGAATATATTTGTCTTTGCAATTCCATTATTTGGAAATAATATTTTTGAAAGGACATTACAAATGATGAATCTTATTTTTATTATCAGTATTATAATTTATATATTATTTTTATTAGTTTTTTCATTTTACTATTTTAAAAAAAGCTTTGAAGTGATACGCTTAAACGAAAAAATCACAACACTAAAAACTTCATATAATAATCTCTCAGAATCATTTGACTCAATAAGAGAATTCAAACACGACTTCTCAAACATCTTACAATCAATGAATGGATATATATTCTCAGACAATTTCACAGGGCTAAAAAAATACTATTCCAGCTTAATAAAAGATTACAATATAACTAATAATCCAAACACAATAAACAACTGTATAATTAACAATCCAGCTATACATTCTCTAATATTAGAAAAAAGTAAAAAAGCTGAAAAGTTGGGAATTAGTTTTAATATAGAGATATTTTTTGATTTTGATACATTAAAGATAGATACTTATGAATTTTCAAGAATATTGGGAATTTTTTTAGATAATAGCATAGAAGCTGCACAAAACAGCGAAGACAAAACTATTAATATTCTAATTAAAAAAGACGTATATAATTATAGAGATTTAATATTAATAGAAAATACATATTCTGATAAAAAAATTGATATTAAAAAAATCTTTGAAAAAAATTATACCAGCAAGCCTAAAAATTCTGGAATAGGACTATTTAAAGTAAAAAAGATATTAAAAAAATACAAAAACGTAATCCTAAAAACAACTACAGATGAAAAATATTTCTGTCAAAAATTAGAGATTTACTAATTTAATAATCTTTTATTCTTATCAAAAAAAAATGGGTTCGCCATATGGAGAACTCTAGTTCTCCGCTACGATTCTTTACATTGTTTTATTCGTAGCGGACAACTAGAGTTGTCCATAAAAAAAAATCTGAAAAATTGCTATATTCAATTCCTTTATATATAATTACTCTAATATCTTCCAGCTTCCAGTTTTTTCTGGATAGGTTTCAAATTCTAATTTTTCTTTTGTAGTAGGATGGAAGAATGAAAGTTTATATGCCCAAAGGCAAAGCTGTTTTCCCCTTCCTCTTGTTCCATATTTTTGATCACCATAAACACTATGGCCCCTACTAGAAAATTGAACCCTAATTTGATGATGTCTACCAGTATGAAGCTTAACCTTAACAACAGATAAATCTATTTCTTCATTATATTTTACAACCTCATAATCTAAAACAGCTTCTTTAGAATTTTTAGTTCCTTTAGGAACTACCTTACTCATATTATTTCTCTCATTTTTCAAAAGGAAGTCCTCAAAAGTATCTTTATTCTTCTCCATTTTCCCATCAACAATAACCAAATACTCTTTCTCAAATAACTTCTCTCTTACCTGCTCACTTAACCTAGAAGCAGCTTTAGACGTTTTAGCAAAAACCATAACCCCACCGAGTAGGTCTATCTAATCTATGAACCAATCCTAAATAAACATCTCCAGGTTTATTATATTTTTTCTTCAAATAATCCTTGATAATTGTAAGCATGTCAACATCACCAGTCTTGTCACCTTGAGAAGGAATATTAACAGGCTTTTCAACTACAATAATATGATTATCTTCAAATATTACCTTTAAATTCTCCATCTAACTCTCCCAACGTCCATAAATTCCACAAGGCAAAACCAATTCAGATTCCTTCATAGGAAGACCAATCTCTCCAGAAGTAATTTTTCCCTTGTATTTATTCATATTTAACAAAAGCATATTTTCCAAAACCCTTGAAGAAATACCAGTAGTATAAGAATTAATCAAGAAAAATAATGGCTTATCTGACAAAACCTTAGTACATAAATTAATTAAATCTCCAATATTCTCCTCAAATTGCCAAACCTCTCCATTTTTACCTCTACCATAAGAAGGTGGATCCATAACAATAGCATCATACTTATTTCCCCTTCTTATCTCTCTTTGAACGAACTTAATAACATCATCTACAATAAATCTAACAGGTTTATCTTTTAAACCAGAAGACTCAACATTTTCCTTAGCCCATAAAGTCATTCCTTTAGAACTATCAACATGGCAAACCTCAGCACCAGCTGAAAGGCAAGCAACAGTAGCACCACCAGTATAAGCGAATAAATTTAAAACTTTAATACTTCTTTTAGAATTTTTAATCTTATCAATCATCCAATCCCAATTAACAGCCTGTTCTGGGAAAAGTCCAGTATGTTTAAATCCCATAGGCTTAATATTAAAAGTCAAATTTTTATACTTAATCTGCCAAGATTCAGGAAGCCTCTTCTTATACTGCCAGCCACCGCCACCTTTATTACTACGATTATATCTAGCGTTAGCTTGTCCCCATTTATCTTTAAAAGATTTCTCCTTCCAAATAATCTGAGGATCAGGTCTAATAAGTAAAAAGTTTCCCCATCTCTCAAGCTTTTCGCCATCAGCCATATCTAATATTTCATAATCTTTCCAATCACTTGCTACTCTCATTTTACTCCTTTTTATTTAATTACAATTTAGTAAGCAAACTAAAAAAACTATATAATAACCCAACATTAATTGTAATTAAAACCCCTGTAAAAAATACAGTATACTTTAATAAATTTTTACCACTCATAAAATCCTCCTCATATGAATATATATTATTTATATATTCACAAAAGAAAAAATTATGAGCTTTTATACTCATAATTTTACCACAAATATCCAACCATTTTCAACATTTTAAACCAATTTCTATAATTACTTAAAATTTTTTATTCATATAGAATATTTGAAATTTATTTGACATCTGCTTACAAAAATGTTATACTTATTATAGCTTAAGTGATTATATCCTGTCATTTAAGTCGCATCAGATATGTGAGTGAAGACACATATCTTTTTTTTATACAAATTTTCGTTTTTTTACATCTTTTTCAATCTCTCTGCAATCTTAAGAGTGATTCCTTTAACCATCATCAAATCCTCTATAGACTTTTCATGGACGTTCCCAGAGTCTAATATCCCCCATCATTAGTATCAGCTTCAATTACGTTAGAGACTTTATAGTTATTCACATTAAACGAATAACTTAATCCTTTATTCTTAGCTGACCACTTTGGATTAGCTGTTTCTATCAAATCACTATTTTTTAATATAACAATGATTTCAGATGAGGTATTACCATTACTATCAATATCCTGTCCTATAACAGTATAGTCAAAATTATTTAATCTTTCTTTTAAAATTTTTTCGACTTCAGTTGCAGTGTAAGTAACATTTTTATCACTTGCTAACTTCTTAATAATTTCCATATTTAAATCAGCAGCTGCTAACATAACTCTTTCTAACCCTTCAGCTCTTATTGTTTCAAACTTTGCTCGTATAGCTCTTGAAGATACATTATTATCTCTATTATCAATATAATCATTGCGATTCAACTCTTTCTTTTTATTGCTACTTTCCTCAGAATCCAAATTTGAATTATTATAATAAATTAATATTCCAATCCCTAAAATGCAAACCAAAATTATTAATAATAAAACACACTTTTTACTCTTAAAAAACTTCATTTTTCTTCCCTTTCAATATTTTTATATATTATATCTATATAGAATAATACATGTCAATATTATAGCTACACAGTTTTTACATCTTTTTCAATCTTTCAGCAATTTCAAGAGTAATCCCCTTAATCATCATCAAATCCTCAATATCCGCTTCTTTTATTTTCTGAACAGTTCCAAACTTCTTAAGAAGCTCAGTTCTTCTCTTCTCTCCAATCCCTTCAATATCATCCAATCCAGACTTCGTCATTTCCTTTTCTCTAAGCTTTCTATGATATTCAATAGCTGTATTATGAACCTCATTTTGAAGATTTGTAATAAAGAAAAACAAATTCTCTGAAATTTCAAACTCATTTCTATTCTCATCAACTAAAGCCCTAGTAGAATGCTTATCATCTTTAACCATTCCAAAAACCGGAATTGAATCCTCTAAATCATATTGTCTTAATGCCGACTTAATAGCTCTAATCTGAGTAATACCTCCATCAGCTAAAATCAAATCAGGAAGTTCTCCAAAACCACCTTTAGGATTTTCAATTGAATGTTTAATTCTTCTAGTAACAACCTCTTCAGTGCACTTTGGATCATCTTGTCCATAAACATTTTTTATCTTAAACCTTCTTGATAGATTTCTTTTAATAATACCGTCTTTAGCAACACACATTCCGAGCAACAATATTACTTCCTGAAATATTTGAAATATCAAAAGTTTCAATCTTTCTTGGCAGCTTATCTAAACCTAAAACATCTCTAAGCTCATTTAAAATCTCAAACTTATCCTTAGACTTATTCTCCAATGTAATCTTAGCATTTCTCTCAGCCATCTCAACAAATCTAAGTTTTTCACCCTTTTGAGGACTTTTTAGTTCAACCTTATGGTTAGACATCTCAGAAAGCCACTTTTCAATAGCTTCCTTATCTTCTATTTCTTCTCTAATCATTATCTTACTTGGAATTGAAGGAGAATCAATATAAAACTGCTTAATAAAACCAGATAAAATCTCCTTATCATCCATATCTTTTAAACCATCAAAAAAATAATTTTTTCTATCTATCATCTTGCTGTTTCTAACAAAAAAAACTTCTATACAAACAGAAAAATAATTTCTATATAACCCAATAACATCAATATTATTTTCAGAAATATTAGAAACCTTTTGTCTTTCAGATAATCTCTCAATAGCCAACTTTCTATCTCTTAAAGCAGCAGCCTTCTCAAACTCAAGGTTCTTTGACGCAATCTCCATCTCTTTTTCAATCTCTTTTAAAATACTATCGGTCTTACCCTCTAAAAGAGAAATAATTTGATTAATCTGTTTTCTATAATCTTCTTTAGAAACATAACCTTGACAAGGTGCCAAACACTTCTTTATATGATAATTCAAACAAGGTCTATCATTAAACTTAAACTTTCTACATTGCCTTACTTGAAACTTTTCTTTAATAATATTTAACATCTCTTTTGCAGCACCTGGATTTGCATAAGGTCCAAAATATCTTGAACCATCATTCACAATTCTTCTAGTAATATAAATACTTGGATAATCTTCTTTCATACCAACTCTAATATAAGGATATGTTTTATCATCTTTTAAAAGCACGTTAAATTTAGGCCTATTTTCTTTAATAAGATTACACTCTAAAATCAAAGCTTCGGCTTCATTATCAGTAACAATATATTCAAAATGATCAATCAAAGAAACCATATTCTCAATTCTTTTAGTTTTATTATTCTTTCTAAAATATTGAGTAACCCTTCTTTTTAAAGAAATAGCCTTTCCAACATAAATAGTATTGTCATCTATATCCTTCATAATATAAACTCCAGACTTATCTGGAAGTTTTTTAAGTTCTAATTCAATATTAAACATAATTTTCACGCCCTACTAAATAAAATCGTAGGGGCAACAAACTGTCGCCCCTAAATTTAAAATATTAATAATCCAATATATTAGTTGAAGATGAATAATTAGTATTACTATTCCAATTATAGTCATCATAATCATTATAATTCCAGTTATAATCACTACTATTATAGTTCCAATTATAGTTATTGTAATTATAATCATTATAATTATATTTCTCCATTGAATTAATAGCTGAACGATTTATTGTACTTTTAGAATTATAAACAAAGATTCCGATACTAGCAATCAAAATACCTAATAAAGACATTATCATCAATGCACCTTTTTCACTTTTAAACAATTTCATATTTTTTCCCCTTTCAACAATATATATAATTATATATATAATTCTTAATCCATGTCAATATCATCCCAGTCAATATGATAATTTTCTTCAATATCTTTATTAACCTTTTTCCATAAAATCTTGTACATATCTTCAGCCTTAATACCTAGCTTATTAGGTCCCTTAGTAGTAATCTTATCTCTTGTTATAATAGAACCCTTTCTGATTTTTCTAGTAGTAACAATTGTATTAAAGTAAACTTCCATCTTATCTTTTTCTTCTTTAAGAATAGTCTTTTTCTTACCTTTTTTCATCGCATCAATTTCTTTTGAAAAACTAATTAATTCCATAGCCTCAGGCTTAGTCATAGACCACTCAGCATCTTGATCAATTCTATTTTTAGAATCAGTAAAATGTTTTTCTATAATCGAAACACCTAAAGTCATAGCAGCATAAGATGAATTATTATTTAATGTATGGTCAGATAAACCTAAAACAACACCTGGGAATGCCTTTCTAAGTTCATCAATAGCACTCAAACTAACCTTGTCTGGAGGAGTAGGATAAATATTAGTACAATGCATAATCGCATATTGATCATGATATTTTTTAATAACATCAATAGCTTTTCTGATATTAGGAATATCATTCATACCTGTAGATAATAAAATTGGTTTTCTCTTACTAGCGATGTACTCAACTAAAGGGAAATTATTCATTTGAGTTGAACTAATTCTATAAGCTGGAATATGCATTCTCTCTAATCTATCAACAGCCTCAAAAGAAAATGGTGCAGAAATAAAAATCATTCCTTCTCTTTCAACATACTCTTTTAAAGCTCTTTCATCATCTTCATTTAAAGAACATTTAATAGTCCAGTCATATAAATCGCTGTTAATACTTTCAACAAAAATTTCTTTTGCTAGAGGAGTCAATTCCTTTTCAGGAATATGAGTTTGATGTTTAATCACTTCAATCCCTGCGCTATGAGCAACATCTACTATATCTTTTGCAATCTGTAAATCTCCATAGTGATTTGTAGCAATTTCTGCTATAATTAATGGTTCATAATCAGGTCCAATTTTACGATTTCCAATCTGTATATAATTCCCCATATTTATCACTCCTTTCGTAGCGGAGCTACATAAGTGCTCCATAAAATAATTCGTAGTGAAGCACTAAAGTTCTCCATAAGATTAACTTTATTTCTCTATTTTTTCTAATCCCCCCATATAAGGTCTTAAAACCTCAGGAATAGAAATTGAGCCATCCTCATTGTAATTATTCTCTAAAAATGCAATTAACATTCTAGGAGGTGCAACAACAGTGTTGTTTAAAGTATGTGCAAAATAATTACCTTTCTCACCTTTTATTCTAATTCCAAGTCTTCTAGACTGTGCATCTGTTAAATTAGAACAACTTCCAACCTCAAAATACTTTTGTTGTCTTGGGCTCCAAGCCTCAACATCAACACTTTTTGCTTTAAGGTCAGCTAAATCGCCACTACAACATTCCAAAGTTCTTACTGGAATATCCATGCTTCTAAATAATTCAACAGTATAATTCCACATTTTATCATACCATTCATAACTATCTTCAGGTTCACAAACAACAATCATTTCTTGTTTTTCAAATTGGTGAATTCTATAAACACCTCTTTCTTCAATTCCATGAGCACCTTTTTCTTTTCTAAAACATGGTGAATATGAAGTCATTGTATAAGGTAAATCTGCTTTATCTAAAATTTGTCCCTTAAATTTTCCAATCATTGAGTGTTCACTAGTTCCAATTAAATACAAATCTTCACCTTCAATTTTATACATCATTGCATCCATTTCTTCAAAACTCATTACACCAGTAACAACATCTGAACGAATCATATAAGGTGGAATACAATATGTAAAACCTTTATTAATCATAAAATCTCTAGCATAAGAAAGAATGGCTGAATGAAGTCTTGCAATATTTCCTGTTAAATAATAGAATCCATTTCCAGCAACTCTACGAGCTGAATCTAAATCTATTCCAGCTAAAGATTCCATTATATCTGTATGATATGGAACTTCATAATTTGGAACAACAGGCTCGCCAAATTTCTCATTCTCAACATTTTTACTATCATCTTCACCAATTGGAACAGATTCATGCATAATATTAGGGATTCTCATCATAATTGCTGTAACTTTTTCTTCATATTCTGCTTCCATTTTTTCATTTTCAGCTAATTCTTCATTTATAGCTTTTACTTCAGCCTTAATTTTTTCAGCCTCATCCCTTTGGCCATTAGTCATCATTTTTCCAATCTCAGCACTTAGAGAATTTCTCTTCATTCTAAGTTCATCACCTTTTAGTTTTAATTCTCTATTTTTTTGATCAAGTTCTAAAACTTCATCAACTAATCCTAATTTATGCATTTGAAACTTTTTCTTAATATTCTCCCTAACAACATCAGGATTCTCCCTTAAAAATTTAATATCAATCATTCTACACATACCTCCTTTTATAGTAGCCTGAGCAATTATTATGTTTTTGAAAGAATTGTGATTGTGATTTTGACAAGGCAAACGAATGAAGAAATCCGAGTCGTACTCTTGTACGTCGCAGGATTTCTGAATGATGTTTAACACAGTCAAAACGCAATTATTTCAAAAACACCCAAAAAACGCCCTTATGCTATATAACAAGCACAAGGGCGAACAAATCGCGGTACCACCTTAATTTATAACTCTAAAGTACTATAACCCGTACAACCGGTTTAGTTTATTAGACTAAAAGCTAAAGAGTAGATTCATAAAAATTTTCTTGTCTGTTTACACCAGCCACAGACTCTCTTTGAAGAAAACTAAAACTACTAATCTCTTATTATAGCCTTTCTCACTTTTCTGGTCATATTTTATCACAAATAATAATTTTTTTCAAGAAAAATTTTTAGAATATTTTATTTTTTTAAACATAAAATAATTACAGGAGGATTTACCTATGAAAGAAGAATTTGTCAAAGAAATACCACTTATAGACCTTAATGAAAATCAATCAGATTTAGAAATAATAAGAAGTATATTGCGAGCACAAAAAGAACTTGAAGTCGCACATAGAAACTTTGAATTCGCTGATGGTGAATTAATAGATTATTATGCATATAAAATAAAATCTGAACAAACAAAAGTAGATTACTTACTAAAAAAAGCAAAAGATAAAAATCTTGTTATGAGTGCAATAGGAGCAAGACAAGAATATCACAAAATAAGACTAGAAGAAGCCGAAAACCAAATCTTGTAGGGGCGGGGCTTGTCCCCGCCCATTCTTACAACGCCCTACCCAAATTATGTAGGGGCGACCATTGGTCGTCCGTCTCCAGGGCGCCACACCCTATACATTCGTAGCGGAACACTTAAGTGCTCCATAAAAATCAAATTTTCACTACAAAAAGAGATGCTGAAAAATCAGCACCCCTTTTTTTTTCGAGACTCCCCTCAATTTTTAAGAACTCTATTAAGCTCCTTCTCCAACTGGCCCAAAATCATTTTCTTTTCCATATCAGGGATATCTCTTGATTCTTCAAGTGATGTAAGCATATCATCAATATCTTTCAGCTTTACACACCGAAACAGATACTTCTTATATTCCACATCACCTGAAAGAGAGGGCTTAAACTGAGTAAACTGTTTAATCCTAGACCTAAGCCAGTCTATTCTTTCACGCATTCAATCTACCCCCTTATAAAATATAACAACAGTTACGAAACGATTATAACACCTATTTCGACTCATGTAAAGCATAATCGTTCGTCTTTTTATAATCAAATACTTCTAATTATTGTTATTTTTTCTTTTCTATGATAAAATATTTAAAATTATGTAGAAAGCAGGGATCTACCATGAATATAAAAAATCCAAAATTTGAAATATCAGCCGTAAGTTCAAAACAATACCCAAAAAATAATTTACCACAAATAGTATTAGTTGGAAAATCTAATGTTGGAAAATCATCTTTTGTAAACACAATGGTTAATAGAAAAAATCTAGCAAGAACAAGTAATACTCCTGGAAAAACAAGACAAATCAATTTTTATAACATAGATAATAACTTCTATTTCGTAGACCTACCTGGATATGGATATAGTAAAATGTCTAAAGAAGAACAAATAAAATCAGGAAAATTTATAGAAGACTATTTAGAAAAATGTGAAAACATTTCATTAATCATTCTAGTATTAGACATAAGACATAATCCAACAAATGATGATGTACATATGTTAGACTATATAAAAAGAACAAATCTACCATTTATGATATTAACAAACAAAGCAGATAAAATTGCAAAAACAAAAGTCGACGCAGAAGTTGAAAGAATAAAAACATACCTAGGACTATCCTTCAGCACAATCCTACCCTTCTCAGCAGAAAGAAAAATATATTCAGAAGAAGTATTTAAAGAAATAGAAAAATTTATTTAAAACAAAAAACAGAGACGTTTCTTTTTAGAAACGTCCTCATTTTTATTAGAATCATTTTCCAATAAACATCTGAACATATAATTTTCCATATTTACTATTACTTACAACACCTATTCCAGTATAATTATAAGAACTATTCAAAATATTGGCTCTATGTCCAGACGAATTCATCCAGGCAGTTACAGCCCCACTGTTACTTGAATTTCCTGCAATATTCTCACCAGCCGTTTTATATGAAATTTTAAAAGAATTTAACATCTGAAAAGGAGAACCATATGTAGGAGATTCATGAGCAAAATAATTATTATCATTCATATCTTGAGCTTTTATTCTTGCAACTCTTTGGACCTCACTATCAATCTTTAACTCAGAAAGTCCATTATTTTTTCTTTGAACATTTATAAGATTAAAAACTTCTTTTTCATCATCTGTTAAATTAGATGTAGTTGATGTTGTTGAACTACCACTATTGCCAGTATTACTACTTCCAGGATAAATAGGCTTAATATACTTTTTACTAACAGCACCAATATAATCACCTTCAACCTGAACAATATACCAATCGCCAATTCCAGCAAATACTCTTATATATTCATTTTTCTTAACAGTTGCAACGATTTCATAATTAGTTCCTGGTCCACTCCTAACATTTAAATTAGTAGCAGTAACAAGTCCTGTTGAAAAATCAACCTTATAATAATTTTTCATACCAAAAACCTTTGAAAAAATCATAAATAAAATCATTATTATAAAAATTGATATACTAATACTTATAAATATTTTTCTTTTTATCAACATAAAAGCCCTCCTAAATCAATCATATTATCATTTTATACAATGTATTATGATAATATGATTATTTATTTAGGCTGGATAATAATATCTATCATAATATACAAATCTTTGTTGTTCTTCTAAATCTAACTCTAAAAATTCATATATATTCTTTTTAAACTCATTTATAACCTTTTCTCTTAAATGTGGATCCAGTTTCTCCAGTCTCATATCCACATTTGTATCTCTAATTTCAGATAACATTAATTCACCATTTGTAAGCCTTATAAAATCTATTCTCTGCATTCCATATTTCATATTAGATATTTTAGCAAATCTTTCAGCAACCTCTCTATCTTCTGGAGAAATATCTAATAATTTTTCTTTAGCCAAGCTTGAATATTTATTAGGTGTATACTCAAAAGCATACAATAATTTGTTTCCAACAAAATGAAATTGTACTTCGGATTTATATTTTAAATCAGGTTGAATCATATGAACATCTTTTTCAAAATACTTTGGAATCTGATTAATCATAACATGTAATGCTTTGTTTTGTTTGGCAAGATACTGGTATTTTTCCCTTATAATAAATCTATCAGTATCATATAATCTTAAAATATGTGGTACTGCTCCTTGTCTAACAACACTTGGAATCACATTAGGAATCTTTTCTCTTGTAAATGTTTCAAAAAAACTATAATCTGTCTCTTGAAATCCAAATAGATTAATCCCAACAACCTTCCTTCTTCTATAAATACGAGCCTTTAAATTTTCATTTTTATTCCCATAATAACCACTAACTAAAATATTTTCAGGCCAATCATATCTTCTTATAATAACATCAAATTTTTCGTCAAAACTTGCTTGATAACTATTTTTAAAAACCCTTACTAAATGCCCATCGTTTTTAAAAGATCTAGCAATATATAAGTCATCTTTAACACCTGTTGTTTCATGATCTGAGACTATTAAAATTTTATATTTTTTCATTATTCCTCCAAAAATTATTATTAAGAATATTATATATTTTTTAATACTTTTTTTCAACAAAAAAACGCGGACATTAAAAAATATCCGCGTTTTTGTTTTCACAATTCAACAATATCTACATAAACATAGCCACCCTCAACATAGCTATCAATTTCGATGTCTACGCTCGGAACTATTACCAGATCTAAATCTGGATACCAAACCGTAGCATCTAAACCTTTAGCAATATAAGCAACTTCAGCCGAATGAGAATGTCTCTCAGCTATCTCAATAAGTTCTTGGCTTTCCTGGTTAGTTACAATAGCAGCATGTAAGGTTGAACTAACCTGACATACTCCGCCACCCATTCCAGTAGAAGCTTTTCCGTTTATTAAAACCTTGGCTTCCTGATACCCTTTCTCAGGTGTACTCTCTCCACCAATGCTGTTGAGATATGAGAATTTCTGTCCTGCTTTAACAATACTGCCATTAATGTAATTGCTGGCAACTCGTATGTTATTCGCATTAGCAGAATCTCCCATAAGCTGAGTTCTGTAGCTTCCAATAATGTGTTTTGAGGTTAAATACTCTTCAGAGCAATAACCTATCATCCCATTAAAAGAAACCTTGCTCCAGCCATCTTCAGATGAAAGAACGCTTACACAGCTGCCTTCCGGCATAGTTGTTAAAACAGTTCCATCTACAGGAGCATCTCTTAAATTTAAATTTGATTTATACACATATTTTTTTGTGTACTTCAAATCAATTCTTGGAACAGTTCCCCTGTAGTCACCTGCGCTTATTATGGCATTATAGTCATCAACAACTTCCTGTAAAATAACAAGAGTATCTCCTGAAAGAGGAATTACTTCTCCTGTATTTGACTGTAAAGTCGTATCTCTGGCTACAAGCCGATACTGTAGTTCAGCACCAAATACGTTTGACTGCATAGCCAAAACAAGTGCTGACAATGTTAAAAAGTGCCTCCGAATAGATTTCATGGTAATCTACTCCTTTCATTAAGTATATAATAGTAAATCGACAACTATAATTATACCACACTTTATTGTATATAGTCAAATGCAAGAAAGATTTGAATATAGTAATTTTTTCAGTTTAGGCTGCGGACGCTCCGCTATTTTTGACTACGTCAAAAACACCTTGCCACACTTCAAAATTCTATATTCAAATCTTTTCTCACTTAAATTCCTATATAACCTCTTTAAAGCTATCTAAGTCCTTTTTAAAATTGTTGAAAGCTTCTTCATATAATTTATCTTCTAATGGATTAACACCGGCGTCAGTCAAAAGCTCAGCAGGAGCCTTATTTGAACCAGATTTTAAGAAGTTTAAATATCTTTCTATTTGTTCCTTATTACCATCAAAAACTCTTTTTGCAATTACAGAAGAAACACACATTCCAACAGTATATTTATAAACATAATAATTATAATAAAAATGTGGAACTGCAAAACAAGTATATGGAAAATATTCATGTTTTCTAACTCTTCCGCCATAATACTTGTCAGTTAAATCAGAATAAATATCAGTAATTGTTTTAGCTGATAATCCCTCATTCTTTGCAACTTTCTCATGTAAAGTATTTTCAAACTCAGCAAAAAATGGCTGACGATAACAAGTTCCAATAAATTCATCCAATTTTCTAGACAATAAATAAGCCTTTTCTTCTTTAGTTTCAGCTTTTTCAATCAACAAATTCATTAAAAGATTTTCATTAACAGTTGAAGCAACTTCAGCAACAAAAATTCTATAATTACTATTAACATATTCTTGATTATGGTTTGATAAATATGAATGAACTGAATGTCCAAGCTCATGAATTAATGTAAATACAGACTCAATATCACCAATAAAACTTGTTAAGATATATGGATTAGAATCATAACAACCAGAAGAATAAGCGCCATGTCTTTTTCCTTCATGAGGCATATAATCAACCCATCTTTCGCTTCTAGCCTTTTCTAAAATTTCTCTATATTCAGGTCCAAAATTCTTAGTAGCTTCAAAAATAAGTTCAAACGCATCATCTAAAGAATACTTTTTATCAGGAACTTTTGTAATTGGAACTTTTAAATCATACATTTCTAAAATATCTTTTCCAAGAATTTTTTTAGTAACATCCAAGTATTCTAGATAATAACTATGATACTTATTATTAGCCATCTCAAGCACTTTATAAAATAAATCACAACTTACTTCATCACTAAAAACACTAGCCTCTAAAGGACTATTAAACTTTCTAACTTTAGAATAAAAAACATCTTTTTTCATTGTTCCTTCTAAAGTATTAGCATATACATTAGCAAATTTTTTATATTCAATATTTAAGTTCTCATAAGCCTGTTTTCTAATATTTTCATCCTTATTTTTTAAAAATTCCTTTACAGTTTCCTCATTTAAGAAATGCTCTTTACCATCTATAATAACAGGTTTAAAAGTTGGTCTTATTGAAGTATATGTTTTATAAGAATTACCTAAAACTCCACTAGCCTGAGCCAAAACAGCCTCAACATCATCACTTAAAACATGAGGTTTAGTTCTCAAAACACTATTTATCATATTAGAATACTTCTTACATCTTTCATCTTTTATTATTTCTAAAGCCTTATCCTCATTTTTCAAAATATCTAAATTAACAAAAACCGTTCTATTAGAATAATCTTCCTCTAATCCAATAATATTAGCACTTAAAGTCTGCATCTCTTGATTTTCAGGCTCAACATCCACAGCAAGATGTGCAAAAGTGTATAACTTCTCAATTTTTCTTTCCATAAACTCAGAAAAAGACATAAATTCAATAAAATCCTCTACAGAATTCAAAAAAGCACCTTTAAATTTTTCTATATCACCTAATTTATTTTTTACTTCATTAAAATCCTTCTCATACTCCTCTTTAGAAGCATACATACTACTCAAATCCCATTTAAACTTCTCATCAATCTCATCTCTTCTCATAAACTACCTCCCATAATCCGTATTTTATCATAAATAATAAAATATATGCAATATGAGTTTTCTGTATTTCTTCTTGACAATTTCCAAAAATGATGTTTAAATACTTTTAATGAAATTTGATTTTATCATTTATTCAAATTATTTTTATCTATGTGTAAATTCTTACACAAAAATTTCACTTTTAAATTGAAAATAATAATTAAATATGCTACAATGGAGGTGATAAATGAAGAATGTTAAAACCTACTAATGACTTTATTTTTAAAAAAATTTTTGGAGTTCAAAAAAATTCTAGTTTATTAAAAGATTTACTCGAAGCAATTCTACCTGATATTCAAATAAAGAAAGTTAAAATTAATAAAGATGTTTCTTTAGAAAGAAAACAAATTGCTGAAAAGCTTGGAATTCTTGATGTTGTTGCTACATTAAATGATGATACAATTGTTGATATTGAAATGCAGGTTAAAGACAAATATAATACAATCGATAGATCTCTTTTTTATGGAACTGGAACATATCATGAAAACCTATTTAACGGTCAAGATTATACAGAAACTCCGCGCTCTATTTCAATATGGATTACAGATTATAATGTATTTGATGAAGGTCCATTTCACGAAAGAGCACGATTGAAAAGAGATTATGAAAATATTATTTTAACTAATAAACTAGAATTACACTATATTCAACTACCAAAATTCAGAAAAAAATGTAAAAGAATTTCAAACAAACTTGAAGAATGGCTTTCATTTATCAAATATGATAATATGGAGGAACTTCATATGATTAAAAATGATAAAGTAAAAAAAGCTGAAGAAGAACTTGAATATTTAACCGGAGATGAAGAAACTAAAAGATTAGCTTTCCTTCGTGAAAAAGCAATAAGAGATGAATATGATGCTCTGTCAAGAGCTAGAAAAGAAGGAATAGCTCAAGGGATTAATTCATACAAACTTGAAATAGCTAAAAAAATGCTTAAAAAAGGAAAAAATATAAATGAGATAATAGAATTAACTGAATTAACAAAAGACCAAATTGAAAAATTAAAATAAATAAAAATAAGATAAAATCAAATTTCAAAAAACGAGTAAGCATATTATAAATTTGCCTACTCGTTTTTAATTTGACATCAAAGGTACTTTTGAGAAGTATCCCCATTTGTAATCGTAGCGGAGCACATTGCGCTCCACATCTCCCACGTCATCACTCCATATTTTTTTCTTGGAGCACGCTGTGCTCCGCTACGATTACTTTATGAAATCCCCCTGCTCGTCCTAATCGGACCGAGCTGGGACCCATTTTCGACTTTGAACACTTTTCTTTGAAGACTCTATTCTACTGTATATCCAGTTCCTGTTGCATTTGCTGTAAGGTGTCCAGAGCTTAGAGAAACTACGGGGAACAAAGCACGCGAGTAGTAGTCAGTTTTGCCGTCTGATCTGAACATTAGGCCAGCTCTCAAGTCGCCTCCGTACACATAACGCACATTGAAGAGGCAATTGCCGGAGCTCGTATTGACGCAGCGCGAAGCCACCCAATAATCAGTTGAACTTCCGTTTGGCAATATTATTCCACTTTTATTTCCTAATGCTGTTGTAAATGAACTGTTATCTTTAGAATAATATGTATGATATGGTCTTATACTTGTTGCTGTTGTTATTGCTCCAATATCGTTCTTACTTCCTGACAAAGTATTAGTCTCTGACGTTCCTTCTGACCTTTGGATAAATGATGTCTGCTGGCTTAACCCTAATCCATTAGATATTGAATCACCACCATTTATTACTGCTTTATTTTCATTTCCATATATTACTGGATATTTACTATTACTTGAATCATATGCTGAATATAGTTGCGTTGGCGCAGTCGCCTCTGTTGGTAAAGTTTCCATTATATCTTCTATATCATCTATATTTATACTTTTTGCTGTTGCTCCAGCATCTGAATCACTATAAAGTGCGCTACAAGCGTCATTTAATAATTTTACTGCATTATTATATCCTTGCGCCCCTTGGAATCTTACTGTTCCACTTGCATAATTTTTTGGGACTAATCTTACTGTTCCTGTCGTTGTATCTACATCCAATACTCTCCATGTATTTACAATAAAACTTCCACCTTCCCCGCTACTTAATGTATCAGTTCCTGTTCGATCTGATGTTGCAAGTTCTTTGTTCCATGAATAGGTTCCTTGCGGATTATAACTTACCTCTATTAATCTCTCTGAAGCTGTTGAGCTAGCCAATTTTTCTGTTAAGGCACTTTCTATGGCTGTATCTCTTGGTTCATTTGTAGTTTCTGAGCCACCGCCAGTTTCTCCATTACCTGCTCCAGAACCTCCTCCAGCTACTGTACTATTTTCATCATACCACTCAATATGTCCGTCATCTTGAATTATTCCTTCTACTGTTATTCCATCTTTACTTGCTGTTATTTTCATTGTACTTTCATCAGCTTTAATTTCAATTCCATTTACCGTTTTTTCATTTATTTGTACTGCTACATACTCTCCAGCTGTACTTGGAACCTGACCGTTATCTTTAGAATGATACTCAGCGACTAAATCAGCAGCCTCCAAATCAACCTCTTCCTGAATTTTCTTAATATTTGTAGTATCCTTAGCCTCTCTAGACCTACTCAAAATTCCATTATCACCTACAACCATCGCAATAGTAACTCCAGCCAAAATCAAAAGAACAATAATAGTAATAACCAAAGCAATAAGTGTAATACCTTTCCTGTCCCTAAATTTTGAAATAAACAATTTCTTAATTCCTCCTTCGTTTTTTTATAAAAATTTATATTATTTTTATAATATAACCAAATCCTACCCGGCTTCGCGGGTCTCGGGCGTGCATAAAAACCCGCCCCTACAAATAATTCCTCATATTTGAAATTATATATTAATTTTCTAAAATTTCCTGTATTATAAAATTGAAATATAGAATTTTGAAGCGTAGCAAGGTGTTTTTCAATTTTCGTTAGAAAATTGTGAAATAGCAGAGCGTCCGCAGCCTAAGCTGAGAAATTGCTATATTTCAATTTGTAAAAAAAATAAAGAAAATTAATATATAATTTCAAATCTACACGCACGCCAAAAAAGCCCATGGCTTTTTACTACACAGCATAAAAAACCATAGACTTTCCCTCTATGTTAAATAAAATATTTTTAATTATCCCGATATATATATATACTCTCTCAATGCTTTCCATCTTAAAATATTTCTCCTCTTTTGTTTTCCTTACACATAAATTTTACATATAAAAAGAACAAAAGTCAACAACAAATTTTAAAACTTACCTGTTTTAGGGACACCTTCCAAAAACAGATTTGCAAAATGTAGGGGCGACTACTAGTCGCCCCTACATTATCAAATTTTTGACTTTTTCAGTAATCTTGAACCGTCCCTTTTATTCAGTTCTATTTAAAATTCCAACTCACCCAATTCCTTCAAGCTATAAATATCAACAACCTTCATAATAGAATCTGATAAAGCATATATTTTATCACCTATATAAATAATTCTATTAATAACCCTAGAATAATCATAACTATAATATCCAGTTTCAACCTTTTTAAGTGAAATAGTTCCTTTTTCCTTGAACTCTTTATTCTCTAAATCAATCTCATAAATTATAGCACCTTGCATTCTAGTTTTACTATAATAATCAGTATCATTCTCATCATAAATTGTTATAGGGAATCCTATCAAGTTTTTCTCTTTATTAAAGAACAATGCTTTATGATTATTTAATATTTCAGAATATGTTCCCTTTCCACCTATTGAAACAGAAAACATTTCTTTAGGATTCTCTAAATCTGAAACATCAAACATTGACATTTTCATATTTGTATTTACAGTAGCTCCATATTGAGTTTCTTCAGTATTTTTTCCAATTCCAATAACATGAGTATCATCATAAGGATGTAAATAACTACTATATCCAGGAATCTTTAATTTACCTTTAACTTCTGGATTTTTAGGATCTGATAAATCAATTACAAATAATGGATCAACTTGTTTAAATGTTACAACATAACCAGTTTTACCCATAAATCTTACTGAATATATTTGTTCTTCTTTTGCTAAACCTTCTAAATATCCAATCTCATTTAAATCTTTATCTAAAATATAAATATTATTTTCAGTATCATATTTTCTATTATAAGAAGTTGTAGCAATTCTTAAATTACCTTTATATTCATCCATAGAAAACTGATTTAAGATTGTTCCTCTAACTTTTCCTTTAGCTACAAAAGAAACTTTAGAATTGTCTAATTTTATCTTAAAAATCTCAGTTGATGAACTTTCAGAACCAATATATCTATTATATCTATAATTTGGTTTAGAAATATAAATATATTTTTCACTAGAATAAACCTCTGCACTAGCACCTATAATTGTTTGAATATTTGCATCATCATCATCATCAACATCAACACCAACAATATTAACATAAGTGCGTTCATCTGAATCTGGTAAACAACAAATACAATCTAATGATAACTCTTGTTCTTTTCTTGAAACTGCTGTATCAGTAAAGTAAGGAATAATTTCTCTATCTTTTATATCATCATAAAAATATACATATTTTTCAGTTATAAAATATAAATCATCATCAATCATTCTTGAAGAAATATAATTTCCATCTATTTCAATAGTTCTCTCTAACTCAACATCTTCTTTATCAGAAATATCAAATATAAAAGCACATGTTGAATCAGTATCTAAATAATAATCATAATCGTAATCAACATCTTTCCATTTATCAGCAATTACAATCATTTTATCTTCAAAAATAAATAATTCCTCAGGAGAAACAGTTTCATGTCTTTCCTCTAAATCATCTATTTCCTCCAATATTTCTAAATTTTGAGCATCTATAATTAAAATTCTAGAATCACCTGATCTACAAATATAGTAAATATATCTTCCATCAGTTTTTATAATATCAGCCTCTTCTACTCCTTCAACTTGATTATTTGTCTTAGAATAATTTGAAGAATCTGAATCAGTACCAGTCTCTGATTTTACATTTTGAGACATTACTGCTCCTTTTGATTCTCCATTAGTAGCTGACATTGAAATACTATCAGTTTCTGCATAATCAACTAAAATTTCACCTCTATATGATGATTTTGCTTGTTTTTCTAAGTATTCACGCAATTCATTTTTATCTTTAAAATGAGATGCATATTCATTTGAATCAACAATAGCAACATTTTTCTTTTCTTCTGGTTTATCTCCGCCATCATTTTTCTTAAATTCATTCATTCCAAAAAAAGAAACAGAAAAAACTAACATAACAACAGCAGCAACAGAAATAACTTTTAAATAAACTTTTGAACTTTTCTTTGTTTGCATTTTTTCTAAAGTTTTATTTTTTAATTCTTCACTAGCTTTAATCTCATCAACCGCTTCCTTATATTTTTTCTCATCCATTTTAATTACCCCCTTCCAACTTTTCCTTCAAACTCTCTCTAGCTCTTGCAAGCCAGGTTTTAACAGTATTTTCTTTTTTTCCAATTAAATCAGCTATTTCATTTACCTTATAACCCTCATAATAATATAAGTAAATTACAGTTCTATAATCTCTAGGCAAACTCTGAACAAGATAATACACCTCATGTTTTTCTTGTGTCTCAAATGGAATATCTTCATCTAACCCTGTAACTGATTTATTCCATTTTGAAGTAATAATATTTTTAGTTTTATTAATTGTAACCCTTATAAACCAAGCTTTTTCATGTTCTTCACTTTTGAATTCTGGACATTTTTTACTAAATATTAAAAAAACCTCTTGGTAAACATCTTCAGCAATATCTTTTGAACCGAACTCTATTTAAAGCTATCCTATAGACCATATCAGAATATTTGGTAATTACTTCTTCAAAATACTTATTTTTATCCATTTTATTCCTCCTTATACTATTAAAACCATTCAAAATTATGAATGGTTTCAAAAAGTTTATTTTTTCGTAATAAAGTATAAAGGTGTGGTCAAGCCCCACCCCTACACCTTCTGCAATAAATATATTTGTAGGGGCTGGGCTTGTCCCTGCCCATTTCTATACTATTTTAATTAATTATCTGTAAAACAGTTCTTCTTTTTATCCTTTTAATATTTAGAATAACGTATGAATCCTGAATCTCTTTAATAGCTTCATCTATAGAATTCTCTCTATTTGTATAAATATAAGCAATTGGAATATCTTTTTTTACAATATCATTAATCTTCTTATTAATTATAATTCCCGCTTGAAAATCAATTTTTTCATCTTTGTTATTTCTTCCAGCACCTAATAAAACTGAAGCTCTTCCTATTTTTTCAGTTTTTATTTTAACAATATTTCCACCTCTTTTAGGAAAAACTGGAACAATGTATTTAGGCTCTTCAAATTTAGATAAGTCATCTATATATGAAATATCTCCACCTTGTTTTTTTACTAGTTCTCTAAACTTATCTAATGCCTTCCCAGACTCAATAACATCTTTTACCATTTCATGTGCAGATTGTTCATCTTTCGCTTTTCCAGACATTAAAATAATTTGAATAGCTAATGAATATGTTATTTCTTCAACATCTTTTGCCATATCACCTTTTAAAGCCTTAACAGCTTCAATAATTTCAAGTTGATTTCCAACTGAATAACCAACAGGCTCGTCCATATTAGTAAGAACACATCTAACTTCTCTACCTACACTCTTTCCTATTCCTACCATGGTTCTAGCTAGAATTGCTGCCTTAACAATATTTTTCATAAAAGCACCACTACCACATGTTAAATCAATAACAATTTTATTACTACCAGAAGCAATTTTTTTACTCATAATACTTGATGCAATAAGTGGGATACTAGAAACACAACCTATTGTATCCCTTAAAGCATATATTTTTTTATCAGCAGGAGCCAAATTTAAACTTGAAGTAATTAAACTAATTCCAATATCTTTAACATTTTGTTTAAACTCATCAATACTTAAATCAACATTATATCCAGGAATAGACTCAAGTTTATCAGCAGTTCCTCCAGTAAAACCTAATCCTCTTCCAGACATTTTTGCAACAGGAATTCCAAGAGCAGCAATAATAGGCATTAAGATTATTGTAATTTTATCTCCAACACCACCTGTAGAATGTTTATCAATAATTAAATCAGAAACATCAGATAAATCAAGTATTTCACCTGAATTTGCCATAGCCATAGTTAAATCAGCTGTTTCTCTTCTATTCATTCCATTTAAATAAATTGCCATAATTAAAGCAGCAGCCTGATAATCAGGAATATTTCCTGAAGAATACTCACTTATAAAATATTCAATTTCTTCTTTAGTTAATTCCTTCTTATCTCTTTTTTTCTCAATTATATTAACAATATTCATAAGAACTCCATTCCTATTTTAATGACAATAGTATTCTCAAAATAATATAAGCAATAATAAACATTATAGATATAGCTGTTCTTCTATTAGAAACACCTCTACTATATACCTCTTCAATCTTATTAAGATTTTCTCTTTGTTGATAATAAGTCTTTTCATTATCTGTTCCATTTATTTCAGCTGTATCAGTAATATTTTTTATCATTTTTTCAGTTATATTCAATGTAAAATTAATAATATTATAATATTTTAATAATGTTGAATAATCAAATGCATTTTGTCTTACTTTAGGTTCAAAAACATTTCCTGTTGAAAATCTTATATATAATTTGTCAGCAATTATAGTAATTTCAGGAATAACCTTAGCATTGTTTTTAAAATCAATTAGTTCTTGCATAACATCTGAAGTTAGAAGTTGCATTGTTGCAATTTTATCAGTTCCATATACATTAAAAATGTTCTCAAATTCCTGTGAATCCATCTCAATTTTATATTTTTTATCAAATAAAGAAATTGAATTTCTTCTAATTCTTACATTTGAGCCAATTGTAGCATTTAGATCAACTACACTAAATAACCCATGAAAAACAGTATGATAAGAAGTATGTCCATCTTTATCTCTGCTTTCCCTTTCGGTATGAACTTCTGATAAACTAATTTTATATTTATCATCTAAAGTTCCAGTAATTAAATCTTCAGAATGAAATCTGTCAAAGCCTTCAAATCCTGCTTTTCTATATATTAAACTTGAAATTCCATCATTAGGAAGATAACTTAATTTTTCACCATATTCTTTAACAAACTGACCAATAATCTTTTCTTTATATTCTTTTTTAAACTGATCAGATGCTTTATTATTAAAAAGTTTATAAACAGTATAAACTATTAAAACAATAAATCCTAAAGTAACAACAAAAGTAAAAATTCCTCCTATTAAAGAAAAAGGGATAGTGAATAAAATCAATATCACCCATAAAATAATTAATCTATTATATTCTTCTTTAGCCTTATTTCTTATTGTTTCTATTTCTTGTCCATGTTCTCTATATACTTTCTCATAAATCTCATTAAAATTCTTCATCTATTCCCCTATATAAAATTCTTAATAAAACTCTTTCTATGTAAAATACAAGGTCCAAATTCTTTAATAGCTTGAATATGTTTAGCAGTTCCATATCCTTTATGCCCAGAAAAACCATACTCAGGATAAACCTCATCCCACTCTTTCATAATTCTATCCCTTGTAACCTTTGCAATTATTGAAGCAGCAGCTATTGAATATTCTTTTGCATCTCCTTTAATAATTGATTTATAAGGAATACCTTTTGTATCAATTTTTTCTAATGCATCAACTAATATAAGGTCAGGCTTAACTTTTAAATTATCAATTGCCATTGTTAAAGCCTTTTTAGTAGCATTTAAAATATTTATTTCATCAATTTCTTTTTGATCAATAATTCCAACAGACCAATCAATAGCCTCAGAAATTATCTCATCATATATTTTCTCTCTTTTCTTTTCAGATACTTTTTTTGAATCATTAACGCCCTCTATCATTGAATCTCTTGGAAGAATTACAATACCAACAACAACAGGTCCAGCCAAAGGTCCACGTCCAGCTTCATCAATTCCAGCAATGTATTTTATATTATCACTATATAAACTTTCTTCATCTTTTTTTAGTTCTTTTAGTCTAAGCTCTTCTTTTTCTTTCATTACATCCTCCACCAAGAAAACTTCGTTTTTAAGAATTGAATAATTTCTAATAATCCTTTAACTTACTAAGCAAATGCTCTCCTTCATATCCCTCAGCAGAATAAACATCTCCTGTTTTATAATTAACATAAAAGTCATCTGAATCAACTTGTAATCCATATTGAGATTCACCTTTAACTAAATGTCTTGTATATTCTCCTGAACTGTCTTTTAAAGCTTCACAAGCTTCTGCATAATCACTTCCAGATTTTTCACCTGGGAACTCATCAATCTCACCATATTCCTTTTTATTATAAATATCTTCAGCTTTTGCTTGAATTAATAACATATTAGTCTGTAAATTTTTTAATTTATTTTTTTTAGTTAGATTAGTACTTGCAGCTATTGTAATTGAAGCCAAAATAATCATAACTATTATAGTAATAACCAACGCTACTAAAGTAACACCATTTTCTTTTTTAAACATTTTATCCTCCATTTTTTTATTTTTTAAGTTTTATTTAATAATTTATAAGTATTATATAAATATCTAATAAATATTTCAACTAATATTAAAAATTTTTCAAATTAAAAATGTTTTTTTAGACTTGAATTTTTTTTATAATTAGGTGTATTATATTATTTGGATAGAATATTAATATTAATTTTTAGGAGGAATGATTATGGATAATAATCAAGAAAAACAAGATGAAATATTTAATATGAATGATTCACAAAATAATGGATTTAAAAAAGTAACAGCTGCAGATTCTAGCTTTAAAAAACAATCCGAATATGTTTCAAATAAGGGAAAATCTAATATTTTTATTCCATTTGCAAGTGGAATAATTGGTGCAACTTTAGTTATAGGTACATGTTTCGGAGTACCTCAAATAAGAGAAAAAATAATAGGAGAAACAGAAACAAAAACAACTACTTCAATTACAAAATCAAGTGGTTCTGTTTCAAATTCAATAGATTCATCAGATTATTCTGGAACAGCAATAAGTGTTGCTAAAAAAGTACTTCCATCAGTTGTTGGAATTGAAGTTCAATTCTCAGTAACTTCAAATTCTCCATTTTCTTTATATCAATCATCTGGAACATCTAAAGCTGGCGGTTCTGGAGTTATAATAACAGAAGATGGATATATTTTAACAAACAATCATATTGTAGATACATCATCTTCTTCAAACTCTTTCTACACCCTATCATCTGCTGAGAAAGTTTTAGTGTATTTATATGAAGAAGATGAACCAATAGAAGCTAAAATCATTGGAACAGATGAAGTAACAGATTTAGCAATAATAAAAATAGATAGAGATGATTTAACCCCAGCTGAACTAGGAGATTCAGATTCAATAAAAATTGGTGAATTTGCAATGGCTATTGGAAACCCACTTAATATGCCTTATACAGTAACTTCAGGTATTATCAGTGGTCTTAATAGAGAAATAACTGACAGTGATGGAACTTCATATAAACTAGTACAAACAGATGCTGCAATAAACTCTGGAAATAGTGGTGGTGCTTTAGTTAATGCAGATGGAAAAGTTATTGGAATAAATACTTTAAAACTATATGGTACAGGTGTTGAAGGAATGGGATTTGCTATTCCAATCAACTCTACTATTGATATTACAGATGAATTAATATCTCATGGAAAAGTTAAAAGACCATATATAGGAATTAGTGGAAGTACTGTTTCAGAATCATATTCAAAATACTATGATATACCTCAAGGAGTTTATGTATCAAAAATCGAAGAAGATGGGTCAGCTAAAGACTCTGAATTACAAGCAGGAGATATTATAACAGAAGTAAATGGTGAAAAAGTAACTAGTATGAATGAACTTAATAAAATAAAATATAATTGTGAAGTTGGAGACACAATCGAATTAACAGTATATAGATACAGTGATAATAAATCAACACATAAAGTAAAAATAAAACTAGTAGAACAACCATAATTTTTTCATAGACATTTATATTTTTCGTATCGGAGCACTTAAAGTGCTCCATTTTTTTATCCCTCCCCTCTTGCAAATATATATAATTTATTGTTATACTTATATAAAATAAAAAGAGGAGAAAAATATGGAAAACTCTTTTACAGAAGAAGAAATAAAAAGAAATAAAAAACATAATGTTAGAATATATCCTTTTTATAAAATGTTTTCACTCGATTTCTTATTCTATTATGCAATAACCTTTATTTTTTTAAATAATTTTAAAGGTTTTTCTGCATCAACAATATTACTAGCAGACGCATTTTATCCATTCTTTAAAATGATTTTTCAAATTCCATGTACAGTTTTAATAGATAAAATAGGAAAAAGAAATTCATTAATAATTGGAAACATTTTTATGTGTATAGATATTTTATTAATGATGGGCGCAAACTCATTTTGGGTTCTAGTATTATCAAACCTATTCTTTGCAATAGGATTCGTTTTGAAATATACAATAGAACACAATATTTTATATGATTCTCTACCTAAAGGAGAAAAAAGAGGAAAACTTTTTTCAAAAATAGAAGGATTTTCATCTTCATCATTTTATATTATAGATGCAATATGCTCTGCACTTACAGGATTTTTATATGTAGTAAATCCTTATTTTCCAATGACTTTATGCCTTTTAGGTTGTATAATCGCAACAATTATATCTTATAATTTTAAACATATTTCATATGTACACCTAGAACGGAACAGAAGATGATGATACAGATGCAAATGAAGAAAATATTGGAGCAATAGAAAATACAAAAATATATTTAAAAAACTTATCAACAGCTTTTAAATATATATTAAAATCACGAAGACTTAGAAGTTTAATAATATTTAACGCTATATTTGCTTCAATAATAGCTTTACTAGTTAACCTTAGAAGAAGTTTATTGAGTGACATAGGAGTAACACCAATTCAATTTGGATTTATTTTTGCAATACTTGGAATAATAGCAGCAATAACATCTGCTAGAACAAACATAATTCAAAAAAAATTTAAAAATAGAGCCTTAACATATTTAGGAATATATTATACCGCTTCAGTTATACTATCTGGAACAGCAGTATTATTAGATATTCCGACTTCATTAATGATTAGTATTGTCCTATTTTCAATAGTACTTCAATACTCTATTAGAGGACCTTACGCAACATTAATAAAACAATACTTAAATAATTTTTCACATCCAACGATGAGGATAAAAATCCAATCAGCAAATGTATTAATAGAATGCATAACATCAACACTATTAACACTATTCTGTTCATTCCTATTATCAATAACAACCTCAGCCTACACCACCCTAATAATAGGATTAATAATATTCATGTTTATAGTCTTAACACTAGACTATATGAAAACAAGAGTAGGACTTAAACCAGAAGAATATAAAAATTCAGATATAAATTATCACGAGCTATTATAAGTTAAGAAAATATGGCATATTATAACTTTTCAGTTTGACAAGGTGTTTTTCGACATAGTCGAAAAATAGCAGAGCGTCCGAAGTCCAAACTTAAAAGTTATAATATGCCATATTTATTATTTTAATTTCAAAACAACCGTCCCTATTGACTTTTTATCTTAAACAAATTCCATCCAAACCTGATTAGCTAAATCAAGCCCACGTTTAGTTAATCTAACATGATCTAAATCAACCTCAATAAGCTCCTCCTCAACTAATTTGCTAATCTCAAATCTAAAATAAAACAAAGGATTAACACTAAACTTTCTTTCAAAATCAGAAATAGATGCACCTTCGATTTTTCTTAGTCCTAAAAGCATAAACTCCCTTTTTTGCTCATGCTCTGACTGTCTTTCTTCAATAGTAATATCAACAGGATTTGCAATATATTTAATAAGTTTATCAGTATGAGAATATCTAACACCTCTCATATATCCATGACTTGCAAGACCAAAACCTAAATATTCCTTTTGATTCCAGCAATTCAAATTATGTCTACATTTAAACCCTGGAAGAGCAAAATTAGAAATCTCATAATGTTCATAACCATGCTCCTCTAAGATTCTCTTCATATTCCAATACATATCCCTATCTTCATCTTCTGAAGGTAATGTTTTAATTCCATTATCAACATCATATTTTAATTTAGTATTCTCCTCTAATATCAAAGAATAACAAGAAATATGAGTTGGCTTCTTATCAATAACTTGCATTAAAGTCTCTTTTAAACTCCAAATCGACTGACCAGGAATTCCAAGCATCAAATCAACATTAATATTAGTAAAACCAACTTCTTTAGCGAGCTCATAAGTCTTCAAGAAGTCTTCATAAGTATGAATTCTTCCAAGATTTTTAAGTAAAACTTTTGACGAACTTTGAAGTCCAATACTTAATCTATTAATACCAATCTGATAATATCTCTGAAGCTTAGCTTTTGTAACAGTCCCAGGATTAACCTCAATAGTCACCTCAGCATCTTGATTAACAATAAACCTCTCCCTTATCTTCTTTAATATTTTAGCAATATTCTCCGCATCCATAACAGAAGGAGTTCCACCACCAAAATAAATAGTATCAACATTAAAACTATTATCCTTATAATTATCAATTTCCCAAACAACACTATTCACATAATCATTATGCTTACTACTACACTTTTCAAAAGACACAAAATCACAATAATCACATTTTCTTATACAAAATGGTATATGTACATAAATTCCTACTTCTTTCATCTTATCAATTTCCTCTTTTTATTTCATTTGCAATATCTAAAATTTTCTTTAAACGATGATTAACCCCAGACTTTCCAATCGGATTATCCAACATCTCCCCAAGCTCCTTCAAAGTAGCCTCTGGATTGTTAACCCTAACCTCAGCAATCTCAATTAAATCATCAGATAAAGAATCAAATTTCTTCATTTTCTTCAAAAAATCAATAGCTTCAATCTGCTCAAGCGCAGCATTAACAGTTTTATTTAAATTCGCTGTCTCACAATTTACAATCCTATTAACATTATTTCTCATGTCCCTCATTACACGAATATCTTCAAATTTTAATACAGACTTGCTAGCACCAATAAAAGCCAAAAATTTAGAAATCTCTTCACCTTCTTTAATATAAATTGATTTTTTGCTCTCTAAAATTTTAACCTTAACAGAAAAATTTTTCAATAAATTTTGAAAAAATAAAGCTGAATCTACATGATTAAAAGTCATTACAAGATGATATTTTTTGTTAGGATCATTAACAGAGCCACTACCTAAAAAAGCACCTCTAACCAAAGCCTTAAACTCATCTTCAGTCTTAAGGTCTGAAATATCTTTAAAATCAATATTACTAAGTATTTTTGCAACAAAAGTTTTTCCTCTAACATCAGGTTCATAATCAATTCCCATTTTAAATAATAACTTATAAAATCTCTCAATATTAAACTCATTTTCAGTAAAAAACTCACAAGTATCTTCCGAAAAATTTGATGAAATCAAATATCCTAAAATCTCAGCCTTAACTAAATTATCTTTATTATAAATATTAATTCCACCAATTTCTTCCTTAACACCAACAGAAAAAGACATCTCCACCCCTCCTTATATTATAATCTGAAATTACAATGCAAATCATTATAAATGAAATATAGAATTTTGAAGCGTGGCAAGGTGTTTTTCTACGAAGTAGAAAAATAGCGGAGCGTCCGCAGCCTAAGCTGAAAAATTACTATATTTCATTTATTGTATAGTATTCCCAATTACAACCCTATCATTCCCATACAAATCCTTCACACAAACAACATCAATAAACCCATTATTACTTAATAACTCCTCAACATCATTTTTCTGATTATACCCAATCTCTAAACACAAAAATCCATCATTTTTTAAATAACCCTTGGCATCAGAAATAATCTTTTTATAAAAATCTAATCCGTGGACTCCGCCATATAACGCAATTTCAGGTTCTTTTTTTACTTCTTCATCTAAACCACTCATCTCAACTTTTGAAATATAAGGCGGATTTGAAACAATAATATCGAAATTCTTTTCCTCAATATTTTCAAATAAATCTGACCTAACAAACTCAACCTCACAGCAATTATCAATACTATTCTTTCTAGCAACATCTAAAGCACCTAAACTAATATCAGAACACCAAACTTTTACTTCAGGCTTGTACTTTTTTATAGAAATGCCAATAGCTCCACTGCCAGAACATAAATCCAAAACTTTAAAACCATCTTTACATCTATCTAAAACCTCTTGAACCAAAACTTCAGTATCATCCCTTGGAATTAAAACCCTTTCATCAACATAAAAATTCAATTTCATAAACTCTTGATTATGAGTAATATATTGAATAGGAACATTTTCTTTTAGTTTATCAATTCCATCATAGAAATTTTTTTGAACATTACTATCAACTTCTAAATCATCATGAGAAACTAAAAATTCCTTACTCTCACCTAAACAATAAGATAAAAGAATACGCACTTTTAAAACTGAATCTTCTATTTTAGCCTTATTTAATTCATTAACACCAAATTCCAAAAGTTCCTTAATAACCAAAAAATCACTCCCTATATTTTTTCGGGCGACTAATAGTCGCCCTTACTCAATTCAATAATAAGATCCATATCATCATCTTCAGCAGCCTTATTTTTACGAATCATCCCACACTTCTTACATCTAAAAACAATTACATATCCCTTTTTCGAATCAATCTCCAATCCGAATAGGCTCCAAATCTCCATGACAACTCTCAGCCCTATCTCCAGGATTAATATCAACATGTTTAGAATGTAAACACCAAGGGCAATGATTTCTACAAGAATACCCCAGTTTTGGAACTAATTTCCCACAATTATCGCAAACAAATTCTTCATCAATAACAGTAAAATTTCCCATAAAAACTCCTATTTTTACGGGCAGGGACAAGCCCTGCCCCTACATATATAATCCTATCTGTAGGAGTGGGGCTTGCCCCCACCTGACTTATTTCTTTATTTTTCTCTATGATAAATGCTTCCGCCAATGAACTCCCTTAAAAGAGAATCACTTGGAATATCATCATCAGGAATATCATCAAAATACTCTAATAATTCAATAAGTCTTTGTGCTTCACCATATTCTTTATTAGTATTATTAATTTCTTTTAATAGAGGAAGAGCATGTTTCTTCAAAACAGCTAACTCATAAACCAAAGAAGAATTAAACATATAATCAGCCTCTTCTTGGAAAGGATAAATATACTTCTCCTCACCTCTATTAACAGAATACCAAGATCTAAGTGTATTTAAAGCACTATAATTTCTATAATAATAATCTCTTACAATTCTTCTAATTAGCCTTGTATCTGTTGTTGAAATTCTTGAAAAATAATCAACATTTAAAACTGTTAAATCACTTATATAAATCTTGAATTTCTTTGATTTATCAATAGACTCAGTCAACTTATCATTCAAACAATGAATTCCTTCAATAACTAAAATCTCATCTTTAGCTAATTTCATTTTTTCGCCATTGTAAAATTTCTTACCAACACTAAAATCAAAAGTTGGAACTTCAATCTCTTCCCCATTAAGTAATTTTGTTAAATGCTTATTAAAAAGTTTAGTATCAATAGCCTCTAAACATTCAAAATCATAGTTACCAAATTCATCTACTGGATTTTCTTCTCTTTCAACAAAATAGTTATCAACAGAAATAGTAACAGGCTTAATACCATTTAGTCTTAAATTCAAAGCAAGCTTTCTTGCAAATGTTGTTTTACCAGAAGAAGAAGGGCCTGCAATTAAGATCATTTTTGCTTCTTTTTTCTTAGAAATAGTTTCAGCTAAATCAGAAATTTTCTTGTTGTGTAAAGCTTCTGATAGTAAAATAACATCTTCTGTTTCACCTTTTTGAACTTTTGTATTTAATCTATAAACAGTATTAACATATAACAATCTATTGATTTCGTCATATTCTTCTAATGTTGCTAATAATTTTTTAGTTTCTTTATATTTTGATAATTTAAATCCATTATTTTTATCAGGATATCTTAATAAAAATCCATCTTTATATTTCATTATGTCAAAAACCTTAGTTTTTCCAGTATACATAGGCATTGGCCCATATAAATAATTGTAATAATCCTCACAAAAATACAAAGAAACTTTTTCAGAAGATTCTCTAACTTGAAGTCTTCCCCTAGATTTTCTACCTTCTTCATAAAATCTTTTCGCCTCTTTTAAAGTCATATCACATTTTTCAATTCTAAGATTTTTGTTAATTATTTCTTCCATCTTAGATCTAATATTACTCAAAATTTCGTCAGTAACATCCATATTATCTAGCTGACAAAACATAGAATTATTAAGTTGATAATTAACAGTAAGCCATGCATCAGGATAAATCTCAGCAAAAGCCTTTCCTAAAATATATAAAAGGCCTCTAATATACGCAGCTCTTCCTTCTTTTCTTTCAATACCAATTAACTCAACATTTGTATCCTCATTTATTGGAAAGTCCAATACTTGAACCTTATTATTGCAAATACAAACAATATGTTCATCAGTTATTTCTTCTTTTAGAATATCACAAACCCTATCGCCTTTTTTTGCATTAAAAACTATATCACCATAAGTAACTTTCATATCTCAAAACTCCCTTACAAAATAACATAAAAAAGTGGCTTCGCCACTTATGGAGAACTCTAGTTCTCCTCTACAAAATATTAATAATCGTAGCGGACAACTACAGTTGTCCATAAATAAAAACCTCTAATTAAAATAAACAATCAATCCACCAATTACTATAAAAATAAAACCCAAAAGCTTAAGTCCAAGAGTAGCCTCATTTTCCTCGCCAAAATTAAAATATTTTTTAACAATTGGTCTAGCATCATAAACACAAATAATACCTAATGCACAAATTAAAACTCCTAATAAATCAAGCCAAACTTCCATTTATTACACATCCCTTTTCTACAACAAATTCTATATCTCAATTCTATTTCCAAATTTATTATCAACTTGTTTCTTTAATACTAAATTCTCCTTTTTCTCAAGTAATGGATCCTCATTCAATATTTTAATTGAAATACTTTGAACCATCTTTAATACCTCAATATCTTCAAAAAGATTAGCAATTCTAAACTCTGGAATACCGTGTTGTCTAGTACCAAAAAATTCTCCGCTTCCTCTAAGTTCTAGGTCTTTTTCGGAAATAATGAATCCATCATTTGTATCTTTCATAACATTCATACGCTGTTTAATAATATCAGAATTTCCCTGATATTTCAATATGCAATATGATTTATATTCACCTCTACCTACTCTTCCTCTTAATTGGTGTAATTGAGCTAAGCCAAATCTTTCAGCATTTTCAACAACCATAATACTAGCATTAGGAACATTAACGCCAACTTCAATAACAGTAGTAGAAATTAAAATATCTATTTCCCCATCTTTAAATTTTTCCATTATAGAATCTTTTTCCTTCTGTTTCATTTTTCCATGTAAATATTCAACTCTGTAATTTGAAAAAACTTTATTTTTATAGTTTTCAGCAAGTTCCATAACAGACTTAGCATCAATTTCTTCACTTTCCTCAACTAATGGGCAAACAATATATGCCTGTCTTCCTTCATCAATCTGCTTTCTAATAAAATCATTAACCCTATTTTCCATTCCTTTAGTAACAGGGTATGTTTCAATTTTCTTTCTATTTGGAGGAAGCTCATCAATAATAGAAATATCCAAATCTCCATATAGAATTAATGCAAGAGTTCTTGGAATTGGAGTTGCTGTCATAACCAAAACATCAGGATTTTTACCTTTTTTTGCAATTATACTTCTCTGTCTTACACCAAATCTATGTTGCTCATCAGTAACAACTAAACCTAGATTTTTAAATACAACATTCTCTTCCAAAAGAGCATGAGTTCCAATCAAAACATCTATTTCACCATTTTGAAGTCTTTCTAAAATATCTTCTTTTTTCTTTTTAGTAATTCCACTAACTAATAATTCACACCTAATATCAAATTTATCAAGAATTTGTTTGAAACTTTCTAAATGTTGACCAGCTAAAATAGCTGTTGGAGCCATTATTGCAGCCTGATATCCACTTTTTACGCACTTATATGCAGCAATAATAGAAACAATAGTCTTTCCGTGAACCAACATCTCCTTGAAGAAGTCTATTCATTGGCTTTTGACCTTCCATATCATTATCAATCTCTTCTAAAACACGAAGTTGTGCTTTTGTAAGAGAAAACGGAAGATTATTGATAACATCAGACATTTTTACAGCTTTATCAAATTCTATTCCCTTAACCTCATTAGTATACTGATTTTTTAATAGTAAAAGTGCAAGTTGCATAATAAGCAACTCTTCAAAAACCAATCTATTTCTAGCTAAATTAAAACTATCAAAAGATTCAGGAAAATGAATCTGACTAATTGCTGTATTTAAATCATATAATCTATATTTTTTTATAAGATAACTAGGTAAAGTATCATCAATTTTACCATTTACTTCAGTTAAGCCATTTTCAATAATTCTTCTTAATGTTGTTTGAGGCAAATTATAGGTTGAAGGATAAATTGGGATAATCTTTCCAGTGTTTTTATTATTTCCCTCTTTATCATAAACAGGAGACAATATATCAATTGTTCTATATTTTCTGCTAACTTTACCATAAAACTTATATTGCTCCCCAACTCTAAACATTGATTTTAAATATGGTTGATTATACCAAGTAAGAGTGCAAGTTCCTGTATCGTCTCTAGCAACAAGTTTATATAAAGTCATATTCTTTCTGATTCTGACCTCACTCATTCTAGAAACAGGAAAAACTTCAATCAAGGCCTCCTCACCGATCTACAAGTTCTTCAATCTTTTTAGGAACACTTCTATCTTCATAATTTCTAGGATAATATTTAATTAAGTCTTCTAAAGTAAATATTCCAAGTTTATTAAGTAGTCCAACTCTAGCAGGACCAACTCCTTTAACATATTTAACTTCTTTATTTAAATCAACCATAAAAACCTCAATAATACATAAAAATACAGTATAATTTTATCATTTTTTCTATTTATCTTCAATATGCTTTTTGTAATATCATGAAAAATATGTTATAATTTAATTCGTAGCGGAGAACTAGAGTTCTCCATTACCAACAAAGACAAACAATTAAGGGGTAAAATATGAAAAATAAAATTGAACTTTTATCACCAGTAGGAGATTTTGAATGTTTAAAAGCAGCCGTTCAAAACGGTGCAGATTGCGTATATTTCGGAGCAAACCTTTTTAGTGCACGTGCATCAGCTAAAAACTTTGATATGATTGGACTTCAAAAAGCAATCGAATATGCAAAACTACGTGGTGTAAAAACAAATTTAACATTAAATATATTAATCAAAAATAATGAATTTGAAGACGCCTTTAATCTAGCTAAAAAAGCTTATGAATTTGGAATAGATGCAATTATAGTCCAAGATTTAGGATTAGCTTGTTTACTTATAAAATCCTTCCCAGATTTAGCAATTCACGCTAGTACACAAATGTCAGTTCATAATTTAGAAGGAGCTTTAAAACTTCAAGAATTAGGATTTAAGAGAGTAGTTCTATCAAGAGAATTATCTTTTGAAGAAATTGAATATATAACTAAAAACATTGATATTGAAGTCGAATGTTTTATTCATGGTGCTCTTTGTATATCATATTCAGGCCAATGCTTAGCTTCAAGCATGATTGGAGGCCGTTCAGGAAACCGTGGTAGATGTGCCCAAACTTGTCGTCTTCCTTATGAATTATTAGAAAATGATAAAGCAATTGATAAAGGCTATTTACTAAGTCCACGTGATTTATGTGGACTTGACTTTCTTCCTTCTTTTATTAATTCTAATGTTACATGTTTAAAAATTGAAGGACGTATGAAATCACCTGAATATGTTGCAACAGTTACAAGAATTTATCGTAAATATATAGATTTAGTATATTCTGGAAATGAATATAAAATAAACAAAGAAGATAATAAAGAATTAATGCAAGCATTTAATAGAGGATCTTTTTCACATGGACACTTAGACTCTACACCTAATAAAAATTTAATATTCAAGGAAAAGCCTAATAATATGGGGCTATTCCTTGGAACAGTTGAAAAATATAATAAAGATAAAGGATATATAACTTTAAACTTAAATGAAAATTTAGCTATTGGTGATACAGTATCTCTTCAAAAAGAGACTGGTAGTTATAATATTTCTGAATTAATGATAAAAAACAAAAATATAAAAAATGCTGAAGCAGGCCAATTTGTTACTATTGGGCGTATGAAAGGTAATATTCATATAGGAGATAAAATCTACAAAATGTCTTCTAAAAAATTAAGTGAAAAAGCAATTGAAAGTTTTGAAAACGAAAACAAAAAAGTACCTTTAAATTGCGAAGTTTCAATAAAAAAGAATAATCCTATTTCGATTAGATTATATTCAAACTCTAAAGATGACTTGTATTCTGGCTTAGATGTAACTACTTCTTTAGATATTATTCCAGTAGATGCTTTAAATCAACCTTTAGATGAAGAAAAAGTTTTTAAACAAATAAATAAATTAGGATCAACACATTATGAATTTTCTAATATAAAAATTGATTTAGATAATGGCTTATTTTTACCTAGTTTCAAGTCTCTAAATGAACTTCGTAGAACTACTTTAGATAAAGCTACAGAATATGCCTTAAATAAAATACATAGAAATTCTACTAATGTTGTTTATGAAGATTTATCGCAATGTAACCCTAGAGAACTAGATAGTAAAACAATTTCATTACTTTTAAATAATTTAGATTTAGAATTTGATTATAGTGTTTTGGAAAAGATAGATAATGTTTATATTCCTCTAAAATATTTTTCAAATCCTAAATATGAAAACATTCTAAAGGTATTAAACTCTAGATTTAAAACATACATTTATTTACCAACAATTATTAAAACAAATTATATGGAATTCTTAAAAAGCGTCATCTCTAAAACTGTTGATACATATAAAATTCAAGGATTTGTTATATCTAATATTTCAAATTTTGAAATATTAAAAGAATTTAAAAACTATGAAATTATAGCAAACTATACTTTAAACGTATTTAATAATAGATCAATTTCAGAATTAAAAAACCTAGGAATAAGCAAATATACTATCTCACCTGAATCAGATAAAAGTGCAATTTGTGATAACAGTATTTTGGAAAATGAATTAATTGTATATGGAAAAACACCAATAATGAATATGAGTTATTGCCTACTAGGAAATAGTAATAAATGTTATAAAGAATGTTCAAAAAAATGTAATTCAAAGAATATATATGAAATAAAAGATAGACTAGGAATGAAATTTAAAATAGTACCAGACAACACTCAAACAATTACAACAATATATAACTGCAAAACAACATCAATCTTACCTAATGAATTTAATGTAAACAGCTACAGAATAGACATTTTAGACGAATCGATAAATGAAATAAACAATATAATAAAAACAATAAATAATAACCAAAGATTCGAAGGCGAACAATATACAAACGGAAATTTAAATAGAGAAATTTAAAAAAAATATGGAGCACACAGTGCTCCATTGTGCTCCATTTCTCCTTGTCTAACCCTATACCGTAGGGGCACATTGCAATGTGCCCCTACAGGCTTCCCCTACACCTTTTGTGATTTATTTGTAGGGGCGAGCATTGCTCGTCCGCCTCCAACGGCACACCCTATACATATTTTATTATTTTTGCTCATCTTCGCGGGTCTCAGGCGGGGACAAGCCCCGCCCCTACATAATTCGATGCTTAATTTAAGGCACTAGATGGTAGACAAACTACGGGTCGACAAGCATAGAGATCATAGTTATAGCGGTTATAGTCCACCATGCCGTGATTGTAAACAAGGATCACATCGCGAGCCTTAGTTCCATAGGCAGAAGGCGAAGCCAACCAGTAGCCATATGTGTCATTCCACGCTGATTCGCATGCATGAGGATAGTATAAAACATTTGCATTTGTTGCATCAGGATATCCTTGTGATCCTGACATTTGTGCACCATACTCTGAAGTCGTCGGCGGATTGTTTGTTTTTGATACATAATATCCATTTAATCCATCACTCATTGCTGAACTTGTTGTTGCTGTATATATTTGATTTGTTGTATATGTCGAAGTATTTGGATACTTTGCATTCCAACTATTTTTATATAATTCTAATGTTGGACTTCCCATTGCTGTTATATTTGAGTCTTCCGAACTTGTATAATCTATTGCATTACCATTTATTGTTCCTGTTAATAAACTACTCCAATTTGATTTTGTCGTTAAATAATTAATTAAATCTATTCTATTTGTACTTGAACATACTCTATAACCATTTTTACTTATATTTGTTGGTGTTGGTATTGCCGCATTTTCTAAGTAATCTCCATATATTAACCATACATAATTTCCTTCTTGATGAAAGATCTTCCAATTTGTTAATGTTTGTCCATTTAATGTTGTTGAATAATTTACACTGTCTCCATAATTATCTGTTGTTATTGTTACTGCTGGTGAAGGTGATGGCGATGGTGTAGGTGTTGTTGTTCCTCCACCTTGTTCTCCTGAGCCTGAGCCACTTCCCGAGCCTGAACCTCCTCCTGCTACTGTACTGCTTGCTTCATTCCATAATATACTTCCATCATCTTGTATTGTTCCAACTGTTGTTACTCCATCTTTTTCAACTGTTATTATTCTTGCATTGCTTTCATCAGGAGTTACTATTCCACTTCCAAATTTACTTACTATATTTGCTGCTACATAATCTCCAGCTTTACTTGGAACCTCTCCATTATCTTTAGAATGATACTCGGCAACTAAATCAGCTGCCTCTAAGTCAACCTCTTCCTGAATCTTCTTAATATTTGTCGTATCCTTTGCTTCCCTTGACCTTGATATAATTCCATTATCACCAACAACCATTGCAATAGTTACACCAGCAAGTATCAATAAAACAATTATTGTGATAACAAGAGCAATCAAAGTAATACCCTTTTGTTTTTTCAACATCTTTTAATCCTCCTTATATTTTTATATTTATATTATTTTTTAATATAACCAAATCCACCATGTGCACATCTTCGCGGGTCTCAGGCGGGGACAAGCCCCGCCCCTACAATTTTTGACATCTGGGGACACTTCCCCAAAGTCCCCTGATGTCTTTCGTTTTAAATATCCATACTAACAATTGTCCAATCATAATTCTCCAAAGTAAAAATAGATCCACAGAATTTACATTTTCCATTCTCATTTATATCCATACTAGCTCCACAAGAAGGACATTTTTGAACCCCATTAAACCCTTTAGCATTTTTCTTTTTTCTAAAAAGTAATCTATTATTTTTCTCAACCCTTGATTGATTATTTCCAGATAAATATTTCCTTGTATCTCTATCAATATAGTACTCAAGAGCTCTTGAACACAAATTAACTTCTATTGTAAAGCAATCTTCAAGTTCATTTATACTAGTAATTTGAACACTATAAACATTTAATTCATCATATAATTGAATTCTATTATTAGCCTTATCATCTTCAACTTTTGCAACAATTCTATTATATATTTCATCACTTACATAATGTTTTATTCTCTCAGTTTTTCCAGTAACCATAGATAGTTTTATTTGTACAAATTCGTTTTCAACTTTTGATCTAAACTTTGCTTCTGCAAATTCTGGATCTTGTTCTACTAAATTTTCTAAAACTCCCATTTCAACCTCCATTTTATATAGGGCGACATTATATTCGCCCCATATATTATAATCTAATTTGATTTATTGATTTTTTATCTGTTAATACCCATTCTTGATTTTCTGTTACAATCTTAGTTCTACAATACTCACATACTCCATATCCATTAATATGTTTCATATCAGCACCACAATTTGGACACTTCAAAGCAACTTTGTCTTGATTTAACGTCTTTCTAAACTTCATGTCATAAGTAATACGTATTTTGTTTTTATCAGAACCTCTTAGAACTTTTCCTGAAGACTGTTCAATAATATAATCATAGAATTCAACAACAAATCCAGCATTAATAGCTATATTATCATTTTGAACATTTACACCTTTTAAATAAGATTTGTTTAATTTGAAATCTTTCATTATGTTTTGTTCGCCCTTAACTTCAAGAGTATCTAATTGTGATTGATACATATTAAATAACTCATCAGTAATTTGATTTCTTACATCTTCAAGTTTGAAATTCATCCATGCACTTTGAACAGCTAAATAAGTATTAAATCCATCTCGTAAGAATTTTGCTTTATCAAAATCTGGAATATATTGTTTAATTTTTCTCTCAACCTCAGCTTCATTTATATTATCATGCAATGGTCTTGTAGGAATCTGGTAACCGCCATTAGATTTAATAGCAAATATTATTATTCCAATAATAAATGCAAACATTATGATTACAGATACTGGATCAGACTCCCCACTATAACTTGATCCTGAGCTACTACCATAATCACTTCTTGAAGAACTCCAACTACTAGAACTTGAGCTTGAACTAGAACTAGACCAACTACTTCCACCACTATCATAACTAGAATCAAATCCAGAATCAGCTATTGTATATTCAGCATTAACTCTATAATCTCTTAAAAATAAAATACAACAGAATAAAACTAATGAAAAAATTATTTCTACTAATATTTTTCTATTCATTTTCTCCTCCCATTTTTCGATTTTTTTCATTATATATATAATAATTATTTATTTCAATATTTAGGGCAAAAAAAAGTGTGCAATGGGGACGGAGAAAAGCAAAAAAAATAACCCCACATTAGCCGATATTGTTAAGAATTTTTATGGACCTGTATATAAACAGGTGGGTGCTGTCCTAAATGCTTATGGGTTTCTTACATAAATGCAAGCATACACGCCACATCCAGAGAGCTGGCTCCCGTATCCACAACTTTGTAGGTTCTAAAAACTCTGTCCTCACGCACCATGCAGGGAAATTTATAAACATATTTAATTTAGATTATATTAATATTAACATATGCAATTTTTTTATTCAAATGAAATAAAATCGATTTAAATATGATTTTAATCTCAATATATCACTTTCCTTCATTTTTTATATCATAATCTCACTTTTTTAGCTTGTTTTGCTACTTGATTTTTTTAAAGTAAAATAGTATAATTTAGATATCTATGGGGCTTTTAAAAGCCTCTTTTTTATTGTAGCGGAGCACATTGTTTTCTGTGAACTTTTGGGGACGCGTACCAAAAGTTTCTCTTAAAAATCAGGAACATATTGTTCCTCTTCATCCTCTAAGTCTTGTACAAACCCATTTTTTATATTAAGCTCAAATAAATAATCCTCAACCTCTTTATATTCTTCAAAAGTTAATTTTCTATTAATATCATCTGTATCTAGAGCCTTAAACGTAGGAAAATACTGTGCCATCAAACTTACATAAACATCATCTCTCATATTTTCCTTAATCCATTTTAAAACATCTTTTGAATTGTCAACATGATTAGGCAAAATCAAATGTCTAATAATTATTCCTTTTTTCATAATACCATTTTCATCAATCTCAGTTTTCTTAATTTGTCTTTGCATCTCCAAAATAGCATTAGTAGCATACTTTTTATACTCTTTAGCTCCTGAAAGTTTTAAAGCTAATTCATCATCAAAATATTTAAAATCAGGTAAATAAATATCAATTAAACCTTCAAGCTTTTTCAATACATCAGTTTTCTCATATCCACTAGTATTATAAACAATTGGAATTATTAATCCCTTTGATTTAGCAATCTTTAGAGCTTCAATTATTTGAATAACATATGGGGTTGGAGTTACTAAATTAATATTATTTGCTCCATCTTCCTGATGTTTTAAAAAAATATTTGCTAATTCTTCAATTGTTATTTCTTCACCCTTACCTAAACTACTAATTTTATAATTCTGACAAAACTTACACTTTAAATTGCAATTACTAAAAAATACAGTACCTGAGCCAGATTCACCACTTATACATGGTTCTTCTCCATAGTGTTTTGTAACCAATCCAAGTTTTATTTTATTTCCAGCCTTACATCTTCCAAGTTGCCCTTCTTCTATATTTATTCCACATTCAAATGGACATAATCTACACTCTTCTAATTCTTTCATATAAAATCCTTTTTTTACTTTTTCTATATAGGAAGTTTTCTCCTCCAAAACTTTTTTAATTATACTACATTTTGTACATTTTTCAAAGTTTTTAAAGTGACACGCACTTTTATTTTTTTGCCTCATATACTTTGATATAACTATATGGAGGTGTAAACATGCTTATATTCTCGTATGCAGGCTTTTTCACTTTTTTAAGTAGTACTGTTTTTCTGTTAGGTTATATTTCTAACAATAGTTTGTTTCCTCAAGCATTATCTTCTAAAGAAGAAAAAGAATATATAGATAAATTTGAGAAAGGAGATTTAGAAGCAAGAAAAGTTTTAATTGAAAGAAACTTAAGATTAGTTGCGCATATAGCTAAAAAATACTCTTCGCCTAATTCTAATTTTGATGACTTAATTTCTATTGGTACAATTGGTCTTATAAAAGGAATAAATAGCTTTAATTCTAAAAAAGGAGTAAAACTTTCAACATATGTTTCAAGATGTATAGATAATGAAATTTTAATGCATTTTCGTGCAACAAAAAAATTGAATTCTGAAGTTTATTTAAATGAACCAATTCGGAAAAGATAAAGATGATAATATTGTTACTCTTCAAGAAGTTTTAGAAAATAATGAAAGAAGTATTGAAGATGAAATTGATTTAAAAATGAAATTTAAAAAGCTATATGAAAAAATGAACACTGTTTTAACAGATAGAGAAAAATCTATACTTGAAATGCGATTTGGATTAAATGGAACGAAGCCAAAAACGCAAAATGAAATAGCTGAAATCTTTGGTATTTCTCGTTCCTATGTTTCAAGAATTGAAACAAAAGCAATTAGCAAGCTTTCAAAAGAGTTTAAAGAAGAAGGATTAATTTAATAACTTTGTAGGGGCGACTAGCAGCCGCCCCTACAAAATTATTCTTCATGATATAAAAATTACATCTTCGTCTCTTACTACTAAGAAGTTGCTCCTAACTTTTCTAATTCTTCTATTGTTTTTACAACAACTTTTCCTTGCTCAATTTGTTTTAAAGATTTATCTAATCTGCTTAGATAATCATTATCTTTTCTTAATTCTTTAGCGTGTTTTAAAGATATGTCAGTTATCTCTCCTGTTGATATTCTAGCAATTTCTTTAATTGTTTCTTCTTCATTTAATAACTCTATTTTAGTTTTTGTTTTTTCATTTTCAGTTTCTTTATGTATAAAATAATTATAATTACCTTTTGCAGCAATTGTAGCTAAATGGGTTACACAAATAACTTGATGAGTTTTTGAAATTTCTTTCATTTTTTCTCCAACCTTTTTAGCAGCAATTCCACTTATTCCAGTATCAATTTCATCAAAAACTAAAACCGGAACTCTATCAACTGTAGCTAAAACCTTTTTAATAGCCAACATTATTCTTGACATTTCTCCACCTGACGCAATTTTAATAAGTGATTTTGACTCTTCACCTAAATTAGTTTTAATCATAAACTCTATTTTATCTAAACCATCTTTTTCAAAACCATCTTTAGACTCAATCTTTACGCTAAATTCTGAATACTTCATTTCAAGGTCTTTTAATTCATCAGTAATTTCTTTAGATAGTTTTTTAGACTCTTTTTCTCTAATTTGAGTCATTTTATTAGCCAAGTCTAACATCTCTTTTTCAAGTTTTAAAGAGTCTCTTTTAAGCTTATCAACATATTCTTCAAGATTTTCTATATCAAAAATTTCTTTTTCAATCTCTTTTCTATATTCCAAAATCTCCTCAATATTATTACCATATTTTCTTTTTAAATCTTGAATTAAATCAAATCTTCTTTCCAATTCGTTAAACTCATTAATATCAAAATAATTCTCGTCTCTATTTGAAGATAGCTCTCTTTCAACTTCTTCTAAATCGTAAAAACTGCTTTCAATCCTATTTTTCATATCTTCATAAATAGTATTATATTCTGAAATCTTATCCATTTTTTTCATTGCTGTTTCTAAAGATGATAAAACATTTTCACTTAATAAATAATTTGTTTCTTCCAAGTTATTAGATATTAGTTCTGAATTCTGCATCATTTTAAGCTTTTCTTCAACACTTTCCTCTTCACCCTTTTTAAGCTCAGCCTCATCAATTTCATTAATCTGATATCTTAATAGATCTAACTTTCTTTGCTTTTCCTTATCATCACCATAGTTTCTTGCAATTTCATCTTTAATTTTTCTATATTCTTTATATTTCTGATTATAGCTATCTTTTAAAATTAAAACATTATCTCCAATATATTCATCTAAAAACATAATATGACTTTTCTGTTCTAAAATAAGCTGATTATCTTTTTGCCCATGAATATCAACAACATTTTTCATAAACTCTTTAAGTTCATTTACAGTAACCATTCTACCATTTATTTTACACATATTTTTTCCAGATAAATTAACTTCTCTTGAAACAATTATTTCTTCATCATCTTTATATAAAAGCATTTCTATAAAAGAAAACTTTTCACCTTTTCTAATCATTTCTTTTGAAAATCTATCTCCTGCTAAAATCTTTAAAGATCCAATAATTAAAGTCTTTCCAGCACCAGTCTCACCAGTAAGCACATTAAACCCTTCGTTTAAATCAATACTCAAATCATCAATAATACCAATATTTTTAATATGTAAAGTTCCAATCATATTAGCCTCCTAATCAAAACTTTGTTCGTATATATATTACATCAATAAAAATAATTTGTCAATACATTTGTTCGTATTTTTTAAAAAAAATAATAGGTGACACCTAATTCGGCATCACCCTATACAATTTAATTTTATGCTCATCTCTGCAAGTCACGGGCGGGGGGTGGAACCCCGCCCCTACAATATTTGCAATAATTTATCAAACACACGTCAAAAAAGCCTATGAATTTTGCATACAACAAAATCCATAGACCTCTCTTAAATCTATGTTAAAAAATATATTATCTAAAAATACACGTGTGTGTGTATGTGTACAGTCTCAAGGTTTATAGCATTTTCCATATTTTTCTACTCCAATCTCTTTTCATTAGTAAAAACCTAAACTAAAATAATTCTACATATAAAAGAATAAAAAATCAATATATTTTAAACTATTTTAATGATTTCTTTATATATTCAATCTTTTCTTTTATATTTTGTTTATGATGAACTACTGTAATAATACTAATAATGTCATTATCAATATAATAGAATATTCTATGTTCCTTATATATAAACTGTCAAACAATATATTTATTAGTATAAGTATAAATCTTTCCTGCATATGGATTACTTTCTAAAATTTTTGTAGAACTTATTAGATTTTTTATATAATCTAAAGGCTTTGACTTCATACTTATTTTTATAAAATCTTTTAAATCATTGATAGCAGACTTAGTCCAATTAATTACCATTTTTCAATCTCCTCTATCAATTGTTCAGTTGTTAAACCAGAATTTATTTTTGAATCTTTAATACCTTCTTCTATTTTTAACCTTATATATATTGCTTCAATAATATCATCAAAAGAAGCATTATCTGGAAGTGTATTTGTTACTTCCATAACTAATTCCTTCATCATATTACATTCCTCCTTAACATATTTATTATAACACAATACTTTTTATTTTTCTATATTTTAATGCATTAAACTCCAGATATACCATCCAATAAAAATCTCTGTAAAAAGGATTACAGGAAAGCCTATTGTAAAATATAGTTTTTTTGTCTTATGTCTAAATAAATACATTCCAATAATACTACCAATACTTCCACCTAAAAATGCAATTGTAAACAAAGACTTCTCTGGAATTCTCCAGCTACCCTTCTCAGCCTTCCATTTATCAACAAACATAGCAGTTAGCCCAATTCCATTAATAATTAATAAATATACAATAAAACCCCTAGGGGTAAAAATTTCATATTCAATCATATTTATCCACCTTATATATTATATTACAAATTTAAAAAATGTTTTTCTGTAGGGGCGGGTTTCCATGCCCGCCCCAAATTGCTATATTTCAATTTATATTATAACAAAATAGTATTTATAAATTCGCAAATAAACTCATTTGATTGCTCTGAGTCATCCCCTTCAAACATCCAAACTTACTCAAAAGCTCAGTAACAGATTTTCCAACCTTTGCTCTAGCCTGTAAATCATCAATACACATAAATTTTTCATCTTCTCTAGCCTTCTGTATTCCCTCAGCTGCAACAGTTCCAAGACCAGGAATACTATTAAGAGGCGGTCTAATTCCATCTTCCTCCATCAAAAACTTTGTACTATGAGATTTATATAAATCAACAGGCAAGAAATTAATTCCTCTTTCATACATCTCTAAAACAAGCTCTAAAATTGCATACATATTCTTATCTTTAGCTGTCGCGCTATTTCCGGCCATATCAATCTCTCTCATTTTGTTTTTAACTTTTTCTTTTCCATGGCACATTATCTCATAATCAAACTCATCAGCTCTAATTGAAAAATAAGCTGTGTAATAAGCCATAGGCTCATGAACCTTAAACCAGGCTATTCTGAAAGCATTAGTAACATATGCTGCAGCATGTGCCTTAGGGAACATGTATTTAATTTTTTCACATGATTTTATATACCAATCAGGAACATTATGTTCTTCCATTATTTTCTTAAATCCAGCCCATTTTTCAGGATCTTTTAAAGCTTTTCCTTTACGAACAGTCTCCATGATTTTAAAAGCATGATTAGGCTCTAATCCCATTTTCATAAGATAAACCATAATGTCATCTCTACAACCAATTGCCTCACTTAATGTTACAACCCCTTGATTAACAAGGTCTTGAGCATTATTTAGCCATACATCAGTACCATGTGACAATCCAGAAATACTTATTAATTCGCCAAAGGTTTTAGGTTTAGTATCAACCAACATTCCCCTAACAAACTTAGTTCCAAATTCAGGAACACCAAATGTTCCAACCTCTGAATTAATCTGTTCTTTTGTAACGCCAAGTGCATCTGTTGATGAAAAAATTGACATTGTTTCTTTATCATCTAAAGGCACTTTTGTTGGATCAATTCCAGTTAAATCAAACAACATTCTTATCATAGTAGGATCATCATGACCTAGAATATCAAGTTTTAAAAGGTTTTGATCAATAGAGTGATAATCAAAATGTGTTGTAATAATATCTGAATTTGGATCATCAGCAGGGTGCTGAACTGGGCAAAATTCATATATTTCTCTTCCCTTTGGAACAACTATAATTCCGACCTGGGTGCTGACCTGTTGTTCTTTTTATTCCAGTACATCCTGTTGAAATTCTTGCAATTTCTGCATTACTAACAGGAATATGTCTTTCTTCATAATAATTTTTAACATATCCAAAAGCTGTTTTATCAGCTACTGTACCAACTGTTCCAGCCTTAAATGTTGTACCTTTTCCGAAAATAACTTCAGTATATCTATGTGCCTTTGCTTGATATTCTCCGGAAAAGTTAAGGTCAATATCAGGCTCTTTATCTCCATTAAAACCTAAGAATGTTTCAAAAGGTATGTCCATTCCATCTTTAGCTAACATATGACCACACTTAGGACATTCTTTGTCTGGTAAATCAAATCCATTTTTATATCCATAATCAGTAAAATCTGAATATTTACAATTAGGACATCTATAATGTGCTTGAAGTGAATTAACCTCAGTAATACCAGTCATATTAGCAACAAAAGAAGAACCAACTGAACCTCTAGAACCAACAATATATCCATCTTCATTAGATTTCCAAACTAGCTTTTGAGCAATAATATACATAACGGAAAATCCGTTTTTAATAATAGAATCAAGCTCTTTATCTAATCTATTTTGAACAATCTCAGGTAATTCATCTCCATACAATTCATGAGCTTTACTGTAAGCAATATCTTTAATAGTTTGTTCACATCCCTCAATATGAGGTGGACATTTCTCGCCTGAAATTGGCTTTATTCTGTCACATAAATCAGCTATTTTATTAGTATTTGTAACAACAACCTCATAAGCTTTTTCATCACCCAAATAACTAAATTCTTGTAACATCTCTTCAGTTGTTCTTAAATATAAAGGTGCTTGAAAATCAGCATCATCATATTTTTGACCAGCCTGAAGAATACGTCTATATATTTCATCTTGTGGATCCATGAAATGAACATCGCATGTTGCTACAACTGGTTTTCCAAGCTTATCTCCTAATTCAACAATTCTTCTATTAATATTTTGAAGTTCAAAATCATCAGCTACAGTACCATTTCTTACTAGATATTCATTATTTCCGATTGGCTGAATTTCAAGGTAATCATAGTATTCTGCAATCTCATCAATCTCCTCATCAGTTTTTCCGCCAATGATTGCTCTATATAATTCACCAGCTTCACAAGCACTACCAATAATCAATCCTTCTCTATATTTTTCAAATAAACTCTTTAAAATTCTAGGTTTTTTGTAAAAATAGTTTAAATGTGAAAAAGAGATTAACTTATATAAATTCTTAAGTCCAACATAATCTTTAGCTATAATAATTGCATGATATGAAGGGAGCTTTTTATAAGCATCTTTGTTATCTCCAAAAACATTATCTAAATCATCAATTATTTTAGCACCATTTTCTTTTGCTTGTTTTACCATCTCATTAAAAACAGCAACCAAAGTTTTAACATCATCTAAAGCTCTATGTGCTACAATTACTTCAATTCCAAGTTTCTCTGCAATTATTCCAAGCTTATATTTCTTGAAATCAGGGAAAATAACTTTAGCGAGTCTAAGTGTATCAATATATGTACTATCAAATTTATATCCATATTGCTCAAAATTATATCTCAAAAATCCCATATCAAAATCAGCATTATGAGCAACAAGAACACTATCTCCTATAAAATCAATGATTTTAGGAATTATTTTATCAATTGTTTCAGCATCTTTAACCATATCATCTGTAATATGTGTAACTTCTACAACCTCTGGTGGAATTGGCTTTTCTGGATTTACGAAACATTCAAATTCATCAATCACTTCACCATTTTTGATTTTAATTATACCAACTTCAGTTATTTTTTCTGTACGGAATGAAAGTCCAGTTGTTTCTAAGTCTAAAACGCAATATTCTGTATCAATTGATTGTTCTTTTGAGAAAAATACTGATGGGTCTTTATCAGGAACAAAATATGCTTCAACACCATAAATAACTTTAAGATCTGGATTTTTTGCTTCTAAAAACTTGTGAGCTTCTGGGAAGCTTTGAACAACCCCATGATCAGTAATTGCAATTGATTTCCATCCCCAACTAACCGCTCTTTTTAATAAGTCTTCTGCTGAAGTAATTCCATCCATTTGGCTCATTTGAGTATGCATATGAAGTTCAACTCTCTTTTCTTCTGAATTGTCCATTCTCTTCTGTTTAGGCATTCCAGGAGTTTCAAGAATTGTATTTGCCATTACTGTTATTTCCTTAGCAAAATTATCATATTTAGCAACACCATCTATTTTTAAACCTTTAGCACCAGATATTCTTTTCAAAATATTTTTAGCTTTTGGTGTTTCAACAAAAGCCTTACAGGTTATTGTACTTGAGCCATCATATAAATTGAACATAATAATAGTTTTATCATTTTTTATATCTCTTGAATCTGTACTAATAACTTCACCATCAAGGCAAACCTTATCTGTATCAACATTTATATCAATCACCTTTATATAAGGGCTTTTAATATTTGTACTTCTTCCATATATTAAAGGTGAATCTCCGTTTTGATCATCACTAGAACTTGGAGTAATATCTCCTGCTCCGCTTTCAACTTGTTGTTTTTTAGAAGCTTCTTCTTTTTCATGTTGTCTTTGTTCTTGTTCTAATTTACTTCTCTTTTGCATTTCTTCAATTGCTTCTAACTCTTGTTTTCTAATATATTCATCATATTCTTTAGAATCTAAATTCTCTGATTCTGTAAATTTAACTTTTAAGCTTGTATTATAAATATTTTTAAATAAATGTTCTAATGCTTTATCAAATTTTTTTGAACGCAAGAAATCAGAGCCCTTTACTTTCAATTCTATTAAAACCATATTATCATTGATTTTCACGCTACTTCCAGATAATATAGCTCTAGTTAAAGGCTCTTTTTGTACCATATATTGAATTAAATCTTGCCAGTCGTTTTCAACACTTTGCTCAATTTTAATCTGTTCATCATATTGGATTTCAACATTAGCTCTTGCAACCTGAAATCTTGTTGTTAAGTACTTTTGAAAGCAATCCAACTCATTAATTGAAATTTTATCTTTAGCTTTAATATAGATTTCAATTTTATTGCTTTTTTTAAATAAATCTGCTTTTAACACCTCAGAATCCAATACATTTCCATCTATTTTTGCATCACTAAATACTTCTCTTACTGTTTTCTGCATGTTTTCTTACGCCTACCTTATTTCATAATTTTTTGTATTTTCAACATGGTCTCTTCTATATTAGCAACAGAATCTATTATTATATTTCTCTTTAGTATATTACCTTTATTGGTTTTGATAATTATGTTTCCAAATTTAAAAACTTTACTAATTGGAGTTTCCTCATAGCTTATATCTTTTATGTCTCTATAGTTTATAGTCATAGTTTTTTTACGAATCTTTTTATATTTATAAATTAGTTTAGTACTATAAAAAGATAATTCTGAAGAACTAATTCTATATTTTTCATATAATAAAAATATAATTCCACAAAACAAAAAGAAAGGTATTGCTGTAAAACCTATTCTAGTATAATCTCCGCCAATACTAATTAATATAGCAATCATAAATATTACGATTCCAATAGTTTCTATATGAGATAGTATTTCATAACCTATAGCAAATTTTCTCTTAACTTTTAAAACCTCAGTTGTATCTTCCTTAGATGCTTTTTCTAGTCTTAGTTTATTTATACAATTATTACATAAATCACCTGTTTTTTTAAGTTCTGCTCCACATATTTTACAATTCATACTACAACACCTCATTTTAACTTTTGTATTTATTAATCTTATAATTCGTAGCGGAGAACTACAGTTCTCCATAAAATTACAATTTTCAAATTTTATTATTAAAATATCCTTAAAATATCATTATAAGAAACATACACTGATAGCAAAATTAATAATGCAAACCCAATCATTTGTATCGTAATCTCAATATTTTCCTTTAATGGTTTTCTTCTTATAGCTTCAATAATTAATAAAACAATTCTTCCACCATCTAAAGCCGGAAAAGGTAAAAGATTTGTAATTCCTAATGATAGAGAAATAAGTGCTAATAAATATACAAAATCTTCAACAGTATTTGTACCAGCTACAGTTTTTGAAATACCTACAGGTCCCATTAATTGCTTAGTTGAAACTTTTCCAGTAAATAATTCCTTAATATTATCAACTAATGATGTACTAAATTGAACTGTATTCCAAAAGCCATAATATAGCCTATTTCCTAAATTTTTATCATTTTCTTTAAAGGTTACACCAAGATAATATGAAGAAACATCTTCTAAATCAACATCAAATTTTTCTTTTTTACCTTTTCTGTCAACTGTAATTTCAACACTATTCTCTGAACTATCTATTATATCAATAATTTGCTTATAATCATTAATCTCAATTCCATTTATGTTTTTAATAACATCTCCGCACCTTAATTCCGAGCTTCTTCAGCCGGCATATCTGGATATAAATATTCTATTTTACAAGATGCATCATCTTCTGTTCCTAAATAAATTCCAATAGTTTTATTGATTTCTTCAGTAGGTTTAATATCAAATTCTAATACTTCATCATTTCTTTTAACTTTAACAGAAATACTATCTCCATTAGATTCTTGAACTATTTTGTTAACTTCAGAATATAAATGAATTCTTTTATTGTTTATGCTTATTATTTCGTCACCTTCTTGAATTCCAGATATTTCAGCAGCATAATTTGATTTTGTTGTATCAATTTTTGTAGAATAAAAATTATTTGCAACTATCGAAACTAAAACAAAATAAGTGATAATACCAAAAACAATATTTACTAAACCTCCAGCAGCAACAATTGCAATTCTTTTAGGTACAGGTAATTCACTAAACGAACCTTGCTCTGAACTTCTTTCTTCTTCACCAAGCATACTTACATAACCGCCAAAAGGAATCATCCTTAAAACATATTTTGTTTCTTTTTTCTTAGTTGAAATAAGCTCTTTTCCAAACCCTATTGAAAATTCATTTACTTGTACTTTAAAGAACTTCGCAACAAGGAAATGTCCGCCTTCATGAATTAACACTAAAAAGCCTAGAACAAATATTATTTTTATTGCGCTAATTATAAACCCAATCAACACATTCCTCCTACAATAACATTGTTAATAAATAATACGCAAATGGTGCAGCAAAGATGACACTATCAATCCTGTCAATCATTCCTCCATGACCAGGGATTAAATTACTAAAATCTTTAATTTCAGAATATCTTTTAAAGCTTGAAGCAACAAAATCTCCAATTTGTCCCATTATGCTTAACACAAGTCCTATACATCCTATAACTAAATAATTAATTCCCATATCAAACCAATTATTTAAAACAAAAGTATAAGCTAAAACTAATGCAACTCCACCTAAAGCACCACCTATACAACCTTCAATTGATTTCTTAGGACTAATTTTACTAAATTTATGTTTTCCAAAATGCTTACCAACTAAATAAGCAAATACATCAGTTCCCCATGTAGCCATAATTATATACCATATGTAATATTTACCTACATTTCCTATACAACATTCTTCATATCCATATAAAATAGGAATAAATACTGTAAAACCAACAATATATAAAGCACCTATAAGAGTAAATGAAATATCTAAAACATTTATCTCCATATCAGTAAATAAAACATGTAAGAATAATACTGTTACAAAACATATTAATCCAATTCCTAAATATTGACTTAAAAATGTCTTCGGAATAAAGTGTATACATGAAATTGAACCTGCTAAAAGATATAAAATCCAAGATACAGGATTTGCCTTCTTTTTCACACAATTAATATATTCATGTATACTTAAAATAGCTACAATCGCCATTAAGCAATCAATAATATATTTATTTCCTAAAACAAAAACCAAGACTATAAATGGAAATCCAATTAATCCAGTTAAAATTCTTTTAATATCCATACTTTTCCCCTATTTTGCACCAAATTTTCTATTTCTCTTTTGAAATATTTCTATACATTTGTCTAAATCTTCTTCAGAAAAATCAGGCCAATATTTTTCTAAAAATACAAATTCACTATAAGCAACTTGCCATAATAAAAAATTACTTAAACGTATTTCACCACTTGTTCTTATTAATAAATCAGGATCTGGAAGATTTTCAGTATAAAGATTTTGAGAAATCATCAATTCATCTATGTCATCAATATTAGTTTCACCATTTTTAACTTTTTCAGCAATTTTTTTAACACAATGAACAATTTCATCTCTTCCACCATAATTAATAGCAATATTAAAAATTATTCCATCATTATTTTTTGTTCTTTCAATAGATTTATTAATACTCTTTTGAAGGCCTTTTGAAAGAGCTGTAATATCACCTAATACTCGAATTTTTATATTTTCTGTATCAGCTCTTTTACTATAATCATCTAAGTAGTTTTTAAGTAAAATCATTAAAGCGCCAACTTCTTCTTCGCTTCTTTTCCAGTTTTCTGTAGAAAAAGCATATACAGTAATTATCTTTACACCAATTTTTTTTGCATACCTTACTATTTTTTCTAGAGTTTTAGCACCTTCTTTATGCCCTAATCTATAGTCCATTTTATTCTCTCTAGCCCATCTTCTATTACCATCCATGATAATAGCAACATGAGTTGGTATATTTAGTTTATTCATTCTTTTCTCCTTATACTGACATTATTTCACTTTCTTTTTTATCAATGATTGAATCAATTTCTTCTATCTTTTTATCTGTTAATTTTTGAATTTGTTCTTCAGCTCTTTTTAAATCATCTTCAGTAATAAGGCTTTCTTTTTGCATTGACTTTGCTTCATCAATTCCATCTCTTCTTATTGATCTAATGCTTATTTTAGAATCTTCTCCAATTTTCTTTATATCTTTTACTAATTCTTTTCTTCTTTCTTCAGTAAGTTCTGGAAAAGCTAAACGAATAACTTTACCATCATTATTAGGATTTAATCCAATATCTGAAGCTAAAATAGCTTTCTCAATTTCCTTTAAAATACTAGCATCCCAAGGTTGAATAACAATTAATCTAGCCTCTGGAACTGAAATTCCAGCAACTTGATTAATAGGAGTAGGAACTCCATAATAATCAACACTTATTTTATTTAATATAGCCGGATTTGCTCTTCCAGCTCTAATCTCAGCTAAACTCTCTTGTAAAACACTTATAGTTTTCTCCATTCTCTCTTCTAATTCATTAAATTCCATAATCAAATCTCCTTTATTATAATTTCTATATTCAATTGAATCATTGTAGGGGCGACCATCGGTCGTCCGTTCTCCATCGCCCTACCCGATACCGTAGTGGCGGGGTTCCATGCCCGCCCTATTTGTAATAAACACAAATCACCTTACAACCGTTCCAATATTCTCTCCTTCTACAGCCTTAACAATATTTCCATCCTCATACATACTAAAAACAGAAAGCTGAATAGAATTCTCCATGCAAAGTGAAATTGCAGGTAAATCCATAACCTTAAGCTCTTTAGTCAAAACATCAATATACGAAATTTCATCATATTTAACAGCACTTGGATCCAACTTAGGATCAGCTGAATAAACACCATCAATAGTTTTCGCAACTAAAATAACATCAGCCTCAATTTCAGCAGCTCTTATAGCAGCTCCTGTATCAGTTGAGAAAAATGGATTTCCAGTTCCACCTGTAAAAATAACAACCTTTCCATCTTTTAAATATTTATTAGTATCTTCTGTTTTATAAAACTCAACAGCTTTAGGAATATCTAATGCTGATTGAACAACAGCTGGAACGCCCATTTTTTCTAAGCTATCTTTTAAAGCTAAACCATTTAATTCAGTAGCAAGCATTCCCATCATATCTGCGTCAACTCTTTTCATTTGTGGAGCATATTTTCCTCTCCAGAAATTACCTCCTCCAACAACAATACCGATTTGTACACCTTTTTCTCTAACCTCTTTAATTTGTCTACAAATCATATTAATAGTTTCAGGATCAATTCCAAGTTTCTGCTCACCAGCAAAAGCCTCACCACTAAGCTTAAGTAAAACTCTTTTATACATATTCTACTACTCCTATTCTATTCTTTTATTCTTTTGTCATTCTATCATATTATATTTTAATATGCTACCTTTTTTTGAATTTTTTTATAAAAAAGTGGCTTCGCCACATGGAGAACTTTAGTTCTCCATAAAACCCGAACTTTCCTATAATATAAAAAAATGAATAACCGTTTCGGTTATTCATTTCTAATTCGACTCCCATCTAACTATTTTTATATCCTTATAAGTAGACAAAACTTCCATATATTTCTGATACTCCTCTTCCCAAATTGCACTAGGGACCTTATCAAAAGCATCAAAAACTTTCTCAGCTTCTTTTAAAAATATTAATTGCTCATTTGTACTTAACTTTTCATACTTTTTTGAAAATGCATATAATTTATCCAATGTTTCATTTGCTTTAATAAAAGACCAAAAATCTTTTACATTCATACCAGCAGCCTTAATCTGCATAACAGCAAAACCAACAAGGAATAGAACCATAAGCACAAGCATGATAATTATCATCAGTATAAAAGACATCTATAATTACTCCTTATTACCCCATTTAATACTACAATTTTAGTATAACATATAAAAAAAATTCTGGCAATAATTTGGAAATAAAAATGTCAAATTTCAATTTTCCCGTTTTTAATCTTGACAACAATTGTCCCATTTTCTTGAATATTTCCACTTAATAGAACATCAGCAATCTTATCTTCAATTAACCTCTGTATCAATCTTCTTATTGGTCTTGCTCCCATTTTCTCGTCATTACAAGAATTTAAAATAAAATCCTTAACTTCATCTTCAACAAGTAAATTTATTTTCTTTTCGCTTAATCTATTACTTAGCAATTTAAAAAATCTCTCAATAATACTCTTAAGCTCATCTTTTCCTAATTTATTAAAAATAACAATCTCATCAATTCTGTTTAAAAACTCTGGTCTAAATTCTTCTTTTAATTTACTTAATACCTCTTTTTTCTCATTGCTTTCATTATCTCCATTATTAAACCCAAGAAGTTTTTTCTTGCTTATTAAATCTGCTCCAATATTTGAAGTCATTATAATGATACAATTTTTAAAACTACTTACTCTTCCTGAAGAATCTGTTAATCTTCCATCCTCTAAAATCTGAAGAAGAATATTAAGAACATCAATATGAGCCTTTTCAATTTCATCAAATAATATTAAACAATAAGGCTTTCTTTTTACCTTTTCTGTAAGAGTATTTCCAACATCATATCCAATATATCCTGGAGGAGCGCCTATTAATTTAGATATAGAATGTTGTTCCATAAATTCAGACATATCAAATCGTATTATTGAATCTTCTTTTCCAAAAACTTCCTCACTTATAGCCTTTGATAATTCCGTTTTTCCGACACCTGTTGGACCTAAAAATAAGAATGAACCTATAGGTCTATTTGAATCTTTAAGCCCAACTCTACCTCTTTTAATAGCTTTTGAAATAGCCTCAATTGCTTCATCTTGACCAAAAATTCTTTTCTTTAAATCATATTCTAAATTTATTAATTTATTATTTTCTTCACTTCCAATTTTCTGTAAAGGTATTCCTGTCCATAATGATATAACATTTTCTATATCTTCTTTCCCCAGTTTTAACATCTTTTTATTATTTGTATTATCCCAGCTTTCAGTCTCTTTTTTTAATATTTTATTTAATTCAGTTTCTTCATCTCTTAATTCTGCAGCTTTCTCATAGTTTTGTGTTTTAACCGCCTCATCTTTTTCTCTTTTAATCTGCTCAAGTTTCTTTTCAATATCTCTTATTTTATCAGGCTCATTATCTGAATTTAATTTAAGTTTTGCAGAAGCTTCATCAATCAAATCAATAGCTTTATCAGGTAAAAACCTATTATTCAGATACTTAACAGACATTTTTACAGCTGTTTCAATAGCTTCATCAGTTATTTTTACATTATGATGTGCTTCATATTTATCCCTTACCCCTTTTAAAATTTCTATTGAATCTTCCTCAGATGGTTCATCAACATTTATAGATTGAAATCTTCTCTCTAATGCATTATCTTTTTCAATATATTTTCTATATTCATCAATTGTTGTACTTCCTATTAATTGAATCTCTCCTCTAGCAAGTAGTGGTTTCAAAATATTAGCTGCATCAATTGCACCTTCAGCCGCACCAGCTCCAACAATAATATGAATTTCATCTATAAAGAGAATAATGTCTCCGGCTTTTTTTACCTCAGAAATGCACTTTTTTATTCTATCCTCAAAATCTCCCCTATACTTACTTCCAGCAATTAATTGAGAAATATCTAAACTAACAATTCTTTTATTTTTTAAATTATCAGGAACTTTTTCTAAAACAATTCTTTGAGCTAATCCCTCAACAATTGCAGTTTTTCCTACTCCTGCTTCACCAATTAAACAAGGATTATTTTTAGTTCTCCTAGATAGTATTTCAACAATTCTTTCAGTTTCTTTATCTCTTCCTATAACAGGATCAAGTTTTCCTTCTTCAGCAACTTTACTTAAATCAATACTATATTGATTTAAAGTAGGTGTTTTTTCAAAACTATTATTTTGATTTTTTTCTTTTCTTTCATTAGAAAATCCTTCAATAATATCTCCAATATCGCGATATAGCTTATTAAAATCAACACCTAAATTACAAAGAATTTTATTTGCCAAACAATCACATTCATTGATTATTCCAATTAATAAATGCTCTGTTCCAATATAATCAGACGATATTTTCTTAGCCTCTAAAAATGCATTTTCTAAAACCCTTTTAGATTTCGGAGTAAATCCTATAATTGCTATTTCTTCATCGTCTTCTCTCCCAATTAAATTTTCAATTTCTTCTCCAATGTCATCAACACCTATACCACTATTTTTTAGAGCCTTTCCAGCTATACTATCTTCCTCATCAACTAACCCAAATAAAATATGTTCAGTCCCAATATATGTATGACCAAACTCTTTAGCAATCTCTTCAGCAATTTCAATAACATTTTTACTACTCTCTGTAAACTTATAATCCATAAAAACCTCACTTTTATAACCATTTTTTACAGAAATATAAATTTTATACAATCAATGTAGGGGCTTAGGTTCCACCCCCGCCCACGGACGACCAATGGTCGCCCCTACACTTTTTTCACATCCTTTATTATTTCGTAGCGGAGCACTACAGTGCTCCATAAAAATCAATTTTTTCATATTTTAAAAAGCCGAAGAAATAAACTCTATTTCTTCGGCTTTTTTGTAATATTTTCTAACTTCTTTGCAATCTTCTTTTGTTCATCAGGAGTAACCCAATGATCAAAAGAAGGAACAAATTCTCCATACTCTGTAGCATCTTCTTTTTCAAATTCATCTTTTTCTTTCATAATAATCACCTAAAACTATTATGAACAAAATTTTAAAAAATATTATGCTTTTACTTCGTCTTTTAATTCAGAAGTACAATGAGGACATCTTACAGCACGATATTTAACTTCTGTTAAACAATAAGGACACATCTTTGTTTCAGGCTCCTTATCATCTTCTTTTTCTTCTTTATCTCCTCTAACAAGTTTAGCAGCATCCTCTAATTTTCTATTAAATGAATTGATTGCCTTAATAGCCATAAAGATTACAAAAGCAACAATTAAGAAATTGATTACAGCTGTTAATAATGAACCTGTTTTTAATTCTATATCTCCAATTTTACATACCCAAGTATTATAATCAACTCCACCAGTTACACCAGCAACAACTGGCATAATTACATCATTAACTAAAGATGTTACTATAGCTTGAAAAGCACCACCAATAACAACACCAACAGCTAAATCAATTACATTTCCTTTCATTGCAAATTCTTTGAATTCCTTTAAAATTCCCATTTTTTATTCCTCCTATTATTATAATTAATTATATACTCTTTTGTATTTTTAGATGTCCATTATTAATAATGCAACATTAAAGAATAATAAAACTGCACATGTATCAACAATTGTTGAAATTATTGGAGCTGCCATAATTGCTGGATCTAATTTTATTTTCTTAGCAGCAATTGGTAAAATACAACCAAGAGATTTTGATAAGAAAACAACTCCCATTAATGTTATTCCAACAACTGTTGCAAGCTCTAAGTTATTATATTGTATCATAATTCTTATAGTATTTGCAACTACTAGGCCAAAACCAACTAAAATAGCTACCCTAGCCTCTTTCCACCATGCTCTCAAAAAGTCCTTAATTCTAATTTCATCTTTAGCTAAACCTCTAATTATTAATGTTGAGGTCTGTGATCCACAGTTTCCACCAGTATCCATAAGCATTGGTATAAATGCAACTAATATTGGAACAGAAGCAAAAGCATTTTCATAATTTGTAATTATTGTTCCAGTTATCATTGAAGATAACATTAATAATAAAAGCCATAAAATTCTATTTTTGGCATGAGCAAATACTGATGTTCTAAAATAAGAATCTTCAGCTGGCGTTAAAGCAGCCATTTTTGAGAAGTCTTCTTTTACCTCTTCTTGTAAAACATCAATTGCGTCATCAATTGTAATTATACCGACTAATCTATTTTCTTTATCAACAACTGGAATCGCTGTAACATCATATTTTTCAAACTTTTTAGCAACATCTTCTTGATCTTCTAAAGTTGTTGCAGTAACCGGATTTTGAACAATCAATTCTTTCAAACTTGTCCCAGGTTTAGATAAAATAATATCTCTTAATGAAACAACACCAACTAATTCCCTTGTATCATCCAAAACATAACAAGTATAGATACTCTCTTTATCATCACCTATTTTCTTAATTTTCTCAATTGCTTGTTCCACTGTCATTTTTTCTTTTAAGTCAACAAACTCAGTAGTCATAATACTTCCAGCACTATCTTCAGGATAATTCAAAAGTTCATTAATAACTTTTCTATCTTTAACATTTACTGTTTTTAAAATACGTTTAACAACATTTGAAGGCATTTCCTCAATCAAGTCAACTGTATCATCCATAAATAACTCATCAATTACTGCTTTTAATTCTTTATCAGTAAGTGCATTTATAAGTTTTTCTTGCATGTCAGATTCCATATAAGTGAAAACTTCAGCAGCCTTTGTTTTAGATAATAAACGATAGACGACTAAACATTCATCTTCTTCCAAATTATCAAATAATAACGGAATATCAGCACTATTTAACTCTTCTAAATAATCATGTAATTTATTAAAACTCTTTGATTTAAATAATTCGTTTACTTCTTCTATCATTTATTTTCCCTCCTTTTATTCAACAGTAACAGATTTCGCTAAATTTCTTGGCTTATCTACATCTAACCCCTTATATTTAGAAATATAATATGAAAGTAATTGTAATGGAATAATAGATAAAACTGGTGAAATAAAACTATTTGTTTTAGGTATTTCAATTACCTTATCAAACCCCTTATCATCTATTTTTTGATTTGTAATAATTAGTGTTTTAGCTCCACGAGTAATAACCTCTTGAATATTGCTAATTGTCTTTTTAACCAATTCTTCATCAGTCATTATCCCTATAACTGTTACACCCTTTTCAATTAACGCAATTGGGCCATGTTTAAGTTCACCTGCTGCATAACTTTCAGCATGTATATATGAAATCTCTTTAAGCTTTAAAGAGCCTTCTCTAGCAGCTGTTTCGTCTACACCTCTCCCGATAAAGAACGCATCTTTTTCTCTATACATTTTTTTAGCAAATTTCTTTATTTCATCATCACACTCTAAAACCTTTTTTATTTTTTTAGGCAAATCTAAAATATCTGATTTCAAACTTTTAATTAGTTTATCATCTGAACTCTCTAAAATTTCAGCAAAATAAATTGCTAAACAGTTCATTAAAACAACTTGACATGTATAAGCTTTAGTTGAAGCAACAGCTATTTCTGGTCCAGCATGGGTATATATTGAAAAATCTGCTTCTCTAGTAATAGAACTACCTTCAACATTTGTTATAGCAAGAGTTTTTGCACCCTTTTCTTTTGATAGTTTTAGAGCAGCTATTGTATCAGCAGTTTCTCCAGATTGTGAAATAAAAATACATAAAGTTTTATTATCAATAATAGGATCTCTATATCTAAATTCTGAAGCAATATCAGCCTCAGTAGGTATTCTACAAAGTTTTTCTAAAGTATTTTTTCCAGCTAATCCAGCATGCATAGCTGTTCCACAAGCTACTATATAAATCTTATTTAAACTTTGTAAATATTTCTTTGTAAAATTTAATTCATTAAATTCACATTTATTATCTAAACTAATCTTAGAATCAATAGTATTTTTAATTGCGGCTGGTTGTTCATAAATCTCTTTAAGCATATAATCATCATAACCATCTTTTTCTGAACTTGCTGCATCCCACTCAATCTCTTTTATTTCTTTTTCAATTTTATTTAAATCTTTATCATAAAACTCAATTTTATCTTTACTCAAAACTACAAATTCTAAATCATTTAAAAGATAAAAATCTCTTGTATAAGGAAGAATCGCTGGAATATCTGAAGATAAATATTTCTCATCTTCACAATTTCCAATAACTAAAGGACTATCCTGTCTTACAACAATCATATTTTCAGGATAAAGCTTTGATATAACTTCAATCGCAAAACTACCTTTAAAATCTAAACATGCTTTTCTAACAGCTTTCAAAAAATTTTGCATATCATCTTTTTTATATTGTGAATAATAATAATGAATTAAATTTGGAATAACCTCTGTATCAGTTTGAGAATAAAAAGTGTAACCATTTTTAGTTAAAAACTCTCTTAATTCATTATAATTCTCAATAATTCCATTATGAACAACACTAAAAGTTTTTGAATTATCTTGATGAGGATGAGAATTTTCTTTGGATGGCTTACCATGAGTAGCCCATCTTGTATGAGCAATACCAATTGTTCCCTCTAATTTGTCTATTCCTCTTATCTTAGATAAATTTTCAACTCTTCCTTTATCTTTCATAACAGATAAAAAATCTTTTTCAATTGTTGAAATACCAGCAGAATCATATCCTCTGTATTCCAACTTACTTAAGCCCGAAAGTAAAATCGGACTTGCTTTTTTTGTACCTATGTAACCAACAATTCCACACATAGCAAAAAACCCCCTTAAAAAATAATGGAATTGAAAGTGCAATATAAAATTTTTCACTCTATGAATAACTCTTCCTCTACGAAAAAAATATATATTATTGATTCGTAGCAGAGCGCTATTAATGCTCTATAATAAACTCTTCACTTTAAATACTTAAACTTATCAACCTCTGTTCTAATATTACTACTAGTTTTTAATTGATAATAATGACCTCAAGTCAAAGCCACTAGGGAATCCGCCGAATCTTTCGATAACCCTAGACCTCGTCAACCTAAAAATAGGTCCTGGCGCTAATATTTTTTTGCAACTTTCAACTATGATATTATATTACTCTAAACTAATAAAAAGTGCAAGTATTTTTATAACAACAAAAAGTAGACACGTTCCAAATCGCTGTTAAAAACATTAATTTTGAACATGTCCCTTTTTTATTGTTATCAGTTACATTATCTAGAACTTTCCTAAAACTTTATACAATAATTTATATAACTCCATTGCCTCTTTTTCAGATAAATTTACACATTTTCCAACTTTCTGTGGAATATTTTTTGCTTTATTTCTTAGATTCTCACCTTTTTTAGTAATTGTAATAATCAAATTTCTCTCATCATCAGATGCACGATTTCTTTCTATATATCCTTTACTTTCTAATTTTTTTAATACAGGTGTAAGAGTTCCAGAATCCAAGAAAATTTTTTCTCCTAATGTCTTCACATTTATTTCTTTTTTATCCCATAATACCATCATAGTAATATATTGAGTATATGTTAAATCTAACTCATTCAACAATGGCTTGTATCTTCTAATGATTTCCTTGGAACAAGCATATAAAGGAAAACATAATTGATTTTCCAATTTTAATCCATCTAATTTTTCCATCTTAATCTTATCTCCAATAATTTATTATTTTAATATTTCTCTTAATTCATCAGCAGTTTTAAACCCAACTAAAGTTTCTTTTAAATTACCTTTTTCAAAAATTAATAATGTAGGTATAGACATTATTTGATATTTGCTAGCAACTTCCATAGCCTCATCTACATTTAATTTATAAAATTCTACACTATCAATTTCATCTGATAATCCTTCTATAACAGGGCCTAACATCTGACAAGGTCCACACCAATCAGCATAACAGTCAATTAAAACCTTCTTATCTTCATTTTTTATAACAACCTCAAAATCTTTTTCTTCAATTTTCTTAACGCTCATTTTACTATCCTCCTATTTAATTTTTCATTTCTTTAATAGCCATTGTAGCAGAATTAGCTCCATCTCCTATTGCTGTAGCTAATTGCCTTAACTCTTTTTTTCGAGCATCTCCAGCAACATAAATTCCTTCAACATTTGTATGAATTCCATCTGAAGATTCAAAGTATCCCTTTTCATCTAGTTTTACTACTTCTGAGAAAATATCATTTTTAGGTGCTCTTCCAACAGCAATAAATAACCCATTTAACTCAATATTTCTAATGTTTTTTTCACTATCTTCGACATCAATACTTTCAATTAAACTATCACCATTTAATTTTACTACATTTGAATTTAAAACAAGCTCAACATTTTCTTTACTACGTAACTCATCAACTGCCATTTCTTCTCCTCTAAATGTATCTCTTCTATGAATTAGATAAACTTTTTCAGCTAAATTAGATAAATATAATGCATCTTCTAAAGCTGTATTTCCGCCACCTACAACAGCAACTACTTTGTTTCTATAAAAATTTCCATCACATGTAGCACAATATGAAATTCCTTTTCCTATATATTTATTTTCATTTTCAACATTTAATGTTTTATTTTCTGAACCAGTAGCTAAAATAATTGCCTTAGCTTGATATTTATTTTTAGTAGTTTCAACATTTTTATCTTTATCAATTTTAATAACAGTTTCAAATTTTACTTCAACACCCAATTCTTTTGCTTGATTATACAAAGCTGTAGCAAATTCAAATCCTGATATATGAGGCATTCCAGGATAATTATCAATTCTATAAGCATTAACAATTTGTCCACCATAACTTTTAGATTCAAGAACTAAAACTTTTTTATTAGCCCTAACTCCATATATAGCAGCAGTTAATCCAGCAGGTCCAGCTCCAACAATTATTATATCATACATACTATTCTCCTTATCTTACAATAATTCAGCAATTTTACTATCGATATCTTCTGGTTTAACTGTTGGTGCAAATCTACCAACAACATTTCCTTCTTTATCAACTAAAAATTTTGTAAAATTCCATTTTATTTTATTACTTAGCATACCCTTTTTTTCAGATTTTAAAAAAGTATATAAAGGAGATTCATTCTCTCCATTTACATCTATTTTAGCAAATTGGTCAAAAGTTGTATTGTATTTTAAAGTACAAAATTCATGAATTTCATCATTACTACCAGGAGCTTGATTTCCAAATTGATTACATGGAAAATCTAAAATCTCTAAACCTTTCTCATGATATTTCTTATACAAATTCTCCAATCCCTCATATTGAGGAGTAAAACCACAACCAGTAGCAGTATTAACAATCAATAACACCTTTCCTTTATAATCCTCAAGACTAACGTCTTCACCCTTTCTATTTTTTACCTTATAATCATAAATACTCATAAACAATCCTCCTTTTTTTAAAAAAAATATTTTTAACAATTAGATTGTACACAATTTAATTTATTTTGTCAATAGTTTTTCTAAAAGTTTTTAGACGTGCACTAAAAATAGCTTAAATAAGCTTTTAGTGCACGTCCAAAATTTAACATTCTATAATAAAAATAGTTATACTTTTAAAAGTCCATTTTAATCCTCTATAATAATTTAATATTCCACTTAGGTGGATACATATATTCAATCTTTCCACTCTTTGGTACATATTTCTTTTTAATCTTAGTTCTATTGCTCTTAAGTTCAGGAACAGCTTGTCTACAATATTTATCAAGCTCACAAAATAAATTCTGGCAATCAATATATTGAAGATGCCTTCCACCTAAAGTCTTAAAATCAATACCAAGTCTTTTAAACTCCTCTTCTTGGTGATCACACATCCATTTAATAATATCTTCTTTAGACATTCCCTCTAAATCAATAAAACACTTTTTTATTCCTCTTTCTGAGCCTGGACCTGCAACTGTAAACTCTCTTTCAGAAAAATCTGTAACTTCACTATAATTAATATCAGTTACTAATTGATAAGCCATAAAATTACCAATAAGCTCATAATCTTTTATAATATTAAAAGCCTCTTCCATTGATTTAGAATTAATGATTTTATCTTGCATTCTATCTTTAATAAACATTTTCTCTAATAAAGCAATATGATTCTCATGTTTTTTATCAAATCCAAAAGCCTTATTTGCACAAGACATATATGCATCAGTATATATCTTTAAGCCTTCATTTCTTGCAGACTCTAATATATCGCAATATTTTTTAAAAGAAAAATTTGATAAAGTAACATCACCCAATTTCTCTATTAAATAATCCCAAGTTGACTCCTTATTAAAAATTTTGAATAATATAATTCTAAAAATCATATCTTCATCAGAATATTTTTTTCCATTATAAATTACATTTTTAATCAAATACTGAGACACCCTATCACTTGCTCTATAACTATTGCAAAACTTATATTCTTGAAGTATTAAATCATCAGTCCAAGGAGACTCTTCACCATTTAATTTTTTATAAAAAATATTTTGTCTCTCGGCAGCAAAATACCAATATAAATCAAAAATCTTCTCTCTCTTTTTCATAATAATCTATCCTAACTCTTCACTTTTTTCAGAATTATACTATGTAAATATTCATATTTCAACTTTTTTTATCAATTTTTTATTGCAAAATAGACTTTGAGAACGCCTGGAATCGCCAAAAAAGTAGGGGCACTATCAGCAATGTGCCCCTACTTTATTCTACGTATAATTAATTAAAATCATATACTCCATCTGAATCGCTATCAACTAGACTGACTCCAGATTTTAGAGAAACTAGCGGACGGAATCCCATACTGCCAATGTTAGAAGAGGCGCTGAAATACATATAGCCGCTATAGTCTGCAAATATCACGTAGTTATCGTTATTGGCAGAAGGGGAAGCAATCCATGCTGCATTTGCTTTAGATGTTGATGTTATAAAATATAAATTATTATCTGCTGTACTAAAAATATCATAAGTTTCTATTGTTGGTGCTTGTCCTTTCTTTACATAGTATCCTGTATTACCAGTTTCACTATAGAATATTTGATCTGCTGTAGTTGTATGAACTGTATTATATGATGTTGCAAACTGCTCTATAGTTGGTCCTCCTGTTACATAGTTTATATAACTACTATTATTACTGTTTTTAAACTTTACTCCCCAAGCCGTTGTATCTAACATATATGCAACTGCTATTGCATTATTCTTGTGGAAAAGGGGACGGTTCTCTTTTCCACATTTTATTTTAAAAAAATTTAACTAAATAATGCTTATTTAATTTTGGATTATCTTTATTTTCTCTAGTAAACTCAAGCTCATATCCACATTTCTTATAAAAATCTAATGCCTGAAATCCATAAGTAGTAAGATTAATATTATCAAACCCTTTATTCCTATAAAACTCTTCAACTTGAGCTATTAGTTTACTTCCAATATGTTTATTACGATATTCCTCAATAACAATAATATCTCCAATATGTACTTCCTTATAATACGTATTTCCTGCTAGCATTCCAATGGTTTTATCCTCTTCTTTTGCAGTAAATAAAAAAGATTTATAATCACATTTTATACCATTTTTCTCAGCATATTTTTCAAACTCTAAACCAATAAAATTATAATCATCTTCATCTAGTTTATCTTTATATTCTATACTAATCATTATTATTCTCCTTTTTTAATAACATTTAGAACACATACGCACTCAACAGGTAAAGTATATATCATTTCTTTTAATTTTACAATTAGTTATTTCTTATCTTTTTAACTATCTAATAATTTATTACTATCAATATATTTATAATTCAATTGATTTTCTTTACTTATTATTGTTTCTCCTAATTTATTTTCTAAATCTTCACGAGCTACTTTGGCAACTTCTCCACCTGATTTTGCGATTTTTCTATTTTCTTTTAAACCATGTGGCTTAATCTTTTTTGCAAGTTCTCTTGTTGCTATTTCACCTAAATCTGTTAATGCAACTTCCACATCTGTCATATTATCTCTTAAAGATTCTTTTCTTATATTTTTATGTTTTTTATATTCTGAAGCTTTCATTCCAGACCATGTTTTATATATATCATTTGTTAAAATAGCATATTCAAAATATTCTGTTATTCCATTTTCTTTCCAAATATCTGTTAATTTCTTTCTATCTAATATTCCTTTCAATCTTGCTTCTATCCATCTATCACTATACCCTTTATTTCTGTAATAATCTATTGCTCTATTTATTGCTATTTCTGGATTGAATATTTCATCAATCCTTTCTTTCCCTAAAGAAGCTAGCCATAATTTAAAAGGTTCTGCTTTTCGACTTGGTACAGACTCAATTAATCTAAAAATCCCTTTTGTATCTAAAGTATCTGTTAAATATCTCTTTCCATCTTTTAATGATTTCATTTTCAGTTGCACGATTTTCTCGTGCAACTGACTTCCTTCTATTGTTAATTTATGTTTTAAATCACTCCAATAATTTCTAGGAATTCTACTATCTGTCAAAGCACTAATTACATCGACAACACTAAAATAATATTCTTCCTTCTCAGCATCCCACACACTTCTAATCTCTTTTCCTTCAAAAAGGTTTGTAATTGTATCTAATTTATTATCCATAATAAAATACCTCCTTTATTTTAAGAACTTTTGTTCGTATTTTATCATAGATTGTCTATTAATTCAATAGCTTATTTTTAAAAAAGAAAAAAAGATATCGACATTTTTGACATCGATATCTTTCTTTTTAATCTTAAATATTTTTCAATTTCAAAACTGCAACTGTCTCCACGTGGCTCGTATATGGAAACATATCAACTGGTGTTACTTCTTTTATTTCATACTCATCTAATAGAACTTTAACATCTCTTACAAGTGTTGCAGGATTACAACTCACATAAACAATTTTTTCTGGCTTAACTTTCAAAAGAGTTTCTAAAACTATTGTCTCACATCCTTTTCTTGGTGGATCAATAAAACAAACATCAGCTTTTATATCTCTTTCTTCAACTAATTTAGGTAATACATCTTCAACATTTCCTACAAAATATTCAGAATTTTCAACATTATTTAAATATGCATTTTTCTTTGCATCTTCTATTGCTTCAGGAACTGTTTCTATTCCATATAGCATCTTCGCTCCTTTTGATGCGCAAATTCCAATTGTTCCTATTCCACAATATAAATCAAAAATGCTTTCTTTTCCTGTAAGTTCTGCATATTCAATAGCTTTAGAATATAGTTTTTCAGTCTGAATAGGATTTACTTGATAAAATGACATTGGTGATATTTCAAAATCAAATCCTAAAAGATTATCTTTTATATATCCGCTTCCAAATAAAACCTCATTTTCTCTACCCAAAATCACATTAGTGTTTTTATCATTAATATTTCTAACAATAGACTTAATTTCAGGAAATTTAGTTGTCAACTCATTTACAAGCTTATTGGTTTCTTTAAATTCTCCTTTATTTGTAACCAGTGTAACCATTACTTCATTAGACTTTTTTCCAATACGAACAATACAATGTCTAACAAAGCCCTTTAAATTTTCCTCACTATAAACAGAGATATTATTATTTTTAATAAACTCAAATACGCTTTCAGCAACTTTTTGACAAAGCTTGTCCTGAATCATACACTCTTTTGTCTCTATCACATTATGACTTCTCTTAGCAAACACTCCCATTACAGGCTTTCCGTCTTTATTTACACCAAATGGATATTGTAATTTATTTCTATAGAAAAATGGATCATCCATACCAACACAAGGTTTAACAGTAACATCAATTTTTTCTTTTTTAAATAAATTTTCAATCCTTTTTTCCTTCATCTCTAAAGTATAATTATAATCTACATGTCTTAAATCACATCCGCCACATCTAGGAAAAGTTTTGCAATCATTCTCTCTTCTATATTTTGAACTTTCTATAATCTCAATTACTCTACCAAACCCATGAGTTTTAAGCACTTTAACTATTCCAATCTTTACTTTTTCTCCACAGATTGCACCAGGTACAAATATAGTAAATCCATCAACTTTAGCAATACCTTCTCCATCCATTCCATTATCAATTATATCAACTATTAATTCATCATTTTTTTTCATTAAAATATCTCCAATTTAATACTCTAAAGTATCTAACTTTGCTGCAAACTCTGTTAAATAATTCTTACAGAATTCGATTTCTTCCTTTCCAGTTATATTTTTATCATCTTCATATTTTGCTCTCAAATAAAGAACCTGTATATAACTAATAATAGAAAGTTTTAATTTTATACTCTCTAATTCTTCATCACTTTTATCCCTATAATAATACCTAAAAATTTTATCAAATAACTTTTTAGTAACCTCTAAAGGCATTCCCAAAAATTTATCTGTATTTTGTTTATCAACACACGAAAATGCTTCATAAGTAGCAAAAATAGAAGCAAATTCAAAAATTGGATGACCGATAGATAAAGTATCCATATCTATCAATAATAATTCATCATTTTGCATCATTATATTTTTCACATGAAAATCACAATGAAGAAGAGTATTTGTATCTGGAATTGTATTTAATAAAAAAACTAATTTATCAAATATTTCTTTTGAAAATAAGTTTTCACAATTCTTAAGATAGCCTAAAACAGTATCTTTCCTTTTTGGAAGATCCATTTCTTTAACTTCCTTTTGATGCATTGTTTTTAAAATTTCAACACTCTTTTTTGCAAAAGTATCTAAATCTTCCTCATTATTAATTAAATTAACAATCGACTTAGCGTTTAAAAGCTCAAATACAGCTCCATATAAATCTCCTACTTTAACCGTATCATATGGAATGGCTGTTGGAATTCCCATTACAAAAGCTTTTCTAGAAAGAGTCCTTTCTCTTTTTATCATATCAAGAGAATCTTTAACCCTATATACTTTAACAATTGTCTCAGGATCAATTCTATAAATAATTCCAAAGAAACCTTCCCCGATTTTCTCACAATTATCAATTGAAATATTACGCAAAGCTTTTTCTATTTCCATCATTTCTGAAAAACCAGTCATATCAAATATTTCATATACTTCAGTGCTACAATTGATTATTTTGGTAGAATCCACCATTTTCTTACATTTTAATATACATCTAAGTCCAGATGAAGAAATATATTCAAGTTTTTCAAAATCAAAGATAATTTTTTCAACACCATTTAAATCTGAAATCTCTTTTTCTAGATCTGAAACCGTATTAGTATCAAGTCTTCCATCAAGTTTAATAATCAACTCATTCCCATTTAATTCTTTATTTATTATCATACAATATCTCCTTTATTTCAAAGTACATATATAAAAGCATTTTTATCTCCTATTTTAAAATATCTCTTAACTCATCAGGTGTTTTAAATCCAACCAATGTTTCTTTTAAATTTCCATTTTCGAAAATTAAAATAGTTGGAATAGACATTATTCCATATTTTAAAGCTATTTCACCAGCCTCATCAACATTTAATTTATAAAATTCTATATCTTCAAATTCTTCTGAAATCTTCTCTATAACAGGTCCTAACATTTGGCAAGGTCCACACCAATCAGCATAACAATCTACAAACACCTTATTATTACCATTAATAACCTCATTAAACTCTTCTTGATTAATCTTTCTAACACTCATATTATTCTCCTCCTAAATTAATATGTTAATAATATGTAGGGGCGAGCATTGCTCGTCCGTGGGCGGTGTAAAGCCCCGCCACTACAATAATATTTACTATAAAGAATTAATATATTCAATTATCTCCTCATTTTTTGCGTATTTTTCAAAATACTCTTTAAAACCTTTTGTAGCAACCGCACCTCTTACTAATTCTTGATCTAAATCTTTTAAAATATCAACTAGAGGTCTATATGTTTTTAATTTTACTTCATCCAAAATTTTCTTATTACGTTGCTCTGGAACAGCTCTCTCCTTTGGATATCCTCCACCAGGCTCATCTTCAAACAATCTATCAAATGTATATCTTAAATTAAGTTCAGCTCCCCAACCATAGCCTTTAGCAAATGGTAAAGCAATTGCATTTCCATTATTAATTTGCATAAACATATATGCATCAGAGGGATCAACAACATGTCCACAAATAACTCCAGGGAAACTATTACAAGCAAGCATTGCTCCTTCACCAGTTCCACATCCAGTTACAACGAAATCAACAACACCGCTATTTAACAATATTGCAGCCATAATTCCAACTTGAACATAAGTTAATTGTTCCTCATCATCAGCTGAATACATTCCAAAATTTAAAACCTCATGACCATTTCTTTTTGCAGCTCCATCTAATTCTCTAAAAATATCACTATTTTTTGAAGCTTGACTATTTTCATTAATTAATCCAATTCTCATATTTATCACCTCTCCTAATTTATACCATTTTTCTCATATAAAATCAATCATCTATTCTTGATTTTATTTTTTCTATATGCTATAAAATAATTATAAAATACGAAGGAGAAATTGATGGAAAATATTAAAGAAGAATATTTACCTATAATCGATGAAATATGCGAAAAATATGAATATAATACAGAAGATAAACCAGGTAATAAAAGCTTAGGAACTATTCTAAAAGAAATAACTCCTATTATGTTAGAAGGACGCTCTTTAGAAGATAGAGAATTATTTTATGATATGCTAAGAAATACTCCTATAGAAATAATTGATACTGCAAATTCTGAAAACGTTAATTATTTACATAATAAACACTATGGTGATATAAATAAAAATGTAATTGAAGAAAAAAATGTGAGTGCATACAATAGAAGAGTTGCACCTGGTGCTTATTCTACTAAACCAATTATTGATGATGATATGAAAATTGTTCGGAAAAAAATCTTTTATATATCTTACAAAACTATCTGATCGTAATACTATTGACTATTTTGGAACAGATATTCCTGTCCATCACGTTTTTCACGAGCTCGGACATGCTTGGCATTCTGAAAAAGATCCATATACAATGATTAATGAAAACACTTATGTTGAAAGAGCTGGAGCTGCTTCTATTACATATTCTCTTACTAAAAATAGTGATAAAACTATTAGTCAAAAAGAATTATCTGTTAAAGATTTATTTATAGAAGAAGCAATGAATACTATTGATGAAGAAAAATATCTTGCAAAATATATTGGAAAATCCCGTAATGACACGAAAAAAGATTATTCCAAATATCATATTTCTTCAAACTATCAAGGATTTGTTACAGAATATTTGGATCTTTTACTTGATACTACTTCTTCTAGAGAAGACTTTGAAAAAATGAGAATGTCTGGAAATAGAGATTATCTTGAAAAATTTAATACTCTTTTTGAAGCAGGAGATTATTATAAAATAATAAACACCCCTGAACGATTAGATTCATTAAATAAAAACATTAGAAATGTTATTTCAAGGGTTGATAAATCTAAAGTTAATGATTTTTTCTCTGAAAATCATGACACATATTTTCCTGATCATAGCTCTATGCAGCCAATTGATGTTTTTGATAATTTATTAAAACAATTTTATGACTTTACGAATTCACCAGTTAAATATTCTTTCGATATGACTAAACAAGAAGACCGTGACTCATATAAAAAAATTATTGATATATTTAGAGTTAAAAATAACTATTTTCTTAACTCTTGCAAAGAACCAAAGAAAAAATATACAAAACCAGAATTTGAAAATTTAACAAAAGAAACAAAAAACTATTCACAAATAATGAATAATCTAAAAGAAAATGAGCAAGATACTCTTCAAAAATAATTCTATTTTTCAGAACGCAAATTTCGTAGCGGAGAACTAGAGTTCTCCATATGCTTTTCAAAACATATATTTCGTAGCGGAGCACTCAAAGTGCTCCATAAACTTTTTACACAAATTTTCTTGGGACTCTATTTCCTATCGTACATAAAATCTCATAATTAATAGTCCCACATCTATCAGCTAAATCATCTAAAGTAATATTCTCATTATCCCAAATAATTACCTCATCACCAACTTTAACATCTTCAACATCAGTAACATCAACCATAAAACTATCCATACAAACTTTCCCAATAATAGGAGCTTTTTTCCCATTAATTAAAACTTCCCATCCATTTGAAAAATCTCTTCTAAACCCATCAGCATATCCAACTGGAACTGTAGCAATCTTACTCTCTCTTGTTGTAATATAGCTTCTACTATAACCAATACTTGTTCCCTCTTTAACAGTTTTCAAAAAAGTAACCTTTGCTTTAAATTTAGCTATTGGTTTTAAATCTATTTTCTCTAAAGTATCATCAGCAGCAGGATATCCATATAATATTATTCCTGGTCTTGAAAGATTAAAACGTGCTTCAGGATAATTAATTAAAGCATTTGAAGCAGCAGCATGAATATATTTAATATCTCCTAAAATCTCCTTAGCCTTATCAACAGCAATATTAAAAGAATTTAATTGTTCTTTTGAATAATCATCATCAATATCAGCAGATGAAAGATGTGTGTAAATTCCCTCAACCTTAATATTAGACGACAATCTTTCTATATATCTTTCAATCTTATATGGATGAACTCCAGTTCTTCCCATACCAGTTCCAATCTCAACATGAACCTTTATCTCCTCATCCATCTCACCCAATTTATCAGCAAAACTATCAGAACTAATACCAACAACAATATTATATTTAATAATCTTTTCAATTTCAGATTCATAAGGTTGATTTAATACAAAAATTTCTCTTTCATAACCAATCTCTCTTAAATAAACACCCTCATCAACATTAGCAACAGCAACTATATCAAATTTATTTAAAACATCTAGCCTTTGATTTATATAAGTTCCATACCCACTTGCCTTAATAACAGGCATTAACTTAACACCATCTCCAACCATCTTTTGAATCTGGTTAATATTAAAATTCAAAGCATTTAAATCAATCTCCAAAAAAGCTGGCCTTGTAATCTCCATCTTGTCCTCCTTTTTTTCTAAATCACTAACATATTATATTATTTTATTTTAAAAAATGTCAAGATGAAAAATGGAGAGTCTTTTTAAGACTCTCCATTTTTATCACTACTCCTCAATTCCTCATTTTTTTGATTCATTCGATCTCTTGCGCGGCCAACCGCAAAAACAATGAATGCAATAGAGATCTTTTGGTAAATATCCTCAGGTAAGCTAAATGCTTTTATTAATATTATCTCAATTATTAGAAAAGCAATAGCAAAACCATAAGAAATATTAGTAGCTTGCCTGTAACCTTTTATTGGCCGAACAACGGCTACAAGCGTGTTAAAAATTAATGCTGTAAATACGGCATCATCCAACAGTTTCATTATCATCTCCATAATGTACCTCCTTAAATGTCTGATTATTTGTTGTTGTAACTTAAACTTTAATTATTATACCATATTTTACAATATAATACAAATCAATCCTCCGCTTCCCTCATTAACAATCCTTTGAAGCGTCTCTTGAATCTTCATTTGGGCATCTTCAGGCATCTTAGAAAGCTTATTCTGTAACCCCTCATTAACAAGTTCATTCAAGCTCTTACCAAAAATATTTGACTCCCAAATCTTCTTCTTATCTCCCTCAAACTCAGAAAGCAAATAATTAAGTAAATCTTCAGACTGCTTCTCACTTCCAACAATAGGCGAAATCTCAGTTTCAGTATTAATCTGAATCATATGAATAGAAGGAGCTTTAGCCTTAAGTTTAACACCAAATCTTGAACCTTGTTTAAACACTTCAGGCTCTTCTAAAATCAAATCATCAATACCAGGAGAAACAATACCATAACCCTTTTCTCTAACTTCATGAAGCGCATATTCCATTTTGTCATATTCTTTCTTAACCCTAGCAAACTCAGTAATAGTAGAAAATAGTGTTCCTTCATTTTTTATATCTACTCCAGTAATTTGTGTTAATACCTGGTAGAAAAGTTCATCTTTGAGTTCAATATTAATAGTAACACTTCCGTGTTCCAAGCTCTATAGATTCAACAATACTTCTTTCAATAATTTCAGTTTTTTGAAGTGATTTAACATCTTCATTAACATCTTTAAGCTTACAGGTATTGTTTAAAGCCTCTTTTATCTCTTTATATAATTCCTGTTTAATACTATTATTCTCATCTAAACCATCAACCCATCTTGGGAATTTAATATTAATTCTCTCAATTCTAAATTCATATAATATTTCTGTGAATATTTTATTAATATCATCTAAATCTATATCAGTACAATTAACTGGTATAACTGAAGTTTCATACTTTTTCTGTAGTTCTTCAGCTAACATTTTAGAATCATTACTATGAGGATTTTCGCAGTTTAATACAATAACAAAAGGTTTGTTAATTGCCTTTAGTTCCCTAACAACTCTCTCTTCAGCTTCAATATAGTCTTCTCTTGGAATATCAGTAATTGATCCATCTGTAGTTACTAAAACGCCTATTGTTGAATGTTCTTCAATTACTTTTTTAGTTCCAATTTCAGCTGCCCTTTCAAAAGGAATTTCTTCTTCAGACCATGGTGTTTTAACCATTCTTGGCATATCGTCTTCTAAATATCCAATTGCATTATTAACTAAATATCCAACACAATCAACAAGTCTAGCTCTAAGTTTTAAATTATCGCTTACTGTAATGTCAATTGCTTCATTAGGAACAAATTTAGGCTCTGTGGTCATAATTGTTCTACCACCTGCGCTCTGAGGAAGTTCATCAATTGCCCTATCTCTTTTATACGAATTATTAATGTTTGGAATAACTAATAATTCCATAAACCTTTTTATAAATGTTGATTTTCCTGTTCTAACAGGACCTACAACACCAACATAAATATCTCCTTCAGTCCTCTTAGCAATATCTTGATATATTTTCAAGTTCTCCATAAATACCCTCCTAAAACCTTTTGTATCTACACTTTACTTAATGTATATTAGCTTTTTTCTAAATTATTCCTAAAATGGATAAAATATATTTTTTTGTAAATACTACATTTAAAATCTCCACCGCCCTGCGCATACCTTCGTAGCGGAGCACTAAAGTGCTCCATACCTCCACCGTCCTACCCTATACAGAAAGGAATCCCTATGAACATAAAATCATATCTCAAAAAAATATTAACCTATAACGAACCTAACCAATACAATTACAATCTTTCTCAAACACAAATCTCAAATAACCTTATTCCAGAAAACAAGATAAATGACAAGATTTCCAATAACCTACAAGAAAATATAGATTACTTAACTGTAAAATATAACATACTCATAAACAGTGATATAGCAAGCAGAAGCTTAAATATTAACTTAAAAGGAAAACAGTATTCAGCTTTTATTTTGTATATTGATGGAATGGTAGATTCAAACATTGTAAACTCATCAATACTAAAACCATTAATGCTTAAAAACAGAACAAACACTGACACTGATACCAATAAAATTGTAAATAATGAAAAAGACTTAAATAAAGTTAAAAGTAATAATTTAAATATAAAAGATTTAATCTATAATTCACTTCTTCCTCAAAACAGTATTAAGGTAAGTAAAGATTTTGAAGAGGTGATAACTTATATAAACAGCGGATTTACAATATTATTGGTAGATACAATTTCAGAAGCTTATTGTATTGAAGCTAAAGGATATAAAACTAGAAACATTTCTTCTCCAATGAATGAGGTAGTAATTCGTGGTCCTCAAGAGGCTTTTGTAGAAGACTTAAGAACAAATACATCGATGATTAGAAGAATTGTTAATAATGAAAATTTGATAATAGAACAAACAACAGTAGGAAATGTAAATAAAACTAAAGTTGGAATTTGTTATATGTCAAATATAACAAATGAAGACTTAGTAAATGAAGTAAAATATAGAATTAATAATCTAGATATAGATGCAATAACTTCATCTGGCCATTTAGAGCATCTTATTCAAGACAGTGATTCTACTTTATTTCCTCAAGTTCTTGCAACAGAACGTTCAGATAGAACCTGTAATAATTTATTGCAAGGAAGAGTTGCAATATTAGTTGATGGCGCACCAACAGCATTAATAGTTCCGGCAGTTTTTATTGACTTTCTTGCATCACCAGAAGACTCTAATCTAAAATATCAATATAGTAATTTAGTAAAGCTAATACGTGGAATAGCTTTTTTTATAGCAGTTTTTTTACCAGGTTTTTATGCAGCAATAACAACATATCATCAAGAATTAATTCCTTCAGATTTAATTTTTGCTATTTCTGCTGGAAGAACACGGAATTCCTTTCCCTGTATTATTTGAAATTCTAATTATGGAAGTATCTTTTGAATTATTGAGAGAAGCTAGTTTAAGAATTCCTTCTCCTATGGGCTCAACAGTTGGAATAATTGGTGGTCTTATTCTTGGAGAAGCAGCAGTATCAGCTAATCTTGTTAGTCCTCTATTAATAATAATAGTTGCAATAACAGGTATTTGTTCTTTTGCTATTCCAGACTTTGCTTTAGGTTTTGCTTTGAGGGTTTTCAGGTTTGCTTATTTAATTTTATCCTATATTTCTGGATTTTTAGGTATTGGGCTTCGGAATATTTGTACAATTAATAGTTTTATCTAATTTAAAATCGTTTGGTGTGTCTTATTTTTCTCCTTATCTTCCAATTGGTAATAAAGATACTGTTAATAAGTTTTATATTAATCCTATTTGGAGAAGAAATAAAAGGAGTGATTTTTTGAATACTAAAAAGCCTGATTTTGAAGGAACAATCAGCATGGAGTGGAAAAATAAACCGTAGGGGCGACCATTGGTCGTCCGCTCTCCATAACCTCACCCTATACTGAAAGGAGCTTATATGAATTCTGATTATAAATTAACTAAGCTTGAAGCAATTATTTTTATTTTAATAGTGATAGTAAATAAAATAATACTAAACCTTCCAAAAGAAATACTTAAAGCTACTGGAACAGGTGCTGTTGTAAATATTTTAGCTGTTGGAATAATTGCTCTTTTATTTGTAATTATTCTCTCCTATCTTTTTAAAAAATTTCAAAATGAAGACATAATTGATATTTCAGAATACCTTCGGTGGAAAGCCTTTAAAAGCAATAATTTCAGTAGCATATATAGGTCTATTTATGCTAACAAGTTCAACAATATTAATGAGATTTAGTGATCTTCTTCAAGTAGTCTACTACAAAAATGCACCACATATTTATATCATAGGCTTTTTTCTACTTGGAATATGTATTGCAAACAAATTTGGCTTTAAATCAATAGTAAAAACCAATTTCATAATAGTTCCTTTTATAATTGTAAGTGGATTTATTTTACTAATTGGATTAAGAAAATATATGTCTCCTTCAGGAATCTACCCAATATTAGGTAATAATGTTAAAGAAACCTTTGTAAATGGCTCAACCAACATATTTGCTTTTAGTGGAATAACATATCTATTTTTTATAATGCCATCATTAAAAAATAAAAAAGATTTTAAAAGTATTGGAATTATCTTTATCACAATTTCAATAATAATTTTTGTTTTAACTATATTAGCATTACTATTAGTTGCTCCTTTTATTACCCATTCTGAAGAATTACTTTCAATCTACCTTCTTGTTAGACTAGCTGAATTTGGTGAATTTCTACAAAGAACTGATGCACTTTTTATTTTTTTATGGATAATATCAACACTTTCATATTTAAGCGTAACAATTATGTATGTAATAACAATATTCAGAAAAAACTTACACCTTAAAGACTCATCAGAATTATGTTTTCCCTTATGTTGTATCATCTTAGGAAGTCCACTACTCTTGCGAAATCCAACATTATTATCTTTTCTAGAAGAAGTTGTATATAAATACTATGTTTTAATACTAGTATTTGGAATAAGTCTCTTAATCATGATATTAGCAAATATAAAAAAAGGAGTAAAACCAAAATGGTTAAAAAGAAACTAATTATTTTTTTAATAACAATATTTTTAATTGTTGCATTTGCTGAATCGTATGATGTTAAAGGGATTGAAGAATTAGATTATGTTATAGCAATTGGATTTGATAAATCAGAAAAAGATCCAGAAAATTATAGTATTACTTTTCAAATTGCAAAACCAAAAGATAAAGATTCAGGAAAAACAACTGCTGAAACAATAACAATTGATGCTCCAACTTTTGATACAGCTTTATCTTCAATTAATAATTCAAATGATAAATTACTGAATTTAACTCATTGTAGTGCAATAATAATTTCTGAAGAACTTGCAAGAGAAGGACTTGAATCTCTGATATTAAACATGGAAAATAATGTTGAATTAAGGCCAACATGTAATCTTTTTATAAGTAAAGACAAATCTGAATCTTTAATTGATACTATTGGAAAATCAGAGAATTTTTCATCAGATATATATACAAGAATAATAAAATCAGGTCTATATACAGGGTATGAAACCCAAACACTTTTATATGATTTTTATTCAAATATGAGATATAGTGTTAAAAACCCAATAGCAATCTATATTAGGAATTCAGAAAAAAATGTAGTTCCACTTGGTTTAACTATATTTAAAAAAGATAAACTAGTTGGAATAATATCTGGAACAGAAGTAATTTGCAATAACATTATTACAAATAAACTAAAAAGTGCAACAATACTAGTTCCTAACCCATTTGAAGATGGAAAATATTTAACAGCTGATATAACTCAGTTTAAAAAAACATCAAATACTGTTGAACTTGAAAATGATAAGCCAATAATAACATCTTCTATATATCTAAAAGCAAGGGTTTCTTCAAGTCAATCAACAAATGATGACTATACTTCGGCTAAAGATAATGAAAAAATTATTAATTCAATAGAAGAATACTTGTCTTACAATATTAGTAGTTATTTTAATAAAATTTCAAGAGAATATAATAGTGATATTGTTGGATTTGAGGGGGATTTAAAGAAGCAATATTTAACTTTAGATGATTATAAAAATGATGTAGATTGGGAAAATATTTTTTCAAATGCTGAATTTAAACTAAAAATCGATCTAGACTTAGACTCAAGCTATCTCTTTCAACGCCATTAAGCCTTCCATCTCCCTCACCCTGCCCTACACCTTCGTAGCGGAGAACTTAAGTTCTCCATTTCTCCAACGCCCTACCCGATACCGTAGGGGCTTAGGTTCCATCCCCGCCCTTAACAAAACCTAACCCTATACAGAAAGGAACTGTCTATGAATCTTATTTTTACGCTTTTAAGCATATATATCTTCTTTAGAACAACCGCTTATGGAATATATGAATATAAAGACAATAAAATAGCCGGGGTAACTATTTTTATAATAGCAACCCTGGCCCTAATAATCCCAAATATAGGAATGTATATGTAACTAAACTTCAAAAGCTTCTGGTAATAAATCTTTCATCAAATATTCTCTCATATTCTCTCCATCATAACAGAAAACCTTAAAATCATCAGAAACAAGTTCACGCATAAATTGTCTACAATAACCACAAGGAGTACAATTATCAAGTTTATCTTTAGTAATATCTCCGCCAACAACTAAAATTGAATCATATTCGGTTTCTCCTTCAGAAATAGCCTTTACAAAAGCTGTACGTTCAGCACAAATAGACTGAATTCCCATATTGTCAACATTACAGCCAGTATACAATTTTCCATCTTTAGTCTTCAAAACTGCTCCAACCTTATATTTTCTAACATGAGCAAATTTTCTAACCTCAAAAGCTCTTTTAATCATTTCTTCCATACCAAACCCTCCTTAAATAAACACCATGTATGGGCGGCTATTATCCGTCCGCTCTCCTTTGTCCTACCCTATACCGTAGGGGCGGGGCTTGTCCCCGCCCATCTATCTCAATCCCTACTTATACAAACAAAAATAAGAGCACATAAACTTGCTCTTACTTTTATTATTTTAAACCATATTTTTGTTTAAATCTATCAGCTCTACCACCAGTAGTCTCTCTCTTTAAATTACCAGTCCAAAATGGATGACATTTAGAACAAACATCAACCTTCATATCAGCCTTAGTAGAATTAGTTTCCATTACGTTACCACAAGCACAAGTAATAGTAGCTGTAGTATAATTTGGATGTAAACCTTCTTTCATCTAGTATTCACCTCTTTCTTTAAAAATAAAACATATCCTAAATATATTAACACAATTATTTCAAATTTTCAATACTTTTTACTGATTTTCTTGATAATTTTGTTGATTTTGATTATTTCCATTATTATTTTGATAATAATTTTGATTATTTTCCCTTACATTCTCTTGCTGCTTATTATAGTTATTATTAGTGGTTTGAGAATTTTCTTCCTCATCATCTTCATTATTATCTTTATTCAAAATCTCTTCAGTCTTTGATTTAATTGTACTTTTTAAACTATCATTAAAAGACATTCTCTTAACAAACTTAGAAGTAATATTCCAAAGACAAGCAAATATTAAAATAAACAAACCAATCTTTTTCCAATACTTCGCAAGCATAAAAACATCTCCTTTCCCAGTTCAAAACGAACAATTAACACAATAATATTATACTATAAAATCACAAAATGTCAATAAGGACAATATCAAATGTTGACTTCTCAGCATTTGATATTGTCCTTTTATTTTAATCTCTTTTTATCATTTGCATTTAACTGTTTATTTTTCTCTTTTTCAATTTGCTTTGCACTTTTACTTGGTGTTGGCAAATCTTCAGGCATGGTACCACCTATTCTTTTTATAGTTTGCCTAACTGCTTGTCCCACATCATGATGAGTATTACAAGCATCATCCTCATTATCGATATTTTTATTTTTTAAAACTTCATCCGTTTGTGTAATTCTAAATAGATTAGCTGCAAGTTCTGTACTACTCATATAATCTAATATATCTTCTTTTTCTGAAATTCCTTTTCTATCTGCAATATCTTTAGCAGTCTCTCCGTTATATAATCCCCTATAACCATAATTATTGAATTTTCCATAATTTTTTACACCTGCTAATTTTGCTGTATCAAATAAATATTTATTTTTATCTTTGACATTTTTTCTAGTGTATAATCTCTTTTCATCTTCACTTAGTTGTTCATATTCTTGTCTTGTTAATTCTTGCTTTCTTGTTTGAACTGCAAAATAAGTTTGAGCTAATGCTATTGCTTTTTTTCTACTATCTCCATTTTGTGCTATAAGATAACATGCATATCTTGTTAGCTTTATATCATCTACTTCCATTTCAGCATTGTTTCCAACTTTTAACACCCTCCCGACGTCGGCAAAGTGTTCTTCTTGTGCAATGTCACTACCTATGCAAGCATCTTTTGCTTTAGTTATTACATTTTTAAAATTTCCCCATTTGCTATATTCTAGCATTATCATTAGTTCTCCGCTACAAACTTGCACCAGATACTTTACGGGCGGGCATGTAAACCCGCTCCTACAGATTGTTGAACTATATTTAACAATCTACCTCATCAAATCAAACCATTCTTTATACAAGAAAGTAATCATATTCCAAGTGCCAATTTTTTTAACCTCATTATTGGCAATCAAATTAACTGTTTCTACTTCATTTTCGCCAATTGAAAATCTAACCTCACCAACCTTTTGCCCTTTCTCGATTGGAGCCATTATCTTCTCATCTAAAACAATTTCTTTTTCAATATTCTCCTGGCTTCCCTTTTTTATAATTTTACCACTATCTCTCTCATAAACCACCTCTACAGATGCATCAATTCCTTTCTGAACCTCAATATTACAAAACTTTTCTCCACCTTTTGAAAACTCATTATATTCATAATTACTAAAACCATAATCTAATAATTTTTTGGCTTCACTAAATCTTACAGCTGTACTTGGAGCCCTCATAACTACTGCAATTAAAGACATATTATCACGTGTTGCACTTGCAGATAAATTAAACAATGCTAAAGAAGTTGAGCCTGTTTTAAGACCTGTTGCTCCAGAATAATTACGAATAAGTTTATTAGTATTAACAAGTTCAGACTCTCCATTTCTAAGAGAATCCATCCAAATAGTAGTATATTCAGTAATTTTAGGGTGTTTGGTTAATAACTCCCTAGACATAACAGAAATATCATAGGCTGATGTAACATGACCATCTTCATCAATTCCATGGCAATTTTTAAAAGTTGTATCATTCATTCCAAGTTCCTTAGCCCTTTGGTTCATTCTATCAACAAACGCCTCTTCAGAACCTGCAATATGTTCAGCCATTGCAACAGTACAATCATTAGCTGAAACAACACAAATTGCTTTTAACATATCTGAAACAGAAAGTTCTTCAGTGGTATCAAGCCAAATCTGTGAACCACCCATTGAAGCAGCTCTTTCACTACAAGGAATCATATCATCATAACTTAGATTTCCATTATCAATCTCTTCCATAATAAGCAAAATTGTCATAACCTTAGTAACACTAGCAGGTCTTAACTGTTCATGAATATTATGTTCATATAAAATCTCTCCACTATTTTGCTCAATTAAAATAGCAGAGCCACATTCAAGCCCTAAAAAATTTCCCTCACTAACATCAGTAGCTGCTGTTTCCATTGTTCCACTTGACCACGTTGGAATAGAAACATATTCTCCATAAGAAATACTAAAACCAAAAAAGCAAAAAATTAAGAATATACAAATAGTAATTTTTATTTTGTTCATAACTGCCCCCTCATATATAAATTACTACATGTATATTCTTAATTCTTAAAATAATTCCAATTAAATAAAGTATTGTAGGGGCGACCATTGGTCGTCCGCCTTAAAATTTAACTCTTTCTCCAATCCAAGTTTCAAGTTCATCAATCTTAACTCTAACTTGTTCCATAGAATCTCTATCACGAATAGTAACAGACTCATCTTCTAAAGTATCAAAATCAATTGTTACACAATATGGTGTTCCAATTTCATCTTCTCTTCTATAACGTTTACCAATACTTCCAGCTTCATCATAATCACACATGAAATTCTTAGATAATCTATCATAAACTTCATTTGCTTTTTCACTTAGCTTTTTAGAAAGTGGTAAAACTGCAACCTTAAAAGGTGCTAATGCTGGATGAAGGTGAAGAACAATTCTTGTATCTCCCTCAGCAATCTCTTCTTCTTCATAACTATTACACAAAAATGAAAGAGCAACTCTATCACAACCTAATGATGGCTCAATTACATAAGGAACATATTTCTCGTTAGTTTCAGGATCCATATAAGATAAATCTTGTCCAGAATGATCCATATGACGGTTTAAATCATAATCAGTTCTGTCAGCAATTCCCCATAATTCTCCCCATCCAAATGGAAACTTAAATTCAATATCAGTAGTAGCTTTACTATAAAAAACAAGCTCCTCTGGACTGTGGTCACGAAGTCTAATATTCTCTTCTTTCATACCAAGTGAAATTAAGAAATTCTTACAATAATCCTTCCAATATGAAAACCACTCTAAATCTGTACCTGGCTTACAGAAAAACTCAAGTTCCATTTGTTCAAATTCACGAGTTCTAAATGTAAAATTACCTGGTGTAATCTCATTTCTAAAAGCCTTACCTATTTGTCCAACACCCATAGGCATTTTCTTTCTTGTAGTTCTTAAAACATTTTTAAAATTAACAAAAATACCTTGAGCAGTTTCAGGTCTTAAATAAATTTCAGCTTTTGAATCTTCAGTAACACCTTGAAAAGTTTTAAACATCAAATTGAATTTTCTAATTTCAGTAAAATTAAGCTTTCCACACTCAGGACAAACAATATTATTATCATTTATAAAAGAAACCATTTCTTCATCTGACCAGCCATCAGCAATTAAATCTTTTCCATTTGCTGTTGCCCATTCTTCAATAAGTTTATCAGCTCTATGTCTAGTTTTACATTCTTTACAATCAATAAGTGGATCAGAAAAACCACCAACATGTCCTGTTGCAACCCAAGTTTCAGGATTCATTAAAATTGCAGCATCTAAACCAACATTATATTTATTTTCTTGAATGAACTTCTTCATCCAAGCTTTTTTAACATTATTCTTAAGTTCTGAACCTAAAGGGCCATAATCCCAACTATTTGCTAAACCTCCATAAATCTCAGAGCCTGGGTAAATATATCCCCTATTCTTACATAAATTCACGATTTTTTCCATAGTAAGTTCTGACATAATAATTCCCCCTTTTGTCATCCTTGAATGATAAAAAAATACCATATAAACACAAATTTGTCAAACTGTATTAAATTATTTTTTTAATTTTTTTCTTCAAATCACTTGTTTTTTTTCACATTCTGTGTTAAACTTGATGATAGTCAGTTTATTAATAATAAATGGAGGTGCGTATAAATGGCTAAATGTGCAGTATGTGATAAAAATGTAAACTTTGGAAACCAATTAAGTATAACTCGTTCACACATTAGTAAAAGAAGTACTAGAACATGGCAAGCAAACTTAAGAACTGTTAAAGCAATCGTTGATGGACAACCAAAAAGAATAAAAGTATGCGCTAAATGCCTACGTTCTGGAAAAGTTACAAGAGCTTAATTAAAGTAAAATAAAAGAAAATAGACTTTGGAAAACCAAAGTCTATTTTTTCTTTTTTATGTATCTTTTATTCCAAAAATCAGCTTCATAAACCCTCTTAAAAATCTAGGAGCTTTCTTAACAACAACTTTCATTTTCACACCTCTTTCCATTTAACAAGACAGCCATATTAAACCAACTGCTATAATAACAACTCCTGTAATAAATAGCCACCAAGTTACAGGAAGTAATAATACCATTATTGTTCCAAGTCCAAATCCAATTAAACAAACAGCAATAGTTTTTTTAAATAATCTAAGCATAATACTTCCCCCTATCTTTATATATTATATTATTTGTTGTATAATAGTGTTAATAATTTTTATAAAGGAATGTAAAAATATGAAAGCCAAAAATGAAGTAATAGAAATAATAAAAATATTAAAAGATTATTACCCTGAAGCTAAATGTAGCCTTGATTTTAGAACTCCCTTTGAATTAACAATAGCAGTAATGCTATCAGCTCAGTGCACAGATGAAAGAGTAAACAAAACTACTCCTTCTCTTTTTAAAGTATATGATACTCCTGAAAAATTATCACAGATTGATATAAAAGAATTAGAAAAAATAATTCGTCCTTGTGGATTTTATAAAAACAAAGCTAAAAATATAATAGAATGTTCTAAAAGATTAGTTGAAATATACAATTCTGAAGTTCCTGAAAATATGGATGACCTTGTAACTCTTGCTGGAATAGGACGAAAAAGTGCAAATGTAATAATGCTTGATGCTTTTAACAAACCTCAAGGAATTGCGGTAGATACACATGCAAAAAGATTATCGAATAGATTAGGATTATCTTCAAATTCTGATCCTGAAAAGATTGAACAAGATTTATTGAAACAAATTCCTAAAGAATATTTAAAAGATGTTAATCATTTATTTGTTTATCACGGAAGAAATACTTGTATAGCTCGTTCTCCAAAATGTGAAACCTGCCCTATTCAAAAATATTGTGAATATTATTCTAAGATTTAAAGAAACTTTTGGGGACGCGCACCGAATGGAAATGGGTGGAAATGGGGACGGTTCTCTTTTCCAAGTTTTTCTTGGAAAAGAGAACCGTCCCCATTTCCATTCGGTGCGCGTCCCCAAAAGTTCTTCTTTTCATATTTTCTATTCTAGCTTTTTAATTTTTTTACACTTTCATTATAATTTTCAGAATTAATAATATAATTTCCAGAAACTATTATATTAGCTCCATTATTAGCAAGTTCAGTTGAATTAATATCATTTACTCCACCATCAACTTCAATATCGATATCTAATGATTTTTCATCACAATACTTTTTTAATACCTTTACTCTATCGATCATTTCTGGAATAATTTTTTGTCCACCTAGTCCTGGCTCAACTGTCATTACTAAAACCATATGTAAATAAGGTAAAATTTCATAAATATTTTCTAGCTCTGTACCTGGCTTAATTGCCATACATGCCTTAATTTCATTTTGTTGTAAGTATTTTATTAATTCAATTGCTTCTTCTTTGTCTGAAACCGCTTCAATATGAAAAGTTATTCTATCAGGTTTTAAATCAATATAATCATCAATGTATTTTCTAACATCACTACACATTAGATGAACATCTAATGGAATATTTGAAATATGAGATATTTTCAAAGCATAATCTCTCATTTTTTTAGATGTATTTTTTTTAACAAATTTTCCATCCATAACATCAATATGGAAATAATCTATTTTTGCAGTTTCTAGATTATAAAAAGTTTTAACAGAATTTTCCTCTTCAACATCTAAAACTGAACATGAAATCTCAACCATATTTTTATCCTCACTTAATTAAAGAAATGGAGCACACTGTGCTCCTCTACGATATTTATTTAAACTGTATTGACAAGAAACTATTTTTTAATCATATTATGGAAAAGCTAAAGTTGTTTGAGTATTAAAGTTTATATCTTTCTTTTCTTTAATATTTCCATCAATCATTAATGCAACTGTACTATTACCTTTACCATAAATTGTTATTGTTGGTTTATCTGTTGCACTATATGAATCTCCTCCATATGGTGGTTCATCTCCAACTTTTAAAGATACAGTTGATTTTTTCTTAGATGTTTCTTTTTCATCAGTATCAGAAGAATGCTCACTTTCTTGCATATACTTAGATAAATCTATAGTAACCGAAACAGACTTTGTTTTTTCAATTTTATTAACAGTAATTACAATTGTCTCGCCTTCTTCAGCCATATCACTTGCACTTACACTTTGTTTTATAACCTTACCATCTGTTTCAGATGAATTCTCGCCATATTCAATTTCTACTTCAAATCCAGCAGTCTCTAATACAACTTTCGCTTCTTCTTCTGTACTTCCTATAACACTAGGTACTTTTATTTTACTTGTACCCTTACTTACTGTAATAGTAATTTCAGATTCAACATCTATTTCTTGGTCTTTTTCAACACTTTGTTTTGTAACTAAACCTTCTTTTAAAGTCTCACTATTTTCTTCTTCAAATTTAAACTTCTTAAATCCAGCTTCTCTCAATAGTTTTTCAGCTTCAGTTTTCTCTTTTCCAACAACATCAATCATTTTAGCCTTTACAACATCTTTTTCTTTGCTTACATAAATAGTGAATTGCTCATCTTCTTTTACTTTATAATTTTTCTGATATTTAGGCTCTTGTTTTATTACTTTTCCAACTTCAACCTTTTCATCAACAACATATTCAACTTTTAAGTCTTTCTTAAATCCGCTATCTTTATATATTTTCTTAGCTTCGTCCTCTGTAAGTTTTTCACCTTTTTCATTAGTAACTAAATTAGGGATTTGAATCTCAACATCTTTAGTAGCATTCATAAACAATACTGTTCCACCAAGTGCTGTTCCAAAAACTAATATTCCTAAAAGAAATACAGAAATAATAACATGGTTTTTGAAAAATCCGATTAGGCCTCTTCTCTTTTTCTTCTTAGGACTTCTTTTAGGAACATAATCGTCATCATCATCTTCTTCATCATCTCTTGTTTTTGAATCTAAATCATATAATGTTGAAAGCTTTTGAGTATCAACACCATCATATTCCTTATTAATATGAACGAAATCATCATTAGGTCTTTTTAATGAAGTACTCAAATCAATTAACATATCTGTAGCATTTTGATATCTATCATCAGGATCTTTTTGCATAGCTTTTAATATTATTTTATTTACACTAACAGGTATTTGTGGATTAAGTTTTTTCGGTTCAATAGGTTCTTCTTGAACTTGCATTAATGCAACTGAAACAGGGGTATCAGCATCAAACGGAACTCTACCAGTTAGCATTTCATACATAACTACACCTAAAGAATAAATATCAGATTTTGCATCTGTAAATCCACCTTTAGCATGTTCTGGTGAAAAATAATGTACTGAACCAATTGTTGTTCCAAATGCTGTTATTGTAGAATTAGAAACAGCCTTAGCAATACCAAAATCAGTTACTTTAGCCATTCCATCTTCTGTAATTATTATATTATGTGGCTTAATATCTCTATGTATGATATTGTTTTTATGAGCCATCTCTAATGCTGAGGCAATTTGAATAGCTATATTTACAGACCATTTCCAAGATAGTTTTCCATCTTCAACAATTATTTCCTTTAATGTCTTTCCTTGAATTAGTTCCATTACTATATAGTAAATATCTCCTTCATTTCCTACATCATATATAGAAACAATATTAGGATGTGTAAGACTTGCAGCTGATTGAGCCTCAGTTTTAAATCTTTTAATAAATTCATTATCAGTTATAAACTCATCTTTTAAAATTTTAATAGCTACATATCTGTTTAAAACATGGCATTTAGCCCTGTAAACAGTAGCCATACCACCATTTCCAATTTTCTCTAAAATTTCATATCTATTTGCAAGCATCTTGCCTATCAAATTCATATCTCTATTCTCCCTCATTTTTATTTATTACTAATGATTATTACAGTTATATTATCTAAACCGCCATTTTTATTTGCTTCTTCTATTAGATTATCTATTGCTGTTTCAACATTTTCACTTACAATTTCTAATATTCTATCTTCTCTTATCATATTTGTAAGTCCATCAGAGCAAATTAATAAAACATCATCTTTCTGAATTGAAATATCTAATAAATCAGGCTCGGCTTTTTCATCAGTTCCTAAAGCCTTTATAAGTAGATTTTTCTTTGGATGAGTATATGACTCTTCCCTAGTTATCTCTCCATCTCTAACCAGTTTTTCAACATAGCTATGATCAGTTGTTACTCTTTCCATTATATTATTTCGTATTTGATATATTCTACTATCACCAATATGTCCTATATATACCTTATTTTTATATATCAAACATACTTCAATAGTTGTTCCCATATCTTGCAATTCTTCATCTTGTTCAGATTCTTCATAAATAGCAGTATTTGCAAATTCTATCGCATCTTCAATTACTTTCATAATTGACTTTTTATCTCTTTTTTCTAAAAGATAAAACTTTTCTTTGATGTATTTCTCAGTTGCTGTAACCGCGACACGGCTTGCAATTTCTCCGCCTTTGTATCCGCCCATACCATCTGCAAGAATATACAATTTAAGTTCAACATTATCAACAGGTATTGAAAAACTGTCCTGGTTCATACTTCGAACCTTTCCAATATCTGATTTAGCGTAAACCCTCATCTTATTTTTCCTCCAAATTCTGTCTTCTTAGTTGTCCACATGCTGCATCTATATCAGAGCCTAATTCTCTTCTAATCGTTGCAACAATTCCATTATCATTTAAATAATCTCTAAACTTAATAATATTATCATTTGTACTTTTTGTATATTTTCCCTTTTCAATTGGGTTTATTGGTATTAAATTAACATGGCAAAGCATTCCTTTTAAAAGCTTTACTAACTCTTTTGCATCTTCTAAGTTGTCATTATTATCTTTAGCTAATGCATATTCAAAAGAAATACGTCTATTAGTAGCTTTTATATAATCTTTACAAGCTTTAATTAAAACTTCAATTGGATATCCCTTATTAACAGGCATCATCTCACTTCTTTTTTCATTATTACTACTATGAAGTGAAACAGATAATGTACATTGAATTTTCTCCTCAGCTAATCTATAAATATTAGGAACAAGCCCACTAGTTGATACACTAATATGTCTAGCTCCAATATTTAATCCTTTTGGATGATTAATAATTCTTATTGCCTTTATAACATTATCATAATTGTCAAGAGGTTCACCAATTCCCATAAAAACAATATTAGAAATCTTTATTCCTTCTTCTTTTTGGACAGCTAGAATTTGTTCAACAATTTCTCCAGCTTCTAAACTTCTAATAAAAGGAATTCCAGTTGATGCACAAAACTTACATCCCATTTTACAACCTATTTGAGAAGAAACACAAATTGAATATCCAAATTTATATTCCATTAAAACTGTTTCAATAGCATTTCCATCTAATAAATCAAATAAGTATTTCTTTGTACCATCTTTAGATTCTAATTTTTTAATTATCTTAAATCTTTTTAATAAGTATCTTTCTTTAAGTTTCTCTCTAAGTTCTAACGATAAATTGGTCATTTCATCAAAACAATCCACATTTTCCACATGTATCCACTTAAAAACTTGTTCAGCTCTAAATGGTTTTTCACCTAGAGAAATAAAAACTTCTTTAAGTTCATCTAAAGTAAAATTTTTAATATTTTCCTTCAATACTTCCTCCTAAAAATGTCTAATACACCTATTTTTACTCTATTATATCATACTTATATCACAAGCAAAAATATTTTTCAATACTTTCCTTTTATTTAATATAAATGTAATAAATTTTTAAATTATATAAAAAAGTGGCTTCGCCACATGGAGAACTCTAGTTCTCCTCTACGAAACTTACGACATATAATTCGTAGCGGACATGGCTAAAGTTGTCCATAAAACTTGAACTTTCATATAATATAAAAAAGACTAGGTCTGAGACACCTAGTCTTTTTTTCGTTCATACTTAACAATTAACTTGCTTTGCAATTGCTAATTATATAATAGCACATATTTTATTATATATCAATTTTTTCAATTTATTCTCTAATATCTTTTTCTGTCTCCTTTACAATATAAATTGGTCTATTTTTTATCTCCATATATTCCTTAGAAATATACTGTCCAATAATTCCAAGGCTAAATAACTGTATTCCACCAACAAATAAGATTATACAAATTGTTGAAGGCCATCCAGAAACTGGATCTCCATAAATAAGTGTCTTAGCAATAATAACTAAAATCATTAAAAATGAAACCATACAGAAGAATATACCTATAAAAGCTGCAAATACTAAAGGTGCAGTTGAAAAAGCAGTAATTCCTTCTAAAGAATAATTAAGCAATTTCCAGAAGGACCATTTTGTCTTTCCTGCTGCTCTTTCAATATTATCATAAGCAATCCATTTAGTCTTAAAGCCGACCCAACTAAAAATACCTTTAGAAAATCTATTATACTCGGTAACCTGTAAAATACTATCAACCATCTGCTTAGTCATAAGCCTATAATCTCTAGCCCCATTAACAATCTCTGTTTTACTCATATGATTAATAATCTTATAAAACATAACAGAAAACAAAGAACGAAGAGCAGGCTCCCCTTTTCTAGTTTTTCTCTTAGTTGCAACACAATCATATTCCTTAGTTAAAAGAGTTTGATACATCTCATTCAACAAATCTGGTGGATCTTGTAAATCCGCATCCATTATTGCAACATAATCTCCAGTAGCTGCTTTAAGACCTGCATACATTGCAGACTCTTTTCCAAAATTTCTAGAAAAAGAAATAAACCTAACTCTACTATCTCTTTTGCTATAATCTTTTAATATTTCTAATGTTTTATCTTTTGATCCATCATCTACAAAAATATATTCAAAATCAGCTTCAATTCCACGACTTACTTCAGTGATTTTATCATAAAAAATATGTAAAACCTCTTCTTCATTAAAACAAGGAACAATAATAGATATTTTATTCATATATATCCTCCTAAAATTCATTTATATACTATTCAATTGGTTGCCCCAACAATTCCAATTTACAATACATTCGTAGCGGAGAACTAGAGTTCTCCATAAATATTATTATTTATAATATTCTAAAATAGCTTCAACAATTCTTTTGCTAGCTTCACCATCACCATAAGGGTTAGCAGATTTACTCATCTTCTCATATTTTTCATCATTATCCAATAATTCTTTTGTTTTTGAATAAATAACATCTTCATCTGTTCCAGCTAATTCCAATGTTCCGGCCTCAATCCCTTCAGGTCTCTCAGTAGTATCTCTCAAAACTAAAACTGGCTTTCCTAAAGAAGGAGCTTCCTCTTGAATCCCACCACTATCTGTTAATATAAGATATGATTTATTTATAAAATTATGAAAATCAATAACCTCTAATGGTTCAATCATTTTAACTTTATCATTATTATTTAAAATTCTATTAGCAATTTCTCTAACTTTAGGATTTAAATGAATAGGATATAAAACTTTAACATCATCATATTCTTTTGTAATTCTATCAACAGCTCTAAATATTCTCTCCATTGGTTCTCCCCAATTTTCTCTTCTATGAGCTGTTAGAAGAATTAATCTACTATTTCCTACCCAATTATCTAAAATATCATTTTTATAATCTTCTTTTACAGTTGTCTTTAATGCATCTATTGCAGTATTTCCAGTAACAAAAATATTTTTATTTATACCTTCATTTTCCAAGTTCTTTTTAGCAACCTCTGTAGGTGCAAAATGAAAATCACATAATCTTGAAACCATTTGTCTATTCATCTCTTCAGGATAAGGAGAATATTTGTCATAAGTTCTAAGACCTGCTTCAACATGACCTATTTTTATTTGGTGATAGAAGCCTGAAAGTGCTGCAGCAAAAGTAGTTGTAGTATCGCCATGAACTAAAACAATATTGGGTTCAAAATCTTCTATAACACTATCTAAACCACGTAAAACTCTTGCGGTAATGTCACTTAAGCTCTGTCCATGTTTCATAATATCTAAATCATAATCAGGCTTAATCTTAAAAGCTTCTAAAACCTGATCAAGCATTTCTCTATGTTGAGCAGTAACACAAACCCTACACTCTATTCTCTCTTCATTTTTCAAAGCCATTACAACAGGTGCCATCTTAATAGCTTCTGGCCTTGTGCCAAAAACAACTAAAACTTTAATCATAAACACTCTCCAAAATATAAATTTTCTAATATTATACACTAATAAACAAAAAAACACAAATATTCAATCGTAGCGGACAACTAAAGTTGTCCATATATTTATTTATTTCTCTTTTTTTACTAATTTCCAATACCTAACATTATACTTAAAAAATCTCTTTAGTCTCTTAGGCTCTCTTGTTATTCTATAAAGCCACTCTAAATTTGTCTTCTTAAAAAACTCTGGAGCGCCTTTCTTATCACCACTTAAGACATCAAAACTGCCACCGACTCCAACAAAAATACCTTTATTAAATCTATCTAAATTATTAAAAATCAATCTTTCTTGCATTGGAATTCCAAGAGCAACTAAAACAACATCAGGCTTTTTATTCTCAATTTCATCAAAAACTTTATTTTTATCATCTACATAACCATCAACAGCACCAACAATATTAACGTTTTTATAATCTCTTTTAATTCTAGCAACCAGTTTTGCTAAAACATCACTCTTAGCACCAAATAAAAAAATTGACTTATTATTTCTATCACACATTTTAAACAATTCTTCACAAGTTGAAACTCCTAAAATGGTTTCAGGTATATCAATTTCAAGGATTTTAGCACCTTTTAAAACGCCAACACCATCAGCAATTACACAAGACTTTTCTGAAAAAAATGCATTTTTCAAATCAGGCTCTTCAAATTCAGCTCTCATAATAGTTTCAGGATTAGCAGTAATAATGAATTTACGATTTTCATTAACTAAATCTTCTTCTAGTTCTTTATAAAAATCTATCCTTGTTTTCTTATATATTTTATTAAAATAATTTCTAAAAATCATTTCTCCCATATAAATCCTCTATTTCCATAATATAATTCAATTCTAGCATTAACCTACAGTAAAATCAAGTATTTTAATGTAAATGTGGCATCAAGGCTGAACCTTTACATCGTTATATTATGTGTAGAGGCGACCATTGGTCGTCCATAACTCACAAAGATAATCTTTAAAAAACATGTAGCATTTTCAGAAAAAATGTAATATAATATCATAAAATGTTTCTTAAGGAGATTTTATTATGAAAAAATACAAACTAGCCTTAGTTGGTGCTACTGGCTTAGTTGGTCAAACTGCATTAACTGTTTTAGAAGAATTTAATTTACCAATTTCTGAATACAAATTCTTTGCTTCAGCAAGATCAGCTGGTAAAAAAATTACATTTATGAATAAAGAATATGAAGTTCAAGAACTAAAAGAAGATTCTTTTGATGAAGGATTTGATTATGCAATATTCTCTGCTGGTGGAGATACATCAAAAAAATTCTCGCCAATTGCTGCATCTAAAGGTTGCATAGTTGTTGATAATAGTAGTGCTTTCAGAATGGATCCTGAGGTTCCTTTAATTGTTCCTGAAGTAAATATGGAAGATGCTTTTAACAATAAAGGAATTATAGCAAATCCAAATTGCTCTACGATTCAAGCAGTTGTTCCTCTAAAACCATTAGATGATAAATATAAAATAAAAAGAATAGTTTATTCAACTTATCAAGCTGTTTCAGGTGCCGGACATAAAGGTTTAGCTGATTTAGAAAACACATCTAAAGGTGAAAAACCTTTAAAATTTCCGCACCCTATCTACAATAACTGTTTACCACATATTGATGTGTTTTTAGATAATGGCTATACAAAAGAAGAAATGAAAATGGTAAATGAAACAAGAAAAATATTGAACAGACCAGATTTAAGAATCACTGCAACAACTGTTAGAGTACCTGTTCAAAATTCACACAGTGAATCAATTAATATCGAATTTGAAAATGACTTTGACTTAAAAGAAGTTAGAGATATACTTAAAAACTACCCTGGAATAATCTTACAAGATGATCCAGAAACAAATACTTATCCATTAGCAACAAACGCTTCTGGCCATAATGAAGTATATGTTGGAAGAATTCGTAGAGACGAAAGTATTCCTTATGGGCTTAACATTTGGGTTGTAGCTGATAATATTAGAAAAGGTGCTGCAACAAATGCAATTCAAATTGTTGATGAATTAATAAAAAATAATAATTAAGTAATAAGAAATTTTAAAAGGTTGTCAAAAAAGTTGTCAACCTTTTAAAATATTTTCTTTAAAAACACTTGCATAACTCTAAAAAGTTGTGTATACTAATAAAGTAGTAATTTTTTAGGGGTATAGTGTTAATGGTAGCACATCGGTCTCCAAAACCGCCTGTGTGGGTTCGAATCCTACTACCCCTGCCAAAGTAAAAATCAGCTATTTCAACGTATTTAGCTGATTTTTTATTTGTATCTTTTTGTATTCCATTTGTCCCATTTTTGCCATTTTTACCATTAAAAAGTTGTCAAAAAGTTGTCAAAAATTTCATTTTAAAAAAGAGATGCCATTTATGACATCTCTTTAACTATTTGAGCTAAATATCCAATGCATAGTGCATCGAATTTCCTTTGCTCTTCTTTAATTAATTTTCTGTTTTTGAATTTATGCTTTCTTAATTCTTCCAATCTAATTCTATGAATGATTAAATCATCTCTAGTAATCATATTACCACATCCTTTTACTTATTATAACATAAAAAGGATGTCGAATGCTGTCGAAAATTACAACTTTTATGCATTCTCCAACGCTTTTATCCTTAGCAAATTGCTTTTCTTATACTCTATTTCAATATAAGCTGGAATAGTATCTTCACTATATATATGTGTTACTCCTTGATATGTCTTTGCTTTTTTTATTGTTTCTAGTGCTTGAATCTGTTCGGCTGTGCATGGTAGGTCTGTTGGGGTTTGTAATTGATAGTCTATTGTTACATTATTGTTAGATAACCATGTCTTGAATTTTGCCTCTGTATCGGTATCATCACTTACATAGCATACACACAATCTTGTGTATTCGTAACTAGAAGTAGGGTAGCCTGTTGATATACCTGTTTTACCGCCCCATGTTTCAGCCATTGTTTTTGCTTGAAATTTATTTGATAAGATTTCCGCAATTAGGCTAGTAGATGAGCTTGCTGGTGTTTTAATGCCAATGTCTTTATTCAAATAATATCTGTAGAAATTTGTGGTTAAATTGCGAGTCCACCCTGTTTCTGTTCCGTCTAATACAATCTCACCTATATAATGTCTTTCAACCCAACCATTATCTGTCTCAACGAATACATCTCTTACTGTGCCTATACTTCTCATTGGTTGTTGTGTTGGGATTATATAAGATTGAGATTTTGGCTCAATGTAGTCATGCTGTGAACTAGACAGCATGAAATTGCTTATATCGGATACGTTTAAAGCTTGATTTACAGTTCTTGATAAGCATATCTTAATATACTTTGTATCAGCTGTAGTTGTTATTGTTTTATTGTTAGGTATAGTTCTTGCTATATGGTTTTTATTTTCGTCGTATGTACTATAAATTAAATATAAATTATCATCTGAATAGTTCCAATCCACATAATAAGTAGAATTTGCTTTAGCTGGAATATAGTCACTTGTTATTCTATATTGTACATTTGTTACTGTTCCATCTGTGTTTAATTGTCCATTTGTAAAAGTTGTAGTATCTATTATATTATCATTGTGAACTTTTTCTGTTATACATCCCATATTATATGGACTATATGGTGTAACTATTGAACCCTTTTCTAATTTTGGAGCATAATTGCTGGCGGTTATGTTAGGGTTGCCATCTTTTCTACCAGTAAAATACAAGAAACCATCTGCTGTTAGAGTGAACGTATAAGGTAGAGCATGCCAACTTGTTGCCATATTGTCAATTATATTACCTTGGCTATCCTTAGTTAGTAGACTACAATAGTCTAGATTGTCAATTGATATTGTATATGTTCCAGCCTTAACTGATAAGGTACTAGTAGAATTGGTAGCTACGTTAGATACTCTATTTGTAGAAGTATTGATTTCGCCCTGTTGATTTACTTGAGTATTGTACAATGTACTTGGAGCTAAATTGATATTATCTCCAGCACTATATATTGGTTGTTCATAGTTTGGGTTAGGGCTTGCTTGTCCTCCTGTGTATGGTTCGTACGGTACAGCTGTAGAACTTTGTGCAAACATTATAGTATCTACATTCTCATTAGCAAATGAAAATCTAATATATTTTGCACTTGCTTCTGGTATCGAAAAAACACCTTCGCCTGTAAAATTACTTATATCTGCGATACTTGATGTACTAATGACACTTTTATTTTCATCGTATAATTTAACTCTTTGCGACCCTGTTACAGTTTTATAATATTGTTGTGAACTATCTATTTCAATAAAATCAGTAGTAGATAACGATGAACTTGTTGAGGTAGTTCCGTCTGCATTTAATGCTTCAGTTGTTATCGCTGATTTATCAAATAATTGATACCCTTCAGTACTATTCTGCTTACTATTACCATTTATGCCTATATCTGCTCTCGCTTGAGCTGAATCTGTTGTATCTATACTTTCTCCGCTTATTGCGTTTGTTTCGTATTCTGTGTTAAGGTCGTCTATTTGGTCTTGAAGCTCTGCTATCAATTCATCTTGATTAGCTTGACTATCGTAGACACATTTTGCACTTGGATATTGTACATCTGTACTAGAACTTGATATTTCTGTTACTTTATTTAATTTGTCTTCCTTACCTGATATGTCTTGATGTTCTTGTAAAGCAGTGTCAGCTTTCCCTAGGCTTTCTTGTACACTACTTGCTAAATCTGTTTTCGGTATTCCTCCAGATGGTTTATCATATTTTGCGTTCCAACCATTTTTTTCGCTTGTATTTGTAAATTTATTGCCACTATTAGTGTCATCAACTAAATCAGAAGCTAATTTATTATTACTTGTTATTTCTGTTTGAAGTCCTGCAACTAAGTCACCAACTGGGATTTCAACGGTTTGACCATTTTCTAATGTTAAAACTATTTTTTTATTTTCTGCGTCAAAACTACCACCAATAACAACACTTTCCAAGGGTAAATCAATTGTGTCTGTACTTATTACGTTGCCATCTATATCTTTAAGTCTTAGTGTTACAACATAAGTAGTACCATTTATTTCTAAATCAATCAAACTACCGGTGCTTGTTTTAACCGTATAATTTGTTAAATTATTTACATTTTTATCTATAAAACCGCTGTCATTTGTTAAGTCGCTTGTTTTTGTTGGAATAAATGGTTTATTATTTAAGTCATTATAATCACCAGTTTTTGCAACCGTTGCTAAGCTATCTATTTCAGAATCTGTATAGTTTTTAGCTTCAACCAAATTATCAGCTACCGTTTGAGTTAATGTATTAATATCACCATTTATTGTTTCTATGTCTTGAGCATTTTCACTTACTCCCTGAGATAAATCACGAACATTATCTTGTAATGTATCAATATCAGACGTGTTTTCTCTAACTGTCGCTTGTAATTCAGAAATATCTGTTGTATGTCCTGCAACAGTATTCTCTAAATCATCAATATCACCTTCAGCTGTTGTTACTCTTTGTTCTAACTGTTCAAATTCTGTCGGAGTTGGTGTATCTGAGTTTTGTGCATTTGCTATATAAGAACCTTCATTTACCCAGAATTTTGTTGGCGTTGGACTATATCTTAGCTTAAACTCTTCATTTTCAATCTCATATCCATATACGCCTAAAGTAACAGTTGCACTATCTGTTAAAACTTCAACTGGTATCGCACATTTATTATTGACTATATCCACTTTATAAGTATTTCCAATATGATTAGTAAAAACAGCTTTTTTAACTAATCCATCATAGTGTTCAGAAAACTCAAATTCGCATTCTGTTACATTGTATTCTCCAGCCTCAACATTTGATGTTTCAATTATTGAAACTTTATCATCATCAATTTTTAATTTCAATTTTTTTCTCCTTTCTAACGTTTATTACAATAATCTAAACATATCCAACCTGAAGGAGTATATCCCCAGTTACCATTTACTTTAGAAACTGTACATACTACGCCGTATTTATAACCATTAGTATAATAATTCCCTAGCCTGCTATTTTGTTGTCTTGCATTATAGCTTAACTCCCAATATCTTTTTGCATGATATCCTGTACCAGCTCCAGTTCTTACATTAAGAACACTAGCTCTAACGACATAGCTTCCTGTAGTATATCCAGAATAAGTTGGTGCATAATTTGAGCCAACTGAATTGCTTACTAAATAATCACTACATACCCATCTGTCATCACCTATTCTTGACCAATTGCCTGATGTCTCGTAGACTGTTACTTGATTTCCATTATATAAACTTCCTATCCATATTCCAGCAGGTGAATTTCTCACATTTAATGAAGTTCTAACAGATACATAACGTGTATAAGAATTTGTTATTACTGGCTGTACATTAGGTTCAATAGTTCCTTCATATTTGTATGCAAAGAATTTAGTATAGTTTGCATATTCTCTAAAATTATCAATTGGACAATATACTGTATTTCCGTCTACTAATACTTTTCCTCTACGAGTTGATGTATCGAATTTTCCTGCATACAAGTATGGGTCATATATCTTAATATGATCGTTTTCAACACCAACTAATAATATGAAATGACCACCAGTAGTAAATAAACCGTTTCCACAACTAGCGATTACATAGTGATTACTGTTTAATAAGTTGATTACATCGTCTAATCTATATGCCTCTTCATATTCAATGTCGAATACATCAGCTGTAAATCTAAAAGCACTGAAATAAGTTCCATTGTCCGCACTACGATATCCATTTTCTACATATAAGTCACCCATTTTATCAGGTGTTATTGTTCCTTTTATTGCAGTTACGACCATTGAAGCACATGTTGGTCCGCAACCTGAACTACCGATTGTTTGACTTGGATTTCCGACAGAAGTATATAAGTGATTACTCCATCTTCCATCAATTTGTGAATAGTAAGTTAAACCTTGATATGAACCCAAAGTAACATTAGGATATTCACTTGTACCGTTATAAGCAATTTCACCTTGAAGTTTAAAACCTTCATCTTCTACTTCTTGCTCTAATGCGTTTTCTTGTTCTTCTGTTTGTTCTACAATTTCTGTTGTTGGAAGTTCCTTGATTTCTTTCTGAGTCATTTCGTAAGTTTCATTTTGCTCTTCTTTTTTAATTTCTTCTTTAATAACATTTTGAGCTGTAGATATTGAATTATCTAATTCTTCATTTTGAAAATACATTCCACAAAAACAACCAGCTATTGCTAAAATAAAAGCTACTCCAATTAGAATTTTCTTTTTCATAAAAATCCCTCCTTTTTATAAAATTTAATAAAAATAGGCTTAAAACCAACCCACGAGGATTGATTTTAAGCCATTTTATTTTTTTATTAATATAATTTAGTCAATTAATTCAAATTTTTTAACTTTATCATAAATTGCGTCCACAAACGAGTTTCCTTTTAAAGACTTATATAACTTATAACTATATTCAATACTTTCTAGTTGATATTTAGTAATTTGTTTTTTTTCTTTACATCTATCATAAATTTCTAAAATATCATTTCTTAAACTACATTTAACAGCTTCGAACATTGCTTGCGAGAATTTGTACATAGCGATTATTATTCCAGCTGTAAAAAATATTTGTGTCCAATATTCTTTCAAATAACTTATTATCTCTTGCATTTTATTCCTCCGTCGCGGTAGGTTTTGTATATTCAATAATTACAGTTAAAGTCCATTCAGCCCAATTTGTTGAATCTGACTTGTTAATTAGTATAGTCAAAGCATTATTCTTGACTTCAGCTGTAAAATATCTAAATAAACTAGGTGTATACGAATTTAACGATTCTTTTATAGTTCCAGTTGTATTAGTTATATACCCATCAAAAGATACTAAAGTTTCATAACTGCCTTCAACTATTTTTTTATTGCTAGTACCTAGTTGACCTAATTCAATTACTTTTCTATATATTGGTTTTCCATCTATCCATGTTTTGCCTGTATTAATTTCACCTGTTGAATAAGCATTACACGAACTAATATAATTAGCACTATAAGCTTTTGAGTTTTGTAATGAAAAATCATTAATTATTTTATTATCAATATATGTTGTAGCTAAATCTTGCATTCTATTCATATTATAAGCTGTAATTGGCGTATTACCATCTATTTTAGTTGCATAAACTGGTAATTGTTCACCATTTATTTCAACATATCCAATTACAACACTTTCACCTTGCACCTCTTCTCCATCTTCCCATTCAAAAAAAACCATCTGTTTATCCCCTTTCATATTTTATTTTAAAATTGCCTGTGCCATATTCATTAATTGGTAAGGATTGCAAATAAAATTCTCCTGTATCAATATAAGAAGGCACAATATCATCACCACTTTGTACATATTCAATTTGATATAATTCATATTTTAATAATATAAATTTATAGTTTTCTTTTTTTGTAAAAAGTTTATTTGAAGGAAATAAATTATTATTTAGATACTCTAAACTGTTATTAAAAATTGGATTAATTAATGGTTGTAGTATTAATTCATTATTATTTTGAGTCACATCAATATCAGTTCCAATCAACAACTCTTCTATCATTTCATCTTTATAATATCCAAAACCCACGCTTTTTAAAATTCCATAATTGTCATTAAAATAGCTTCCTGAAGTTTTTTCAATTCCTTTCGGGCATAAATGAGCAGGTGCTTTTACTATAGACCATTCTGTATAAAAATCTGCGTCTGTTGTTATAATATCTTTTCTTACAACCGTAAAAAATTCGTTTTCTTGTAAATATAAATTATAATTTGAAGTATCTAAAACAGCACACACTGGCCATTGATTTTGCCATCCCTCATCATTACCGTTCCAACTGTTAAAACCAATTGCAGTTATTTTTCTTCCGTTGTAATTATTAATATTACTATATTCACCCGTTGCATAGTTATATACAAGGAATCTGCTATCTGCAGTATAAGTATATTTTATAGATACTGTATTTGCAGATAACTCTTGCTCACATATCGCTTCATGAATCAAACAAATATCAAAATTTTGATTGTGTAAATCCATCGAACTATTTATAATTCCAAAAGGTGTATCAAATTTTATTAATAAATATTTTAACTGAATATCACAATTAACTTTAGTAAGATTTTGAACATCAATTTGACGTTTAATTATTCTTGACAAATATTCATCTAAAATCAGATTTTTAAAATTATATTGTTTTTTTCCTATTTTTATATTTATAAAATCATTCTTTATTTTCAATTTGCACCCCCCTATTCTAAATTAAATTCATGAGTTTCCTCAATAGTTTCTTCAATAAACTCACTTAATATTACTGTATCTATTTTATCTTGACTTTCTTGTTTTTCAATTGGTCTAAATAAGTCTATATAAGTAGAAAATAAATCTGCACTTTTTAAAATTATATCCCATGTTTCATCAAGATCATTTTTATATGTATATGTTTGTTCTTTTACAGCAAATTTTCCTTTTATGTAAAAATCAGGTTCATCTATTATTACAATATCACCAATTTTCAAATTAGGATTTTCCTCATATTTTAGTGAAACTTGATTGACTACATTTGAATTTTGAATAATTAAACTTCTAGCATATTCAATTATTTGATTATCTGTTGTCCATTTTGATTGATAATCTACAGTCTTTTCAATCTGTCCACTTTCACTAATGATATTTTTTAATTTGTTGATTTCGGGCGAATACATAAATCTCATAGTGGTATATCGCAAAAATGTATTGCTTTCTATTAAAGTGATTCTTGCATTATCATCACCATTCCATTTGAAGCCAGTTATTAAGTTTGGAAAAAAGCTATCTCTTTGTAGAACAAATAACTTTTCTGTGCCTCCAGAATCGTTATAAGATATATTTGACGAAACAATATAATCCATATAAGTAGGACTATTTCTATTTAAATCAATATATATTTCTGCTGTGTAATAACTATAGTTTGGAGATGTTCCTGTTCTAATCATAATTCTTAAAGCATAAAACCATTGATCGTATTCAATATTTTCTTCACCATTTTTATTCAAAACCATCCTAAGATTTTCTTCATCAATAACAATAGGATTTATAAAATTAATTATATCTCCACCCTGCACAATTTTAGGTAATTCCAATATAGGATAATTTATATTATTTACCTCATCTCCAGTAATTACTATTGACCTTGAATAATCAAAAAGCCTTATATTTTTTATATTTATTACATTCGCATAATCTACATTTTCAATTTTAGGTTTTATATTAACTAATCCTTTTTCTTTTCCAGCATCATTAATACTTTTTTTCACATCTTTTCCAAAAAGATAATCTATTGAATTAATATAAATATTGCATTTTTCGTCTATATACCAAAATATATTTAATTTTGTACTTATTCTATTCATGCAGTTTTCTACAGTTTCTAAAACATAATTTGTCGTAATTTGACCATCAGGAACATTTATTTCTACTATTTTAAAACCATCATCAATAAGCGGTTGCAATACTCTTCTAATAGCTGTTTCTTTGTTATATGTACCTATTAGCGAAACTGTTCTTTTTGTAGCCATTTTCAAAGGACTTAAAAGAGTTAAAGTAGGAAATCTATCCTCTTCACGCATTTTCATATCTGGTAAATCAATATTATCAAAAAAACCTGTAAAAAGTATTTCTCCATTAAATATGTTCTCTTCTGTTTCAGCTTGTCTAACCTCTATTTTTTGATATTTAAACGGGATATCCTCCAAAGAATATCCCGTAAAATCAATTTTTATACTATTGAAGGTTACATCACTGTTAGAAGATTTTATTTTAAAATTGTCTATCATTTTAAAAGCCTTATTATTATAAATTAGTCTTTTAAGCATATGCACCTCCTGTTTGAATAGTTTTCATAACTGTAGGAGCTACCATAGTTCCAATTTTTTCATCATTCATTTCAACACTACCTTTTAAAGAAATATTGGCATTTATTATTGTTGTCATACTATTATTAGCTTTAATACTTGCATTTGAAGCAATAGAGCCTTTTTCATTAAGGATAGCTCTACCCATTTCTTTTACAAGTGTTCCAAAATCCATTTGATTTTTTAATTCTGTTGTAACAGCTTTTACCCAATATTTATTTTTATCTAAAGGAACTACAGATTCATTTCCTGTACCTTCAAGTAAATACTGTTTGCCTTTTTCCGCAATCCCAATACCTCTTTCCAATCTTGGCAACGAAACTGTTGGTATCTTACCAATGCTAACACCAGGCAATTCATTTATTTTTGAAATTGCTCCATTAATTGCTTTAGGTATTTTATTAATAGCATTCTCTACTGTTCCAATAACTGCATTAGCTGCACTTTTAAAAGCTCCTCCAATAGCTTCTGCTACCATACTACCTACTGTAGTAAATTTAGTTTTAATAGTATCCCATATTCCACTAAAAAAAGAACCTACATTACTAAATACATTCTTAACTCCATTCCAAGCAGTTTGGAAAGCGTTTTTAAAAAAAGAGCCTACACTATTAAAAATGTTTTTGATATTATCCCATACTCCTTGAAAATATCCTTTAACTTCATCCCAGTATTTTTTTATTGCATTCCAAGCATCTCCAAAATTTCCACTAAGAATAGATTTTACTACAGAAAATACTGTTTTTATTCCTTCCCATACTAACTTAAAATATCCGACGACAATATCCCAATAACTTTTAATAACTTCCCATGCTGTTCTAAAGAAACCACCTAATATTTCACTTGCTACACTAAATGTTATTTTTATATTTTCCCATATTGTTGCAAAATATTGAGATACTACATCCCATACTGCTTGAATTACTTCCCACGCTATAGTGAAAGCTTCCACAAGAAAATCAATCACTGGTTGGATTGCTTCTTTAATTTTATTCCATAATTCAATCCAAAAATTTCTAAACTTATCACTGGTTTTCCATAAATACATGAAACCAGCTACTAATGCAGCTATGGCTGCAACTATTAGTAAAATAGGATTAGCGGCCATTATCATATTTAATGTAGCAAATGCGGCTGATACAGCTTTTATTATAGCAACAGCTTTAAAATACCCCCATATCACTGCAAATGCTGAACCTAAAGCTACTAAGATTGGCATCATAATTTCTAAAGTTTTAACAAGTTCCTCTGGTAAAGCATCTATTACTTCTGATGCTATTCTTGGTAATATTTCTGCAGCTGCTTTAGCAATATTATCAAAAGCTATTTTAGCAGTATCTACAAGTTGATCAAACGTTCCACTACCATTTAAAAAGTTATCCCATGCTGCTTTCATTGAAGCAACACTACCACTTATGGTTTCTTCTGCTTCCTTAGCTGTAGTTCCTGTAATTCCTAGTTCACTTTGAATAACATGTATCGCTTGGAAAATATCATTTAAGTTGCTAATATCATATTTTACTCCTGATATTTTTTCAGCATCAGCAAGTAACCTTTCCATTTCAGTTTTAGTACCACCATAGCCTAATTTAAGGTTATCTAACATAGTGTAATTTTGTTTTGCAAAACCGTTGATAAGCTACTTGTATCGATTCCATTGCAGTTCCGCATTTTATTCGAGTTATCAGCCATATCTATTAATGCCATATTAGAAACTTCAGCCGCTTTTTCTGTATCACCACCTAAACTTTGCAACAAACTTGCAGAAAAGCCAGTAACTGTTTCCATATATTTATTGGCACTCATACCTGCTGTTTTATATGCTTCTTGTGCATATTTTTTTACTTTGTCAGCACTAGATTTAAATAGTGTTTCTACACCACCAATATTTTGCTCTAAATCAGCATATGATTTAATTGCTGTTACAGTTATTCCACCTATTGCTGCTGATATTGCTGCAACAGCCTTTACAACATTTCCTACAGTTTTATTTACTGTCGATTCTAAACTATTTAGACCTTTTTCAAAGCCTTTGCTATCTAATTTTGTATCATATGTTAAACTTCCTGCTACTGCCATTATTTTGTCCTTTCTAAATGTAGACAAAATATTTTATTTTAATTTTTCATACAGTAAATCTAATCTTTTTTGTTCTTCACTTGGCAAAGGTAATTCCCAATATTTTTTTAGTTCCTTCATATTTTTATCATCACCTGAATAAGCTCTATAGCCTTTGATTTTTACAAATTCAGTATCATCTTTTAAAGACTTTAAAAGAGCTTTAAATTTCCACCAATGAATTTTTTCAGTACTTAAATCAATTTTATATTGTTCTAAAAAAGCACCATAAATATATTCATCATCATATTCATAAGAAAAGATTTCACTCTGTGAATATTTTCCTCCACTTTTACCTTTGTGATATTCCTCTCTGCCGCATTTATAAAACCATATAAACTTTTGTATAGCTTCTTTATATAATTGAGGATTAAACAAAAAATTTTTATAATTTTCTGCATAAAAAAAAGCAGGATAAAAATGTCTGATAATATACTCTATCTTTTCATCATCTTTGACACTCTTATCCTGTAATTTTTTTTCAAAAGATATTATATTTCTAAAGTCTACATTTATTTTATATTTTTTTCCTTTTAAAATTACAAAATAAGGTAGCTTATTAAACATATTCATATTAATATCTCCTATAATTTCTTCTATTACCTCTATATTGGTTTCTATTATAATTTCTTCTCTGTTCTCTGTTTGTAAATTCATTTACATCATTTTTTAAATCATCAACTGTACTTTTAACTCTATTAATTACGTCTCCATACATTCCTTTTGCATATGTTTCAAATATACAACCTAAAATATTTAACTCAACATTTAAATCTAAATCATCATATCCATCTTTTCTTCTCTTATTATTAATCTTATCAATAGCCCCATTACCTAATATTTTTTCTAACTGAGCTTCTATTACACTTTCATTATTTCTATCTAAACTTTCTAATTCTTTTATATTATTTAAATTATTAATTTTAAAAACTAAACCATATAACTCTATTTCTATACTTTTATCTGTATCTTCATATCCAAAACTTAATCTTTTCTTATTTTCATTTCTATTATCTACTCTATTATCCATATTAACACTCCTATATCTAATATCTACCAATTAAATTAACTATTGTTTACACAGTTGCTGTAAATGTTTTTGTAGAAGTATTAAAAGTTCCATCTACAAAATCGCCAATACCTTTTAAATCTCCACTAAATGTAATTGTTTCACCTGGATTAGGTGTTTTTCCTGAAATAACTGCTGTTGTATATAATTTTCTAGCTTTATATGTATTTTCAGAATTAGCAACAGGATTCCACAATTCAACAATAAATAAATTTTGCTGTGCATATTTTCCTGTTTTTCTATCTCTAAAAATAGAATATAAATATTGAACAACATCATCATTTTTAATAAGATCACTTTCAATAGGAAATTGATTATCATATCCAGTAACTTTATTTCTTTTTGACTTATCGCCTATATATTGAGTTGATTTTTCTGTTGGATTTGAATTTTCTTCAAATTTTGTAACACCAACATTCATAAGCTCAATATCAGGTGTTGCATTATCAGCTTTTGTTGCTTCAATATCTAAATAATATGCCTCATCATAAGTCATTACTTCTTCTTCCATTTTTTAAAATCCTCCTTTTATATTAAAATAAAGCTGTAGATAATACACACTTATTGAGCCATCTTCATTAGTTTCGAAGGTTAATGCATTAGCACAGCTTATTTGTTTAACAATTTTGTTTTCTAAGATTGGATAATTTCTTAAACGATTTTGCTCATCAATCCAATCACTTAAATCATCAAGCCAATCCAAATTATGTAATCTTTGCAAATCATCTTCACTATTAGATTTCAATAATAATACATATTGATATTGCCTATACCAACCTTTTTGGCCTATATATTGTAGAGATAAATTTTCAACTCCACTCCTTTGCAAGGCCAAAACATCTACATCGTCAGGAAGTTCTTCTGCGTGTATTTCTTCTGCTATTTCTTTTATTGGCTCATATTTAAGTAGCCAATCATTTATAGCTTGTGTAATTTTATCCATCACAATATTTTCATCCATTGCTTAACCTCCTAGCATAATTTGCAGTTTGATTTAATATACTTTCCTTTTTATCAGCTTTCATTCTTTCAAAAGGATGTGCTCCTCTCGTTGAATCATTGTGATATACTAAATTTTTAGATGTAACAACTTTCCTCTCTCCTCTTCTTGCCCATGGACTACGACTATAAACTCCTATCATAACCTTACCCTCTGCTTGAAATCGTGCATAAGGAACATTTATAATAACTAATCCACTACCATATTCACTCGACAACGGAATTGATTTTGATTGAACTCCAGTATTAAAAGAAACATACCTTGATAAATATCTAGCTACAGTCTCATCAGTAAAAGCTTGTACTTTGTTTATATTTATATTAAATTTATTTACATAACTTTGATTATATTCAAGTTTTACCTTTACCGTACCATCTTTTGTTTTCGTAGTAATAACTGTAGCTTTTGGAAACTCAATTTTATGAATATCTTTTGCCATTAAACAGCTCCAATCTTAATGTGCATTAATTCTCTTAATTCCTCATCATTAAAAGTAAGGTCATTTATTGAAGTTACTTTATGCACATTTTCTTTTCCATATATTTTACTTAATTGAGTGTTTGGAGTATTTCCTTCGATTACATCGTTTACTTCTTTATTTACAACAATATCACCTTCGCTAATAAACCAATTAGAATGATATCCTTCTGTATCAAAAATCCTTATAATAACATTATCTGTTGAATTATTACCATTTTTATTATGATTTAAAATTGAATTATTTCTATAACTAGCTTCTTTAACATATCTATCCCATACTTTATCATTTTTATGATATATAGTTATTTTTCTAGTTGGAAAATCATCCATATAAACCTCCTATAAATAACAAATTAATTCATCAGGTAATCCTTTAAGAATTTCACTTTTTTCTTTTTTATATTCTTCATCAGAAAATGTTTTAAAATTCTTAATTACTCCATCTATTGATATCGAAGTTACTTTTCTATTTGAATTTGTTTCTTTTTTATATATTAAATCAATAAGAGCACAGACAGTATATTTCAACTTATCTTGTGCTCTTTTACTTAAATTACTGATTTTAGTTTTATTTAATTCAGTATTAATATTATTATCTATTTCTCTACTAGCTTTTATAAGTAGTGATTCAAACTGTTCCCCAGGAGTATTTCCTTGGTATTCTTGTACATAATATGTATAATCTACATATTTCATTTAAATCACCCCAATCTTAGGCAAAATCTACTAATAAATCATCATTTAAATTTTTTACACCATAAATTATATCAAATGAAATTTTATCTGTTTTAGTATCTTGATCATATCCATAAACAACTCTTACTGCTAGTCCATTTGCACTTGCTATAGCAGCTTTTGCTGCACCAGCTGGTAATTCTAATGCTCTAGTTACTAAAGCTAATCCATTTCTATGAAATCCTAAAGAATGTTCTTTAATAATTGGCATAGCATCTACAGCTGTTGAAATTGTTTCTACAACTTTTTCTGTTACTTTTACTGTTGCAGAACCACTAGAAGCTGTTACATCTTCAGATACTATATATCTATATCCATTAACTATTATCTCATCACCTTCATTTAATTTTCCTGTTGAAGGTGTAACATTTGTTGCAGAAAATTGTTTTTGTCCTTGTGTTCCTGTTACTTTTAATGCAGTAACTGTTCCTGCTGTTGAAGCTGCTGTTGAAGGAACATTTTGGCTCATATAAGTATTCATTGTAAATGCTTTTCCTATTGTTGAATCTCTCAATGCCTCACTTGAACCACTTTGTGAAATATCTGTAAAATTTGTTAATGTATTATATTTATAAGTAGAATCAACACCTAAAACTAAATTTCTTAAATTATCTCTTGGTGCTTTTTTCTTATCTAATGCTTTTCCAACATTAGCTAAATCTGTAATTACAGGTGTACCTGATATTGCTACTTTATTAGAAGCGTTTTGAATACCTACTGCTAATAAATCCCCATCAACAGCTTCAGCAATTGCTGACATTGCTGGCTCTACAACTTGTTTAGAAAAATCATCTATATCAAGTGTCATTTCTTTAGATGAAATAGGCACAGTAATATCTCTGTATCTATCCATTTTTACTGTTGTTGAACCTTCAACTAAATCTTGATCTTCTACTTGTCCTAAGAAATTCTTAGCAACAAATTTTGCTGGTTTTCTGATTGTTATTGTATCTCCAACTTTTACAAACTCTTTAGAATAGTCTCTATGAACTAATCCTGCCATTACTAATTTTTTTTCTAATTGCATTAATGCTTCTTTTGCAATTATATCTGGTGTTAAAATTGTATTTCCCATTTTACATATCTCCTTTATCCATTATTTTTTCTATAAGCTTTATACTCTTCATAGCTCATTTTAGATAAATCTGTATTTCCTTTTTCTGTATGATTACCGCCTAAATTAATTTCTTCTTCTTTCTTTTCACCTTTATTAGAATTTAAAAATTTAGGATTATCTTTTAAAAAGGTTTCTAGATTATCATTAAAATCTCCATCCATCTTTGAAACTTTAAAAATCACATAATCTAAATCATCTGTATTTACTCCTGATTTTAAGGCTTTATTTTCTTTTTCAAGGCTCTCGTTTTTAGACAATGTATTTTTATATTCAGTTTCTTTTTCGGATTCTTTTTGTTCAGCTGTTTTTTGACTTTCTACCCATTCTTTATATGCTTTTATATCAATGCCTTCATATTTCTTTTCATATTTTTCTTTTAATTTCTTATCCAAAGCATTATATTCCGCTTGAGTATATGTCTTTTCAGCTTTTCCCTCATCTTTATTTTCGTTGGCTTGAGTTCCAACTTTTTCTGTTTCTTCAACTTTTTCTTCGTTTTCTACAGTTTCTTTTTTTTCTTCGTCCATAATTGAACTCCTTTCTTTAATCTAAAAAAGTAAATCTCCTTTATTATTCTTTCTCGTCTGTAACAAAGTAAAAAGACACAAAAAAAGAAGCTAGTCGACTTAGCTTCTTTTTTATATATTAAAAAAATTAATAACTTAATTAATTACCTTTTCTATATCTTCGTGTTTTATAGTTTCAGTTTCGTATTCTGGATATTCTCCTGTGTTGTCTACCATAAACTCAACCTCATATCCTTCACCTTGCTTATATATCTCTATAATTACACCTTCTCTTTTGTCTTTTAGTAGTATTTTGTCATATAACTTTATTTCCATTATTTATTACCTTCTTTCTTCCATTGTTTACTTGTTACATAAGCACTTGTTAATCTGGTTTCTCCTGTTTTTTTATCAATTATCCAACCTGTTTTTACATTTGCAACTTTTTTATTTTCTCCTACTAATGTCATCAACACTTCATATTTCTTTCCATATTCATTATTTCCTTTATCAGTAGCATCAAATTTATTAATATTGTTTCGTATATTTTCTATTAGTTTATCTGCATTATCTTTATTATATCCTAATGCTTTTTCAAATGCTTCCGCTTTATTTTTGTCTTTTTCTGGATCAAGTGCATATTTTGTAAATTTCTCTTTTGGAATAATTGCATTTTTGTAATTAGGTAATTCTATTATACTACTTTTTACAGGTTTTGTCGAATTATTATTAACAACATTTATCCTTCCATAATCTTTAGCTAGTCCAGTTTCATTACAAAACTGATTATATTCTTTTTTTAGTTGTGTCAATTGACTTTTTTCTATTGTTGCATCTATACCAGCCTTTTCTAGTGTTTGTACAGCTCTATCTTGCTTTCTTATTTGATTTTCAATTTTTCTTTGCTTTTGTGTTGCTTCATAATAAGGAACTTCTTTTCCATTTAAAGTCAATGTTGCATTTTTCATTTTTATTAATTCTTTTTTATTGTATGCAGGTTCTGAAATACCTAATATTATTCCAAAATAATTATGCCTACAATTATAGTCGTTCCATAATTCACTTACTGGCTCAGTTCCCATTTCACTATCAACTTCTTCGCCCCACCACATAACTTTGTATTTTTTTGCATCTTCTTTATCTACTGCAAATTGTAAGCCTTGATATCTTGCGTGACTTGGCCTAGCCCCATAATGAGCTGTAACCTCATAACCATCACATCCTAAATCATCTTCTATATCTCGGTTAATGTTATTAGCTGTTTCCTGTATTCCTGCTAAAACATTCCTTCTTACTGCTACTTCCAATTGTACATTTCTTCCTAGCTTATCTTTTAATGTTATACCTCTCTTAGCCAAATCATGTACAGCTTGATTAATAGCTGTATTGTAATCAAAAGCACCTGTTACAACTTTCATATAGGCTTCGTCTATTGCATTTACATATGTTTGTTTGCTTTGAAAAGCAATTGTATTAGTAAAATTTCTTAATATTCTATTAGTTTGTTTTAATCCTTGATTAAGTATCTTATATTGTTCATTTGTTAATTTAAATGGTTTATTTCTATATTTATATAATTCTTTATATCCTTGTATATTTTCTTTTGCTACATCTTCATATAGGCTTTTCAAAGCTTTTTTAGTTTCCGTTGTTAACATAGCTGTTTCTTCTAATGCTTTGTTAAAAATTTCATCTCCATTTATTTGTTGCATTATTTTTAATTGTTTTAAAGATGTTTCTGTAATATCGTTTTGAGCCGATACTCTTTTTATAATATCGGCCATAATTTCTATATTTAACTTTTCATAAATTTTAACTACATCATTAAATTCAATTAAATTTAAATAGTCTGGTGTTAACATTTACAACACCTCTATTCTTCATCAGGTTTTATTTCTTCATCTGCTATCATTGCTTTTGCTGTTTCTTCATCTTCACCTAAGAATTTAACTCTATATTCCCAAGGCTGCCTTATTCCCTGTGCAATATCTCTTCTAAATTCTTCTTTAGCTGTTTCTGTATCAACCATAAATCCATCTTTATCAACTACTGTAACAGTACATTCCTCTGTAACAGGTTCTTTAAATAAGATTCTACCAAGTAGTAAAATGCCTTTACAAATATTACTAACAAAATCATCTACTTTTTTACGATGTTTATTAGCATTTTCAACTAGGTCTTGTCTATCTCCTACATATTGAGTAGCAGTAACAATTCCTTTGCTATTATCAAATCTGTAATACTCTGTTCCTAAACCTGCTTTAAAGCTCGACATATTCAAAGCAAATTGTATTCCTTTTGTATCTTCATCGACTCTTAACTTAGGATTGTATTCTGTAATTGCTGGATTATCTTTTAAGTTTTCCATTTCATCGCCATATGTTTTCCATTGTTGTTTAGTTAAATCATCTGGATAGATTTCTCTTTGTTCTTCTCGAATTCTTCCATCTGCACCTTTGACTTGAACTGTAGTAGTTTTAACAATTTTTTTATTATAAAATACTTTTTTACCACCTAAATAGAAATCCATAACAAAATTATGATATGTAATATCACACGTTTGTAGTTGATCTATTGCAGTTCCATATACACTAAAACCTAATCCATTTATAGTATTATAGTTTTCATTAATTGGATTTGCTATTGCAGGTTTTAATATACTAAATAATGGAATGTTAGATTTTATATTATATAATTCTGCAATTCCATCTTTATGAATTTTCTCACCTTGTTCATTTAAATAAGTATTAGTTATTTCATAGTATTCTATTTCTTCTGTTTCATTATATTTTAATTTATATATTTCAACATAAAATTCTTTTTTATCGCCAACAGTATCCTCACTCACAATTGCAATATCAATAATGTTGCCATGTTCTACTTTTAAAGGAATTATCTGACTTGCACTAACATAAATAATATCAAGTTTAGTTCTTTTATCTGCTATTAAATTTCTGTTTTTATCAACTTTAGCGTGTTTTATTCTTAATATTGCTCCTGCTGTTCCTATTGCCATTGCTTTTTCGATTGCAGTAGGTAAATCAGCATATACTTTTAATATTTTTAGTTGTTTATTTAGATATTTGTTATTATTTTCTGTTTGAGTTTTTGTTTTAGCTTCTGTAGTTATTTCATCTCTTTCAGTAAACAATATGCTTGCCCAATCTTCGGCTATTCTTTTAGCCATTCCTAAAGTGTACATTTTTCTTTCTGTTCCTGAATCATCATGATATTTATGAAAATTCACATCATTTCTCCACCAAGATTCCCATAAATCAATCCATTCATAATAACTTGTTGATACATTTTCATAACCTTGTTCTTTTAAAAATTTTAAAACTACATTATTCATTTTACGCTACCCTTCCTAAACAATAAGATATTTGGTCATACCAAAATTCAAACGAGTAATTAAAACTATCTAAGCTATCAATATCAGATGTTTCTCCATCGTCAATCCATCTATCATCTTTAGCCTTATCATCAAATAAGGCCGTTTGTAATGCTTCTATTAATGTTTTAGTTTCTTTATCTACAAAAGTTAAGCTTTCCAAGTTTAGTAATCTATTCCATAATTCAATTCTGTCTTTTATAGGTACTTTTAAGCTATCTTGCACTATTAAATTAAATCCATTAGATTGTAATTCACCATTCAAAGAATTATTTAATACTTGCTCTGCACTATCAGCAAAAATAAAAGACACAGTACCGTATTTGTCCTGTATCTCTTTTATGAAATTTATTATCCATCTGAATACCTGCTTAGTATTTGTTCCCGTAGCCTTCATAGTATCAGATTTTAATACTTGTATTTTTCTATAATCTCTACTAATTTTAGTTGCCGTTATGCTATGTTTAGATTTATTTCCACCCCAGTCAATACCAATGCTGATAAAAGAATTTAACTGTATTTCATTCGCTATATATTTTTTATAATTATTTGCAATTTGTTGAAATATCAGTCCTTCTGCATTACACCATTGTCCTAATATATATCTGTTATAATATACTGTTCCTGCATATTCTTTACATAGTTCTTCGACATATTTCTGTGGCAAAAATGGATTGTCGAATATAGTATAATGTTGTATATATACATCTATATCACTTTCTAAAAATTTCTTAATAAAATGAGTCCTACTTTGTGGATTTCCGCTTGCATCACAACAACTATACTCAAAACTAAGTCTTGACTTTAATAATTCAAAAACTTCTTGATTAATATCCACAATTTCATCTATATATAAATATTTAATTCTTGGTCCTCTAAATCTACGAACCATACCCACATTATCAGCACCTATGCAATAAACCTTTTGTCCAAAAATCATTGAAGTATTATCACTTCCTATATCAGTTACTAAATTACTACCCCATATTTCTTGCAAAGGTTCAATAACATTTCTTTGAATAGTTCCTTTTGAAACCCCAGTAATAAAAACAAGACCAGGCTTTCCTAGTCTTTCCATTATCCTATCTGGTATTAAAAATTGAGTATCTATATATGTTTTTCCACACTGTGTTGCACCTATTTTAATATTCCATCTATGATTAGCATTTTTTATGTATTCAGCTTGTTTGTGGCTTAATTCAATTGTTTGTGCCATTATTAGCCACCTCTTTTATTTTTACTAAAATTTGTTTTGCGTTTTCTAAATCTTCCTCAGTATTTCCTTGTTTATCTGTTAATATATCATTTAAATCTTTTAATGCAGAAGTGAGCATTTTTAAACCTTGCCTATCTATAATTCCGTTTAAAATTTCTATTTCTTCATTTTCTGTTGTTGTTTCTTTGTTAGGCTTTCCTACTTCATAATCATACTTCACTATTTTAGTTTTCTTTTTGTTTTTTACAATATATTGTTCTAATTGTGAATTAGCCTTTATTACATTAAGTGCTAAATCATTTGCTATTGATTTTAAATCTACAATTTGCTGAGCTTCTTTTTCTGATTCTTTTTCTATTGTCTTTTCTATTGTTTTTGTCTTTTTTCGGTCTTCTTTTTGTCTTTTTTTGTCTTTCCAGCCTGATGTATATTTTCTTGTAGTTCCATTGTTCTTTATTTTCTTATCTTTTAGAAAAGCACTTACAGATTTATAATCTCCTAAAATGTATTCTTTTTCTAACTGTTCCCAGTTATATTTAGCCATAACCTCACCTACTTATCGGTTTTAGTTTTTTCAACCTTCTCTATTACTTTTTTACCTTCGCTAACATAGCCATTATTTTGAAGTTCTTTATATCTTTTATCTTCTGCTTTAAAACTATCCCCAATTTCATATTTTTTTAAATGATTTTCTTTGTCATTAAAATCTTGAATAACTTTACCTTCTAACATAAATTACCTCCTTTAAATTATTATTTTTTCTTTAAATTTTTCATTCTTAATATATTCTTCTTTAAAACACTCTGCTCTTTTCCTACAAAAATCACAATTTCTTTTCATACATTCTTTATAATTAATCTTATATACCTTTTTATTTTTCATAAACATCATCCTTTACTCTCCGCCAAATAAAAAGAAGCTACCTGACTCTAATCAGATAACTTCTTCTTTAGGAGAAAGCGGAACAAAATATGAATGTTCTAATTTTACTATGATACTAATATAACATAAAAAATCAATTCTGTTTCCGTACTTTTTTCGTACCTTTTTAAATTTCTCCATATTCCATAGCTGTAAAGTATATCATTTTATTCATAACATGATAATATGTATCTTTACTTATTCCCTCATGCATTTGAGCAAATACTTGATTATAACCTTTAAAAAAAATTTTTTTTGCGATCTCTTGTTCATCAGGAAATAATTTTCCTAATGCTGTCTCAATTTTTCCTACTTTCTTTTCAGCAATCAAAATACTTCTAGTAGTAACAAGTTTAGTAGCTTTCATTTCTGTAGGATTAGATGTAGCATTTCCTCGAGGTTGTCCATCATTTTCTGCACTACTAAATAATATATCTTCTTTCAATTCATCAATCAAAAGTTTGTTCTTCTCATAATCATATAATTCTTTTTTTATAAAAATTCTAACATGATTAGGTACATTATATTTTTTTCTCATTTGTTACCCTCCTACCAAACACATAAATTTCCATATTAATAATCTAATACCTGTATAACTTAATATTAAAAATAATAGTATAGATAATATTATAATTATTTTATTTTTCATTGTTCCTCCACTTTATATTCAATATTTTGAAATTGTTCTTTTGTTACTATTGATTTTAATTCCAATTTTCTTCAATTATATCTTCAATAAAAGACTCTAAAATATCTTCATTATCAATATTAAATATTCTATCCCAATCATGGTCTTGTACTCGAACAATATCTCCTACTTCTATATCCATATACTATTCCTCCATAATTATATTATCTAATAATAACTGCATATCTCCTAAATTAAAACAATTATTATGTGCTGTAAATTTTTCAAATTCTTTTTCTATTTTATCTTTACTAATAAAATTATTATTAGGTTCTATATTTAGTAATGATTTAATATCTCTGTTTAATCCTTCTGAATACTTTTGCTCTGATTTTAAACATATTTCTAATTCTTTATTCCTTTCTCTCTCTTGTTCATATAATTCTTTTTCTACATATAATTTATGAATCATATCATCAGGAACTGCATATCTGAATTTTTTGTCCATATCTTTTAAATCTGTTTCTAATGAATCTATAGTTGTTGCTAGTTCTATACACTTATCTGTTAAGTCTTTATTTTTTTGTTTTTCTTTATTGTAATCATTTCTTAATCTTATAAATTCTCTAATAATTGTTAATACTTCTTGTTGTTCTATTTCATGTGTATTATTTTCTAAATCTTTCATTGCCCTTTTATCTAAACAAATTAATATTTCTAAATCTGTTATACAATTATCTATTTCATAATTTATTTCTCTATTCATCTTCTAATACCTCCAATGTTTTCCAACTATTATGAGTATTTATTACATAAGGTTGTATCTTTTCTACTACTTGAATTTGTCCTGTTTCCAATTCTCTTAATAGTATCCCTATTTTATTATCTATTTTATTTCTTACTAATTTACCTGTATTTTTATACATATCTTTTTCTTTATTATATAAGTCTAATATTTTTTCTATTGATTTTCTATATCTATTATTGTTACAAAGGAACTTGTCTAAATCATTAACAAGTAAAACATCTAGCCATAATTCTTTTAAATTATTTATTATTTCTTCTTCACTTAAATTACTCATATTACTCACCTACTTTTTCTACTAAATTATTGTTTTGTAAAGTATATAACAGTTCTAATATTTCATCTGATACATCTCTGTTTTCTCCGATAAGAACTAATACACATTTGTCTAATTTTTATTTTTCTATTCCACATATTAATTCTAAGACATTGTGTGTTTCCAACATAATAATTATAAAAACCATTTTCATTGTCATCTTCAAAACCATATACAAATTTCAATTGTGTTAAATCAACATCATCTTTTATTTTTAGCATTTAATTAACTCCTTTTTCTACTAATCTTCATCACTTCTAGTTATTATAATAATTTTGTTTCCTACTTTTTTTATTCCTATTATTTTTTTTAATCCTTCATCTTCTTCTTGTTTATTGTAAACACTAACTTCACCATAATTAGCTTGATGAATTGGTGTATCTAAATCCATAGTAAAATCTCCGCCTTTATATCCTTCATATATAGACCCATTAGAATTAAAAGCTTTTCTAAACAATTCAGATATATGACATATACCTTCAAACTTATATCCTAAAGCTAATTCGCAATAACTTCCTCTCCAACTCATAAAGTCTGTAGGTATAGTTCCGTCATCAAATTCAACTTCCAAAAAATCATCTTTGTATTGTTTTAAATCATCTATTAAATTTCCCAAATTATATTCTTTTCCATTTAAATTTTTTAATGTTTCATTTATATTATTTATAAAATTTTGTATTTCCATTACTCTTTACCTTCTTTCATCTTAATTCTCATAAAATACTTTTCTATCGTACTCAACTGCAACTTGATGCTCTATTCTGCATCCTCTTGCATTTTCCCAGCCTTTCATAAAATATACTGCATCTACTCTTCCTATATATTCAATACTTTTTGCTAGTAAATATATTGCTATATCAACATTGTTTGGTACACTTTCAAATACTGTATCCACTACTTCGTGTCCTTCTCTTTCTAAAGCTTCAGTTAAAGCTTTTCTTTCATCTCTAATTTGTTTATCTGTTTTACCTCTCATCGGTTGACTTATCATTATTTTCATATCTATTTACCTTCTTTCATCTTATTTATCCGTAATATTCTATATTACAAAATTTCATAATCTATAATTTTTATATTTTTAGTTTCATATTCTAAATTATCGTTAAAATTATCTCTCACATTGTACCAATGTAAACTCAATCCTGCTCCGTGGCTTAATTACTTTCTTTTCACACTTATTATTTTTTATTCTAGTAACTTCTAACTTTCTATTTTCAAAAAAGCAAATCATACAATAAGTCGCATATGTACTTTTCGGAGTATCAAAATTATAGTATTCATCAAGTATATCCCATTCTTTTATTGCTTCATCTATTTCTTGTTCTGTCATTTACACCTCCCACTTTCTACAAGCAACTACGCTTGTACAAATATCATTAAAAAACTCCTCATCTTTTTCTTCATACTCTTTTAGCATATCTATTAATTCATTTGCTTTTTTCTTTATTTCTTCTTTTCTTGTATGTATATCTCTAGTTGCTTTGTATTCCTCATTATCTAAATCCATTATCTTATTTTCCTTTCTCAACAAGTTTTTACTATGACTTTTTCCTCTTTTTGCAATTTTTTCTGCACTTTCTAACTTTCTTTACAATATGATTTTTATACTTTGTAATTATAAATAAGTCATCTGTATATTCAAATTTGCTGAATACTACAAATTTATATGTTTTAGGTATTCTTTTTCTTTTAAATAAGTTGGTAAATCCCATATTGGAAATCCCTCTTTTCTTATTGTTTTATTGTTCTTTTTTAAATTATTAATCACATGATCCACATCAATCATTCTCACATCTGTCCCTTGGAAGCATATTAAGAAATAAGCATTACACCCTGCATTCTTACATTTTTTTAGTTCATTCGTCTGTGTTATATCTTTCTTTAGAATATGCCATCTATCCCCCTCAACTTCTTTAGCGTCAAACATATCATGTCTGCCAGGCAGCAAGATTTCATAATCAAAACATTCTCCTTTTAAATATGTTCCATCAACTAATCGATTAGCATAATTTTTATGACCATGAAAATTTATATTTTCAATGTATTCAATAACTTTCTCGATTTGTTTTTCAAAGTTTCTACCTTTTTGCATCTATTTTTCTCCTTTGTTTATGCTGGTTTATAAAATAATCTATTCAATATCAAGCTCGCTTGTCCTTTAGTCAGATTTGAAACATCTATATTTCTACATCTATATTTAATAATCTCTTTTTGTTTTTCACTAGCCTCACTTTTTCCCCATTTCTTTATAACTTTTAAATCCCAAATATATCTCTGATCTTCAAATTCTTCTTGTAAATAAAGATATACATTATCTAAGGCTTCCTGCATTTTTATTTTTTTACCTTCAAAATATGTATCTCCCAATTCATCTTGAGCAGGTATAATAATTCTTCTATTCTTTAAAGTTAAAACCAATTCTCCACCTGGCATTTTAAAATAATTAACGTCATGTGTATTATATTCCTGTTCTTTAGCCCACAAATCCACATATTCCACATTTCTAATCCACGATTCTGGAACATCTGACCTTTCTTGAATTAAATCAGGTAAATCAAATAAATCCCCCTGTATTTCATCTTGTTTATTAACTGGTACAGTATTTAAATCAATTCCAATTAAAGTCGGTGCTGTACATAAATTTGCTTTTCCTGTAGTTCCAACTAAATCTATTAATTTTAATTTTTCTTTTCCTGGATATAATCTCAATCCTCTTCCTACCATCTGAGTATATAAAGAACTATTTGAAGTTGGCCTTGCAATCATAACTGTTTCAACTAAAGGCATATCTGTACCTTCAGTAAAAATCATACAATTTACTAAAACTGGTATTTCTCTTTTTGTAAATTTTTTTATTATTTCTTCTCTATTTTTAGTATCCGCAGTAACAGCTACAGCTCCAGGAATTAAATCTGCTATATTTCTTGCATGTTCTACAGATGTTGCAAATATTAATGTTTGACCTGTTGCATATTTTTCATAAGCTTCTGCTATTGCTCCATTTAAAACATCAGTATTCATAGCCTCTTCAAGTTCTCCTGGTGCAAAATCTCCCATTCTTCTTGCTACATTTGAAATATCGTATCCAATATTTACCCTTATACATTCAATATCAGTTAAATAATTATTTTGTATAGCCCATTTCAAATCTCTTTGAAATATAATCTTTGAGAACACATCATCTAATCTAACTTTATCACCTCTATTTGGAGTCGCAGTAAATCCCAAAATTAATCTTGGTTTAAAATAATCTAATATTTTTCTATAAGATTTCGCAGCTGCATGATGTGCTTCGTCTATAATAATCATGTCAAACTCGTCTTGCTTGAATTTTTCTAATCTATGTGTTAAACTCATAACCGAGGCTATTATAACCTCTTCCCCGTTGGAATATTGACTTGCCATTTCTATTCCAACTGGGCAATCATAATATTTGATAGGTTGCGTTATTAGCTCTTCTCTATGTGCGAGGACTAATACGCGACCTTTTCTTTTTATGTTTGTAAAAGTTGCTGTCTTACCACATCCAGTAGCCATCTGAATTAAATAAGAACCAGGCTCTAAATTATCTATGATTTCAAGACATTCTTCTTGATAATCTCTTAATTTTATTTCAGGTCTCATTTTCTTTATAACACCCCCTAATGAAATCTTTATCAGAATACGTCTTACCTTTATCTATTTCGTTATTTGTAATATGCTTTTCACATTTATTTTTACACTTTTCACTTATACATATTTTTATTTGCATTTTCATTTGTAATCCTCCTTATAAGTTATTTCTATAATCTCCAATGCTATATTTAAAATTTCACTTAATCTCTCTTCTGTTACTGGATCTTGTTCATTTAACTTTTTTCTTAGTTTTATTCTTAATTCCTCAGTATCTCGAATATTATTAACATGTTGCTGAAACATATCTTTTTGAAACTCATAATTTTTCTTATCCATTTCATACTTTTTCACAGCTTGCAATTTATATCTTTGTGCTTCTTCTTTTGAAATTTGATGATTAAAATACATTTTTAAAATTTGTTTTATTAATAATGATAATTGCATATCCAATAATGTATAGTCCTTAAAATCTGTTTCAGAAGAAGCATCTTTTATTATTTGATCAGATGTCATATACTCCTCCCTATTTAATGATTAAATCTAAAAGCTTTATTTAAAAACCTAATTCAATGACTTAATTCAATGACTTAATTCGTTTAACAGGAACATACTTCATTTCTAATTCTTTAGCTATTATGTATGTTGTATAACCATCTACTAAAACGTTATTCTCATCTAATATAACTGGTCTTTCAAATCTTCCATTCTGTGCGTAATACATAGCTTTAGCTATTAGTTTTCTTTCTCTTGGCCTTGTTGCTAAAAACTCTGATGTTACCTTTATATTTGAGATTTTTTCTCTTTTTAATAATTTATTTAACATTGGTTTTCTCCTCCTTATTTTTCTGGCATTTCATATATTGCCATTTTCATTAATATTTCTGGTCCGTATTTTTTTGTCATTAATACAGCCAAATACAGCTGAAAAGTTTAAATCAGACATATATTTAAGTGCAATTGTATTTTGTATATCATTTAATATTTCCATTGCTCTTTCTTTTGTTTCATATGTTCCTAAATTAATTCCATAATTAGTAAATGATCCTCTTAAACTTACACTTTTTATAACATTTATCTGTTCACCATCTCCATGATTTTCAGAAACATATATTTTTTCTAATAACTCCATATTTATTAGACATTCCTTATCTTGAGTTAATATCTTCATTTTTTTTCTCCTTTCCGTAACTGTTACGGCATTGTTACGTCACACCCGTAACAAAATAGTCTTACAGCCTCAATGTTTATATCGTTTTGTTACGGAATTACGGGTTTTTTTAGAAAAATATATTATATATATAATAAAAAAGAGAAAATTTATTTTTTCTTTTTTCTATATATAGTATATTTATATATTTATCCGTAACATTTATATATTTATCATTATAAAAGCTAGTATTTTCAATATTTTCATCTGTTACGGGTTTACCCGTAACAAACCCGTACAAATCCGTAACACCCGTAACATTTTAAAATGGCATTTCGTCTATATTTTTAGTTTCACTTTTTATATTTATTAGCATCACTCGTTGTAAAATTCCATTTATTCTATGTGGTTGCGTAAATTCATTTTTAGAACTTTTTTCTAAATACCCTTTTTCAAACAATTTATTTTTTATTCCATTAAAATTTATATTATTATTATTCAAAAAATCTTTTAAAATTTTAGGATTTATATATATTGCTGTAACTCTATCTTCAATACTGTCATATCTTCCCCATTGTTCCACGTTGTCTTTTCCATTAAATCTATTTAAATTTTCACTAAACCAATTGAATATTAATTTATATATTCTCTCAGCCTCATCAATATCTTTTGAAAAGTATCTCTCAACTTCATCAACTTTTATAGTCTCATCTTCAAAAATATACTTACTAGCAATCTCATCAGCTAAAATAATTGCTGCTATTGCATTAGTTTGTTTTCCTGTACCTTTATATTTTTTGTCCAATTCTTGAAATATTTGTGAATGTCGTCTTTGCAATTCTTCATCTGTAGGCAATTTATCCAAAAACATCTTTCCACCAAATCCATAATTAGAAAATAAGGTTGTACAAATTTGATTTCCATTTTGCTTCTCATTATCAAATAATGGATTATTCTCTTCTATCTCTATTACTCTGTTTTTTACACCTTCCTTAGAATATTCAGATGTTATCGGTTCTTCTCCTGTAGTTAAAAATGCACAGTTCCATTTGAGTTGTTCTGCTATTCCACCATCAACTGTTCCTCTTGATTTTCCTTCACCTTGCGTTAATTTATAAATCATTTCGTTAAAGTCTGTATATTTATTTTTAATAGCCTGCAACTCATCTCCTGCAAATGGTATATTATTCAGAAAAGCTGATAATCTTTCTAATCCAACACTAGTAGAATTTAAATTCTTAACCAAATGTCCTATTGCAGGATTGCCCCAAATTGACATAGCAATTATTAATGACACTGATTTTCCTGTTCCTGATTTTCCCCAAAGATGAACTATAAAAGGATTTATATGTACTTTTTCTATTAATACACTAGCAAAACTGGAAGCTATTAAAAAATGTACTACCTCATTTTTTCTAAGTTCTCTCAAAGTATTTAGCCAAATACTCACATCTCCTTTTTCTTTTATATCTTTAAATACACCCTCAAAACTTCTATCTCCATCAAATTTGTAGTCTTTTATATATGGAACAAATCCATCTTCAGTCCATCCTAAATGCGTTATTGCTTTATTATAAGGTATTACCTCAGTATTTACAGATAACAAGTCAGAAATATAAATAATTAGATCTTTAGCATTATTTTCATTTACTTCTATTCCAGTATTAGCTAATTGCAATATTTTATTTTTACTAGCTAAAGTGTTTTTTTCAGCTATTACATTTTGCCATCTTTTATCTTTATAAAATGCTAGTTTGACCTTTTCTGTATTCGTATCAACATTAATTAATCGTTCTACTGGTAAAATTGGGTGTGTGCAAACTACAGTATCAACACTTTGCATTAAAGTTGTATTAAAATCAGTCTTAGTCACTCCCATATCATTACATACATAATTCTTACATTTTAATTTTAAAGGTGCTCTAGTAAACTCAGTTTCATAACTATTAATTTGTTTTTTGGATTGAATTATTTCAGCCTGAATACTTTTAAACATTCTCTTAAAATTTTGAAAAACTTTAAGTTCTTTTGCTCTAGCTTCTAATTGTGCTAATATTCTTTCTCTGCTTCCTATATCAGTTAAATGTAAAGGTGTTTCTATTACTTCTCTATTTAATAATTGGTCTTTTGTTAAATCTTTAAAAGGATTTTCTTCATTTTCCACTTTTTCACCTCTTTTCTTTAGTAGAGTACACTAGATTTAGCTTACTCTAAAAAGGTAAATCATCGTCTGAAGTAATTGCTTGATTGAAAATATCATTACTATCATTACTATTATTTCTAATAAGCTTTTTAGGCTCAGGAATAGTATATTTTCCATCTTCTATAGTAGCTGTAGTTCTAATCCATACAAGCTTAGTTGTAGTTCCTATTTCTCCATTCATTTTCTCGTATTCTTCTTCTCCAAAAATACCACCAAATAACTTGTCCTTAAGATTCTTTACATCACCTTTATTATTTTTCCAAAAAGTAAAATTGTTACTTTGTTCAACAGAAGTAATAAAAGTCTTGAAAAATTTATTAGTATTTCCCTCACTATTTTCTAGCATTATTCTATGTACTCCATTATTTGGCCATTTAGCCTTAATATCATTTTTAGATATTTCCTCAAATCTTCTTTGATAAATACCTTCATGTTCTCCTTCAGCAATATCAAATGCAACTACTAACATTGCTTTTCCCGTGCTTGAAGTTTCTTCTTTTGCATTTTTAATTTTACAAATATATCCTCCTGGCTCTAAAAATTCAAAATCTCCTATAACTTGTGTTTCATCATAATTATTTGGTTTTTCCATATTAATTTTCCTCCTTATTTAATTCATAATATTCTCTAATTACTGTATCTACCATTTTTAAATCGTTATCTATTTTTAAATCAAACATATCCTCAGGACTTTTTACTGTACTATCTCCACTATTTTGGGTTAAAAAATAATGACCTTCATTCTCTAATTGTGTAAGTAGCACAATATCAAAACATCCTTCTACAGTTAGTTTTTCATCTAGCATTTTACCTATTGTTTTTGCTTTTAATTTTCCACTTGTAGCATCTAATTCCGTGTGATGCAAAAAATATACTATTACATCATCAGGTAAACTTTTATTTATATAATGTATTAGATTTCTAAAGTTTAAAGCTATATCCGTAAATTTGTTATATCCAAGCTCTTTAGCTCTATCAAACATTTCATTTACAAGTAAATATTGACTATCATCTATTACATATTTTTTTAACGTTGGATTTGCTAAAGCTTTCATTATTGTTGAATATGTTGCATTCTTTACTATCTTAAAATCTTTTTTAAAAGGTAAACGTGTTTTTTCTACTAGAAAAATTCCAACTTCATCTTTATCAAAATTTTTTATTGAATATGTTTTTCCTGATCCACTTTCACCGTAAAATTAGAACTGGTATTCCCATTTATTTTTCCTCCTTCTTCTAATCTTCTTTTAAATTCATTATTTAGTTCTTTATCTTTTATATAAATATTAGCCTTTTCTTTGTCTACAATGGCTCTTTCATACACTAACTGCTCAAATGTATATTTTTTTATTATTTCAGAATATTTATTTTCTTCCATTAAATATCATCCTCCCATTCTTGGTCTGCTTTTTCTGCTTCTGCTTCATAATATTTATCCCAATCGGTATATTCGTGATTCCATTCTGATTCAACTAACATTCGATTTTCTAACATATATCCCTCCAACAATCATGACAAATATTTTTGCCCTTGTATTCTTTTAAGTTTTTGTTTTTGCCACAGAATATACATTCTTTTTTGTATTTAACTATTTTAATTTTTTCACCATCAAAATGTATTTCAACTTTATCTTTTTCTTTTAAGTCTAATTCGTTTCTTATTTCGCTCGGCAAAACAATTCTTCCTTCTGAATCTATCTTTCTAATTATCATTTTTTATCCTTTCTCTTGCACTTTTCCACACATTGTTGTATAATTGTAGAAAAGTGAGTTCATATAAATGAATTTTTATTTACTTTTATGATATTAGTTTGGTTTCGCAGTCAGCTAATATCATTTTTATTTTGTTTTTCAAATTTTCAATACTTCCATATTGATTTACTCTAAAAGCTTCGCTATAAATTTTTGAAAAACACTCCCTTAGAATTTCATTTTCTCTTTTAACATTTTCATAATTAGATATAAAAATTTCTTTACATTTATTTTCCTCATTTTTTCTTTTCATTTTTCCCTCCTAAAAAATTATTGTTGTTGCATGTAATAATCCATATAACAACATTATTGTTAAACTTGTTGTAATAAATAAGTAACTTATTCCAGCTTTAATTAGTTCTTGTTTTACTCTTTTATTCATTTATCTCACCTCCTCCTTAGTTATATAATTGCTGCATTATCTCAAAAGCTCTATCTAAATTTACTTTCTTGCCTCTTGTCCCAGTTTTAATAATTGCTTCTTGCATTTCTGGTAAAGCTAATATTCTATAAGTTTGTGTTGGACTTAAACTGTATTGTTCTCTAAATTCTTTAGGCGTTACATATTTAGTTCTAGCTCGCTCTTGTAATTTAGTTGCTGGCATATTATCCCTCCTTTCGTTTAACATGTTGTACTTAATCAACAAAAAAAATATCTGGCACTTTTTTTCCTAAAGCATTTGCTAATCTTTCCAACGTTACATTTGTAATTACATCTGTTTTGTCATTTTCTAAATCAGAGATAATTGTCCTTGAAACAGTTGATTTCTTTGACAATTCTTCTTGTGTCAATCCCTGTTGTTCTCTTACGTCTTTTAGAATATTTTTCAATTCTTATCACTCCCTTCTTGTTCAACTTGTTGTACACATATTATCACTAAAAATTTTTATTGTCAAGTATGTTGTACAAAAAAATGAAGTTTTTTTTTGACTTTCTGTTCACCGTGTTGTACAATGTAATTATAGTAATACTTTAGGAGGTTTATAATGATTTTAGGTGATTTAATAAAAGAATATAGAATAGAAAACTCATTATCTTTAAGAGATTTTGCAAAAAAATGTGGGTTAAGTCATACTTATATTTCAGCTCTAGAAAAAAATATTGACCCGAGAACTGGAAAGCCAATAGCTCCTACTCTTGATACAGTTAAATATATTTCTAAAGGCATGAACATTTCAATTGAGAATATTTTAAAAATATTAGACGATGAACAAGAATTTAAACTAAAAGAAAATGCACCAAAGTATAATCCCGAATCTGCATTGGTTTTTATATATGGAACTATCCCCGCTGGAATTCCTATGGAAATGATTGAAGATATACTTGATACAGAAGAAATATCAGTTGATATGCTAAGAGGTGGAAAACAATACTTTGGATTGCGTGTAAGAGGTAATTCAATGTTTCCTGATTATCTTGATGGTGATACGTTAATATTAGAAAAAGTTGAAGATTGTGAAAATGGACAAGACTGTGTTGTAATGGTTAATGGAAATGATGGAACTTTTAAAAGAGTGTTCAAAAATGAAAATGGTATCATTTTGCAACCACTTAACCCTGAATTTGCTCCTATGGTTTATACAAACGAACAAATAGAAAAATTACCTATAAAAATAATAGGAAAAGTAGTTGAATTAAGAAGAAAAAAATAAATAAGATATTAATAATTATATTAATATATATGGTTGTTTAGGATTTTAAAATCACGAGAAAGGAGGAAAAATATGAAAAATGACAATTTGCCAGTATATAAGAAATGGTGGGTATGGATATTAGGAATATTACTTCTTATAGGAATGTTTTCAGGAATAAATTCAAATAATAATACAACTAATTCTAATAATACCACTACAAATATAGAAAATATATCTGCAAATGAAACTACTAATAATGAGGAAGTTGTTTTTTTATCAAATACTAATGGAGAAGAATTTTATTCAATTCTTTGTGAAGTTGCAGGAGTTAATATAATTGATGGAGTAACCATGGGAGATACGATTGATTATACTTCGGGAAACGAAGATTATGGAATAGAATTAGAAACTAATAAAGATGGCGAAATTAACTGGATAAGTATATATACTATGTTGCCTAATAACTATGAGAATTTCTTTTTAGCAATATCTAGATTAGAATATAATGGTTCTAATCGTAATCAATGCTTTAATTGGATTAACGATAACTTAGGAAAAGAAGCAACAACAAAAATAGGTGATGCAAATTTTAAATTATATAATGGAACTAGTGGAAACCCAGTATTAGAAGTATATACTGATGGAAACGAACAATTTCAAAAAGAACAATTAGATAAATTGAACAATTAATTATAAAAAAACTAACCTACTCCCTCGCCAAAGTTAGTAGATTAGTTAGAACCATTAATACTTGTGTAATAGTATTATTATATTTATTATATATTATAAACCTTCCTTACACAAGTACCAAAAATTTGTTTAAGGAGGTTTTTTTATGGCTAAAAAATATAAAGAGATGACTTATACAGTTAGAGCTGATGGAAGATTAGTTAAAAAAATGACTGTTAATGACAAACCAGTCTATATATATTCAAATACAGCCGAAGATTTATATAATCAATTCTTAGAGAAAAAATATAATGATTTAAAAAATATAGATTCAAAAGAATGTAATTTCAAGACTTATGCAGAAAAATGGCTTAGGATTAAATCTAGTGGCAAATCAGAGGCTACTATTAAAGAATATGAATATATAATTAATAAATACCTTATTCCCTATTTTGGATTTAGGAAAATGCACAATATTAAAAAAATGGATATAGAAGAATTGCAAAGCGATTTGCTAGAATGCGAGCATTATGAATTAGCTCACAAATGTATTAGATTTATGAAAACAATATGTAACGATGCTATTGATAATGATTTTTTAATAAAAAATCCATGTAACAATATAAAAGAACCCAAAGTAATCCATAAAGAAAAAGAAATATTGACAAAAGAACAAGATGAAATTCTTTTAAATTCTACTCACAAATATGCTCCATTTTTTAGAGTTATTCGATATACTGGAATGAGAAAAGAAGAAATATCGGCATTAACAATACAAGACATTGATTTGAAAAATAAAACTATTTCAATAAACAAAGCTTTTAGTTACGTAAAAAATCAACCTACTCTAAAAGAAACAAAAAACAAGAAACCTAGAACTGTCCCTATATTAGATATAGTTTATAGTGACATAAAAAATCAAGTTAAGATTGCAAAAGAAAACAATCAACAGAATTTGTTTGAAAAACAAACTGGCGGAGTTTTAACCGAAGAAGCTATCCGTTGTATGATAGGTTCAATAAAAATAGATTTAGGATTTAAAATAGTCCCACATCAATTAAGGCATTGTTACTGCACTATGTTATATTATTCAGGTATAACAATTAAGCAAACTCAAAAACTAATGGGACATTCCTCTGCAAAAATGGTTTACGACTTATACGCACACCTTGACGAGCAGAAAGAAAGAGTGTTTAATAAGATAAATGTTTATATAAAACATTTAAGAAAAAGAGAAATCAGGTTGTCAAAAAAGTTGTCAAAAAAACGTTTTGTAGTCTGTAAGTCTTTAAAATCAGTAGGTATATAAATCGGGGTAGATAGTCTCCAAAACCGCCTGTGTGGGTTCGAATCCTACTACCCCTGCCAAATCTAAATAAAAGGGGCTATACTTAGAAAGGAAATCTATGTATAGCCTTTTTTCGCGCTTTTTTTTATTTTTAGTAATATTTATAATTTTAATAACAATAATCTATACTCCTTTTATTTCATCAAGTGATTTTAACAATTCAGAAATAATAATTTCAAACAACGGTGACCTAATCTGGCCTATTCCTGGTCAATTTACTATTACATCTCCATTTGGATATAGGAGATCTCCAACAGGTGGAGCTTCATCATATCATTCTGGAGTTGATATAGGAGCACCTGAAGGAACTCCTTTAGTTGCATGTTTTTCAGGTAATATTATTTATACGGGTTTTAGTGGTGCTGGTGGATTTACTATTACTATAAGCCACCCTCCGTATACGGCCTCATATTGTCATGTTTCACCAAATTTTATTGTATCAGTAGGAGACGAAATTACTGTAAATACACATATTGGCAATGTTGGTCCTAGATATGTTTATGGCGTAATTGGAAATCCTTATTGTGATTCTGAAGGAAACCCAACAAATGGAGCAACAACAGGTCCCCATCTTCATTTCACATTAAAAAAAGACGGACAAGCCGTCAATCCTTTAGAATATTTTGATATATAAAAATATTTTATTCCTCTTCATCCCAATCAATCTCAATCAACTCTTGACAACTAGGACAAGGAATCTCAGTTATAGTCTCATCATATTCTGTTTGAAACTCAAATCCGCAATAAGGACAAGTAACAAAAATATCATAATCCTCTAATTCAATCATCTTTTCGAAACTTTCAAGTTTTTCCTCTAATTCTCTTAGTCTTTCATTATTTTTAATATTGTTTTTCTCAATAAACTCAATCTTCTCATCATATCTGTCTAAAACATCACTAAAATCATCTACAATAGATTGAATCATTTTATCTAATTGATATTTTGCTAAACCTAGTTTCTCTTCATCCTTAATGTTATTCTCTAAAGTCTTAATAATCTTTTGATATTGTTCTTCAAATTTAGACACTAGCTCACAATCTCCTTCAAAACTTAAATTCTCTCCATGTATTCTCCAGTTCTAGTATCAATTCTTATTACATCACCTATATTAATAAATAGTGGAACTGAAATTTCATAACCATTTTCTAATGTAGCTGGTTTTCCAGATGTAGTTGTTGTATTACCACTAAATCCAGGTTCTGTATATGTAACCTCTAATTCAACAAACATTGGTGGTTCAACTGCAAAAACATTTCCTTTAAATGAAAGAATCTTAACATTCATGTTTTCTTTAATGAATTTTAAAGCATCACCAATTTGTTCTTTATTTAAAGGCATTTGCTCATATGTTTCATTATCCATAAAATAATATAAATCTTCATCATTATACAAATATTGCATATCCCTTTTTTCAATTTCAGCACCTTGTAATTTTTCTGATGGGTTAAAAGTTTTTTCTAAAACTGAACCATTGATTACATTTTTTAATTTTGTTCTAACAAAAGCAGCTCCCTTTCCTGGTTTAACATGTTGAAACTCAACAACTTTATATACTTGAGAATCCATCTCAAATGTAGTTCCATTTCTTAAATCTCCTGCCATATATACTTCTGCCATTTTTATTCCTCCTTAAAATATATTTAAAACTATCAAATATCATACTACATTTTATGCATAAAATCAAGCTTTTGACCATTTTTTGTAAAAATATTTTATCCTTCTATAACAACATAATCTTTTGTTGATTTAGTTAATGATATTGCTGAGTCTTTATTTACCCAAACAGTATCCTCTATTCTAACTCCAAATCTTCCTGAAATATACACCCCTGGCTCAACAGTTAAAACCATATTGTCTTTCAAAAAATTATCTATATTAGTGCCATAAAATGGTTCTTCATGAATATCTAAACCAACGCCATGTCCTGGTGAATGCATAACGCTAAATCTGTTTTCTTTGATTTTATCATTTACTTCTTTTGTTATTGTTTTCAAATTAGCTCCATCTCTAAATTCCGAAATGACATTCTGATTTAATTCTTTAACTAAATCATAAGCTTCTTTATATTCTTCTTCAACATAATTAACAAAAATAGTTCTAGTCATATCAGAACAATAACCCTTATATTTGCAACCAAAATCTAATAGAATAATATCTCCTTCTTTAATCCTTCTAGTTGAAGGAACAGCATGCGGCATAGATGAATTATGTCCGTGAAGCCACTATTGGTTTAAATGAAATATCTTCAGCTCCATTTGTTTTCATATATTTCTCAATTTCAAATGCAATCTCTCTTTCTGTCATTCCTCTTTTTATAAATGTTTTTAAATATTCGAAACAGTTATCAGTAATTTCACAAGCTTTTTTTATTCTATCAATTTCAAATTCATCCTTAATCGCCCTTTGAGATTCAATAATTCCTTCTGTTTCAATTAAATTTACTCTATACATTTGAAGCATGTTTTTATAATCTTCATAAGTAACATATTTTTCTTCAAATCCAACATTTTCGCAAAACATAAAGTAACTAGAATAATCGTCTTTTGTTATATTCTTTTTATCATATACTATAATTTCATCATCAACAGTTAGTATTCTATTAACCGCTTCTGTATATCTACTATCTGTAATAAAAATATTTTCTCTAAGGGTAATTAATAGAACGCCCTCTGCTTCAATACCAACTAAATAATTAATATTTAAAGGATTAGAAACAATCATTCCTTGTAAATTCTGAGTACGTATCCTATCTCTTAACCATTTAATTTTCTTGTTCATAAAAACACCTCCAAAATGTTTTTTAATTTATCACTTTATGATATATTTTAAAAACCATTTTCCTGAGAAGAAATACCAAAGTCCTGAAAATAGTATTGTACTAGGCACAAAAATAGTTATAAATGCCGCAATTACAATAAATGGTCCAAAAGGTATGTATTCATCTGTTTTCTTTATTTTTAACACTAATAATGCAACACTGAAAACTGCTCCTATTAAGAAAGATATAACTGCTAATATTGCTATATTTTTTAATCCAAAGAATAGGCCTAAAACACCCATGAATTTTACATCCCCAAATCCCATAGCTTCTTTTCCTGCTAAAAGTCCACCAATTAGTGTAATAGCTAAAAAGATTCCTCCACCAGCTAACATTCCAAGTACTCTATTAATAGCGATTGTTGTTCCATTTGGATTTAAAATTCCAATTAAAAATACAAATATAAGTCCAATTTCAAATCCAGTTAATACAAGTCTATTAGGTATTATCTCTTTTTTATAATCAATAATAAAAGCAGAAACTAAAATAGGTGCTAAACACAAATAGGAAATCAAATCTAGGTTAGCATAAAAACTAGATTGTACTCCAAATACATATAATATAGCAATATAAATAATAAACATAACAAGCATTAAAACATAATTTATTGGATATTTTTTCATCTTAATATCTTTAATTGTACTTTGGGAAAAAATTCTTTTATGTTCTATTAATCTTTTATTTGCAACCTCTAAAAATTGTCCAACTATACAGCCAACAAAACCTAAAGCTATATAAAATAATATATGTATATCATTAAAATACATTTTACTTCTTACCTTTCTTTTCTAAATATTTTCTTACAATAAAATTTTCAAGAGGTCTTTTAACTTTTGTAATTAAAATATCTTTCTGGCCAACTTGTTTTACTAGAATTGAAAACATATTCATTCTATTTGCTCCAACAACATCTGTAAAAATTTGATCACCAACTACTGCTATTTCTTCATTCTTTAATCCTAATTGTTCCCTTGCTTTTATAAAGCCTCTTTTAAAAGGCTTTTGAGCGAACATTATATATGGAACATCCAAAGTCTCAGCAACATTCTCAACTTTTTCTCTTTTATTAGTATTTGATAAAATCATACAATTAATTCCCTCAGATTTTAGCTCATCACACCATTCTATAGCTCCTGGAATTAGATTTCTATCATAATCAATTAGAGTATTATCAACATCTATAATTAATCCCTTAATTTTATTCTTTTTAAGAAGTTCTGAATTAATGTTTTTTACACTATCTAAGTACAAATCAGGATAAATATTCATATAACCTCCATTTTTTCTTAAAGCTTTAAGCTTCTTTTTCCATCAACAATGTTTTCTGATTTAGTTTTATATTTATCTTTATCTCTATTAATAAATGCAAATATTGCTGCAGTAATAGGAACAGTATAAACAATTCCAATACTACCTGCAATAGCAGATACCGCTTCTTGAGTTATTACCTCAATATTAATCATCTCTACAAAACTAATATCTGAAGCCATATATAATAATACTAAATTTAGAGATGTTCCAATAAAAGATAGAATCAAAGTATTAGTCATTGTACCAATCATATCTGCTCCAATTCTCATTCCACTTTTAAACAATTCTTTTGCTGTAATATCATTCTTTTTATCTTTTAACTCTGCTAAACTTGATGCGATAGACATTCCAACATCCATACAAGCACCTAATGCTGCAATAACAATACCAGCAAATAATAAATCTCTAAAATTAAATGTTTTATCTCCAGCTGCAACAGAAAGCATTATAGAAGTCTCACTAGCGCCTGATAATTTAGCAAAATGTCCAATTATAAATGCAATAACTCCTGCAAATACAACACCACCTAATGTTCCTAAAGCTGCAGATAAGGTCTTTTTATTCCATCCATCTAAAATTGTAAATGTTAAAAATATAATTACAAAGCTTGTTACTATAGATAATAGTATTGCATTATATCCCTTATAAATAGTAAAAATTAAAATGAAATAAATTGCAAATACAGTAATTAATAAACCAATTATTGCCTTTATTCCTTTTTTTCTACCAACTAATAAAATACTAGCAAAGAAGAAAATAACTAAATAGATTAAATAGTTTTGTCTTACAATATCTTGAACAATTACAGTTGGCTCTTCTTCGCCCTCTTTTTCTGTAATTTGGATATTTACAACATTTCCTTCATCTAATTCATAAGCCATAATTTTGTTATCTATATCTAATGATAAAACATAAGTTGCCTTCAATTTTTCATTTTTTCTATTTCCTGATAAAACTTTAACAGTAACGTCTTGAACTTTTTCAACCATATCACCTTCTGTTTTATCATAAGGTTTTCCTGCTTCAACAACTTTAGCTTTAACAACTTCTGTTTTTACTTCTGGGATTTTATTTTCAGTAGCCATAGCACTAGTTGTAGCTTGTTCTTGAGTTTCTTGTGTTTCATTATTTTCTTCATCTGCATGTACAATTCCTGTTAGGATTATTAATAATACAAAAAATATAATTAAAATCCTTTTTGTCATACTTTTCAATTCAACATCCTCCTATTTTTTTATTTAAAAATAATTATATCATGCTTACTTGTAAGTTCTTGATTTCCATAAGCAAAAATAACATATAAATATCCATTAGTGCTTACAATAAAGTTATCAACATTATCAACATCATACATGTCTGAATCTAAATCTCTTAGCTTTATATCATAATTAGTTTGAGCTTTTAATTCTTCATCACTTTTATTTAAACTCTTTAATTCATCGTCAATATCAGCTTGAACTTCACCTCTATCTATACCTTTAGCATCTAATACCTCTTTAAAGCTAGCAATTTCATTATTAGCCAAATTATAATTATATGTTTTTATTATAACAGTTTGATTATTATTTCCCTCTTTTAAAGTAGATTTAATTATTAATGATAAAAGATCTCCATTCACATAAGCTTTGTAATTAATATTATATATTGTTTTTTGTGATCCGTTTTTTATAACATTATCAAGCTTTTCCTTAAATACACTATTTATCTCTTCATTTATTTTTTTTGCAGTATCAGAATTGATATTTATTTTTGGAATATTAATATCAACACTATAATTTTCCTTTTCATCTGTAGTTTGTTTTGAAGTATAAACAATATCTTTGTTTTCATCTATACAATTATAAGTATACTCTCCGTTGCATTCTACATCATTTGTAAAAATAGAATTAAACTCATTTTTTAATCTTTTTATTTCTTCATCATTTTGAGCCTGTCTTCTTCCTAGTCCAAATAAAAATGGATCTGTTTTAGAATATTTGTAAAAAAATTGTGCATAAATTCCAAAGCAAATTGACAAAACACATAACAAAATTACAATAGATAAAAATAGAACTCTATTCATTCCTAATATTTTATTATTATCTTTTGTATCTTTTTCCATATTAAAACTCCTCTTTAATAGGTTATTCATTTTGGATTATAACATATAAAAAAAATATATTCAATTATTATAACATAAAAAATAAGATGTTAAACTTTTAGGGACGCGCACCGAATGCAACTTGAGCTGACAGCTCAAGTTGCATTCGGTGCGCG
>JAFWNC010000018.1 GCA_017510525.1 Clostridia bacterium | reverse complement strand
TCCGCATTTCCTATTATATAAAAGCCTTCGGCTAACGTTGTACAGAAAATTTCTTCGAAATTTTCGCACGCGAACAATTACGCGGACTTTGCAATAACTTTTTATAGTCTGACACTAAAAAATGTCCGCTATTGTTCTGGACAACTCTAGTTGTCCGCTACGGGGTATTATTAATTTTTTTAATAAAATAATAAAAAGGGGTTTATATTTTTTGATTTTTATATTATAATAGTGGCGTTAAAATGTGAATTTAAGATATGCGTTTTTTATATAGGAGGAATTTATGGACAAAAAAAGAAAGAAGAGTTCAAGTAATTCTAGAACAAAAAGAGTTCAAAGTGTTAGTGATCAAACTAGAATGTATAAAACTAGCGAGCTTTCTTCTGGTAATACTAAGAGGGTTCCAAGTGGAAATACTAAAACAGGTTCTAATAGACCAAAAGGTAAAAAAATTAAAAGAAGTAAGAAAAAGAAACCTCTTTGGTGGAGAATTTTAAAGAAGTTTTTGATAATAGTTTTAATTTTAGGAATATTGGCTGGTTTAATTATTGCTGGTATTATTGCTGGATTGTTTTTAGGTCTATTTGGTGATGATTTCAAAATGACTAAAGATGATTTATTGATTTCATTCTCAAATTCTGAGGTTTATGATGCTGATGGTAATTTAATTGCTACTTTGAGTGGTAATGAGAAGAGAAAAATTATAAGTATGGCTGAAATGCCTGAAGTTTTACCAAAAGCATATATTGCTATAGAAGATGAGAGATTTTATGAACATTCTGGTGTTGATATAAAAAGAACTGGTGCTGCAACCGTTACTTATTTATTTAATAGAGGTAGTTCATCTTTTGGTGGTAGTACAATAACTCAACAGTTAGTAAAAAATATCACTAAAGAAGATGAAGATTCTGCAACAAGAAAAATAAAAGAAATGGCTAGAGCTATCCAGGTTGAAAAAGAGATTTCAAAAGATAATATTTTGGAACTTTATTTAAATGTTATTTTCGTTGGTGGAAATAATATAAATGGTGTTGCTCTTGGATCTGAATATTACTTTAGCAAAAATGTAAAAGATTTAAGCCTTGCAGAATGTGCATTTATGGCTGGAATTAATAATTCACCTAATAAATACAATCCTTTTAACGGATATGATGATGCTAAGAAAAGTCTTATAAATAATAGAACTAAGACTGTTCTTGATAAAATGTTAAAACTTGATTATATTGACAAAGAACAATATGATGCTGCTTATAAAGAAATTGATGAAGGATTGAAATTCCAACAAGGTACTTTAGGTTCTGATACTATTTATTCATATCATACAGAAGCAGCTATAAATGAAATTATTGAGCAACTTATGGAAGAAAAAGATATGAGTCGTGATATGGCTGAAACTACTGTTTATGGTGGTGGATTAAAGATTTATACAGCTCAAAGAACAAGTATTCAAAATGCTGTTGAAGAGGAAATGAATAAAGATAAATATATTATAGAATCTACTAAAAATCCTGGTGCTCATTCACAAGCTGCTATGGTTATTATGGATCATACAACTGGTCAGGTTGTAGCATGTGGAGGTCAGCTTGGAGAGAAAACTACAAATGGTGATTTAAATAGGGGTACTCAAATAAAGAAACAAGTTGGTTCTTCTATGAAACCTCTTTCTGTTATTGCTCCTGCTGTAAATGAAGGAATAATAAATGCAGCTTCTGTTTATAAAGATGAGCCTACAAGTTTTTATAATGGAACTTATAATCCTAAAAACTACTATGGTGGTTATAGAGGATATCAAACTGTTAGGGAGGCTATTTCAATTTCTGGAAATATCATTCCTTTGAAGATTTTACAAGAACTTGGTGTTAGCAAATCTATAGAATATTTAAGAAATATGGGATTATCTACTATTTCTGATACTGAAGGATTGTCAATTGGTCTTGGAGGTTTAGAAAATGGTGCTTACCCATTAGAAGTAGCTGGTGCTTATTCAACTATTGCTAATGATGGAACTTATATTGAACCTACATTTTATGTTGAGGTTAGAAATGCTGATGATGAGGTTATTTTAAAACCAAATCAAGAAAAAAGAGAAGTTTTAGATAAATCTAATGCTTATATTGTTAAAAGTATTGTAACTGCACCAGTTGTTATGTCTGGTGGTACTGCAACTTATTGTGCAATTCCTGGAATGGATGTTGCAGCTAAAACTGGTACAACTGATGATGATTTTGATAGATGGCTTTGTGGATTTACTCCTTACTATACAGCTGTTGTATGGTTTGGATTTGATCAAAATGAAGAAGTACACTATTATGGAACTCCATCAAACCCAGCTGGTGGAATCTGGTCTTCTGTTATGAAGACAATACACGAAGGATTGGAGGCGAAGTCTTTTGAACAGCCCAGTAATATCGTAAGTGCAACGGTATGTAAAGATTCTGGGCTTCTGCCCTCTGATAACTGCTCTGAAACTGTAACTGATATATTTGTAAAAGATAGAGTACCAACTCAAGTTTGTGGAAAAAATTCTAGAAAGTATCAAATTTGTGCTGATTCTGGTCTTCTTGCTATACCTGGACAATGTCCAAATATTGAAGAAGTTACTTTTGTTGACAATGAGGGTGATATTCCTACACAGATGTGTAATATACATAAAAAGACTGAAACTACACCAACGCCAACACCTACAACTGCACCTACAGCTACACCTAAGCCAACTGCAGTACCTGAGCCAACGGTTGCTCCTACACCTGTTGTTAGTCCTACACCTGTTGCTCCTACACCTGACAATGGAAATGGTGATGATACATAATAAAACATTTAAATTTGGAGGATTATAATGAGATTTGTGACAAAGGATACAGAAAAGGAATATACTGAGTTCTTGGAAAGCCACGAAAGATGTAATTTTCAACAATCTTTGGAATGGGGAAAAGTTAAAACATCATGGACAACTGAAGTTGTTTTAGCTGAAGACGAAAATAAAAAAATAAAGGGTTCAATTTGCGTATGGATTAGAAAGATGCCTATTTTTGGTAATATGATGTATGCATCTCGTGGGCCTGTTTGCGATATACATGATGAAGATACTATTTCTCAGTTAACAGAGGGAGTTAAGAAACTTGCAAAAAAATATAATGCTTTTGTTTTTAGAATGGAACCTGATATAAAAACAGATGACATGGAGTTTAGAGAGATAGTTACTAATTTAGGTTATAAAATTAAAGATGATGCAAAAGATTTTAAAGATGAAATTCAACCTAGATTTGTTTTTAGATTAGATTTAAAGGGGAAAACTGAAGATGAAGTAATGGCTGGTTTTCATCAGAAAACTAGATATAATATAAGACTTGCAACTAAAAAAGGCGTTGTAGTAAAAGAGGCTGGTAGAGAAGAATTAAAGGATTTCCATAAAATAATGGTTGAAACTGGTAGAAGAGATAATTTTATAATTAGATCTTTAGACTATTTTGAGAAAATGTATGATGAGCTTGCGCCAGATCATATGAAACTTCTTATGGCATATTATGAGGACAAACCTATTTCAGGTATTATTCCTATAATGTATGGAAATAAGACTTGGTATTTATATGGTGCAAGTAGTAATGAACATAGAAACTTGATGCCAAATTATTTATTGCAATGGGAAATGATTAAGCAAGCTATTCAAGCTGGAAATGATATGTATGATTTTAGAGGTGTTTCAGGAGTTGTTGATGAATCTCATCCTCAATATGGATTATATAGATTTAAAAAAGGCTTTGGAGCTGAGTTTACTGAATTTATTGGAGAGGTTTATCTTCCTTTTAAGCCTTTATGGTACAAGTTATATAAGTTTTCAGAAAAGAGTTTTAGAACTCTTAGAAATATAAAAAGAAATTTAAAAAATAAAAAATGAGGTTTTAGATGGAGAATATTGAAAAAATAACTTTTTTTAAAAGGTTGAAGATTTCTCTTTTAGACTTAGAAGAATATATAAAATTTTTAGGTGAAAAATTTTCTAAAAGTGTTTTTTATGTATTTAAAGTAGCATTCATTTTATCAATTATTTTTTCTATTGCAAATATTGCATATATTTTCATAAAATATGATTCAGTTGAAAATTATATTAAGGAGAAAGTTCCTGAATTTTCAATTGTTGATGGAAAAATAGTTATAGATGAAGAAGAGAAAAATGATGAGGATAAAAAGTCATCAATAACCATAATTAATCAGGTAAATGATAATATGGATTTTAATATTGTAAAAGATGGATATAATAAAGATGATTTTATAAATGATGTTAATGGAAATTTGAGTTATATTCTTATTACAAGTTTTATTGGTATTTTGATAGCAAATTTTATAGATGTAACTATTTTTTGGTTTATTAATGCTATTATGACTGCTATTATTGGAGAAATAGTTTTATTGTTTTCAAGAATAAAAATGAGGTTCTCTTCTATTTATATGTTAGCAGTTTATGCTTCAACTTTATCTACTATTTTAACAGTTGTTTATTCTATTATAAGAATGTATTTTAATGTTTATGTAGATGCATTTGATATTTTATATATGATAATTTCATATATTTATATTACTGCTGTTATTCTAATGATTAGAGCTGAACTTATTAAGAAACAGGTTGAGATTATTAAAATTATAAATGAGAAAAAAGAGAAAAAAGAAGAAAACATTGATGATAGAGTAAAAGAAGAAAAAGATGAAGATCAAGAAAATAAAGACAATGAAGAGAACAAGGAAAAGAATAAGAAAGAAGATAAAGACAACGGCGATTTAAATGAATCTGATGGGACTTGTTAATAAACTTATAAGGAGATGTTTATGAAAGATAAGAAAAAAAACAAACAAAATAAAATTAAATTGTTTTTAAGTTTAATAATTTTAATTCTTATTGCAACTATTATTGGGTTAGTTATTTGGAGAACTAGTGAAGATAAAAAAGAAAAAGAAATAACTTATAATCAATTATATAATGACATAAAAGAAGGAAAAGTTGAAGAAATTGAAATGACTATAGGTGGTTCAACTGTTACAACTAAGTATAAAGATAAAGATGAAAAGAAAACAGGAAAAATAAATACAACTCAAGGGTTTATGGATTTCATTAATGAACAATTAAAAGAAGGTAATGAAATTAAGGTAAATATAAAAAATCCTAGTGCCCTTATTACTGTTGGAGAGAAAATATTTAGTTTTATTCCAACTATTATGATTATTGTATTAGTTGTTATATTATTTAAAATGCAAGGAATTGGCGAAAAAGGGAAAATCTATGGTGGCGATGAGGAAAATGATACTGGAATAAAGTTTAAAGATGTTGCAGGTCTTGATGAAGAAAAAGGTGAACTTGTTGAAATTGTTGATTTCTTAAAAAATCCTAAGAGATTTCAAAATATGGGTGCAAAGATTCCTAGAGGTATTTTATTATATGGTAAGCCAGGAACTGGTAAAACTTTAATTGCGAAGGCTATTGCTGGTGAGGCTGGTGTTCCTTTTATATCTATGAGTGGTTCTGAGTTTATTGAGATGTTTGCTGGACTTGGTGCTTCAAGGGTTAGAAAACTATTTGAAAAAGCAAAGAAAGTTTCTCCTTGTATTGTTTTTATAGATGAGATTGATGCTATTGGTGCTAGAAGAAGTAATGGAAGCGGTGCTGAAACTGAGAATAATCAGACTTTAAATCAGTTATTAGTTGAGATGGATGGTTTTGAAAGTAATGAAACTGTTATTGTTTTAGCTGCTACTAATAGACCTGAAATGCTTGATAAAGCTTTATTACGTCCTGGAAGATTTGATAGACAAATTACAATCCCTGCTCCTGATTTATTAGGTAGAGAGGAAATTTTAAAATTATATACTGAGAATAAGAAATTAGCTAGTGATATTGATTTGAAAGAAGTTGCTGGTGATACAGCTGGATTTACTGGTGCTGAACTTAACAATTTATTAAATGAAGCTGCAATTTTAGCAACTAGACATAATCATGAAGTTATTGAAAAAAATGATTTAGAAGCTGCTATTAAGAAGATTACTGTAGGTTTAGAAAAACATAATAGAGTTGTATCTGATAAAGATAAAAAACTTACTGCATATCATGAGGCTGGACATGCTGTTGTTAGTAGATTTTTAGAGACTCAATCAAATGTTAAAGAAGTTTCTATAATTCCTAGAGGATATACTGGTGGTTATACTATGTATAAGACTACTGAGGATAAATTCTATATTTCTAAAACTGAATTAGAAGAAAAGATGATTGCTTTAATGGGTGGTAGAGCTGCTGAGAAGATTGCTCTTAATGATATTTCTACAGGAGCAAGTAATGATATAGAGGTTGCAACTGGTATTGCTAAAGATATGATCACTGTTTATGGTATGAGCAATATTTTAGGTCCTATGTCTTTAAAAGTTGACGATCCTTATGAATTACAAATTTTTGGTGAGGATATTGTTGATGAAGTTGGTGTTCAAGTTAAGAAATTGATTGATCAGGCTTATGAAACTGCTCAAAAGATATTGATGGAACACATGGATGTTTTAACTGCTGTTGCTGAGACATTATTAGTTAAAGAAACAATTTCTGGTGAAGAATTTGAAGAGTTCTTTAAATAATTATTTATGTATAGGGTATGGCGTTGGAGAAACGGAGCACTTAAGTAGCTCCATTACGAAAATATATTGCAAATTGTAGGGGCGGCTATTAGCTCGTCCGTGACCCGCAGAGACAGACAAAATATTTTTTTAGAAAAATGCTTGCAATTAGGTCGTTTTGGTAGTATAATTGTTAAAGCAGAATATTTTATCAGGAGAGTGGAAGCAAATTCCACTCTTTAATTATGTATAAGGAGTTTGTGAAATTTGGCTAAGGAGAGTGTAGAGTCTAGAGTTGAGACTTTGTTAAAAGATATTATTGAGGACTTAGGTTATGATTTGTATGATGTTGAATATTCTAAAGAAGGAAAGGATTATTATTTAAGAGTTTTTATTGATAGTTCTAATGGAATTTCTTTAGAAGATTGCGAAAAGGTTAACAATGCAATTGATGAGCCTTTAGATAGGGCTGACTTGATTCCTGAACAATATTTTTTAGAGGTTTCTTCTATAGGATTAGAGAAAAAATTAAGAAAAGATGAACATTTTATTTCAAGTATTGGTAGCAAGCTTGAAATAAAATTATATCAAAAGGTTAATGGTCAGAAGGCTTTAGAGGGTATTTTAGAGGATTATAAGGATGACAAAGTTTTTTTGAGGATTGATGATGAATTAATCCAGATTGAAAAGAGTAATATAGCAACTGCGAAGACGGTTTATGATTGGGAATGATTTTGTATTTGGTAGGTCAAGGAGTAATAGAGCACTTAAGTGCTCCGCTACGAGTTTAACAATATATTAAAATAATGTAGAAAGGAAGATTTAAAAAATGAAAGCAAGTGAGGTTAAAGAATTATTAAAAGCAATGGAGGAATTAGAAAAAGAAAGAGGTATTTCTAAAGAATATTTATTAGAGTCATTAGAATTAGCTTTAGTAACAGCTTACAAGAAAGATTATGATTCTGCTGAAAATGTTAAAGTTTCTATTGATAGAGAAACAGGAGATACTCATGTTTATTCTACAAAAACAGTTGTTGAAGCTGTTGAGGATCCATTACTTGAAATTTCACTTAAGGATGCTAAAAAGAAAAGTAAAAAATATGATATAGGAGATAGTGTTGATGTTGAACTTGTAACAAAGGACTTTGGAAGAATTGCTGCTCAAACAGCTAAACAAGTTATGGTTCAAAAAATAAGAGAAGCTGAAAGAGAAATTGTTTTTAATGAATATAGTGATAAAAAAGGTGAAATTGTTACTGGTTTAATTCAAAAAGCTGAAGGAAATGCTGTTGTTATGGATTTAGGAAAACTTGAAGGTATTATGCCATTAAAAGAACAAATTCCTACTGAAACATATAAGGTAAATGATAAAATTAGAGGATATGTTGTTGATGTTGAAAAAGGTGTAAAGGGAAATCCTCAAGCTATAGTTTCTAGAAGTCATCCGGATTTTGTTAGAAAATTATTTGAATTTGAAATTCCTGAAATATATGAGGGATTAATTGAAATTAAAAATATTTCAAGAGATCCAGGAAATAGAAGTAAAGTTGCTGTTTATTCAACTAATGAAAATATTGATCCTGTTGGTTCTTGTGTTGGTCAAAAGGGTGTAAGAATTCAAAATATTATAAATGAATTACATGGTGAGAAAATTGATGTTATTGAATGGAATGAAGATCCTTCAATATTCATTTCTTCAGCTTTACTTCCAGCTCAAGTTTTAGCTGTTGATATTAGAGAAGAAGAAAAATTTGCTCAAGTAATTGTTAAAGATGATCAATTATCATTAGCTATTGGTAAAGCTGGTCAAAATGCACGTTTAGCTGCTAGACTTACTAATTGGAAAATAGATATCAAGAGTGAATCACAATTTAGACAAATGTTAGAAGAAATGCAAAATAGTGAAAATGTTGATGAAGATATTGAAACTGAAGAGCAAGGAGAGTAGATAGTATTGAAAAAAGTACCTGAAAGAAGATGTGTTATATGCTATGAATCTAAGCCTAAAAAGGATTTGATTAGAATTGTAAAACCTAAAGATGAAGGCGTTTCAGTTGATTTAACTGGAAAGAAAGCTGGAAGAGGTGCATATATTTGTAATTCTTTAGAGTGCTTAGAAAAGGCTGAAAAGTCTAATAGATTTGCAAAAGTATTTGAAACTGAAGTTGATAAAAAAATTTATTTAGAATTGAGGGATTTGATTGGTTCAAAATAAAGTAAATGGGCTTTTGGGACTTGCATCTAAGGCTGGAAAGATTGTTTTTGGTTCTGATGCTGTTATAGAAGCTATTTATAAGAAAAAAGTAAATCTCGTAATAATTTCAGAGGATTCATCAGAGAAAACTAAAAATAAATTTATAGAGATTTGTTCAAAAAATAATGTTAAATATAAAGTTTATGGTACTATTGAAGATAATAGTAAGGCCATAGGAAAAGATAATAAGGCTATTATTGCTGTTAAAGATTTAAGTTTAGCAGAGGCTGTTTTGGAAAGAATTAATGGGGGTGAAGCTATTGGATAAAATAAAAATTCATGAATTAGCGAAAAAATTAGGATTAACAAATAAGGAAGTAATTGAAAAGGCGAATAGTTTGGGAATTGAGGCTAAGAGCCATTTAAGTTCAATATCAGAGAAGGAGGCAGAAACTATTACAAAGGCATTAGATAAAAAAGATAAAGAAAAAAATACAGCTTCAAAGAAAGAAAAGGTTAATGATCAACCTGTTATTATGAGAAGAACTGTTATAATTGATGATAAAGAAGAAAAGAAAGAAAAAAGTAAATCTGGTGTTGGAATTGTTGAGAAAAACAATAGAAATAAAGATTATAATATTGTTTATAGAAATAAACAAACTAAGCCTATGAGTGTTGCTGAATTATTTGGAATTCCTTCTAAAGAGCCTAAAAAAGAAGAGAAAAAAGAAGAAGTTAGACCTGTTGAGAAAAAAACAGAGGTTAAAGAGCCTGAAAAAAAGGTTAATAAAAGTGAAGAAAAGAGCTTTAGAAAAGATGTTACTTCTGATAATTCTAATAGAAATAACAATTTCCAAAGAAATTCTCAAAATAATGGATATAGTCGCCCTAATAATTTCCAAAAAAGTGATAATAAAAACGGATTTAATAGAAATAATAATCAAAGCAATAATGGTTATAATAGAAATAATGGTCAAGGTAATAATAGAACAAATAATTTCCAATCAAAGAATAATGGTCAAAGAAAGCTTGATAATAGAGGTATAGATAGAAATATTAAAGATATTATGTCTGATATGGGACAAAAAGAAAATGTTAGAGAATATGCTAACAAGGCTATTGATAAACAAAAAACAAATCGTAATTTTAATAATGAAGAAAATAGAGTTAATAAAAAGAACAAGAAGAGAGGAATGGGAGATGACTTTAGTTCTAACAGATTACGTGATTTAAAACGTGAGAGTGGTTTTTCTGGTGATGATATGTTAGACTACTATGATTTAAGTGATAGTAGAGGTAGAAGAGCTGAGAAGAAACAAAAACAAGAACCAAAGAAACAAAAAATCTTTAAATTAACTGAGATTACTATTCCACCTTCAATTACTGTTAAAGATTTAGCTGCTGAAATGAAGATAACAAGTAGTGATGTTATTAAAAAATTACTTGGTTTAGGTGTTATGGCTACAATTAATCAAGAAATTGATTTTGATATTGCTTTCTTAGTTGCTTCTGAGTACGGAATTACAGCTATTAAGAAGGAAATTGTTACTGATGAGGATATTTTATTTGATGATAGTGAAGATAAAAAAGAAGATTTAATTAATAGACCACCTGTTATTGTTGTTATGGGTCACGTTGATCATGGTAAAACTTCACTTTTAGATGCTATTCGTTCAACAAATGTTATTGAAGGCGAAGCTGGTGGAATTACTCAAGCTATTGGTGCTTATAAAGTTGAAGTAAATGGAAGAGAGATTACTTTCTTAGATACTCCAGGACATGAAGCTTTTACAAGTATGAGAGCTAGAGGTGCTCAAATTACTGATATTGCAATTTTGGTTGTTGCTGCTAATGATGGTGTTATGCCTCAAACTATTGAAGCTATCAACCATGCTAAAGCTGCTGAAATTCCAATTATTGTTGCTGTTAACAAGATGGATTTAGAGGGAGCTAATATGGACAAAATCAAACAAGAATTAACTGAGTATGAACTTGTTCCTGAAGAATGGGGCGGTGATACAATATTTGTTCCTATTTCTGCTAAAAAGAAAACAGGTATAGATAATTTATTGGAAATGATTTTGTTACAAGCTGATATGTTAGAGCTTAAGGTTAATCCAAATAAACAAGCTAAAGGAACTGTTATTGAAGCTAAGCTTGATAAAGCTAGAGGTCCAGTTGCTACAATGCTTGTTCAAAGAGGAAAACTTGATTTAGGTGATACTATTGTTGTTGGTTCAACTATAGGAAGAATTAGAACTATGGTTGATGATAAAGGTAAAAAAGTTAAAGCTGCAGGTCCTTCAACACCGGTTGAAATTACCGGTTTAACTGAAGTTCCTAATGCTGGAGATACTTTCTATGAGGTTAAGGATGAGAAAACAGCTAAGCATTTAATTGAGAGAAGAAAACGTCAAGAAAGAGAACAAAAATTAAATGCAAATTCTAAAGTTACTTTAGATGATTTATTCAATCAAATTGAAGAAGGCAAGTTAAAACAATTGAACTTGATTATTAAAGGTGATGTTCAAGGTTCTGTTGAAGCTGTTAAACAATCTTTAGAAAAATTATCAAATGAAGAAGTTAAAGTTAAAGTAATTCATGCTAATGTTGGTGCTATTACTGAATCTGATGTTACTTTAGCTAAGGTTTCAAATGCTATAATTATTGGATTTAATGTAAGACCTGAACCAATTGCTAAGGCTCAAGCTGAAAAAGAAGAAGTTGAAATTAAGACTTATTCAATTATTTATAATGCTATTGAAGATATTGAAGCAGCTATGAAGGGAATGCTTGATCCTGAGTTTGAGGAAGTTGTTATTGGTAATGCTGAAGTTAGACAGACTTTCAAAGTTTCAAGTGTTGGAACTATTGCTGGATGTTATGTAACAGATGGTAAAATTGCTAGAAATTCAATTGTTAGAGTTATTAGAGATAATGTTGTTTTACATGAAGGAACACTAATTTCGCTTAAGAGATTTAAAGATGATGTTAAAGAAGTTGCTCATGGTTATGAGTGTGGTGTTCAGATTGAGGATTTCAATGATATTCAAGAGGGAGATGTTATTGAGGCTCATATTATGCAGGAAATTAAGAGATAAAGAATTTCGTAAAATAATTGGCAAATTTCGTCGTTGCCCTGCATTCGAAAATCCTACGACGTACAGATAGTACGTCTCGGATTCTTCTCGTTTGGTCGCCTAGAACTTTATCCAATTCTTTTACGAAATAAAAAATAATTGGCAAATTTCGCCAAATATTATTTCAGAAAGGAAATATAATATGCAAAAAAGTAGTAACAGAATGAATAAAATTAATGAAGAATTAAAAAAGGAGATTGGGATTATTATTTCTCAAGAACTTAAAGATCCTCATATTACTGGTTTAGTAAGTGTTACTAAAGTTGCAACTACACCTGATTTAAGATTTGCTAGGGTGTATGTTAGTATGATTGGGGCTAAGAGTAATAAGGGAAATTTGGCTAGGTTAAAAAAGTGTTCTGGTCATATTAGATCACTTATTGCTAAAAAAGTTAATTTGAGAAATACTCCTGAACTTGTTTTTGAATTTGATGAGTCTATTGAGTATGGTGCTAGAATTGATTCAATTATTAATGAGATTACTGCTGAATTAAAAGATAAACATGAATAATTAATTTAGAAAGAAGGTTTGTTATGACTTTAGATGATATAAAAAATGAAATTGAAGTGGCTGAAAATATTATTGTTTTAACTCATGAAAATCCTGATGGAGATGCTATTGGAAGTAGTTTAGCTACATATCTAGTATTGAAAAAAATGGGGAAAAATGTTCATGTGGTTAACAGTATTTATCCTAGAACATATAATTTCTTACCTCATTCTGATGAGAGTTTAAGAGAATCTGTATTAGATAAATATGATTTAGCTATTAGTTTAGATTGTTCTGATATTAAAAGATTGGATGATCCAAGTGAGAGTTTTGAAAAGGCGAAAGTTAAAATTAATATTGACCATCATTCTTCAAATACTATGTTTGGTGATTATAATTTTGTTGATCCAGTTTCACCTGCTTGTTGTCAAATTCTTACTATGATTTTAGAATATTGGAACATAGAGATTGATAAAGAGGTTGCAGCATGTCTTTTAAATGGTATTATTACTGATACTGGTGGATTTAGATATGAAGGTGTTTCACCTGATACTTTTGAATATGTTTCTAAATTTTTAGAAAAAGGTGTTAATTTATCTAAGATATATAAACAAGGAATGCAGACTATTACTAGATCTAGATTTGAAATAAGAAATTTAGCTGCAAGTCGTGTTGAATTTTTGGAAGATGGAAAAATAGCATATACATATTTAACTCAAAAAGATATGGATGATCTTGGAGTTCTTAGAAGTGAGCTTGATGGAATAGTTGAAAATGGTAGAGATGTTGAAGGTGTTGAAGTTTCTATATTTTTATATGAAATTGAGAATGGTTTTAAGGCTTCTCTTCGTTCTAATGATTATGTTAATGTTGCTGATGTTTGTTTATTATTTAATGGCGGTGGACATATAAAGGCTGCTGGTGCTAATTTGCCTTATTCTCTTGAAGAGTCTAAAGAGAGAATTGTTGCTGCGGTTAAAAAAGCGTTATAATATGAATTAAAAAGGGGCGGGCATGGAAACCCGCCCCTACGATTTTAGGGGATTTATATGGATGGAATGGTTTTAATTAATAAGGAAAAAGGTATTTCTTCTTTTGGTGTTGTTTCAAGGATTAGAAAGATATATGGCGTAAAAAAGGTAGGTCATACTGGTACTTTAGATCCTGAGGCTGAGGGAGTTTTGCCTATTTTAATTGGTGAGGCTACTAAATTATCTAAGTTTTTTATTGAACATGATAAGAAATATAGAGCAACTTTAAAATTGGGTATTAAAACTGATAGTGGAGATGAAGAAGGTAATGTAGTTACTGAAGATGGTTTTGTATTAAATAGAGAAAATGAAGAAGAATATAGAAATATTATATCTACTTTTATTGGAAAGCAAAAACAGATTCCACCTATGTATTCTGCTTTAAAGGTTAATGGAAAAAAGCTTTATGAGTATGCTAGAGAAGGAATTGAAATAGAGAGAAAAGAAAGAGATATTGAGATTTATAGTATTGAAATTGTAGAGTTTAATTATAGTAAAAACTGTATTGTTTTAGATGTTGAATGTTCAAAAGGAACATATATTAGAACTCTTTGTGAAGATATTGCTGAAAAAATTGGAACTGTTGGTTTTATGAAGAAACTTGTTAGAACAAAGGTTAACAGTTTTACGATTGAGAATTCAGTGACTATTGGAGAAATAGAAAAGAGTAGTGATAATTTAAAATGTATTATAAGTATTGAGAAATTATTTATGAATAAAAAAGAGATTGTTTTAGACAATGAAAAGAATAGATTATTTATTAATGGTGGAAGAATAAAAATAATTGATTCAGATGATATTTATAGAGTTTATTGTAATGATAAATTTATTGGTTTAGGTAAAATTGAGAGTAATATTTTAAAAAGAGAGATCGTTATAAATTAGAAGAAGTCCCTTTAGCCAGGGACTTCTTCTGTTGTTGTAACTTCTGCGTAATTTTTTTCGTTTATGGATTTAATATATCCATAAATTCCTAACAGGATAAATAAAATAGCGCATATAAGTACGACAGTTAAATTAAATTTAATTTTACTTGTGTATCTCATAATGAGCACCTCCTAATGATGTAATATCGATATTATAACATATTTAAAGGTTTTTGTAAATTATAATAAAAAACCAAACAAATTTTCTAAAAACTATTGACAAACAAATTTTCTTATATTAAAATATTACCAAACAGAAGTTCAGAAGGTTAGGGGGTAAATTAATATGAGAAATATAATAACATATTCAGTAAATAAGGTATTAGATAGAGGTTTGTATATATCAGTTCAGAATGGTGAGGTTACAGTTAATGCCCCTTGGTATTATACTAAAAATAAGATTCAAGAAGCTGTTGAAGAAAAGAAATCTTGGATATTAAAAAAGATAAATGAGAAAAGAGAAGAAAATAGTTTTGAGATTAGACCTATTCAAATTTTTGGTGTAATTTACGAATTAAAGGTTGGTTATAAAAATGTTGAAAACATTGAATGCAATATAATAAAAAATGCTATTGTAGTTGTTCTTCCTAAAAAATATAGAAAAATAGATTCAGAGTCAATGATGGAAATTTTAACTGATAAGGTTTATATAAAAATTGCTGAAAGAGAACTTGAAGGAATTATGGAAAAATATAGAATATTAACAAAGATGGCTCCAGAGGATTATAGATTAGAGGTTATGAGTGATTGTTTGGCAAAAGTTACTTCTAATAAAGAGATTGTTATTGATCCTAGGATTATAAAATATAAAAGAGAGGTTGTTGAATATATTATTTTACATGAGTTTTGTCATTTAAAATATAAAATCCATTCTAAAGGATTTAATGAAATGATAGGAAAGTATATGCCTAAGTGTGATAAAGTAGAGGTTTCTGGATTGAAATTCTAATTGTAGGGGTGGGCTAGTCTCCGCCCACAGACAATTAACAGTCGAATATATAGCTTATTCTTTATTAATTAGGTGGTTGCAAATATATTGATTTTGATATAAAATGTTCTAAAATATAAATAATAGGAGTTACAATGGAAGATTTTGATGAGAATTTAATGGTTCCTAGTGTTCAGGGGGTATCTGAGGAGATCCAAGAAAATTCTTTAAGACCAAAAACGTTAAATGAATATATTGGACAGACAAAAGTAAAAGAAAATATGAAGATTTGTATTGAGGCTGCTAAAAAAAGAGAAGAACCTCTTGACCATGTTCTTTTATATGGACCTCCAGGTCTTGGAAAAACGACTTTATCAACAATTTTAGCAAACGAGATGAATTGTAATATTAAGATTACTTCTGGTCCAGCAATAGAAAAACCAGGTGATTTAGCTGCTATTTTAACTAGTCTTGGTGAAAATGATATTTTATTTATTGATGAAATTCATAGATTAAATAGAAGTGTTGAAGAGATATTATATCCTGCTTTAGAGGATTTTAATTTAGATATTATAATTGGAAAAGGTCCTAGTGCAAGGTCTATTAGATTAGATTTACCAAGGTTTACATTAGTTGGTGCTACTACTAAGGCAGGTAGTTTATCAACTCCACTTAGAGATAGATTTGGAATTATTAATAGATTAGAATTATATAATGCTGATGATTTAAATACTATTGTTAGAAGATCAGCAGATATTTTAGGCGTTGAGATTGAGAAACAAGCTTCTTATGAAATAGCTAGACGTTCGAGGGGAACTCCTAGAATTGCAAATAGATTATTAAAGAGAGTGGCTGATTTTGCTTTAGTTTTAGGAGATGGAAATATTACATTAGATATTGCCAGAGTTGCTCTTAACAAATTAGAAATTGATAATTTAGGTTTAGATAATACTGATAAAAAAATATTAGAATCTATTATTTTTAATTATAAAGGTGGACCTGTTGGAATTGATACTCTAGCTGCTACTGTTGGAGAAGAGGCTGATACTATTGAAGATGTTTATGAGCCTTATTTGTTACAAATTGGATTTATTGCGAGAACTCCAAGAGGTAGAGTTGTTACACCTCCTGCTTATGAACATTTGGGGATTGAGTATAAGGAATAAAATTTGTGTATATTGTGCGCATTGCGATGTGCTTCTACACATGATAATTGATGATTATGTGTATTTTGAAATTATTATTATTTTTGAGGATGTGGGGTTATGAAATTGTTGATGCATGCTTGTTGTGCACCTTGTAGTGTATATTGTGTGGATAGTTTAAGAGAAGAAGGGATTGAACCTACTTTATTTTGGTATAATCCTAATATTCATCCATATACAGAATATAAAGCAAGAATGGATGCTTTAAATAATTATTCAGAAATTGAGAATGTTAAAGCCATATTTATAGATGAATATGGCTTAGATGAGTTTTGTAGAAATGTTTCTAATGATTTAGAAGGAAGATGTGTTAAATATTGCTATCCTGTAAGAATAAGGAAATTATTTGAATATGCTAAAGAAAATGGGTATGATACTGTTTCTACAACTCTTTTATATAGTATTTATCAAAAGCATGATTATATTAAGAAACTATGTGAAGAGTTGAGTAAAGAATTTGAAATTGATTTTTTATATAGAGATTTTAGATATGGATTTTGGAAAGGACACGATAAAGCTAAAGAGTTAGGTTTATATATGCAGAAATATTGTGGTTGCATTTATTCTGAGGAAGATAGATATGTTAAAAAGAAAAAAGATGCTTTAAGTCTACCAGAAGGATTTGAGTGGAAAAGATAATATTCCTTTCTATGTTAAACAAGGTTTTGATAAATATGAAAAGACAATAAAAAATTACTTTGTAGATAATTATGATGAAGAAATTATAGATAGAGATATACATTGTATAGATATGTATTATTATTCAAAAGATTTAAAGAAAAAATGAAAAGAGGTAAAATGAAATGGAGCATGTACATTCAATTATTATTATAAAAAAGGATAATAAATTTTTGAATTATTATGATGAAAGGTGGGAAATGTATATGTTTCCTAATATAAAAGGAAATAATATAGAAGAAATAAAAAATAAGTATAACACAGAGAATATAAGATTGTTATTTGACAAAGTTCATGAGAAATATTCTGTATCACATAATGAAATGAGAACATATCATCACTACTTTTATCAAGTTGATACAGATATTAATGGAGAGTATTTTTCTTTAGAAGAGTTACTAGAGAATCCTAGAGTAAAAAAATATAATGAAGATATCATCAATTATATAAATGAGTATTACAACAATGAGTAAATATAGGCTTATAAACAGTCATTTTTTATATTTACAAAAACGAAAACTAGACAGCACATATTCAAAAAATAAATCTGAAAAGGAGAATTATGAATAGTTTAGAAGATTTAAGAGACTTAATTATATATCAAAGTCAAAATAATGAGAATGTATCAGTTGATGTTTTATATGACAATGAAGATTTTTGGTTAACTCAAAAATCAATGTCAAAATTATTTGGAGTAGTAGAAAACAATATTACATATCATTTACAAAATATATTTGCAGAAAAAGAACTAGAAGAAAATCGAACTACTCAAAAAATTAGAGTAGTTCAAAAAGAAGGAAACAGAAATGTTTCAAGAGAATTGACTTTTTATAGTCTAGATGCAATAATTGCAGTTGGATATAGAGTAAATTCAAAAGAAGCTACAGATTTTAGAATTTGGGCTACTAATACATTAAAGGAGTTTATAAAAAAAGGATTTGTTTTAAATGACGAATTTTTGAAAAATGGACCTAAATTTGGTAAAGATTATTTTAAGGAATTGTTAGAAAGAATTCGTTCAATTAGGACAAGTGAGCGTAGAATATGGCAACAAATTACAGATATATTTGCAGAATGTAGTATAGATTATGATAAAGACTCTGAAATAACACAAAAGTTTTATGCAACAGTTCAAAACAAATTTCACTTTGCAATTACGGGAAAAACAGCAGCTGAAATAGTATATAATAATGCAGACCACACAAAACCAAATATGGGATTAACTACTTGGAAAAATTCACCAGATGGTAGGATATTAAAATCAGATGTAATGATTGCTAAAAATTATTTAGATGAAAAACAAATAAAACGTCTTGAAAGAACGGTATCAGGATATTTTGATTACATAGAGGATTTAATAGAAAGAGAAAACACTTTTACTATGGAAGAATTTGCTAAAAGTATTAATGAATTTTTAGAATTTAGAAGATATGATATTTTAAAAGATAATGGCAAAATATCAAGAAAAGAAGCGGAAAAAAAAGCTGAGAAGGAATATAACCAATTCAATAAAACACAAAAAATAACATCTGACTTTGATAAACTATTACTGGAAACTAAAAAATTGGACAATAAAAATTAAATACAATATAACTAAAATTTTGTGGGTTTAGCAATTGTACTGAGAGGAAGATAGATATGTTAAAAAGAAAAAAGATGCTTTAAGTCTACCAGAAGGATTTGAATGGAGAAGATAATAGTATAAGATTAAATAAATTTATAAAAAGGAGAAAGCGATGAGTACAGAAGAGAAGAAAACTGATAATTTGATTTCTTTAAAAGATTTTTTTGAAAGTGATATGAAAATAAAAGAATCTTTAATAAAATCTACTCCAACTGAGATGGATGATTATAATGAAGAAAGTAGAATAAAATATATTGATAAATTAGACGAAGAACTGAAATATTTTAAAGAACAATTTTTATCAATTACTATGAAATTTAATTTTGGCTCTAGCATAGAAAAAAGCATTAATGAGTACTTTTTAAAAGCTAAAGAAAATTTAGTTATAGGAGATTTTAAAAAAGGAATTTCTAAGAGTATTTATGTTTCTAATTTTTCAAATATGAGACCAGAGTTAGTTGAAGAAGTAAAAAAATCATGTGTAGGATATTCAATTGATAGAATTTTTGTTTTAGATTCACTTATAAAAAAATCTCAATCAATTAATGAATTATTACATGTTTTTCATTCTTATATTATGAATAATGAAGATATATTAGAGTCAATTCCTAAACTAGGTGAAAAAACTAATAGTATAGGAGAGCCAATAGTTTTATATGGTGAAGAGAATGAAGTAGCTAAAAAAATATTTGATGATTTTCCTCTTGATATGGATTGTGGAATAACGGATATTATTTCATTAGAGAATAAAGTTTTAATGATGGTAAGAGATAGAGGGCATGCTTTAAGTATAGATATTAATACAGCAAATCTTGATGAAATCGATATTAAGTATTTTGTTCCAAAACTATGTAATAGAGAGATGATAGAAAAATTACCGGGGATAAATAAAAGTGGAATTTCAGAAAATGGTGCTACAGGTCTTTTGGTTTCATCTAAAGAACAAGTAACAGATAAATTATTTGATTTTATAGAAAGGGTTCCAACTGATGGAGATATAGTAATAGAAAATAGATATAATTCAAAGGAACCATTTAAATCTGATGAATATAAAGAAGTAACATATCAAGAGATTAATAAGCCTGGTAAATTTGATTTTTTTAGAAAAGTGTTGCTAATGTTAAAAAAAGATGATGAAAAAGATATTAACAACAGAGATAATAAATAATTATATAAGGAGATAAAAATGAATTTATTTAAAAAAAAGAAAGATGTAATAGAAGAACTTAGAGAAAATGGAGCTATTATAGGAGAGAATGTGCATATTATAAATTGTTTAATGGATAGGACACATACTCATTTAATAAAAGTTGGCAATAATACAACATTAACTCATTGTACAGTACTTACACATGATGCAAGTACTAAAAAGCCTTTAGGTAAGAGTAAAATTGGTCGTGTTTTTATTGGGGATAATTGTTTTGTTGGACTTGGATCTATAATATTACCAAATGTTACAATAGGTAATAATTGCATCATTGGAGCAGGATCAGTTGTAACAAAAGATATACCTGATAATTCACTTGCTGCAGGAAATCCTTGTAGAGTAATAGGTAGAACTGATGAGTATTTGAAAAGACAAAAAGCAAATATGGAAGTAAGTCCGGTTTTTAGTATGGATTGTAAGAAATTCACTGATAGTGAAAGAAAAATACAGTTTGAACAACTAAAAGATGGTGGTATAGGTTATAACGATTAAAACAGGAGAGGATAAATATGAAAGAAATTATTTTAGCTAGTAATAATAAAGGAAAATTAATTGAACTTAAAGAGAAACTTTCAAAGTTTGGTTTAAATGTTATTTCTCAGAAAGAAGCGGGGATTGATTTAGAAGTTGAGGAAAATGGTATAACTTTCTCTGATAATGCAAAACTAAAAGCTGAGGCTATTCACAATATTACTAAAAAAGCAGTTATAGCTGATGATAGCGGTTTAGAAGTGGATTTTTTAAATGGAGAGCCTGGTGTGTATTCTCATAGATTTGCTGGACCAGATGCAACAGATTCTGATAGGTATAATAAAATTTTGAATCTTTTAAAAGATGTTCCAGATGATAAAAGAACTGCTAGGTTTAAGTGTTCAATTTGTTATATAGATGAAGATGGAAAAATTCAATTCTTTGAAGGAGTTTCAGAAGGTAAGATAGGTTATGAACCTAAGGGAGATAATGGCTTTGGATATGACCCTATTTTTATTTCTGAGAATGGAAAGACTTTTGCAGAATTAAGTCAGGAAGAAAAATCTGAAATTAGCCATAGAGGAAGAGCAGTAGAAAAGTTAGTAGAGTTTTTAAAAAATTAGGAAATGCGGATCATTTTATAATTATAAAAAAGCAGGCAGTAGATGAAATCTACTACCTGCCATTTTTTCTGAAATTACATTTTTCCAACTCTGATGAAATAATCTTTAAATTCACATTCAAGATTGACATATTCTTCAGAGGTGATCCAATATTTAATTGTGCAATTTGACTTATAGTAAGGTTCTTTTTTTCCATATATGGAAATTGTTTTAAACCCTTTACTTTTTTTAGTAAAACACATAAATCCATAAGTGTTGATTGTTGATTTAGAACTTAGCTCTAAATGAAGCTTTTGGTAAACTCGTATTATGCAGTCAGCACTTCCTTCTTGGACTTGCTGGATAAGCGAGAAACCTTGTTCATAAATTTGGCGAAATGCTATTTTTTTAAGTTCTTCAAAACTTGGGACTTTAGTAGGGGTTCCATCAATAATTGGACAACCATCTTCTTCAATAAGTGAAAAGTTAAAGTCCTGGATTGTAGATCTCAACATATTTTTTTCGTGTAAATTAAGCATTGTTTTTCCTCCTGTTTAATATGTAATTTTCAGAAAAAAATATTCTCCGGAAGACCGAAGAGTTAGATAAAAAATTATCTAATATAATTATATTATAAAATATGTAAAAAATCAAGATTTAAGGCTTGAAAATTGAATTCCTTTGTGATAGAATGAGAAACGGTCGATGACAAAATGTTAATTTATAGGAGGTTTAAATAATGAAAGATTATTTAGAAATTGATGAAGTAAAAGCTTTAGAAGTATTAGATTCTAGAGGAAATCCAACAGTTCAAGTTGAAGTTGTTGCTGGAGGATATAGCGGTGTAGCTATGGTTCCATCTGGTGCATCTACAGGAAGTTTTGAAGCTGTTGAGTTACGTGATGGAGATAAATCAAGATATTTAGGAAAAGGTGTTTTAAAAGCAGTTGAAAATGTTAACACAATAATAAGAGATAATATCTTGGGAATGAATGTATATGATCAAGTAAAATTAGATAAAACTTTAATTGAATTAGACGGAACAGAGAATAAAGGAAAATTAGGAGCTAATGCAACATTAGGTGTTTCTTTAGCTGTTGCTAGAGCTGCTGCTGCAACTTTAGGATTAGAATTATATCAATATTTAGGAGGAACTAATGCTAAAACATTACCAACTCCTATGATGAATATAATGAATGGTGGTAAACATGCTGATAGTACTTTAAGTGTACAAGAATTTATGATTATGCCAGTTGGAGCTAAAACATTTACTGAATGTGTTAGAATGTGTGCTGAAATTTATCACAACTTAAAGAAAGTATTAAAAGAAAAAGGATTAGCTACAGGTGTTGGAGATGAAGGTGGATTTGCTCCAATGGTTAAAGATGAAGATGAAGCTTTAGCTTTAATTATGGAAGCTACTGAAAAAGCTGGATACAAACCAGGTGATGATATCTGCTTAGCATTAGACGTTGCTGCTACTGAAATGTATGATGAAGCTAAAAAAGCTGGAAATGATGGAAAATACTTATTCTGGAAAATCGGTGTTACAAAAACAGCTGATGAAATGATCGAATTCTATGAAGATTTAGTTAATAGATATCCAATTATTTCAATTGAAGATGGTTTAGCTGAAGAAGATTGGGACGGATGGAAAAAATTAACTGACAGATTAGGAGATAAAATCCAATTAGTTGGTGATGATTTATTTGTTACAAATATCAAGAGATTACAAAAAGGTATTGATTTAGGAGTTTCAAATTCTATATTAATCAAATTAAATCAAATTGGTACTTTAACAGAAACATTAGATGCTATTGAACTTGCTAAGAAAAATGGTATGACAGCTGTTGTTTCTCATAGAAGTGGTGAAACAGAAGATACTACTTTAGCTGATGTTGCAGTTGCTACAAATGCTGGTCAAATCAAAACTGGTGCTCCTTGTAGAACTGATAGAGTTGCTAAATACAACAGATTATTAAATATTGAAGATCAATTAGAAGATGTTGCAATTTATGCAGGTAGAAAAGGATTAAATAGATAATTAAAATAAGAAGGGATGCACAGATTTGGTGTGCATCCTTTTTTGTTAATATTTTTAAATTATTTGGATAAAATGTATTTATAAAATATTAATAGGAGGTTTTACTTATGAAAGTTGTTTATGCTTCAAGAACGGGAAATGTTGAGTCTATTATTGATAAAATAGGTATTAATGATGCTATAAAAATTGAGGATGGTTCAGAATCTGTATCAGAAGATTTTATTATTTTTACTTATACTGATGGATATGGTGATGTTCCTTCAGAGGTAATTGAATTTTTAGATAAAAATTCATCTAATCTTAAAGGAGTAATTGTTAGCGGTGATTCTTCTTATGGAGATGCTTTTTGTAAAGCAGGTGATGTGATTTCTGAAGAATATAATGTTCCTTTATTATACAAGGTTGAAAATGGCGGATCTGATGAAGATATAGAAAATATAAAAAATGAAATAAACAAAATATAAGCGTTTTTTAAAGAAGAGTAACTTTTTAAAAGTTGCTCTTTTTTTTTGTTTATGATATATTTATTCTATATTTATGAAAGGACTTTATATATAATGAAAATTGATTATAAAAACAAGCATATTATCAGTTATTCTGATGTTGATTTTAATATAAATTTTGGAATATTTCAGGTTGCAAATATGGTTCAAGATATTGGTACAACTTTTTTTAAATTGTTTAAATGTGACAATCCTACTGTAAGAAAAAGAAATAATGCTGCTTGGGTTATTTCAAAGACAAAAATTGTTTTTAATAGAATTCCTAAACTAGGAGATGAAATAAATTCAAGGGTATATTTTACAGATGTTAGACCTGTAAGAACTTTGTGTGAAACAGATATAAAAAATCATCAAGGGGATTGTGATGTTGTTGTTAAACAGGAATACTGTACTATAGATATAGATACAAGGAAAGTTAGAAAACTATCTACTGTTGGTTTCCCTGAAGATATGGAAATTGAAGAAGGACTAATAGATAATTCTTTTAAGAGATTAAAAAGAGATTTTACTCAGGATGATTTAATATATGAAACTCGTGCCTATGTAACTGATCTTGATTATAATGAACATGTTAATAATGCTATTTATATTAGATATATTTTAAATTGTTTTAATCTTGAGTTTTTAAAGAAAAATGTTGTTAAAGAATTTGAGATTCATTATATTAGCGAAGTTAGAGAAGGTGAATACTTAAGTGTTTTTATGGACGGTAAAGATAATGAATTTGAATTTTTAATTATGTGTGATGATAGAGAAGTTGTAAGAGCTTGGATCAAGTTTTAAAAAATTATTATGTTTAATATTGGTTTAATGTTATGGTAATATTATTTAGCTGGAGGTATTTATGAGAATTTTGTTGGTTGAAGACGAACTTGGATTAAGTGATGTTGTTGCTAGTAGATTAAGGAAAGAAAGATATAGTGTTGATGTTTCTAATAATGGTATTGATGGATTAGATAATGCTCTTTCTGGAATTTATGATTTAATTATTTTAGATGTTATGCTTCCAGGAATGAATGGGTTTGAGATTTTAAAAGAGATTAGAAATGAAAAGATTGACTCTAAAGTAATTATGCTTACAGCTAAGTCAATGTTAGAAGATAAATTACATGGTTTTGATAAAGGTGCTAATGATTATATTACTAAACCTTTTCATATTGAAGAGCTTGTTGCTAGAGTAAATGTTTGGCTTAGAAGCGGTAATGAGACTATGACAAAGGACTATGTTGAGGCTGGTGATTTAAAACTTTATAAGAGTACTTCTAGTTTGGTTTGTGAAACTACTGGAGAGTCAATTGATATTATTTGTAAAGAGTTTTTACTATTAGAGTATTTTATGCAAAATCAGAACCAAATTTTATCTAGAGACCAGATTTATGAAAAGGTTTGGGGTATGGATAGTGAGGCTGAGTCCAATAATTTAGAGGCGTATATTTCTTTTGTTAGAAAAAAGCTTAAGGCTGTTGGAACAAAGGCAAATATTAAGGCTGTTAGAGGTTTTGGTTATAAATTAGAGGTGAAGTAATATTAAAAAAAGGGCGGGCATGGAAAATAAGCCCCTACGGGATATGTTGCAAATGTTGTAGGGGCGACCATTGGTCGTCTGCAATTGGTTAAGGTAAAAAAAGACTGACAGGAGGTATTATTTATGGAGAAGTTGAGAAATAAGGTTTTTTATGTATTAACATTGATTTTAACTACTTTTTTAATCAGTATTTTAGCTATTTTTAATTATCAGACTTATAATAGAGAAAAAAATGAAGTTAAAGATAGTTTAAAGATGATGGAAAATGAAAGAAATGGAATGGAACAGCGTTTAGAACCTAGATTTGATGAAAATAATAATTTTCCAAATAACTTTGAAAATGAAGAAAAACCTAAGAAAGTTTTCATGGATTCTGTTATTTATATTGTTCGATTGAGTAGTAATAATAGTATATCTGAGATAGTTAATTATACTGATAACGAGATTGATGAAACTAAGATTGAGAATATCGCTAAAGATATATTAGAGAAAGCAAATACAACTAAAACTTATGTTGGAAATTTATATTTTGATAATTACTCATATAGTTTAAAAGAGAATATGAGTTTAGTAATAGTTGATAATACAAGTAGAAAAGAGAATTTGATTAATGATTTAAAGATTTCTATTGCTATTTTTGTAATACTTGAAATTATAATTGTATTTGTTTCAAAAAGATTAACTCTTTGGATTGTAAAACCTGCTGTTGAAGCTTTAGAAAAACAGAAACAGTTTATTACAGATGCTTCTCATGAACTTAAAACTCCTATTGCTGTTATTCAGGCTAATTCAGAGGCTTTGGAAAATGATTTCCAAGAGAAGTGGATTGAAAATATTAAAGGTGAAACTGATAGAATGAATAGACTTATTATGAGCCTTTTGAATTTGGCTAAATTAGAAGCGGGCGAAGAGAAAAAACTATATTCTCAAAATGACTTATCAAAAATTGTTGAAAGGTCAGCACTTACTTTTGAGAGTAGTATGTTTGAAAAAAATATTAAACTAAAAATGAATATTGAGGAGAACTTGAAATTTAGTTGCGATAGTGACCAGATAAAGCAATTAATGGGAATTTTGATTGATAATGCGATTAAACATAGTGATAAAGATGGTGAAATTAGAATTTCTTTGGCTAGTGATAGAAATTATATAAAATTAGAGGTTATTAATAAGGGGGCTCCTATTCCTAAGGGTGCTGAAGAGAAAATATTTGAGAGATTTTATAGAGTTGATGAATCTAGAAATAGAAATGAGAATAGGTATGGGCTAGGGTTAGCTATTGCTAAAAGTATTGTTATAAATCATGGAGGTAGGATTTCAGCTGAGTCTAGTAATGGATTTACGGTGTTTAAAGTTGTTTTTAGAAAATAGAGCATTTTTCTATATTTAATATTCCTTTAATATTTGGCAATTAAAATAATATCAAATAATAAAGAAAGTGAGGATATTAAATATGAAAGAAAAAATTTTAACTTTGATTATTGGTATTTTAATAGGTGCTATTTTAGCTACTGGAGGTTTCGTTATTTATGATAATATAAATGATAAAAAGGATGATAACTCTCAAAACACAAATAATAGTGAACAATTTAGAGGTGGTAATGGTCAAGGACCAAGAGAGTTTAATGATGATGGTAATATGCCTTCTTTTGAAGATGGAGAAAGACCTGAGATGCCAGATGGAGAGATGCCAACTGATGGTCAAGAGCCTCCTGCAAAACCAGATGATGATAATAATACTAATAGTACTAAGACTCAAAGAGGTAACAAGACTAATGCTGGTAATAATAGCAATAATACTAATACATCTGATGATGCGTAATTTTAGATTTATTGGGCGGGGATGGAACCCCGCCCATACAAATTATACAATAAATGTAGTGGCGGGTTTTTATGCCTGCCTAATTTTTTTTTAAAAAATTTCTGTGTGTATTTGTATTGACTTTAATTTAGATAAATAATATATTAATAATGATTGTACTATGTAGGGGCGACCATTGGTCGTCCGTAATAAAAGGGAGATAATTATGGTTAGTTTTGATGTAGTTGATGAATATGTAAAAAAAGCATTATCTGAGAGAAGATATTTTCATTCAAAGTGTGTTGTAAAGGGATGCGTTGAGCTTGCTAAAATATATGGAGTTGACAAAAAAAAAGCTGAGCTTGTTGGGATTGCTCATGATGTTGCTAAAGAAATGAGTAGAGATGAAAAGCTTGATTTTGTTGAGAAAAATGGAATTGAAGCTGATGAGGTTGAGTTAAAAAGTCCAGAACTTTTGCATGCTAAGATTGGTGGATATATTGGAGTGAAAGAATTTGGATTTTCAGAAGATATGGGAGAGGCTATTGCTAACCATACTACTGGAAAGCCAAATATGGATATTCTTTCAAAGATTTTATTTGTTGCTGATGCAACAAGTGAAGATAGAGATTATCATGATAGAGAAGATATTTTTAATTTAGCTAAAACTGATTTAGATTCTGCTATTTTGATTATTTTAGATTTTATAATTAATGATATTATTGAGAAAAACAAAATGTTACATTCAAATACTATTATGTGTAGAAATTGGATTTTGAGTGAGATGGAATAATAAGATATTGACTTTTATTTTTTTTATTTGTGTAATTTATTTATAAAAAAACAAAAGAGGAGATGTTTTAAAAGATGTTAAGGAAAAAAATGGTATTACTTTGATAGCGCTTGTTATTACAATTATTGTGCTTTTGATTTTGGCTGGGGTTACAATTTCAATGGTTGTTGGTGATAATGGAATATTATCTAGAAGTAATGAAGCTAAAGATATAACAAATAAGAAGAAATTATAGGAAGAGGTTGATTTGATTGCTGCTGATTTGGTTGCTGAGTATCATTCAAAGGACAATGGCTTAACACCAGATACAGCTGGAGCTTATGTTGCTCAAAATATTCCGGATTCAAATTTTAAAATAGAAGTAACAGGTAAGCAAGTGAAAGTTATAAAAGATGAAATAGTAACAGAAGGAGAAATACAAGATGATGGACATATAGCTTGGAATGATGAAGGTGGACAAGGTAGTTCTACTAGTGAGACAAGAGATATAGACATAGAAACAGCAATAACAACAAGATTAAATAGTGAAACATATTCTGAAAGATTAATTGATGTTAGTTATAATCCAAGTGGAACATATTTATGGGACAAAGAACTTGCAACATCAGATCAAACAGGAACAGAAACGTTAAATAGTGCAAGTGGACAGAGTTTTAATGTAAATACATGGAGAGTATTGGATGTTAATACAACAACTGGAGTAGTAAGACTAGTTCCAAAAACTTATGCCAGTGGAAAAGTAAGATTGCAAGGTGCTATGGGATATAATAATGCAGTAAAATTACTAAATGATGCTTGCAGTAGCCTTTATAGTGATTCATCAGTTGGAGCAACGGCAAGAAGTATAAATATGGATGATATAGAGGCAATAATTGGAGAACCATCAACACCAATACAACTATATGAAATATATAGTTCAAGTAATAGTAAATATCCAGTAATATATGGAAATGAAAATTTAGCAGTAATAAATGGTGGAGATGCGATTTCTGATGGAGTATTCAAAAGTCAGCAGACATCATTTATTCAAAGGTCAGAGGGAACATCAACAACTTCAAATATTGGAGTAATTACAACTGCAACAAGTATAAGGCCATATCATACATATTATGTAAAAGATTACAGCTTATTCACAACAGAGTTAGAAAATAAGAGTGGAGTAATATTGACAAACAGAAATTTTACTTCTTATTGGGTGTCTTCACGATACGTTTCTGCGGGCTCGAGTAATTGCATATTTGGAGTGTTTTTGGTGAACGGCGGATCCCTGGGAGGTTACCAAATGCTTTTTTCAACCGGCTTAGGTGCTGAAAAATCTAATGCTTTATTCCCAATAGTTTCTTTAGGCTCTGGCCATCTTGTATCGAATGGAACAGGGGGGTACACTGTTCAATAGACTTCGGGGACACTTCCCCAAAGTACCCTTGATGGAGCAAATTAAACCCGAGTAAACGGATTTAAGATTCGTTTACTCGGGTTTTGAAATTCAATTTTATCTTTGTCATTATTTATTTTAATTTTTTAATTTCATCAACTGATAGGGTTGTAATTTTAGCAATTATTTCAATATCAATATTTTCTTCTAGCATCTTTTTAGCTATTTCCTTACGATTTTCTATTTTACCTTTTTGTATACCTTTCTGTATACCTTCTTCTAAACCTATTTTTCTAGCCATAGAATTAGAATTGTATTCATCTCGTATTGCTTTTTCTCTAAGATAAGCTAACCTTTTAGCTTCTTCGTCTCCTGTCAAATATTCAAGTTCTTCTTCAGCTTTTTTTATTTTCTCATTTTTAATCATATGAAGTTCCTCCATATTATCATATTTGATAAATGAAAGCCATTCTTCTAACTTACTGGAAATTCTTTTACACTTTTTCCTGAATTTTGGTAGTTGAATATAGTGTAATTCCAATTTATCGGTTAAAATGATATTTTCATAATCTCTTTTTAGTCTTGCTTTTTCATGAAATGGACCTTCATCAAATACATTGTAGTCAGTAATCCAAATTGAAATAGAACGTGGAACTTCTGTATAATTTTGACCGTGAATTAAGGTTTTCATGGTAAATTCCAGTTCCATAAAAAAGAGATCTGTCAATGGTATTATAAGGGTCTTTAACTTGCATTTCCACATTTACAATTGTATTATCATTCAATGTTGCAATAACATCGAGAATTCCAAGTTTTTCAGCAATTTGCTTTCTTTCTAAAGAAACATCCTTATTAACCTTTACTTTTTTAATTTGAATATCAGGCAAAATGGCTTCAAGTAAGTCTTTTAATAAATCAGAATTTTTTTGAACACCGAAAATCCTTTTAAAGACAAAATCATTAGTAGGTTTTAACATTCTTCATTTATCACCTCCTATTTTAGCATATTTAATTTTTATTTTCAATTTTAAAGTGAAATTTGTGTAAGAATCTACACATCAGATAAAATTAATTGGAATAAAACGATAAAATCAAATTTCATCAAAAGTATTTAAACATCATTTTGGGGATTTGTCAAGAAGAAATTGAAGTGATATTTAGACTTTTGATGGTCGTCCCCAAGTCTATAAAAATGTTAGAAATATGTATTGACTTTTATTTTTGTTATTTGTAAAATATAGTATATAAAACAAAAGAAAAGGTAGGAATTTACAAGATGAGAAAATCGATTAAGCAAAGCCTTGTGGCTGTAGAGAGAGAGAGAGAGAGAGAGTCTCTTCTTTAATTGATGAAAAAATAAGTTTGAACATAGAGAAAAAGTCTATGGTTTTTTATGTTGTGTAAAAAGCCATAGGCTTTTTTGGCGTGTGTGTAGATTTGAAATTATATATTAATTTTCTTTATTTTTTTACAAATTGAAATATAGTAATTTCTCAGCTTAGGCTGCGGACGCTCTGCTATTTCTCAATTTTCTAACGAAAATTGAGAAATACCTTGCCACGCTTCAAAATTCTATATTTCAATTTTATAATACAGGAAATTTTAGAAAATTAATATATAATTTCAAATATGAGGAATTATTTGTAGGGACGGGGCTTGCCCCCGCTCGAGACTCGCGAAGCCGGGAAGAATTTGGTTATATTATAAAAAATAATATAAATTAAAAAAATGAAGGAGGAATGTAGGAATGTTTATTTCAAAATTTAGGGGAAGGAATGGTATTACGCTTATTGCTTTAGTTATAACAATTATTGTTCTTTTAATTTTAGCAGGAGTAACAATAGCAATGGTGGTAGGAGATAATGGTATTTTAACAAGGTCTAGAGAGGCTAAGGATACTACAAATATTAAAAAGATTCAGGAAGAGGCTGATTTAGAGGCAGCTGATTTAGTAGCTGAATATCATTCTAAAGATAATGGAGAAGTTCCAGCTACAGCAGGGGAATATGTTGCTGAACATATAAATGGAAAAACTATAAATGGAACAAGTTTTAGAGCTGATAGTAGTACAATGGAAATAACGGCAACTAAAGATGGAATAACAGTAAGAGGAACGATTCAACCTAATGGAAGTATTGCATGGGATGATGCAAACAGTACAGTAGCAGGAGGTGGAACAACAACACCAGAAGTATCACCATCACCATTGCCATCAACATCTCCAGAACCATCAACACCACCAGCTGCAACAATAACAGCAGCTAATTATGGAGACACAGTAAATTATTCAACAACACTAAATGGACAAACATTATCAAATTGGAAAGTATTTTATCAAGAAGGTAACTATGTATGGTTAATATATGGAGATTACTTACCAAATGCAGCAGTTCCAACAAGTATTGGATTAGGAACTTCAGGTACATACGCAGTAAAATCAACTACTAGTAGGGCAGATTTAATAACAAAATTAACAACAAAATCAAATTGGAGTAGTTTATTAACAGGAACAATAAATGGAAAAGCAATAGATTATACTAGTTCAACAGAGCCTAATATAACAGCAATGGGAAGTCCAACATTGGAATTGTATAAAAATAGTTGGAATGCAAAATATCCAAATACTGATACAGATACAACAAATCAAATATATACAGCAACAACAAGTTCAGCAATGAGTGATGGACTAAACGGATATTATGTATCAAGAACAAACAATCCGCCAACAATTTCAGAATATTATGTAAGTATGTCAGGCTCACAAGGATATCCAGCAGCTTCAACGGCAGACACATTATACTACCCACATGCAGGCTCATCACAATGGAATAGCACAAATGGCTACTGGTTGGTTTCGCCTTCTGCCTCTGAGGTTTACAATTTGATGCTTGTGGGCTATAACGGCCGTGTGGGCAATTACAGCTATAACGGCAAACTCTATGCGTGTCGTCCCGTAGTTTGTCTACCATCTTCAGTAGTCCTAAACTAGGTGAAAAGTTGGTCGTGGCATTAACAAAAATTTTGGACTTTGGGGACGACCATTGGACTTTGGGGACGACCATTAAAAGTCTAAGGATTGGGAAAAATTATGGAGCACTTAAGTAGCTCCGCTACAGATGGATTATGATTTTTATGTAAAAAAGTGGTTTTGCCACTTTTTTTTATTTTCTATTGTTTATTTTGGGTAGATGTGATATTAATATGATTGTATATTATTTTATTAAAGTGAGGGTTTGGTTTTGAAAAAGTTAGTTGTTATAGATGGTAATAGTATTGTTAATAGAGCTTTTTATGGGATTATGGGGAGTAGAATGCTTCAGACGGCTGATGGGACTTTTACTAATGCGGTTTATGGTTTTTTGGCTATTTTGTTTAAGTTGTTGGATGATGTTAATCCTGATTATTTAGCTGTTGCTTTTGATTTAAAAGCTCCTACTGCTAGACATAAAATGTATGAGGGGTATAAGGCTACAAGAAAAGGTATGCCTCAGGAACTTGCTGATCAAATGCCTATTTTAAAAAATGTTTTAAAGGCTATGAATATTACTATTATTGAAAAAGAGGGATATGAGGCTGATGATATTTTAGGTACTTTATCTGTTAGAGGTGAGAAAGATGGTTTAGAGGTAATTTTACTTACTGGTGATAGAGATGCTTTTCAGCTTGCTACTGATAAGGTTACAATTCAGATTCCTAGAACTAAGGCTGGAAAAACTGAAACTGAGAATTTTGATAGAAACAAGGTTTTAGAAGTTTATGGTGTTGAGCCTAAACAGCTTATTGAAGTTAAAGGACTTCAAGGTGATAGTTCTGATAATATTCCTGGTGTTCCTGGAATTGGTGAAAAAACTGCTCTTTCTATTATTCAAAAATATGGTTCTATTGATAACTTATATAGTTTAATAGAAAATAATTCTGATGATTTGAAGGGGAAACAGAGAGAAAAGATTGTCCAAAATAAGGATTTAGCTATTTTGTCTAGAACTCTTGGAACTATTAATGTTGAGTCGCCTATTGAACAAACTATTGATGATTTAGAGATTAAAGAATGGGATAAACAGAAGGTTTTAGAGATTTTTAAGGAGCTTCGTTTTAATCGTTTTATTGATAGATTTAATTTAAATAATGCTAATGATGTTAAAACTGAGATAAAGAAAGATATTTTTAAAATTGAAGAAATCAATGATAATTCTTTATTAAAGGTAATTGATAAAGTAAAAAATGATAAAGCTATTTTCTTTTTTATAGATTTAAAGGAAGATGAAAATTCTGTTATAAATAAAAATGTAAAATCTATTAGTATTTATAATAAAGATGAGAATGTTGTTTATTTATATAGTGTTAATGATCTAAACATATTAAAAGATGTTTTTGAGAGTGATGAAATTTTAAAATGTAGTTATGATTTAAAAGATGACTATATTGTTTTAAAAGAAAATGGAATTAATCCTAAAAATTTCATGTTTGACATTAGAGTTGCTGGTTATCTATTAAATTCTACTTCTAATCAATATTCGCTTCCTGAGCTTATGAGGGATTATTTGAATGAAGATTTAGATAATTATTATAGTGATAATGAAGAAAAAAATGAGCAAATCAATCTATTTGATTCTTTAGAAGTTAAAGAAGAAAATACTTTAGATAGTGAATTGGCTAAAAATGCTTATGCTGTTGGTTCTTTATATGAGCCTTTGAATAATAAATTAAAAGAAAATGAAATGTTAGGACTTTTTAATAATATTGAAATGCCTGTTTTAGAGGTATTGGCTAATATGCAGATTAATGGTATGTTGGTTGATAAAGAGGAGTTAATTTCTTTTGGCGTTGATTTAAAAAAAGGTTTAGAAGAGTTAACTGCAAAGATTTATGAATTAGCAGGTAAAGAGTTTAATATTAATTCTACAAAACAGCTTGGTGAAGTTTTATTTGAAGACCTTAAACTTTCTGTTATTAAAAAGACTAAGAATGGTTATTCTACTGATGTTGAGACTTTGGAAAAGTTGCAAGGTGAGCATAGAATTATTGAATATATTTTAGAATATAGACAGCTTATGAAATTAAACTCTACATATGTTGATGGAATGGTTTCATACATTAATAGTAAGACTAACAGAATTCATTCTAGTTTTCATCAGACTGTTACTGCAACAGGTAGAATTAGTAGTACTGATCCAAATTTACAGAATATTCCTACAAGAATTGAATTAGGTAAAAAACTTAGAAAGGTGTTTAAACCTCAAGATGGATATGTTTATTTAGATGCTGATTATTCTCAAATTGAGCTTAGAGTATTGGCTCATATTTCTAAAGATGAGGCAATGGTAGAGGCTTTTAATAATGATGAAGATATCCATACTCAAGCTGCTTCTAGAGTTTTTGGAGTTCCAATGAATGAGGTTTCTAAAGAACTTCGTTCTAAGGCTAAGGCTGTTAATTTTGGAATTGTTTATGGTATTAGTGATTTTGGCTTGGCTGGACAGATTCATAGTAGTAGGAAACAGGCTAAGGAATATATTGAACAATATTTAGAAAAGTATAATGGAATAAAGACTTTTATGGACAATGTTGTTGAAGAGGCTAAGGAAAAGGGTTATGTTGAGACTATGTTTAATAGAAGAAGATATGTTCCTGAGCTTAAGTCAAATAATTTCATGGTTAGAAAATTTGGAGAGAGGGCTTCTATGAATACTCCTATTCAAGGAACTGCTGCTGATATTATGAAAATTGCGATGATTAGTGTTTATAGAAGATTGAAAGAGTGTAATTTAGAATCAAAAATTGTTTTACAAGTCCATGATGAATTGCTTTTAGAGGTTAAAAAAGAAGAGTTAGATGAGGTTAAGAATATTCTAAGAGAATCTATGGAAAATGCTGCTAAACTTAGTGTTCCGTTAAAAGTTGATATGTCTACAGGAGATGATTGGTATCAGGTGAAATAGGTTGTTTTTTGAATAAAAATATAGTATAATCTTTTAAATGGTTTGAGAATAGGAGGTTTTAGACATGAAGATTTATAATTCTATGACTGGTAAAAAAGAGGAATTTATTCCTATTAATGGTAAAGAGGTTAAGATGTATGCTTGTGGTATTACTGTTTATGATTTGAGTCATATTGGGCATGCTAGGCAGGCTATGGTATATTCTATGATTGCTGATTACTTGCGTTATAGGGGTTATGATGTTAAATATGTTAGAAATTATACTGACGTTGATGATAAAATAATAAATAGAGCTAATGAACGTGGAAAAGATGCTTTAGAGTTTTCAAATGAACAGATTATTGAAAATGAAAAAGATATGTGTGCTTTACATGTTGATAATGCTGATGTTATGACAAAAGCGTCTGAATATATAGATAAGATTATTAATTTTGTAAGTGACTTAATTGAAAAGGGATATGCTTATCCTATTGAGAAGGGTGATGTTTATTATAGAGTAAGAAAGTTTAATGAATATGGAAAACTTTCTCATAGGAAAATTGATGAGCTTTTAAATGGCGTTCGTGTTGATGTTGAAGAAGGAAAAGAGGATCCAATTGATTTTGCTTTATGGAAGTCTGCTAAGCCTGGTGAGATTTATTGGGACTCACCTTGGGGAAAAGGTAGACCAGGTTGGCATATTGAATGTTCTGTAATGGCTTTAGATACTTTGGGTGAGTCTATTGATATTCATGGAGGTGGAAGAGATTTAGTATTTCCTCATCATGAAAATGAAATTGCTCAAAGTGAGGCATTAACTGGGAAGCCTTTTGCTAAATATTGGTCTCATTGTGGACTTATTAAGATTAATGGTGAAAAGATGAGTAAGTCTTTAGGTAATTTTATTACTATAAGAGATGCTTTAATGGATTATAATTATGAGGTTTTGAAATATGTTATGTTTTCAAAGCATTATGGTTCTGATGTTGATATTGTTGATAGTGATTTTACTATTGCTGAGAAACATTTATATTATTTTTATAATTCAATTTTAAAAATGAATAGTTTTATTAGTCAATATAATGGTGATATTAATGGGGAGTTACTTGATGATGAGGTGATTTCAGGTATTAAGAGTTGCTTTATTGAAGCTATGGATGATGATTTTAATACTGTTTCTGCAATTGCTAATTTACATAGTGTTTTCAAAGATATTAATAGTATAATTGAATCTTCTAATAAAGGTAATAGACAGATTGTTGCTAATACTTTAGCTAAGGCTATTTCTGATATTAATGAGGTTTATGGTATTTTAGGTTTGTTTAAACAAGAGCCTGAGAGTTTTATTAATGAGTTGAAGAAAAAATATGTTAAGAAGCTTGGATTAGATGTGGATTTTGTTGAAAATGAGATTGCTAGAAGAACTGAAGCTAAGAAAGAGAAGAATTATGAACTAGCTGATTCTATTAGGTCTGATCTTGATAGTAAGGGTGTTATTTTAAGTGATGGTGTTAATGGAACAGTTTGGGATATTAAGGAATTGTATTAAAAACATGACATCTGGAGAAGTATCTCCAGATGTCACAAATTTTATAGTCGAATTTTGTAAAAGGGTATTCCTTTTTTTATTTTGTTGTGATAAAATGTCTCTGAATATAGAATTGTTTTTGGAGGTATTTGTTATGGAGTTTAAGAAGTGCCCTCGTTGTGGTAATTTTTATGTTACAGAGAACGATGTTTGTCATGGTTGTACTAATAATGAGAATTTAGATGTTGCTAAGCTTAAGGGATATTTTGAAGAGTATGGCGCTGGTGCTAGTGTTCAAGATATTTCTATTAAGACTGGTATTAATTCTAGAAATTTAAATAGATATTTAGAAAATGAAGAATTTGCTTCATTTGGTAAGACAGAAATTGGAAAGGAAGATGTTTAAAAATGGCTGATGTTTTAAGAACTTTAGAGAAAAGAGGTTATATTGAGCAACTTACTCATAGTGATGAAATTAGAGAGTTGCTATCTAAGGAGTGTGTTCCTTTTTATTTAGGAATTGATCCAACTGCTGATAGTATTCATGTTGGACATTTTGTTTCTCTTATGGTCGCTTCTCGATTGCAAAAGGCTGGTCATAAACCTATCATTTTATTAGGTGGTGGTACAGCTGTTATTGGAGATCCGTCAATGAAAACAGATATGAGAAAAATGCTTACAAGAGAAGAATTAGATGAGAATGTTGTAAAAATCAAGAAACAAGTTGAAAAATTTGTTAGTTTTGAGGGTGATAATGCTGCTATTATTGTTAATAATGCTGATTGGCTTTTAGATTTGAGATATCTTCAATTTTTAAGAGATATTGGCGTTCATTTTTCAGTTAATAGAATGCTTGCTGCTGACTGCTATAAAAATAGATTAGAGACTGGACTAACTTTCTTTGAGATGGGTTATATGCTTATGCAATCTTATGATTTCTTATATTTACATGATAAATATGGATGTAAATTAGAGATTGGTGGTAATGATCAGTGGTCTAATATTATTGGTGGTGTTGAGCTTATTAGAAAAATTGGCGCTGAAGATTCATATGGTTTAACTTTTAAACTTCTTACTACTAAAGAGGGTAAGAAAATGGGTAAAACTGAGAAAGGTGCTTTATGGCTTGATAGCGAAAAGACTTCTCCTTATGAATTTTATCAATATTGGAGAAATGTAGCTGATGATGATGTTAAAAATGTTATGATGATGCTTACATTTTTATCTAATGAAGAGATTGAAGAGCTAACTAAATATAAAGATGAAAGAATTAATGAAGCGAAAAAGGTTTTAGCTTATGAGGTTACTAAATTAATTCATGGAGAAGAGGCTGCTAAAGGTGCTCAGGAAGCTGCAGAGGCTATGTTTGGAAATGGCGGAAATATTGATGATATGCCAACAACAAAGGTTGAAACTGATATGAGTATTGTAGAAGCAATAGTTGCTGCTAAAATTGTAGATTCTAAGGGACAAGCTAAAAAGCTTATTGAGCAAGGTGCAATTTCTCTTAATGATAATAAAATTACTGATATTCAATATTGTTTATCAGATAGTGATTTTGAGAAAGATGGATATGCAATTTTGAAAAAAGGTAAGAAGGGTTTTTATAAGTTAGAGTTATAGAGAAAAGGCGGGCATGGAAACCCGCCCCTATAAATAGGGACAGGTATTTTTTGTACCTGTCCCTAAAAATATATTATTGCCCTTGAAAATTTGTAAATTTATATATATAATTTATTAAAATATTTTGGGAGGAAGAAAATATGAAAAAGGTTATGTCTGTTTTGATGCCAATTATTATTATGATAATTGTTGCTGGAGCTTGTGTTGGATTGTATTATTTTTTTACACACAATAATGGAAAAACAGAAAGTGAAACTTCTGTAAAGACTTCAGAGGAGATTTCAAATGAACCATTGTTTAAGTTTAATGAATATCCTAAAGTTGATGCTTCACTTGCTACTCAACCTTTAACTAATGCTTTTATTAAAAATTTTGTAGGTGAAAATGTTGATTTAAATCAAGTTGAATATACTAATACTCATCCTGGGTATGTTAAATTAATTAATGGGGAGGCTGACTTAATTGTTGTTACAGAACCATCTGAGGAAGAAAAGAAATTAGCTGAAGAAGCTGGTGTTGAATTAGAAGTTATTCCTGTTGTAAAAGAAGGTTTTGTTTTTTATGTTAATGGTGATAATCCAGTTGATTCAATATCTTTAGAAAATATTCAAAAAATATATACAGGTGAAATAAAGAACTGGAAAGAATTAGGCGGAGAAGATGCTGAAATAAAAGCTTTTCAAAGGCCTGTAAATTCTGGAAGTCAAACAGGAATGCTTTCTCTTGTTATGAAAGGTTTAAAATTAATGGATGCTCCTAAGGAGAATTTAGTTGATACTATGGAACAAATTATTAATCTTGTTTCAAGTTATGATAATGGTAGAAATTCTATTGGATATTCGTATTATTATTATGCTACAACTATGTATGAAGATATAGATAAAGATGTTGCCAATGGAATAAAACTAGTTAAGGTTAATGGAATTGAACCCAATTATGATACTATTAAAAATGGGGAATATCCTATTGAAACAGCATATTATATAGTTGTTAGAAAAAATGATCAAAGTGAAAATACTAAAAAATTAGTAGATGCTATGTTATCACACAGAGGACAAAATGTTGCTAAGGAGGCAGGTTATGTTCCAGTTGAGTAAAAGAACAATTATATTTTTAGTTCTTTTTTCAGTAATTTTATTAGGAATTACAATTGGTGCCATTATTTATTCTAATTCACATAATGTAAGTGATTCTTCAGAAGTTGTTATTGAAGGTGAAATATCCAAAAAAACAAAGAGTAAAGAGTCTTTAATTGATGATGGTGTAAAGGGAATAAAATTAGATGACAAATATAATGTGAATGATTTGAAAATTACTGAAACTACTTATAATCCTTCAGAAAATTCAGAATTTAATATTATTTATTGCCAGATTTCTGGTTTAAAAGATGAGTCTGTTCAGAATAAAATAAATCAAGAAATTAAAGATAAAGTTTTTGATTCATATGATAATTTGAAAAATTCTAGAAGTAATATTAATCAAATTGTTATTAGAGCAACTTGCGTTGCAAGTTTTTCAGATGTTTTATCAATTGAGGTAAATTCTTTTATTAATTATGGTGATAAAAAAATAGAGAGTTCTTGGGATGGACTTAATTATAGATTAGATACTGGTGAAAAAATAAAATTCAAAGATTTATTTACTTATAATACTGGAATAAAAAATATTTTAACTTCTGAATTATATAAAAATATGGCTTGGGGCTATAGTAGTTATACTAGTGAAGGTGAAGTATATGATTTCGAACATGATATGAATAAGATAGATTATCAGGATTTAGAGGAAAAGGTTTATAATTTTGTATATGAGTATACTAAAAATGATAACTCTAAATTTAGTTTTACTGAGAATACAATTAATTTAACTAATGGTGAAAACATATATAATATTTCAATGTATGATTATTATGAGAATATTGCTATATACAATAGATTTGTTTCAAGTGAAAGTCTATATAAAAATGACATTTATGAGTTAAATAATATACCGGTTTTAACAGATGTATATTCACCAGGACATTATTCTATGTATTACCAAGATGATAATTGTAATGTTTTTTTTGAAACTTGGGATGATAAGGATTATGGCTTTTATAAATTTGAAATTTTAGAGATAATTGATCAAATAAAAAAAGAGTGTGCTGATCAAGGAAAAAGTATCTATTATGAAGCTTCAATTTCTTATAATGAAAAAGAAGATAAGATTGAAGTTGGTAGACAAGAATATAAGTATTCATCAGACAAAAAGAATTATAAAGATTATGTTTATGATATTATTAATGATCAAAAGAGAAAAGGATCTTGGAACGCCGTAAATCATTATTATGAAGTCGATGAGAGATATGTAACGAAGGAAACAAATTATACTAAGTCATATTATGATAAAGAAAAGAAAGAAAGAATTGACCAAGAAGAAAAGAAAACTGAAAGTAATAATAATGAAAATAATAAAGTGGAAAACAATATAGATAATACAATAGATAATAATCATACAAGTGGTGTAAATTCTAATAATGCTGACAATAATGATACTACGGTTGTTAATGTAAATTCAAATAGTTCTAATACTACAAACACTACTAATAATACAAATACAACTGGTCAAGATTCTGTTGTAGATACTATTATAACAATTGAGTAGATGGAGGTTTTATGTTATATACTTTATTGAAAACTAAGACATATGCATTTATTGGCCCATCAGGGACGGGTAAAAGCTATAGAGCTCAATATGTTGCAGGTATTAAAAATATTAATTATATTATTGATGATGGATTACTAATTAAAGATAATGAGGTTATTGCTGGGGTTTCAGCTAAAAAAGCACCTACAAAAATTGAGACTGTCAGAAATGCGCTTTTTGGAAATGAAGAAAAAAGAAAAGAAATTCAAGATGCTTTAAGAAAATATAAACCTGAAAGTATATTAATTTTAGGAACTTCTGATGGTATGGTTGATAAAATTGCTGAAAATTTAGGACTTTCACCAATTTCAGAAAGGGTATATATTAATGATGTTGCAACTGAGGAAGAAATGGAAACTGCTAGACGTATAAGGGTTACTCAGGGAAAACATGTTATTCCTGTTCCAACCTTTGAGATAAAAAAAGATTTTTCGGGTTATTTGTTAGATCCTCTTCAGATTTTTAAAGCTAAAGGAAAAAACGGAGCACCTTATATTTCAGAAAAGTCTATCATAAGGCCAACTTTTAGCTATATGGGTAATTTTACTATTTCAGATAGTGTATTTAAAGATATTATTAAAAATGTTTCTTCAAGAGTTGAGGGAGTTCACAAAATATTAAAAGCTAGAATTGACAAGACTTCAGAAGATGTTGGCGGGGTTATTATTTATATGGAAGTATCAATTAATTATGGTGTCAATATTGTTGATACTTTACTTGAACTAAAGAAAAGAATTACTAGAGAGATTGAGAATTTGACTGCTATGTATGTTGCTCATGTTGATATTGTTGCTAAAAATATAAACTTTGATGTTGAGGAATAAGGAGGATTATAATGATTGTTGCAGTTGATGGACCAGCTGGAAGCGGAAAAGGTACAATTACAAAAATAATAGCTAATAGGCTTAAATTAATGAATTTAGATACAGGAGCAACTTATAGATGTGTTGCTTTAGCATCCTTAAGAAAAAATATTGATATTAATGATGAAGCCCAAATAATAGATGAAATTGATAATTTACAAATAGAGTTTAAAGAAGAAAATGGACAAGATAGAGTTTTCCTAAATGGAGAGGATGTTTCAAAATTAATTAGGAGTACTGAGGTTACTGGAATAGTATCTCAGATTTCAGCAATAATTGGTGTTAGACTTAAGTTAGTTGATTTACAACGTAAAATTGCTGAGGGAAAAGATGTTATTCTTGAGGGAAGAGATATTGGTACCTATGTATTTCCAAATGCTGATGTTAAGATTTATTTAGATGCAACTCCTGAAGTTAGAGCAGAAAGAAGATATAAAGAAAACATCGAAAAAGGTATTAAATGTACTTTTGAAGAGGTTTTAGACAATATTAATTTTAGAGATAAAAATGATATGAGCAAAAAGGTAGGTGCTTTAAAAAAGGCAGATGATGCTGTTGTTATTGATTCTAGTGAAATGTCTATTGATGAAGTTGCAAATAAAATGGAAGAAATAATTATTAATTCTGATGCTTGGAGGAGAGAAAGATGCTAAAAAAAATAGGTAGTGGACTTATAAGAGTTATTTTCTTTATTGCTGATAAAATTATATATAGAACTAAGATTGTTGGTTTAGAAAATGTTCCCCAAGATAGTGCTGCTATTATTTGTGGAAATCATGTAAATGCTTTGGATGCGCCTGCTCTTTTGGCTATTTGTAATAGGAAGATTAGATTTATGGCTAAAAAGGAGTTGTTTGATAGTTTCTTTTTTAGAATTGTTGCTAGTATTTATGGCGTTTTTCCTGTTGATAGAGAGAAAAAAGATACTGAGGCTATTAAGAGTTCTTTGAAAATATTAAAAAATAATGAGATTTTAGGTATTTATCCTGAAGGAACAAGAAATGGATTGGAGAAAGGTGTTAAACCTAAAAATGGTGCTGTCAACATTGCTATGAGGGCTGGAGTTCCTGTTATTCCTTTTGGTGTTCAAGGAAGTTTTAAGCCTTTTACAAAGGTTATTTATACTTTTGGTGAGCCTATTGATTATTCTGGGTTTAAAGATAAATCACATGATAAAGAGTTTGTAGATATTCTAACAAATGAGCTTATGGCTAAGATTGTTGAGTTAAGAGATATTAATTATAAAAAATAAATCATTCAAACTATTGACAAGTTTGGAAAAGTTTAGTATACTATTTGAAGACTTTGATTTTGTTTGATATGTTAAAGTATATAAATATTCTTATAAAGCAGAGGAGGGAATTAAAATGGCACAACCAAAAAGAAGATGGTCTAAGGCTAGAACTGGAACAAAGAGATCTACTTGGAAAATTGAAGAAAAGAATTTAGGAACTTGTCCTCATTGTCATGAACCTGTGTTACCTCACAGAGTTTGCGCTAATTGTGGATATTATAATGGAAAACAAGTTGTTTCTGTTGATGAAGATTAATAAAAATATAGAGGCACTAATAAAATGGTGCCTCTATATTTTTTGTATTTTGTACTTGATATTTGTTTGTAAATAGGATAAAATATTTTTGTTAGAAAAGAGGTGAGAAAATTATGTCTAAGCCGGTTGTGGCTATTGTTGGAAGGCCAAATGTTGGTAAATCTACTTTTTTTAATTATATAGCAGGTAGTAGAATTTCTATTGTTGAAGATACTCCTGGTGTTACTCGTGATAGAGTTTATGCTGATGGAAATTGGAGAGGTGTTGATTTTACAATGATTGATACTGGTGGTATTGAGCCTGAATCAGAAGATGTAATTTTGTCACAGATGAGAACTCAAGCTGAGCTTGCTATTGATTTAGCTGATGTAATAATTTTCCTTACTGATATTAAACAAGGGGTTACAGCTGCTGACAAAGAGATTGCTATTATGCTTAAAAAGTCTCAAAAACCTATAGTTTTAGTTTGTAATAAATCTGACAATTTTGGAGAGCCACCAGCAGAACTTTATGAATTTTATAATTTAGGATTAGGTGAACCTCATCCTGTTTCTGCTGCTAATGCTATTGGAATTGGTGATGTTTTAGATGCTATTTATGAAGAGTTCCCTGAAAATTTAAATCAGGAAGTTGACGATGAAACAATTAAAGTTGCTGTAATTGGTAAACCTAATGTTGGTAAATCGTCTTTAATAAATAGAATTTTAGGTGAAAACAGAGTTATTGTTAGTGATATTGCTGGAACTACTAGAGATGCTGTTGATTCCAAATTTGATAATGAGTTTGGAAAATATGTTTTTATTGATACTGCTGGAATTAGAAGAAAAAGTAAAGTATATGAAAATATTGAGAAATACAGTGTTATGAGAAGTAAATTTGCTATTGAAAGAGCTGATGTTTGTATTATGATGATTGATGCAAATGAAGGTGTTACAGAACAGGATTCAAAAGTTATTGGTGAGGCTCATGAGGCTGGTAAAGGTATAATTATAGCAGTTAACAAATGGGATGAAGTTGAAAAGGATAACGGAACTTTGGAAAAATATAAAAAAGAAGTTTATAATAAATTGAGTTTTGCTAGTTATGCTCCTGTTATTTTTATTTCAGCTAAAACTGGTCAAAGGGTTACTAAATTGTTTGAAATGATAAATAATGTTGCAAGTCAAAATTCTTTAAGAGTTTCGACTGGTGTATTGAACGAAGTAATAAATGAAGCTATCGCAGTTGTTCAGCCACCTACAGATAAGGGAAAAAGACTTAAAATATATTATGGGACACAGGCTTCTACTAAACCACCTACATTTGTTATTTTTGTTAATAAAAAAGAATTATTTCATTTTTCTTATCAAAGATATATTGTTAATTGTTTGAGAAATAATTTTGGTTTAGAAGGTACGCCTGTTAGAATAATTGTACGAGAGAAAAATGAGAAGGAGGAATAGTTATGGCTATTTATATTGTTATTGCTGTTATTGCTTATTTAATTGGAAGTATTAGTTTTTCAGTTATTTTTACGAAAAAATTTGCGGGATTTGATGTTAGAGATAAAGGAAGTAAAAATGCTGGAAGCACCAACGTTTTAAGAACTGCTGGAAAAAGAGTTGCTGCTTTGACTTTAGTTTGCGATATTTTAAAAGGAGTTGTTGCTATTTATATTGCTAAGGCTATTGGACATATTTTTGATTTTGAACATATAGATTATCTAATTCAGGTAGCTGCTTTAGCCGTTGTTACAGGACATACTTTCCCAATATTTTTTGGATTTAAAGGTGGAAAAGGTGTTGCTACTAGTCTAGGTGTTTTATTTGTAATGAATTGGCAGATTGCATTAATATGTTTAGTTTTTGCTTTAGTGTTAATGGTCTTAACAAGAATTGTTGCTATTGGTTCAATTGCAGCTGCAATATTGTTTCCAATTTTAACTATATTTATAAAAGAAAACTATAATGAACCAGGTAATTATGTCGTTTTTGGAATTATTTTAGCTGTTTTAGTTTGTTTCAATCATAGAAGCAATATTCATAGAATAATGAATGGAAAGGAAAATGCTTTAAAATAAAGGAGGATTATAATGAGTAAAATCGCAATTATAGGTAGTCGGAAGTTGGGGATGTGCTTTAGGAATTTATTTAGCTCATAATGGTAATAGTGTTAAAATATGGTCTTTTGACGAGGAAGAATGCAGAATTATTAATGAAGATAAAAAATGTAAATTCTTAAAAGATGTCAATATTCCTGATGGAGTAGAGGCTTATACAGATTATAAAACTGTTATTGAGGATTCTGAAATTATTTTACATGTTACACCATCAAAATTCTTTAGAAGTACTTTGAAAGGTTATAAGGAATATGTAAAAGATCAGCCAATTTTTATTTGTTCTAAAGGTTTTGAGGCTGAATCATTAATGACTTTGGATGAGGTTTTAGTTGAAGAAATGCCTGGAGCAAAATTTGGCGTTTTGTCTGGACCTAGCCATGCGGAGGAGGTTTCAGTTGATATGCCTACAGCTATGGTTGTAGCATCTGAAGATGAAAGTTTATGCAACATGCTTGCAAATATTTTTAAAAGTGATACAATGAGAATATATACTTCTAGTGATGTTAAAGGAGTTGAATTAGGTGGTGCTTTAAAAAATATTATTGCTTTTTGTGCTGGTGTTTTAAATGGCCTTGGTCTTGGTGATAATTCTTTCGCTGCTTTAATAACTAGAGGATTAGCTGAGATTTCTAGAATTGGAGTTGTTTTAGGAGGAAAAAAGGATACATTCTATGGATTAACGGGGTTAGGAGATTTAATTGTTACTTGTGCTAGTGAACATAGTAGAAATAGAAAAGCTGGAATGTTGATAGGCCAAGGAAATACAATTGAAGAAACTAGGGAAAAAGTTGGAATGACAATTGAAAGCATAGATAATATTGATGTTGCATATAAATTAGCTAATAAGTTTAATGTTGAGGTTCCAATTATTAATACTGTTTATAATGTTTTATATAATAATTTAAGTCCAAAAGATGGCGTAGTTCAGCTTATGAGACGTGAATTAAAACAAGAATAAAAATAAAGGAGGAAAAGGAAATGGGATTTTTTGATGACATTTCAAAAAAAATGAACGATACTAAAAAGAATATTGTTGCTACAACTGAAAAAATTGAGAAGGAGAGTAAATTAAAAAGAGATACTTCAAATAATAAACAATTAATTGAGAAATCTTATAATGAGATTGGTCAAAAGGTTTATGAAGCAAAAGGAAATACAGCTGAAATAAGTGATTTCATAAATGCAAAAATCGAATATATTGATTCTTTATTAAAGAAAAATGAAGAAAATAGAATAGAAATTTTAAAGTTAAATAATAAGAGAATATGCAGTAATTGTTCAAGTGAAATGGCTGCAGATGCTGCATTTTGTCCTGCATGTGGAAAAGAACAAGAAAAGACTGAAAAAGAGCCAGAGGTTGAAGTTTTACCAGCTGGAAAGGTAAAATGTTCTGGATGTAATGAAGTTATAGAAGTAACTGACACATTTTGTCCATTATGTGGTGCTGAGCAAAAGAAAGAAGAAACAGCTGTTGAAGTAAATGAGGAAGTTAAAGAAGAAAATACAAATGAATAATTAATAAGGATATCTTTCATAAAGATATTTAATTATTTCATCAAGATTGTTTTCTGTAACTTTAATAAAAGTTTCATTATCTAAATTTAGCCATGCTGTTATTTTAAATGTTTCGTTATTATCTATTATAGCAGATAAAATTGAAACAAGTTCAGTTGGATTTTCAAAATTTAGTTTACAGTTTTGATTAGAAAATGATGTAATATTTTTTGAATAGAATTTACTTAAAAAATTGTTTATATCGTTTAAATTTATACTAAATAGATTCAGATTTGGAATAAACATATGAAAAAATCCTTTCTTTTAATGCTATTGTGTCCAAAAAAAGATAAAAAAATCAAAAAAATGATAAAAAAGTCTTGAAATGGATAAATTTATATTGTATAATATAATCATGATGGATTATTAGGAAGAAAAAAAGGAGTTTGAAAAAATATGAATAAAATTAATAGTTTAAAAATAATTACATTATTGTTTATGATTCTTTTAATTGTTTCTGTTGCAACAAGAGTTTTTGGTGCTGAAACAATTTCTACAATATCAACAGTTAGTAGTAATAGTAATAGTGGAAGTGCTAATTTGAATTCAAATAATGAAAATACAAATTCAAATACAAATTCAAATGCTAATACGAATTCAAATACAAATTCAAATTTAAATTCTAATGCAAACACTAATATAAATACTAATTCAAATTTAGGTGGAGTTAATAATACTAATAAAAACACATCTAATAGCAATATTCCATATGCTGGTTTAGGATCTAATTCAGTAATTGTATTTTTAATGATAGCTACATCAGTATCTGCAATTTATACATATAAAAAAGTAAAAGATTATAATTTATAATTATAAAATAAAAAAGATACCTCAAAAAGAGGTATCTTTTTTTATTACATTTCTATTACATTTATTGAAAAAGAGATTGAAATAAAATATAATGGTAAAAATGATTTTTATGGAGGAAAAAATGTCAACTTTTGCTGAATATATTTTAAATGAAAAAGATTTTATAAAAAAGATTGATATAATGAGCTTTTTGAAGAAAAAGAACAAAATATATTTTAATGTTCCAGTAATAATGAAAACTGAAATTCTTAGAGAGTTTATTGATATAATGAAAATAGATGTTGATGAGAATTATGTTGTTACTGCTGCTTTATTATATGATTGTTTAAAAGTTGAATCTCCTGAAGAAATTAATAAAATTAAAAATATGGATGGAGAGTACAGAAATTATTTAAAATCTTTGGGATTTAATAATAGGTTTTGTAATATTTGTATAGGTCATTGTAGAGAGTATAAGTTAGAGAAAAGAGAAAAAGAAAGCGATTTGCTGGAATTAATTGATCAGTTTGGCGCTATGTTATTACATCGTTCTGATAGATTAGCTTATTCAGTTGAAGAAGCATTAGATTTATTAAAAAACAAGAATTTATATAAGGTTGATAATCAATATTTAGAAAAATTTGAAGAATTTGTTGATATTATGGAAGATATTGAGGTTCTTCAACTAGGATTACTTACTAGATTTCAAAAAGATATGAATTGCGTTAAGAGGGATGATATTCCTGGTGCTGTAAGGGAATTGTATAACACTTTTGAGAGAAATGAAAAATGTTTTGCTGAAAAAGAGGCAGAGCTTAGAAATGGTGGAGATTTATTTGAGGAATTGAAGAAGGCTAGAGCTAAGTTGAAGCTATTAGAGAAGGCTCCTTTGTTACCAGGTTTTACTGAAGATGATATAGATTAAAATTTGGGCTTTTAAAACAAAGCCCTTAAATTTTGTTAAATAAAAAGGAGAAAAAAGGATGTACGAAATTTTTGCTGATTTACATATTCACATAGGAAGAAGTGAGAGTGGAAAGCCTATAAAGATTACTGCTGCAAGGTCTTTGAATTTTGCTAATATTGCTAAAGAATGTTTTGAAAGAAAAGGTATAAATGTTGCAGGAGTTATTGATTGTGCGTCACCTTATGTTATTGAAGATATTGAAAAATTTCTAAAAACTGGTGATGCTTATGAAATAGAAGATGGTGGAATTATTTATAAAGATAAAGTTTGTATTTTACTTGGAAGTGAGGTTGAGACTTCAGAAGTAGGTAGAAATGGAAAAAGTGGAGCAGCTCATAATGTATGTTTCTTTCCTCATTTAAAAGATATAAAGGGATTTTCAGATGAAATGAGTCATCATATAAAAAATATTACATTAAGTACTCAAAGATCTGATTTATCTGGATATGAACTTATTGATATTGTTGAAAAATACAATGGAATACTAATACCTGCACATGCTTTTACTCCATTTAAGAGTTATTATGGAAATTGTACTGATAGAATTAAAGACATTTTTAAAGAAAAATATGATAAAGTTTTTGCTATAGAGCTTGGATTAAGTTCTGATACATATTTAGCAGATATGATTTCTGAATTAGAGGGAAAAAACTTTGTTACTAATTCAGATGCACATTCTCTTCCAAAGATTGCTAGAGAGTATAATAAAATGCTTGTTGAAGATATAAGTTTTAAGGAAATAGTAAAAGCGTTAAAAGGTGAAGACGGAAGAAAAATAATTTGTAATTATGGTTTAGATCCTAAACTTGGAAAATATCATAGAACATTTTGTGATGATTGTAATCAAGTAATAGAGACAGTTCAACCTGTTGAGATTTGTCCAAATTGTGGAAGTAAAAAGGTTACTTTTGGTGTGTATGATAGAATTAAACTAATTAGAGATAAAGAGGTTAGCAAAAGTCCAAAATCTAGACCAGAATATATTTATCAAGTGCCTCTTCAATTTGTTCCTGGAGTTGGTGGGAAGACTATTGATAAATTATTAGATACTTTTGGTACAGAGATGACTATTTTACATAAGTTATCTTATGATGATATTGAAGCTGTAGTTGGAAGTAAGGTTGCTTCTGTAATTGATTCTGCTAGAAAAGGTGAAATGGCTATTTCTTCTGGTGGTGGAGGAAATTATGGAAAGGTTGTAAAAGAATAAGAGTAGCGGACAGATTGGTAAAAAATATTGCAAAGTACAATGTAGGGCGAAGATGGAACTTCGCCCCTACAAATCTATATTGTAATTTATTGTTTTACATGTTATAATTTCAAAGTATTTGCCATTATAGCTCAGTTGGTAGAGCAACAGATTCGTAACCTGTAGGTCGGCGGTTCGATTCCGCCTAATGGCTCCATACAAAAAAAGAAGTGTAATTAATTTTACACTTCTTTTTTGTATTTAACTTTTGTTTAATCTTTTGGGTTTATATTAAGTTTAAGATGAGAGTTAAAGGAGTGAGAAAAAAATGGCTGATATCTTTAGAAGAGTTGAAAAAAAGTATATTTTGACCAAGAATCAATTTGAAGCTTTGAAAGGGTTAATGACAGAGAGAATGATTGAGGATGAGCATGGCGTTAGTACAATTTGTAATGTTTATTATGATTCTAGATTATATGAATTAATTAGTCATTCTATAACAAAGCCATTCTTTAAAGAGAAGATTAGATTAAGAAGTTATAATAAGCCTAATAAAGATAGTAGCGTGTTTTTAGAGATTAAGAGAAAATGCGATAGTGTTGTTAGTAAAAGAAGAATTGAGATGAAGCTTTCTGATTTGGAGTTATATATTAAAGATAAGGATTCTTTAGAAAGCAGTAATAAACAGATAAAAAAGGAACTTGATTATTATTTCGAAAGATATGATCTACGTCCAACTATGTATTTATCTTATTTAAGGGAAGCTTATTATGATCCAAATGATAGAGATTTTAGAGTTACTTTTGATAGTAATGTAATTGCTAGAGATTATGATTTGAAATTGGATACTTTGAATTATGGTACAAATATTTTAGAGAAAGATAAGTATATTATGGAGATTAAGACTTTAGGTTCAATTCCTCTTTGGTTTGTTAAAATGATTAATAAACTTGGAATTATGCCTTGTGGTTTTTCAAAATATGGTGAGGCTTATACACAGCTGATTTTGAAAGCTAATACTTGTGAAGAATGTGTAGTTTAGATATGGAGAATAATGTGCTAAGCTACGAATGTATGGGGTAGGTCGAAGAAAAACGGACGACTAATGGTCGCCCCTACAAATTTTTTTTATTTAATTTTTGTTTAATATTTGTAATTTATATTGTGTATAGAGTTTAATGAAAGAGGGGATATATTATGTTAGAGAGTATTTTTAGTACGGCGGAAGCCACAATTAGTATGCAAAATTGTATAGAGACTATGATAGTTCGGAATTGTTTTAGGAATCATTATTAGTTTTACACATAAAGTAACAACTAGAGCAACTCAAAATTTTCTTCTTACAGTTGCTATTTTACCAGTTTTAGTTCAGGTTGTAATATTATTGGTAAATGGAAATTTAGGGACATCTTTAGCTGTTGCTGGAGCGTTTAGTTTAATTAGATTTAGAAGTATGCCTGGTAATTCAAAAGAGATTATAAGTGTTTTCTGGGCTATGGTTGTTGGATTAGCTCTTGGTATGGGTTATGTTGTTTATTCAGCTGTTATTACAATTGTTGTTGCACTTTTAATGATTTTATATAGTCAAGTGTTTAATAAATTAACTTCTACAGAACAAAGAAAATTAAAAATTGTTATTCCTGAGAATTTAGATTATGAAGAAGTGTTTAATGATTTGTTTAGAAAATATACAGATAAATGTGATTTAAGAAAGTCTAAAACAACTAATATGGGGAGTACTTATGAATTATCATATTTTATTAATTTAAAGAAAGGCGTAAAAGAAAAGAAGTTTTTGGATGATATTCGTGTTAGAAATGGAAATATGTTGGTTATGATTGAGAGACCTGAGGAGAGTGAGGAGGAATTATAATGGAGAGTGAAGATAAGAAGATTGTAATTCCAATTTTAATAATAATAATTTTGGCTGTTGCTTTAGGACTGATTATTAAGATTGGTGTAATTGATAAGAATAAATCAAATTCTGAGGAAGCTAGTAGTACTGAAGAGGCTGAAATAATTGAAGAGAGTAAAAATGTAAGCGTTCAAACAACAGGAGAAACTTCATATACTGATTTTGATTCTAAAATTGATTTAAGTAAAATGACATCTTCTGGTTCAGGTGTTTCAATTAATGGTTCAACTGTAAAGATTTCTTCTGGAGGAGTTTATTATTTTACTGGTACATTAAGCGATGGGAAAATTGAGGTTGAGGCTAAAGGTGAAGAGGTTATTTTGGTGTTAGATGGTGTTGATATTACTTGTAAAACTACATCTCCATTAAATATAATAAAAGCTGAAACTGTTATTATAAACTTGGTTGATGGATCTGAAAATGTATTTACAGATGGTTCAGAGTATAGTGAATTTACTGAAGATGATGAACCAGATGGTACAATTTTTTCAAAAGCTGATTTATATATAAATGGTTCAGGCACGTTAAAAGTTAATGGAAATTACGAAGATGCAATTGTTAGTAAGGATTCTTTAGTTATTGAAGGCACTAATATTGAGGTTAGTTCTGCTGATGATGGAATTAGAGGTAAAGATTTTGTTAGTATAAAAGATGCTAAAATAACTGTTAATTCAGATGGAGATGGTATTAAATCAACAAATGATACAGATAAGACTTTGGGATATGTAATTGTTGAAGATTCGGAAATAACTATTAATGCTGGTTCAGACGGAATAGAAGCGGCAACTTTTATAAAAATAAACAGTGGAACTATTAATATTAAAGACTCTTATGAGGGAATCGAAGCTACTTATATTGAGATAAATGGTGGTGATATTACTATTGAGGCTAAAGATGATGGTATAAATATTTCTGGTGGAAATGATTCATCTGCTATTAATGGTAGACCGGGAGAAAATGATTATTCTAATTCTGCAAATTCAGATAGAAAGCTAATGATTACTGGTGGAAAAATATATGTAAGTTCACAAGGAGATGGTTTGGATTCTAATGGTTCTATTGAAATGACAGGTGGTTACGTTGTTGTAGCTGGTTCTGTAAATGGTGGAAATGGTGCATTAGATTATGATCAAAGCTTTAATATTACTGGTGGAACATTGATTGCTTATGGTGCTAATGGCATGTGGCAAAATCCTTCAAATAGTTCTAGTCAATATAGTATTTGCTTTGGTGTTACTGGAAAATCTGGAGATAAGCTTGTTTTAAAAGACAGCAATGGAAATGAAATTGCTTCTACTGAAGCTACAAAGGCTTATGGTGCTATTGTTATTTCTAGTTCTGATTTAAAGCAAGGAGAAACATATAGTTTGTTTGTAAATGGTAGCGAATCAAGTTCACAGACTTTAACAAGTATTGTTACTTCTAATCTTTCTGGTGAAATGAATGGAGGAATGCCAGGTGGAGGAATGCAAACAAGGTAGCGGTAGAATGATGAATAGATAGATTTATGTTGACAATAAAAGGAAAAAATAGTATAATATCTTTTACGTACGTTGTTTTTATATGTATATGCCAGTTAGGAGGGGATTTCTATGGCAGATAATGAGAGAACAAGCAATGTGGCTCAGGATGAAAAGAAATTGTTTTTCATTGATATATATCTAGTGAAAGACGATTCAGCTAAGAATTCTCGGCCTAAGAAAAATCATGGGAAGATAGGTGTTTCCATGGTTATGGCAACCTTCTGGGACGAAAATGGTTTACAGTATTCTATTGATGTTAAAGATTACATTAGAGAATATTATAATAAGCCGTTTGTCACAGATGACATGGTCTCTAAGTTTAAGGAAGAGGCCAAATCTGGAAAAATAAGGTTTCGTTATAACGAAGAGTTAGAGATCTTGTTTTGAGAGATGTAGTGTTCTAAAAAAGGGAAGCAGTTTTGCTTCTCTTTTTGTTTGTATAGTAGGAAAGTAAGAGCTTTATGGAGAACTCTAGTTCTCCGCTACGAAAAATGTAAAATATTGTAGCGGAGATACTTAAAGTGCTCCTTTTTTTTATTTTTATACTTGTTTTTTTATTTTTGTTTTTGTATAATTCTTAAAAAGGTGGTTTTGTTATGAAGGTTGGTTTGGTTTTAGAAGGTGGCGCTATGAGGGGAATGTATACTTCTGGCGTTCTAGATGTTTTTTTAGATAATAATATTAAGGTAGACGGTATTATTGGTGTTTCTGCTGGTGTTCTTTTTGGCGTTAATTTTTTATCTAAACAGCGTGGTAGGGCTATTAGATATAATAGAAAATTTGCTGGTGATAAAAGATATATGGGTTTTAGTTCTTTAATAAAAACGGGAAATATCATTAATAAGGAGTTCTCTTTTGAGGAAGTTCCTAAGAAATTAGATGTTTTTGATAATGAGACTTATAAGAAATCTGGTGTTGATTTTTATGCTACTGTTACTAATGTTGAAACTGGAAAGCCAGAGTATATAAAGCTTTATGATGTTTTTGAACAGATGGAAGTTTGTAGGGCTACTTCTGCTATGCCTTTTGTTTCACAAATTGTTGAGATTGATGGGAAAAAATATTTAGATGGTGGAATTTCTGATAGTATTCCTATTGATGAGTGTAAACGTATGGGGTTTGATAAGATTATTGTTGTTTTAACTAGGCCAATTGAATATAGGAAGTCTAAGCCTAAGGATTGGATGGCAAAGCTTAAATATGGAAAATATCCTAATTTGGTTGAGACGATTAATAATAGATATTTGAATTATAACAAAACGGTTGAGAAGATTATTGATATGGAAAATAAAAAAGAGATTTTTGTTATTAGGCCATCTAGGTTGGTTCCTTTGAAGAGGATAGAGAAGGATGTTAATAAGCTTCAGGAGATGTATGATTTGGGTGTTAGTGATTGTGAGAGGCTGATTAACAGTATTAAAGAATATTTGAATTAAGGAGGGTTTATGGAAAGAGGTATTAATAGAGCACATGTGATTGTTAGAACTAGTATTATTGGGATAATAGCTAATTTGTTTTTATCTGCGTTTAAAGTTGTTGTTGGATTAGTTTCTAATTCGATTGCTATTGTTTTAGATGCTGTAAATAATTTAAGTGATGCACTTTCTTCAATTATTACTATTGTTCGGCATTAAACTTGCTGGAAAATCTCCAGATAAGAAACACCCTTATGGACATGGTAGAGTTGAATATTTGAGTGCTATGCTTATTTCTATTATTATTTTATATGCTGGTGCTACTTCTTTAATTGAATCAATTAAAAAGATTATTTCTCCAGAAGTTCCTGATTATAATAAAGCTTCTATAGTTATAATTTCTGTTGCTATTGTTGTAAAGATAGTTCTAGGACTTTATGTTAAAAATGTTGGTAAAAAAGTGAATTCTGAGTCATTAATTGATTCTGGAACTGATGCTTTAATGGATTCTATTATTTCGACTTCTACTTTGATTGCTGCTGTTATGTTCATTATTTTTGAAATTAGTTTAGAGGCTTATTTAGCTGCAATTATTTCTGTTATTATTATTAGATCTGGTTTAAATATGTTAAAGAGTACTTTGAGCCAAATATTGGGCGAACGTATTGATTCTGAATTAGCTTCTAAAATTAAAAAGACAGTTTGTGGTTTTGAAGAGGTTTATGGAGCTTATGATCTAACTCTAAATAATTATGGACCAGATAATTTCATTGGTTCTATTCATATTGAAATATCTGATGAAATGACTGCTTATAAAATTGATGAATTAACAAGAAAAATAATGCATAAAGTTTATGATGAACACGGTGTTATTTTATCAGCTGTTGGAATTTATTCAATGAATACAAATGATGAAGAGATAGTAAAAATCAGGGAAAATATAAATAGAATAGTGTATTCTCATAAAAGTATTTTACAAATACATGGTTTTTATTTTAATAAAGATGAAAAGGTAATTCATTTTGATATAATTATCGATTTTGATGACAAAAATAAGAAAGAAACATATAATGAAATATATGAAAAAGTTTCTAAAGAATATCCGGATTATAAAATACAAATTACTTTGGATTTTGATGTTTCTGATTAATTTTTGGAAAAATATTGACAAATTTCGACAAAAATAGGATAATATATGTATGTAAAAATAAAAAAAGGGGGAGTTTTTATTATGTCAAGAGTAGAAATGAAAATGAACGCTAAAAAACAAATATCTGGCAAAATTGGTCTAATGTTCGTTGTTTCTTTAATAATAGGTGTTGTTGTTGGAGTATTAAACTTAATACCTGTTGTTGGATCTATTGCTGGATCATTATTAACATTTTGTTTTTCTTTATCATTATGTATTATGTACTTAAAAATTACTAGAGAAGAAGATGTAGAAATCAAAGATGCTTTTTCTGGATTTAACAATGCAGTAAGTGCAATTATATTAGGAATTTTAACAGGTGTATATACTTTCTTATGGACTTTATTATTCATTATTCCTGGTATCATAAAAGCATATTCTTATTCAATGGGAACATATATTTTAGCTGATAATCCAGATATGACAGCTAGCGAGTGTATTGCAAAGAGTTGTGAAATTATGAAAGGTCATAAAATGGAATTATTCATTTTACATTTATCTTTTATACCATGGTTCTTATTATGTGGTATTACTTTTGGTTTAGCTTATATTTATGTAGTTCCTTATATGAGTGCTACAGTTGCTAATTTCTACAATTCAATCAAAGAATAATAAAATAAGTATTTTATATAAAAAACATGCAAATTTTATTTGCATGTTTTTTTTGCCAATGTCTTGAAAAATCTTTATTAAATGATATAATTGATATAGTCGTATTTTATAGGAGGATTTATGGGATTTTTTGATAAATTAAAGAGTGGACTTGGTAAAACAAAGGAATCTCTTGGAGATAAAATAAATAATGTTTTTAGTGCTTTTAGAAAGGTTGATGAAGATTTACTTGAAGAACTTGAAGAAGTATTGATTATGTCTGATTTAGGTGTAGAAACTTCTGTAAAGATTATTGATGGACTTAGAACTAGAATAAAAAGAGAGAAAATTGAAAGTGAAGAAGATGTAAAAAATGCATTAAAAGAAGAAATGAGAAAAATGCTTGATGTTCCTAATAAGGAACTAAAACTTGATACAACACCTTCTGTTATCTTAGTTGTAGGTGTTAATGGTGTTGGTAAAACTACTTCTATTGGAAAGATTGCTAATAGATTAAAAAAAGATGGAAAAAAAGTTGTTATTGCTGCAGCTGATACTTTTAGAGCAGCTGCGGTTGAGCAGATTGAGATATGGGCTAACCGTGCTCGGATGTGATTTGGTTAAGGCTGATGAAGGAAGTGATCCTGCTTCTGTTGTTTTTGATGCTATAAGGGTTACTAAAGAGAAGAATGCAGACGTTCTAATTTGTGATACAGCAGGTAGACTTCATAATAAAAAATATTTAATGGACGAGCTTGCTAAGATTCAAAGAGTTATAAATAAAGAATTACCTGATTCTAGCAGAGAAGTACTATTGGTTCTAGATGGAACCACAGGTCAAAATGCTATTTTACAGGTTAAGGCTTTTAAAGAAGTTACTGATATAACTGGATTAGTTTTAACAAAGCTTGATGGAACGGCAAAAGGTGGGGCTTGTATCGGTATTGTAGAAGAAAACCAGATTCCAGTTAAATTTATTGGTGTTGGTGAACAGATTGATGATATGGAAGTTTTTAATAGTGATGATTTTTTAAATGCAATTATTTAGGAATCGTAGATTGTATTATATATAAGATGGAGGGTATATGGAAAAAAGTAAAAAGGGTTTTATTACTCGTAAATTAGTAGTTGTATTCTTTCTAATTATTTATCTTTTTATTTCCTTTGTAATGGCTAGAGGTGAATATCTTGAAATAAAAGAGATTGGAGAGCAATATGTTAGTATTTTTTATACAAATGTTGCAAATAAACTTGCCGTAACAGTTCTAGCTTTTGCAATTTCATATATTATAATATATTTTTCAAATTTAAAATTAAAAAGTGGATTAGAAGCTTTTTTCGTAAAAGAACAAAAAGAAATGCCGAAACTTCCTAATAAGTCTATTTCTTTCATTGCTAGTTTAATTGTTAGTTTATTGGCTCAAGTATTTTTAACAGAAAAGTTTTTAATGTTTATGAATTCAGCTAAATTTGGAATAAATGATCCAATTTTTAAGTTTGATATTTCATTCTATTTATTTAAATTACCTTTTATAAAATCACTAATTATTTTTGGAATTATTTATACTGTTATTTTGACTTTATATAGTGTTGTATATTATATTGTTACACTTAATAAGTATTTTGATGGTGTTGATAGAGAAACATTGATAAATAATAGTTTTATTAAACAAGTGATAGGGAAAGTTATTGTTATTGCTCTTTTAGTTGCTGGAATTGTTATATTATCTTCTGTTGAAATTGAAAATGGTAATATGATTAACTTAAATGATGATACAAAAACTGAAATTATTGGAGCAGGACTTACAGATGTTAAAATTAAATTATGGGGTTATAGGCTTTTTGCTTTAGCAATTTTAATTTCTGTTATTAGAGTTATTAAATATGTTAAACAGTTTAAGGTTAAGAAAATAGTTAATTCTATGTTGATTGTTCCTATTTATTTAGTAGTTTTGTTTATTGTTATGACTGGTTTTCAATATTTTTATGCAGAAAGAAATGAATTAGATAAACAGAGAAAATATTTGAATTATAATATTGAATATACTAGACAGGCTTATAATATTAAGGTTGATGAAGTAGATGTTAATTCTGTTAATAATTTGAGTTTAGATAGCATAAATTTGAATGTGTTGAAAAATGCTAGCATTATTACAGAAGAGGCAAATTTAGATTCTCTTGCTGAATCTAAAGATAGTGAAGTTTATTATACTTATGGTACATCTAATATCGGATTATATAATATTGATGGAGAGAAAAAACCGGTATATATTACGCCTAGAGAATTAGCTAGTGGAGTAAATGGAACTTATTCTAGTAAAACTTATCAATATACACATGGATATGGAGTTGTTGTTTCTGATATTTCTAATGTAGATGATAAAGGGAATGTTGAATATATTCAATCTGAATATGATGATAATGTTCTTGGAATAACGGAGCCTAGAATCTATTTTGGAATGGCTACTAATGAAACTGTTGTTACTGGAGCAAAAGATAAGAAGGAATTTGATTATCCTATTTCTAGTAAATCATATGAAGAATATGAATATAAAGGAAAAGCAGGTATAAATGCAGGACTTTTAGATAGATTAGTTTTAGCTATTCATAATGGTGATCACAAGCTTGTAACGTCTTTCTCAGTTACGGATAATAGTAAAATTATAATGAATAGAAATATTCGTGAAAGAGCAAAAGCTTTGATGCCTTATTTTGTTTATGATGAACATCCTTATTTAGTTGTTACAGATAGCGGTAAGCTTGTATGGGTTTTAGATGCTTATACAATTTCTAATTCATATCCTTATTCTCAAAAATCTAAGATTAAGATTGAGGGAAATTATAAAGAGATTAATTATATTAGAAATTCAGTTAAAGTTCTAGTTGATGCTTATGATGGTACAGTTAGTTTTTATATAATTGATAGAACTGATCCTATTGCTATGATGTATAGAAATATTTATCCTGATTTATTTATGGATAAAGATGCTACTATTCCTAAGGATATTCAGAAAAATATTGTGTATCCTGAATATTTATTTGATATACAAGCTCAAGTTTTAGAGAGATATCATGATGTTAATGCAGAAATGTTATATAGAGTAGGAGATGCATGGACTGTTTCTAGAAAATCTGACGAAGAGGATAATAGAGTTAATTCAACTTATACTATGCTTAAAACAGTTGATAGTAAAGGAGAAGAATTAGGTTTAGTAACTTCATATAATAAACTTAATAAACAAAGTTTAAATTCTTATTTAGTAGGTAGATATGATAATGGAAATAAATTAACTATTTATAAAATGTCTCAAGATTCTAACTTGCCTGGTATAAAACAATTACAAATTCAAATAGAACAAGATAAAGACATTTCAGAAGAATTAAGTAAAATTAATACTCCTGGAACAAAAGTAGATTATAATACTTTTATTATTCCATTAGAAAATACTGTTTTATATGTTGAACCTTTTTATCAGACAATGATTAATGAAGATTCAGCTGTTCCAGCTCTTAAAAAAGTAATTGTTGCTACTGGTGATAAGGTTGCTATTGGAAATAATTTAGAAGAGGCAATTTTGAAGTTAATTTCTGATTCGGCTTATGATTTAGGATTTATTAATACAGATAGTGAAGATGAATTGATTGAAGCGATAATTAAAGCTAATAATAATTTGAAAGATTCTTCTAGAGCAAATAATTGGGAATTGATTGGAAATGACTTAAAAGAGTTACAATCATTAATTGATACTTTGGAAGAAGTTAGAAAAAATACTGATAATAGTGTAAAATCAACAAAGAAAAAAGATGATGATAGTACGGATTTTAGAGAATTAATTGATACTATAATCGATTCTAGTCAATCAAAAAATGAATCTGAATAAAATTTAGAAAATCTCAGAAACTATTTTTGAGGTGATAGTTTTTGGGATTTTTTAAAAATGTTAAATTTCTAAATAAATCTATAGATAAATTAAATAATAGTATTGAAAAAAATAATCTTTATGATATAGTTGAGTTACTAGATAACAAAAGAAAAATGCTTTTTAGAAATCTGATAGCAGGTGTTTCTAAAGGCGTCGGTATTGGAATAGGTTTTTATTTTGTAACTGCTTTAGTTATATATATTTTACAATATATTGTTAGACTTAATATTCCTGTTATTGGCGATTATATTGCTGATGTTATGGATATTATTGAAATTAATAGGAGATAGAGATGAAAGGTTTTTTGAAAATGAATTTAGCTAATAAACTAACAATTTTTAGAATGATTTTAGTTCCACTTTTAGTAATTGTTCAATTTTTACCAATTTGTGGAGATGTATATGGGGTGTGTATTTCATTTATTATTATGGATATAATTTTTATTATAGCATCTCTTACAGATAAGTTAGATGGATATATTGCAAGAAAGAGAAATGAGGTTACTACTTTTGGAAAATTTCTAGATCCTTTGGCAGATAAGATTTTAGTTTTAACTGCAATGATTCTATTAGTAGAGTTTGATAAAATTCCAGGATGGATTCCAATTATAGTTTTAGCTAGAGAATTCTTAGTATCAGGTTTTAGATTAGTTGCTGTTGAAAAAGGAGGTAAAGTTATTGCTGCTTCTTTTTGGGGAAAACTTAAAACTTTTACTCAAATGACTGCTTTAGCAATTGTTTTTGTTGATGTACATAGTTTTTTTGAGTTTGTAAATGGAGATTTATCTGGATTTCCTTTGGTGATTAATGCTACTGGGTCTGTTCTTTTACTTATTTCTGTTATTGCAACAGTTTTTTCTGGAATTGATTATTTTAGAGCAGGGAAAGATTTTTTTAAGGATTAAATATCAATAGGGCGGGCATGGAAACCCGCCCCTACATGGAGAACTTTAGTTCTCCGCTACGAATGTTTGAGATATGACAAGGAGAAAAGGGCGGGGATACCCCGCCTTTGTATTTTAAATTTTTTTTGAGGAGATTTTGTATGACAAAAGAAAATGCAGAGAAAAGAATTAAAGAGCTTCGTGAACTTACGGAGTATTATGCTGGTAAATATTATGATGATGATGCCCCTGAAATTAGCGATTTTGAGTATGATATGTTGATGGTTGAACTTAGAAATTTAGAGAATGAATTTCCTGAGTTTTTAGATAAGGATTCACTTACTCAAAAGGTTGGCGGACATGTAAAAGAAGGATTTGAGAAAGTTGAACATGAGGTTCCTCTTCAAAGTCTTTTAGATATTTTTAATTTTGATGATTTAAAGGCTTTTGACGAACGAGTTAAAAAGGTAGCTGATGAAAATAACACTGTTTTGAAGTATGTTGTTGAAACTAAGATTGATGGATTGTCTGTTAGTCTTGAATATAAAAATGGTGAATTTGTTAGGGGCGCTACTCGTGGGAATGGTTTAGTTGGTGAAGATATTACTGAGAATTTAAAAACAATTTCTCATATTCCCCAGAAACTTAAAGAAAATATTGATATTATTGTTCGTGGAGAGGTTTTTATTTCTAAAGAAGGTTTCGAAAAACTTAATGAAGAAAGGGAAATATTAGAACAACCTTTATTTGCAAATGCTAGAAATGCTGCAGCAGGATCACTTAGACAATTAGATAGTAGAGAGACTGCTAAAAGACCTTTAGATATTTATATCTTTAATGTTCAAAAGAGTGATTCAATTGAATTTAGTTCTCATTATGAGTCTTTGAAATATCTTGAAAAATTAGGATTTAATGTTAATCCTGTTAAAGTTCTTTGCAATACAATTGATGAAGCAATTGAAGCAATTAATAAAATTGGCGATGATAGGGAATCTTTAAGTTTTGGTATTGATGGAGCAGTTATTAAGGTTGATGATCTAAGACTAAGAGAAATTCTAGGAACTAATTATAAGACTCCTAAATGGGCTATTGCTTATAAATATCCACCAGAGAAAAAAGAAACTAAGCTTAAAGATATTATTTGTCAGGTTGGTAGAACTGGTGCAATAACTCCTATGGCTATTTTAGAGCCTGTTAGAGTTGCGGGTTCTTTGATTTCTAAAACTACTCTTCATAATGAGGATTTTATTAAAGAAAAAGATTTAAAAATTGGAGATACTGTTGTAATTCAAAAAGCTGGTGATGTTATTCCTGAGGTTGTTGAAGTTGTTAAAGATAAGAGAACTGGTATAGAAAAAGAATTTGAAATGCCAAAAGTGTGTCCAGTTTGTGGAGCAGACGCTGTTAGAGAAGAGGGAGAAGCTGTTTGGAGATGTATTGGCATTGAGTGTAGTGCTAAACTTTTTAGAAGTATAGTTCATTTTGCATCTCGTGAAGCAATGAATATTAAAGGCCTTGGTTATTCTATTATAGACGAATTGTTAAATAGAGAGCTTATTAAAAATATTGCTGATTTATATTCTTTAACAATAGATGATTTTAAATCTTTAAAGAAAGATGGTAAAAAGTTTGCTCAAAATTTATATGATGCTATTTCTGAAAGTAAGAATAATGAGCTTTATAGATTAATAAATGCACTAGGAATTCGTCATGTTGGTGTTAAAGGTGCAAAAATTTTAGCTAGAAAATATAAATCAATGGATAATCTGATAAATGCAAGTTATGAAAGCCTACTAATGACAGATGATACTGGAGATATTACTGCAAATACTATTTATGAGTTTTTCAGACAAGAACAGACTATTGATTTGATAAATAGATTAAAGGCAGCTGGTGTTAATATGATTGAAGAAGAGGATGAAAATAGCGACAATAGATTTGATGGAATGACTTTTGTTTTAACTGGTGCTTTAGAGAAATATACTAGAGATGAGGCTGGAGAGATTATTGAGAAATTTGGCGGAAAGACTTCTGGTTCTGTTTCAAAAAAGACTACTTATGTATTAGCTGGTGAGGATGCTGGAAGTAAGCTTGATAAGGCTAATAAGCTTGGAATTAGAGTAATTTCTGAGACAGAGTTTGATGAGATGATATTGTAGGGGCGAGCGTTGCTCGTCCGTGACCAGCGGAGCAATACTTCTAGGGCAATTTCTTCAAAGATGGACAACTAATTATTGCTCCTATAATGGTGTTATTGTTATATGAGAGGAGTGTATATGGAGAATTATTCTTTTGAACAATTTTGGAAAGATTTAGATGATGGTTTTCAAATTTATTTTGATTATATGGATTTAAGATATTTAATATATAAAATGAAGAAAAATTGTTATAAAAAAGAGCTTATAACTGAAAAAGAAAAATGCCCTCATCAAAAAAATGAGATTGTAACTTTAAAATATGTTAGAGATTTATTTGAACATATGTCTAATTTTGAGTATAAGTATCTTTAAAATGAGGTGTGCAATGGGGACGGAGAAATATGCACATATTTCTCCGTCCCCATTGCACACCTCATTTTAAACTTTCCATATCTTCGGGTAATTCAATTTTTATGGTTATATTTTTTTTACTTATTGGATGAATAAAAGATATCTGGTATGCATGTAATGCTTGTCTTTTAATTAATTTAGAAGAATGACCATAGAGAGTATCTCCGTAATATTGGATGGCCGATGTGTTTTGAATGAACCCTTATTTGATGTGTTCTTCCGGTTTGAAGTTCAAATTCTACTATTGAATAATTATCGAGTTCTTCAATAACTTTATAGTTTGAGATTGAAGAATCTCCATTACTATCAATACATCTTTCTATTATACTTCCTTCCTTTCTTGAAATTGGTGCATCAATTGTTCCTGATTTTTTTTCAAGTTTTCCTTCTAAGAATGCAATATATTTTTTCTTAAATGTGTTTGATTTCATTTGTTTAATTAGACTTTCTTGAATGTATTCATTTTTTGCAAATACAACTAATCCAGATGTATCTTTATCTAGGCGGTTTACAGGCCTAATTTTTTTATTTAAACCTATATTGTCAAAATACAATCTAACTCCATTTGAAAGAGAGTCTGTATAACGAGCCATTGATGGGTGTACAGGGATTCCTGAAGGTTTATTTACTATAATCATATATTCATCTTCAAATATTATATTTAGTTTAATATTTGAAGATGGGATAATATTTGAATTGTCTTCAGGGATTTCATCAATAATCTCAAGCTTATCATTTTCATGTATTTCGGTATTTATTCCAGACTGTATTTTGTTTAAATATATACAGTTATTCTTTTTGAGTTTTAATATATAGCGTTCAGACATAGAAAAATGTTGTTTAAGTATTTGTCTAATTGATGTGTCTTCTTTTATTATACTATATGTTAGGTGCATTTTGTTTTCCTTCCTACAATTAATTTTTACCTATTATATCATAAATTATAGTTTTAATTAATTCTTGACTTTAAAAAAACAATTTTATATAATCAATTTGTATTTTAGAAAAAGGAGGGGGAAAATGAGTTTTATTGATAATTTAAAGATAAGAGCCAAGCAAAATATTAAAACAATAGTACTTCCTGAGGCTACTGATATTCGTGTTTTGAAAGCTGCGGAAAGTATTGGAAAAGAAAAATTTGCTAATATTATTTTAGTCGGTGATGAAAATATTGTTAAGATGATTGCAATAGAAAATGAAATTGATATTTCTAGTGCAAAAATAGTTGATCCTAAAAAGTCTGAAAAATATGATGAATATGTTAATAAATTTTATGAACTTAGAAAAGCTAAAGGAATGACAGAAGAGGAAGCTAAAGAAAAAATGTTAGATCCTGTTTTTTTCGGAATGATGATGGTTAAAAATGATGATGCTGATGGTTTGGTGTCTGGTGCTGCTCATTCTACTTCAGATACTTTAAGACCTGCTCTTCAGATTTTAAAAACTGCTCCTGGAACTAAGCTTGTATCTGCATTTTTCTTAATGGTTGTTCCAGAGTGTGAATATGGTGAAAATGGTGTATTTGTTTTTGCTGATTGTGGATTAAATCAAAATCCTGATACAGAGAGTTTAGCTGAAATTGCAAAGTCTTCGGCTGAAAGTTTTGAACTTTTAACTGAAAAACAAGCTAAGATTGGAATGCTTTCTTATTCGACTTATGGTAGTGCAAAGGCTGAAGAGGTTGACAAAGTTGCTAATGCAACAAAAATTGTTAAGGAAAGATATCCAGAGTTAAAAGTAGATGGAGAATTACAGCTTGATGCTGCAATTGTTCCAGAAGTTGCAAAAAGTAAAGCCCCAAATAGTGATGTTGCAGGTATGTGTAACACATTGGTTTTCCCTGATTTACAGGCTGGAAATATTGGATACAAGCTTGTTCAAAGATTAGCTAAAGCTGAAGCTTATGGACCAATTTGCCAGGGAATTGCTAAACCTGTTAATGATTTATCTAGAGGATGTACAAGTGATGATATAGTTGGAGTTGTAGCAATTACAGCAGTTCAAGCTCAATAAAAAGATACAGTATTTAAAATAATATAAAAAAGGAGAAGTATATGAAGGTATTAGTTGTAAATTGTGGAAGTTCATCTTTGAAATATTGCTTAATTGATATGGAAAATGAGAAAGTACTTGCAAAAGGAAATATTGAAAGAATTGGTCAGTATAATTCAATAATTACTCATAAAATTAATGGAGAAAAGTATAAAAAAGAAAGAAATGTTTATTCTCATGAAGAAGCTCTAAAAATAGTAATGGAAGAACTCGTTAATTCTGATTATCCAGCTATAAAAAGCTTTAATGAAATTGAAGCTGTTGGACATAGAGTTGTTCATGGTGGTGAGAGATTTAAGCAGGCGACTATAATTGATGAGGATGTTATTAAAGGAATAGAAGATGCAATTAGATACGCTCCATTACATAATCCAGCACATTTACAGGGAATAAGAGCAATTCAAAAAATATTACCTGATGTTCCTAATGTTGCTGTTTTTGATACTGCTTTTCATCAAACTATCCCAAAGGAGCATTATATTTATCCTATTCCATATGAATATTATGAAAAATATGGTGTTCGTAAGTATGGTGCTCATGGTACTTCTCATAAATATGTATCACATAGAATTGCTGAAATTTTAAATAAAGATATAAAAGATTTAAAAATAATAAGCTGTCATTTAGGTCAGGGTGCTAGTATTTGTGCAATTCAAAATGGTATAAGTGTTGATACTAGTATGGGGTTAACTCCTTTAGGTGGAATTCCAATGGGTTCAAGAAGTGGTGATTTGGATCCATCTGTTGTTACATATATAATGGAACAGGAAAATTTAACTCCTAGGGAAATGGATAGGATTTTAAATAAAAAGTCTGGATTACATGGCATTTCTGGAATTTCAAATGATAATAGAGATATTTTAAGAGAGATTCCAAATGGTAATGAGAGAGCTGATTTAGCAATGAAGGTTTATTGTTATTTAATTGCTCAATATATTGGAAAATATGCTGTTACTATGAATGGTGTTGATGTTATTACTTTCACTGGTGGTGTTGGTGAAAAAGGTCCTGATGAGAGAAAAATGATTTGTTCTTATTTGAATTTCATGGGTGTTGAACTTGATGAGGAGAAGAATAAGGTTACTAATATGGAATATGAGTTGTCTAAGGATGATTCTAGGGTTAAGCTTTGGATTGTTCCTACTGAGGAGGAATTGATTATTGCAAAGGAAACAAATGAAATTATAAATAAATAATATATAAAATGAAAGGATGGAAAAAATGAAAATTTTGGTTGTTAATTGCGGGAGTTCTTCTTTGAAGTATCAATTGATTGATATGGAAAAAGAAGAGGTTATGGCAAAAGGAAATTATGAAAGGATTGGTGAGAATTCTTTCTTAACTCATAAGGTTAATGGTGAGAAGGTTGTTATTGAGGAAAAGGTTAGTAACCATGAAGAGGCTTTAAAAATTATTGTTGATCAGTTATTAAGTCCAAAATATAATACTATAAAGAGCTTAGATGAAATTGAGGCTGTTGGTCATAGAATTGTTCATGGTGGTGAATATTTTGATAAATCTGTTTTAGTTACTGAGGATGTAATTGAAAAAATTGAAGATTGTAGTAAATTAGCACCTCTTCATAATCCTGCAGCAATACTTGGAATTAGAGCTTGTCAAAAGGAAATGCCTAATGCAAAAATGGCGGTTGTTTTTGATACTGCTTTTCATCAAACAATGCCAGCTAAGACTTTTACATATCCAGTTCCTTATGAGATGTATGAAAAATATGGAGTTCGTAAATATGGAGCACATGGTACATCACATAAATATATTGCAAACAGAGTTGCTGCTTTAGAGGGAAGAACAGATTTAAAAATAGTAAATTGTCATTTAGGTCAGCGGTGCAAGTTTATGTGCCATGAAAGATGGAAAGAGTTTAGATACAAGTATGGGACTTACTCCACTTGGTGGAATTCCAATGTGTGCTAGAAGTGGTGATTTAGATCCTTCTGTTGTAACTTATATAATGAATCAAGCAAATTTAAATACTGAAGAAGTTGAGAAATTATTAAACAAACAATCTGGAGTTTTCGGAATTTCTGGCGTTTCAGCTGATTTTAGAGATATTGAGGGGGCATCTGCAGAAGGAAATGAAAGAGCAAGCTTAGCATTAGATGTATATGCATATAGAGTTGCACAATTCATAGCTAGTTATGCTGTTACTTTACAGGGAATTGATGTAATTACATTTACAGCTGGTGTTGGTGAAAACCAATTCCATTCAAGAAAGAAAATTTGTGATAACTTGAAATTTATGGGATTAGAGATTGATGAAGAGAAAAACAAAATACGTGGAGAAGAAATATTAATATCTAGTCCAAATTCAAAGATAAAAGTATATGTAATCCCTACAGATGAAGAAATGATGATAGCAAAAGATACATTAGAATTGATAAAATAAAAGCTAAAGAAGACACTTACCAAATGTCTTAACATACCTCTGGTAAGTGTTCTTTTTTGTTTTTAGATGATTATTGTTTGATAATCTGTATAATGTACCATTCCTAGTTTTTTATTAGGGTGTTTTTTTACGTATTTTATGTAGGTGTAGTCTACTGATACGTTTTTACTTAGTGTTGCTTTGCTGTTTTGTTTTGCTAGTAAGGCGCATTTATATAAAGTGTCTTCATCTGGAGTTTTTCCATTTGTTTTTAGAATAACGTGTGAGCCGTGAGCGTCTTGAACATGGAACCAGATGTCTTCTTTGCTTGCAAAATGTAGTGTTAAGTAATCATTTTGTTTATTGTTTTTTCCAATATAAACATCAAAATTATTTATATTAAATTTTTGTATTTTATTTCTAAAGTCATCGCTTTCTTTGTTTTTCTTTGTTGGTTTGTTTGAGAATTTTTTTATTTCTACGTTTTCTACAAATTCGTCATGTATTTCAGAAATGTCTTTTAGTGTTTTTGCTGTTGTAATTGAATATACAATACTTTCAATGTATCTAAGCTCTAGTTCTGTTTCTTCTTTTTGTTTTGATACGATTGAGAGAGTGTTTTTTAGTTTGTTGTATTTTTTGAAATATTTTTCAGCATTTTTATTATATGGAATAGAGCTATCTAAAGGTATTTCAATTAATTTGTTATTATCATAATAGTTTTCCAATACAACTTTGTTAGAGTTTCCGTCTAATTTGTATAGATTAGCAGTTAGAAGTTCGCCGTATATTCTGTATTTATCCATGTTTTCGCAGTCTTTTAGTTTCCTATTGATATTTTCTAATTTTTTAGAGCATTTTTTTAGACTTCCTAAAATTAGTTTTGATAACTCAGCTTTTTTGTTATTAAAGTTATCATTTATTTCTTTTTTATGATAAAAGTCATCTATATAAAAGTTAATCATTTTATCAGATTCAAAGTCAGAGAAGTCTATTGTAAAGTCGTCGTTTTTTAATTGTTTACAGTAAATATTATTTGTTCCAAAATTAGAGAAGATACGAACTATGTAATCATATAGTTCTTTTAAGTCATTAATATCTTTTGTATTATCTGAAATATCAAGGTTGTATAATATGTTTTGAATAAATGGTTTGCTAAATCCTATAAATGTTTCAGTGATATTAGAAGAGATACTTGTATATGAAGTAGCTGAAATTAGTTCATAAAATTCATCAAAATTCTTTAGTTCTAAGAAAGATGTTTTTGTTATTTCTGGGAATACATATTCTCTAGCAGGTAGAACTTCACGAGTTTTTGTTATAATATGTTTTATTGAATCTATAATTTGATTTTTTTGATTTAAGAAAACTATATTACTGCGTCTTCCCATAAGTTCTATAATTAACTTATAAGTAACACTATCTTTTAGTTCATTGTTACCTTCAAATTCTATTTCAATACATCTTTCTAAATCATAGCTTTTTATAGACTTTATTTTAAATCCTATTAAATATTTTCTAAGAAGCATACAGAAATTTAATGCATTTAGTGGATTGGGTTTTGAGTAAGTTGTTAGACTGATTTTATAGTTTTCAGGATGAATGTTTATGTCTAATGCGTAGTTTAATCTATTATTATATAAATTTAAAATTATTTCGTTTTTATTTGGTTCAAGTACTTTATTGACTTTTGCGCCGATTAAATTATTTTCAAGTTCAGTAACAATTGCTTTTGTAACAATACCATCAAATGCCATAATATCCTCCTTATATATATATATATATTACAATTTTATTTTTGGAAAGTCAAGGATGGAGCACTTTTGTAATTCCGCTACGAATGTATTGGGTAATGCAAGGAGATGGGCGGGTTTCCATGCCCGCCCAAATAAATTTATGGATGTCCCCAAATATTGCGTAAATATTTGCCTTAATCTACATAATGTGGTATAATTTGTTTAGGTACGTTTACTTATATTATATTTAGAAAGGGGTTTTCATGTATGAAAATTCGGTTTAGGAGAAGACATCATCACGCAGTACTCAGAATTTCCCGGAGAAAGGCTATTGTATTAGTCACGGCAGCTGTTTTAGCAGTTTGTATAGGAGTTTTTTTTATACAGGCTAAAGCAGATGATAGTGAAGAATTGATTATCGAAGAGCCTACAGTGGTTCAATCGATAATTGAAGAGCCTACTATCGAGGAGACTTCTGAGATTACAACCGAAGAGCCAACTGAAACTACAACTGAGGAGATAATAACCGAGGAAGAGGTGGAAGATGGTGCTTGGTTTCAGGGGAAATTTTATCCTGTGCTTTGGTACGACGAAGGGATCGTCACCGGGTACTGCCCATATTGTAATGGGGAGTTTGAGATCGATCCCGAGAATGGTGATTGGGGAACAGCTTCAGGGCTGAAAGCTATACCATATCGTACTTGTGCAACGGATGTTTTTCCTGAAGGATCTTTACTTATGATTGAAGGAGTTGATTTAATCGAGGGCGTTGTCTGGAGAGCAGAGGACACCGGAGGTTTGATTGACGGGAATGACATTGATGTCTTCCTTGACAATCATGAGGATGAGGAGCAAGTCGGCAACCTTAATCGAAGAATTAAGGTTCTTCGGTGGGGATGGTAGTCGCAACAAAAATCAGAAAAACGGGGAGTTTTCCTCGTTTTTTCTTTTTTGCGTAGGATTTGAATATAGTAATTTTTCAGCTTTGGCTGCGGACGCTCCGCTATTTTTCGACTATGTCGAAAAACACCTTGCCACGCTTCAAAATTCTATATTTCAAATCCTTTTTATTTTTTTAAAATAATCAATTATTTTATTTAATAAAACCTTGTGCTTAAATTTTTGATGTGATATAATCTCAAATGTAGATAAAAAAGGATGTTTAATTTAGAGGAGATTTTGGGGATTATGTTGATTGAGAAGATGATTTTTAATTTATTGGCATTTTCTTTGTTTATATTGATTTTTGCTAAGCTTATTAAGAAAAATGATAGTAACTATGTTTTTCTTATAATATTACAGGGAGTAGGTATTGCTCTTAATTTTGGAGAGATTATTTTTAAAGATTTTTCTAATGGAATGATTAAATTTCTTATGTATTTCTTTTCTGTAGCTATTCCTTTAGTTGTTATTTTAATTGAAATAACTGGATATAATCTTTCTGAGGCTGTTTCTATTGCTTTAGCAAGAGTTTTGATGTTTATTGGAAATAATAAAGGCGCTAAGAAAATTCTTCTTAATTTAGTTGATAGATATGATTCGTATTATGGACATTTATTGCTTGCTAAGATTTATGAAAAAGAGGGTGGAAGAAGAAAGGCTATTGATGAATATGTTATGGCTGTTGATTTAAATAAGCAAGATTATAATTCTTATTATAGAATTGCTGAACTTCTTCAAGAGCTTGATAAGCCTAATGAAGCTATTACTATGCTTAACAATTTGCTAAGAAATAAGCCTGATTTTTATGAAGCTTCTAATTTACTTGGTGATTTACTTTGTAAGCAAGAGAGATTTAAAGAGGCTGTTAATGTTTATACAGATGCTCTTAAATATAGACCATTGGATTTTGAGTTATATTATAGTCTTGGAATTGTTTATACTAGGTTGAATGATTTTCCAAGTGCGAAAGAGTGCTATGAGAAGGCTGCTGAAATTAATCATAAAATGTATTCTGCTCATTATAATTTAGGTCAAATTGCTTTGATTCAGAAAGATATTGATTCTGCTGAAAGATATTTTAAAGAATGTTTAATGTCTGAAGAACTTGAGGCTAAGGCATATTATCAATTAGCTAAGATATATGCTATTAAAAGTGAAAAAGATAAGGCTATTAATTTTGCAAATAAAGCTATTGAGTTAGATGATGTTTATTTAGATATCATTTCTAAAGATGAAGTATTTAAAAATATTCGTAGTTATTTAACTGTTTCTGTTAAGATGGAGCCTAAAGATGTTAAAAAAATAAAAAAAGAAGATGAAGAGGTTCAAAAATATTTAGAAGAAACATATACTTTAATAGAAGATTTAAATGTTAATGAAATAAAAAATAGGGCAAATAAAAAAGTTGATGATATTTTCAAACAAGAAGAAGAGAAAAGATTGAAAAATCAAGAAGAGAAAGAAAAGGATGTCGAATTAAACCAATATTAGAAAGGATTGAAAAGAGTATGTATAGAAAGATATCTGTAATTGGTGGAGATTTGAGGATTGTTAAGCTAATAGAATTATTAGTTAAAGATGATTTTTTAGTTTATTATTATGGTTTGGAAAATGCTGAAGGACTTGGAGAGAGTGAGAATTTACATAGGTGTTCTTCTATTGATGAATTGATTGATAGAGGAGATATTATTCTTGGACCTGTTCCTATGACTAGTGATAGGGTTAATGTTAGTACTCCTTTTTCTGAGAATAGAATTACGATTGATGAATTAGTTTCAGCTATGAAAAATAGAGAAAAGGTTTTCTTAGCTGGTAAAATTACTGATGATATTTCAAGAAAATTGGATGAGGCCAAAGTTAAATATATTGATCTATTAAAAAGAGAAGAATTAGTTGTTTTAAATACTATTTCAACTGCTGAGGGTACTATTCAAATTTTAATGGAAGAAACTCAGAGAACTCTTCATGGTAGCAATATTTTAATTATGGGATTTGGAAGAGTTGGAAAGGTTCTAGCTAAGATGCTTGACGGTATTGGAGCTAATGTTACTTGCGAGGCTAGAAAGGATTCTGATATTGCTTGGATTAAGGCTTATGGTTATAAACCAATTCATTTAAGTGAAGTTAATCAAGAACTTGGAAAATTTGATATTATTATTAATACTATTCCTTTCACAATTTTAGATGATGAGAGATTGGGGTATGTAAAAAAAGATTGTACAATTATTGATTTGTCTTCTAATCCTGGTGGTGTTGATAGAAATTCTGCTAAAAGAAGAGGGTTGAAGCTTATTTGGGCTTTATCACTTCCTGGTAAGGTTGCGCCTATTACTTCTGCGGAGTTTATTAAGGAGACAATTGGACATATATTAAAAGAGATGTAGAATTATTATGAATTATAGATTAGAAAGAGAGAAATAAAAATGTTAATATATCAAGCTTTGATTTTAGGAATTGTTCAAGGTTTAACAGAGCTTTTACCTGTTTCTAGTTCTGCTCATTTAAATGTTATTCCTTGGATTTTTGGATGGACTGATAGTTGTAGTTTTAGAGCTGATTTTGATGGGGCTTTTGATGTTGCTCTTCATTTTGGAACTTTGCTTGCTATTGGGTTATTCTTTTTAAAAGATTGGATAAAGCTTATTAAAGCTGGTTTTAATAAGCTTGTAAAAAAACAGGATTCTGTTGATGGAAGAATGTTTTGGTATTTAGTAATTGCAACTATTCCTGCTGGTGTTTTAGCTTTAGTTTTAGATAAAATTTCTGATAAGATAATTGGTGATAATTTCAAATTAGAAATGATTTTAATTGCTATTGCTTTAATTGTTATGGGTATTGTTTTGGCTGTTGTTGATAAAAGGTTAAAAAATAAGATTAAATATGAAAAGATTTCATTTAAACAGGCTATGGTAATTGGTATTTCTCAGGCAATAGCTGCAGCTTTTCCAGGAGTTTCTCGTTCTGGTATTACTATGACTGTTGCTAGAGGGTATAAGATTGATAGAGAGAGTGCTGCTAAGTTTTCATTTTTACTTTCTACACCTATTGTAGCGGCTGCTGTTTTAGTTGATATAAAAGAATTTGCTTTGACTTCAGCTTCTTTTTGGATTGGGGTTATTGCTAGTTTTGTTGTTGGATTGTTTGTTGTTAAGTTTTTGATGAATTATCTAAAAAAGGGTAGTTTTAAAGTTTTTGCAATTTATAGGGTTATTCTTGGATTATTTATCCTAGGACTTTGTATTTTTAGGTAAAATAAATATGAAATAAGTTTTTTTTGACTTAAACTTCGGACGCTCTGCTATTCCACAATTTTCTTACGAAAATTGAGAAACACCTCGTTACGTCTCAAAAATCTTATTTCATATTTATAATTAAACGAAGGAGAATGTTATATGGAGATTTTAGATGGAAAACAAACTGCAAAAAAGATTAGAGAAGGCTTGAAAGTAGAAGTTGAAGAACTAAAAAAACAAGGAATTCTTCCAAAGCTTGCTGTTATAATGGTTGGAGATAATCCTGCTTCTAAGATTTATGTAAGAAATAAGAGTAAGGCTTGTGAGGATTGTGGAATAGATTTTGAAGAATATTTATTAGATGATAATATTACTCAAGAGAAATTACTTGATTTAATTGATTCTTTAAATAATAAAAAAGATATTCATGGAATATTGCTTCAAAGTCCAATTCCTGACAATTTGGATATTAATGAGGCTTTTCAAAAGATTGATCCAATGAAAGATGTTGATGGGTTTAATCCAGTAAATGTAGGTAAATTAAGTATTGGACAAGATTCTTTTATTTCTTGTACTCCTCTTGGCGTTATTAAGCTTTTAGAAGAGTATAATGTTGAATTAGAAGGTAAAAATGCTGTTGTTTTAGGTAGAAGTAATATTGTAGGTAAACCTATGGTACAGTGTTTATTAAATAAAAATGCTACTGTAACTGTTTGTCATTCGAGAACTAAGAATATTTCAGAAATTACAAAGCAGGCTGATATTATTGTTTCGGCTATTGGTAAAACTGAATTCTTGAAGGCTGATATGGTTAAAGATGGTGTTGTAGTTGTGGATGTAGGTATTAATAGAACTGAAGATGGTAAAATTAAGGGCGATGTTGATTTTGAAAATGTAAGTAAAAAGGCGTCTTTTATTTCACCTGTTCCAGGTGGGGTTGGGCCTATGACGATTGCTATGCTTATGAATAATGTGGTTAAGGCGGCAAAAAATAAATTATAGTATTAAAAATTATATATGAATTATCTTTACCCCTTGCTGTCACAGCCCTTATTCTACAAATTTTCAATAAATTGAAAATTTAAGTATTTTATCTGATAGGGCTGCGGAGGTAGCACTCGATTCTGACGAATCTCGTTTGGTCGCTGCGCGGGGATTTCAGAAAATTAATATATAATTTTTGTTTAGTATTTATTTTTTAAAAATAAAATATGGGGGCTATTATTTGGAGGTTTAAATTATGTGTGATTTAAGGTTCTGGGTTTGGCTCTCTTTTTTGCGTTTAACGCCTAGTGATAAGATGTTTTTACTGGAGAGGTTTGGTGGTCCAGATAGGATTTATTTTTCGAATGAGAAGGATTTAAAAGGTTTTCCGGAGTGTATTAGAAATGAAGTATTGGATAAGGGTAAAAGGTTATCTGTTGATGAGATTCTTAAGGTTATTAAAGAGAAGGGCATTGAGGTTATTTGTTTTTTGGATAAGAGATATCCTGAAAGGCTCAAAAATATTTATGGCTTTCCTGTTGTTTTATATACTAGAGGGAATATTGATTTGTTAAATAGTGATAAAATTGTTTCAATTGTAGGATGTAGAAATTGTTCTGAGTATGGGAAAGATGTTTCATATAGATTAGCGTATAATATATCTAAAAAGGATGTTGTTATTGTAAGTGGTATGGCTAGGGGAATTGATACTTATTCTCATTTAGGTGCTATTAAAACTAATTGTAAGACTATTGCTGTTTTGGGTTCTGGAATTGATTTTGTTTATCCTTATGAAAATGAGGGGATTTATAATAATATAATAAAAAATGGTGGTTTGGTTGTTTCTGAGTATTGTCCAGGCGTAAGGCCAGATAAAACTTTTTTTCCTATGAGAAATAGAATTATAAGTGGATTATCTGATATTACTATTGTTGTTGAAGCTGGAGCTAGAAGTGGAAGTTTAATTACTGCAGATTTGGCTTTAGAACAAGGAAGAGATGTTTTTGTTGTTCCTGGAAATTTAACAAGTTATACATCAATTGGAACTAATAAATTAATTAAAGAAGGTGCACCGATACTTACATGTTCTAAGGACATAGTGAAAGCATTGGAAGAGAGAAAATGAGAATGATGATTAAGGGATGAAATCTGCCAAAAGGAACCATCCCTCTCGACCAAAGGAGTTAGACTTTTAATGGACTTCCGGGACCGCTGAAAAGGCAATAATTTTATGGACAACTTTAGTTGTCCGCTACGAATTAATGCTAGTTGTAGCGGAGAACTAGAGTTCCCCATAAACAGAAAAGGCACTTTTTCAGCAGACCCGGACGTTCCTCAAGTCTATACATTGACAAAAAAGTTTTATTTGTATTGACTTTTGTTTTTATTATGTGTAAAATTTATGTGTGAGAGAAACAAAAGAGGAGAATTTTTAAAAGATGAAAAGCTTGAAAGCCTTGAGAGCGTATATATATATATATATATATCGGGATAATTAAAAAAAATTATTTAACATAAAGGGAGAGTCTATGGTTTTTTATGCTGTGTAGTAGTAAAAAGCCATGGGCTTTTTTGGCGTGTAGGTTGATTTAAAATTATATATTATTTTTCTATATTTGTTTTATTACAAATTGAAATATAGCAATTTCTCAGCTTAGGCTGCGGACGCTCTGCTATTTTCACCACCTGCGGTGGTAAAAACACCTTGCCACGCTTCAAAATTCTATATTTCAATTTTACAATATGGGGCATGTAAGAAAAATAATATATAATTTCAAATATGAGAATTTATTGTATAGGGTATGCCGTTGGAGGTATGGAGCACTTAAGTAGCTCCGCTACGAATACATATTGCAAAAGATGTAGGGGAAGCTAGTAGCTTCCCGAGACCCGCAAAGCTGGGTAGGATTTGGTTATATTATAAAAAATAATATAAATATAAAATTAAAGGAGGATTAAAAGATGTTGAAAAAACAAAAGGGTATTACTTTAATAGCTCTTGTTATCACAATTATTGTTTTATTGATACTTGCTGGTGTCACTATTGCAATGGTTGTTGGCGATAATGGTATTTTATCAAGGTCAAGAGAGGCAAAGGATACGACAAATATTAAGAAGATTCAGGAAGAGGTTGATTTAGAGGCAGCTGATTTAGTGGCAGAATATCATACTAAGGATAGCGGAGAGGTAACAGGAAGTGCAGGAGAGTATGTAGCGACACAAATAGACGGAAAAACGATAAACGGAATAGAAATAGAGGCAGATTCAGAAAAAATGACAATAACAGCAGAAAAAGACGGAATAAGAACTTCAGGAATGATTGAACCTAATGGACATATATTATGGAATGATGGAAATAGTGAAGTTACAGGAGGAGAAACAACGACTCCAGATGTATCACCATCTCCATCACCTTCATCGACAGTAACAATAACAACAGATAATTATGGAGATTACGTAGATATAGGTGTAGATATAAACGGAGATAGTGATACTACAAATGATTTTAGAATATTTTTAAACGATGAAAGTAATGTGTATTTGATTGCAGCAGATTATATACCAAACAGTATGTGTCCACAAAGTGAACCAAAAGTGGAAGGCAGAACGACGAAACACAGTCTAACAGCTGATGGAAGTTATAAAGCGTATTGGAATAATGATTTATTAGCAGATTATAATGGGGCAATAGATATATCAGGAAATTCGTTATTAAGTTCAAATTATAACAAATGGGCAAATAGAACGGATTTAAGTGATACTCAAAAAGGATATAATCATATAAAAGCTGTAGCATATATGTTAGATACAACAGCATGGACAAGTAAATGGACAACAGATTATATACCTAGTACATATACTAATAAAATCAACTATGTAGTAGGAGGACCAACACTAGAGCAATTTTCAGCCTCATATAATGCAAAACATGCAAACGATACAAATTTTGATACAGAAGTAAAAATGAATTATAATGAAAACAATAGTTACGGATATTTTACATCAAGAGGTTCAGGTTCTTTTGAGGCACGTGTTTCAGGGTTTAGTACAGAAGATGATAATTTATATTTTATAGATAACTCTGAAAGAGTCTCGGATGCTATGTGGCTTGCTTCAAATTCTAATGTTTTTACGAGCAGCTTGATAAGTGCACATTTTGGAGGTACTGTGGCAGTTGGCACCTTTAAATCCAGTAAATATGGGTTCCGTCCGCTAGTTTGCTTAAAATCTGGAGTTAGTCTAGCTGGTACGGATGAAGATGGAGTATACGAGTTACAATAAAGTTAGGCAAGGAGAAGGGAGCACTGTAGTGCTCCGCTACGGCCTGTAAGGGCGGGTTTCCATGTCTATAGGAGTGGGGATGAATGACATAATAACAAATAGGGAGCCTTATCAAATGTTTTCAAGATTATAACATTTGGTAAGGGTTCTTTTTGTTTGTGAAAATTATGGTTGATTTTTTGGTGAGTTGTTATTATAATATTAATATATTGTGAAATTAAAGGAGACAGGAAATATGAAGGTTTTAGCTATTGGTGATGTTATTGGTAAGACTGGTGTTAAGAGACTTTCTAGTGATTTGCCTAAAATTATTAAAGATAAAGTAATAGATTTTGTTATTGTTAATGGTGAGAATGCTGGTGATGGTTTTGGTATTACTGATAAGCAATATAAAGATATTTTGGCTAGTGGTGCTGATGTTATTACTATGGGTGATCATACATGGGGCAAAAAGGATATTTTTGGTTTTATTGATGAAGATACTCTTTTAAGGCCTGCTAATTTGGGTGAAAAGGTTCCTGGAAAGGGTTATAGTATTTTTAAGAAAAATGGTAAAAAGATTTGTGTTATAAGTCTTATTGGAAGGACTTTTATGAGTGTTCTTTCTAATAATCCTTTTGAGTGTATTGATAGAATTTTAAAAAAGGTTGAGGCTGATATTATTATTGTTGATTTTCATGCTGAGGCTACTGCTGAGAAGATTGCAATGGCTAGATATTTAGATGGTAGGGTTACTTGTATTTATGGAACTCATACTCATGTTCAGACTGCTGATGAAAAGATTTTAGATAAGGGAACTGGCTATATTACTGATATTGGTATGACTGGTCCAGTTAATTCTGTTATTGGAATGGATATTGAGGTTTCTTTAAAAAGGTTTATTACAAGTATACCTGAAAGATATAAATATGCAGAAGGTCCAGCTTGTATTAATGGTTGTATATTTGAAATAAATGATGAAAATTGTAAGATGGAAAAGATTGAAAGAGTAAACTTATAAATACTGTCGAATATTGTATTTTATAGACGAACGAAACTTCCATAAATTACCAAAAACTACTAGACATTATTCTGAAAATATTATATAAAAGGTAATGTTGAAAACAAAAAATAAAAATTTAGGAGGCAAGAAATGGAAGTTTTAAAAATTTCATCAAAATCAAATCCAAATTCAGTGGCTGGTGCTATAGCTGGATTGGTAAAGGAAACTACAAAGGCAGAAATGCAGGCAATTGGAGCAGGAGCATTAAATCAGGCAATTAAAGCGGTTGCAATAGCGAGAGGTTTTGTTGCACCATCTGGTGTTGATTTAATTTGTATTCCAGCTTTCGCAGAGGTTCAAGTTGAGGGCGAGGATAGGACTGGAATTAAGTTGATTATTGAGTCAAGAAAATAGTAAGTAGTGGCGGGGCTTGAAAATTTTTCAAGCCTCTTTTGTATTGATTTAAGAAGAGAAAAAATCAATCCGATATATACCAACTTTTTAGTTTAGTCTGCGGACGCTCTGCTATTTTTCGACTACGTCGAAAAACACCTTGACACACTAAAAAGTTGGTATATATTGGATTAGAATATGTATTTGCTTGACAAATTTGAAAAATGCTCTTAAAATAGATATTAGAGTAAGCCGAATAGTCGCTGGCGAATTCCGAAAGGGTTCGCGGGAGGAAAGTCCGGGCTCCATAGAGCAATGGTGCTGGATAACGTCCAGTGAGGGTGACCTTAAGGAAAGTGCAACAGAAAATAACCGCCGTTTTGGTAAGGGTGAAAAGGTGAGGTAAGAGCTCACCGGAGGAATGGTGACATTCCTTGTTCGTGTAAACCCCACCTGGAGCAACACCTTAAACACAAAGGGGAGTATGACTGCTCGTCACTTCTTTGAATGTTTTTGAGTGGCTTGAGGTATATAGTAATATATATCCTAGATAAATGGCTATTTAAGACAGAACCCGGCTTATAGACTTACTTATTTTAATATCACCTGGAAAAGGGAAATCTTTTCTGGGTGTTTTTTTATGGAGAACTTTAGTTCTCCGCTACGAATATATGTGGTAGGTCAAGGAGATGGGCGACTAATGGTCGCCCCTACAAATATTATTTTTTTGATGTGAAAAAAAGATATAAAAATGGGCGGGGACAAGCTCCGCCCCTACAATTCAATAATAAAAAGATATATGTTGAGGGGTTGACTTTTTTTTAGATTACATATAAAATAGATGTGTAATGTTGAATATAAAATTTAGATATATTTGATGAACATTGAAAATTGAATAGAAAAGAGGTAGATTAGTTATGAGTGAAGTACTTATAGTTGTAATTACTCTTTTAATCTCGGCAGCTATTTTCATACCTGTTGGTGTTGCTATTAGAAAGAAAATCGCTGAGTCAAAAATTCAAAGCGCTGAGAATGAAGCAAAAAGATTACTTGAAAATGTTAAGATAGAAGCTGAAAATACTAAAAGGGAAGAAATTTTTAAGGCTAGAGAAGAAATGATGCAACTTAGAAATGAATTAGATCAAGAGATTAAAGAGAGAAGAAGTGAAATCCAAATTCAAGAAAAGAGAATGATGCAAAAAGAGGAAAATCTTGAGAAAAGAATCGATTCTGTTGAAAGAAGAGAAAAGGATTTGGATAAAAAAATTCAAGAAAATGATGAAGTTAGACAAGAATTAGAGGATATGAAGCTAAAAGAACAAGAAGAATTGCAACGTGTATCTGGTTTAACTGTTGAGGAAGCTAAAAAACAATTATTGGATAGCTTAGAAAAACAAATTACTACTGAGAAGGCAAATTTAATTAGAGATTTAGAGGCTAAGGCTAAAGAAGAGTCTAGTAAAAATGCTAAAGAAATTATTTCTTATGCAATTCAGAAGTGTGCTGCTGATCATACTTCAGAGACAACGGTTTCAGTTGTTTCTCTTCCAAATGATGAAATGAAAGGAAGAATTATAGGTAGAGAGGGTAGAAATATTAAAACTCTTGAAACTCTTACTGGAATTGATTTAATTATTGATGATACTCCAGAGGCTGTAATTATTTCTGGTTTTGATCCTTTAAGAAGAGAGGTTGCTAGAATTGCTTTAGAGAAACTATTAGAAGATGGTAGAATTCATCCTGCTAAAATCGAGGAAATGGTTGAGAAGGCCAAAGAAGAGATTGAGGCTATTATTAAAGAAGAGGGTGAAAGAGCTGTTCTTGAGACTGGTGTTAATGGTCTTCCAGATGATATTGTTAGATTAATTGGTAAACTAAAATATAGAACTAGTTATGGACAAAATGTTTTAAATCACTCTATTGAGGTTTCTAATTTAGCTAGAATTATGGCTGAGGAACTTGGAATCAATCCTAAGATTGCTAGAAGAGCTGGTTTATTACATGATATTGGTAAAGCTCTTGACCATGATATGGAAGGTACTCATGTTGAGATTGGTGTTGATATTTTAAAGAAATATAAAGAAAATGATATTGTTATCAATGCTGTTGAAGCTCATCATGGTGATGTTGAACCTAAGTCTTTGGAAGCTGTTTTAGTACAAGCTGCTGATGCAATTTCTGCATCTAGACCTGGTGCTAGAAGAGAGACTTTAGAGACTTATATCAAGAGATTAACTCAATTAGAAGAGATTGCTGATTCTTTTGAGGGTGTTGACAAGTCTTTTGCAATTCAAGCTGGTAGAGAGATTAGACTTATTGTTAAGCCTGAACAGGTTTCAGATAGTGAAATGGTTGTTATGGCTAGGGATGTTGCTCAGAAGATTGAGTCTGAGATGGAATATCCTGGACAAATTAAGGTTAATGTTATTAGAGAGACTAGAGCTATTAAGTATGCAAGGTAGTTTTTATGGAGAACCTTGAGTATCTCCACTACGATGTTTTGAGAAGAGGTGAAAAAATTCACCTCTTTTTTTTTATTTGACAAATTGGTGGTTGATTAATATAATATAAGGTACGATTTTAGAGAATAGAAATAAGGAGTTTATTTATGCTTAAATTGTTAAAAAATGTTGATAAAAAAAGTTGGCTTTTTGCTTTAGTTGTTTTTGGATTAGTGCTTGTTCAAGTATGGCTTGAGCTTAAAATGCCTGATTATATGTCTGAAATTACTGTTTTAGTTCAAAGTGATGGTAGTGAAATGATTGACATTTTGAAAAATGGGGCTTATATGCTTGCTTGTGCATTTGGTAGTGTTGTTGCTGCTGTTGTTACAGGTTTTTTTACTGCAAAAATGTCAGCAACTTTATCAATGAGAATTAGAAAAAGATTATTTAACAAGGTTGAAGAACTTTCAATGAACGAAATTAAGGAGTTTTCTACTAGTAGTTTAATTACTAGAACTACTAATGATATTACTCAAATTCAGATGTTTGTTGCGATGGGACTTCAGCTTATGATTAAAGCGCCTGTTACGGCTATTTGGGCTATAACTAAGATTTTAAATAAAGGATGGCAATGGAGTGCTGTTACTGGTTTGGGCGTTGTGATTTTATTGAGTGTTATTATAACTATTACTGCTATTGTTGTTCCTAAATTTAAGATTGTTCAAAAGTTAATTGATAAAATGAATGGGGTTACTCGTGAGAATTTAACTGGTATTAGGGTTGTCAGGGCTTTTAATGCTGAGAAATATCAAGAAAATAAGTTTGAGAAGGTTAATGAGAAATTAACAAACCAACAATTATTTAATCAAAAGATGTTTTCTATATTTCAACCTGTAATGTATTTGGTTATGCATGGGGTTTCTCTTGGTGTTTATTTTATAGGTGCGTTTTTAATTAGAGATGCTATTATGACTGATAAGTTAGAGATTTTTGGTAATATGATTGTATTTAGTCAGTATTCTATTCAGGTTATAATGTCTTTCTTAATGCTTGCATTTATTTTTATGATGTATCCTCGTGTTGAGGTTTCTGCTAAGCGTATCAATGAGGTTTTAGATACTGAAATTACAATAAAAAATGGAAAGATTAAAGAAGATGTTACTAATGAGAGAGGTACGGTTGAGTTTAGAAATGTTTCTTTTAAGTATCCTGATAGTGATGAATATTTATTGAAAAATATTTCTTTTAAAGCTAACCAAGGCGAGACTGTGGCTTTTATTGGGTCTACTGGTAGTGGAAAATCTACTTTGATTAATCTTGTTCCAAGGTTCTATGATGCTACTGATGGCGAAGTCTTGGTTGATGGTGTTAATGTTAAGGAATATGATGAGGAGTTTTTACATAATAAGATTGGTTATGTTCCTCAGAAAGCGGTTATGTTTAATGGAACTGTTTCTTCAAATGTTTCTTATGGTGATAATGGTAAAGGTAAAATAGAAATTGATAAGGTAAAAGAGGCTGTTAGGGTTGCCCAAGCTACTGAGTTTGTTGAAAAGATGGATGGCGAGTATGAGGCTCATATGGCTTCTGGTGGTACTAATGTTTCTGGTGGTCAGAAACAGAGGTTGGCTATTGCTAGGGCTGTTGCTAGAGATCCTGAGATTTATATTTTTGATGACAGTTTTTCGGCTTTGGATTATAAGACTGATAGTGTTTTAAGACATGAGCTTAAGAGGTATACGAAGAATGCTACTTCTTTAATTGTTGGGCAGAGAATTGGTACTATTATGAATAGTGATCAGATCATCGTTTTAGATGAGGGTAAGGTTGCTGGTATTGGTAAGCATAAGGATTTATTGAAGAGTTGTGAGGTTTATAGGCAGATTGCACTTTCACAGTTATCGGAAGAGGAATTGGCAAAAGAGTAGAATTTGTGTAGGGTAAGGCGTTGGAGAGCGGACGACCAATGGTCGCCCCTACGAGTGTAGATGCAGACACAAGAGATGGGAGGGCATGGAAACCCGCCCTTACATGGAGCACTTTAGTGCTCCGCTACGAATGTATATGGTAGTGCGTTATAGATGTTATTGATGAAGAAAGGAAAATGTTTAATATGAGTGATAAAAATACTGAAGCTCCTAGAAGAGGGCCCGGTGGACCTCACGGTATGGGAAGAGGTGCTGGAGAGAAAGCTAAGGATTTTAAGGGAGCAGTTTCTAGATTATTTATTGAATTAGGTAAATATAGAAAAATTGTTATTTTTGCTGTTATACTAGCTGTTTTTAGTGCTGTTTTATCTATTTTAGCACCTAATAAATTGGCTGATTTAACTGATGAGATTCAAAAAGGATTAGTTGTAAATCAGGATAATATGCAAGAATTAATGGAAAAAACCATGACTAATATTAGTATGGGAAATACTGATTCAATTGAGGTTGATGGAACCAGGGTTTCAATAGAAGATCAATATAAAATTGCTGAAATCATGAATGGAATGGATAATAAGAGCGATTTCTATAAAAAAATTGACGAAATGCCAGAAAGTGCACAAAAAATAATAAAACCAAAAATGAATATTGATATAATTAAGAAGATTGCTTTATTATTAGCTTGTTTGTATATTATGAGTAGTATTTTTAGTTTTATTCAATCTATTGCTATGGCTACTGTTTCAAATAGGTTTGCTCAAGGTTTGCGTAGTAGGATTTCGGTCAAGATAAATAGTCTTCCTTTAAGATATTTTGATAAACATCAATTTGGAGATATTTTATCAAGGGTTACAAATGATGTTGATACTATTGCTCAAAACATGAACCAATCTTTAGGAACTTTAGTTACAAATATTACTTTGTTTTTAGGTTCTATTATTATGATGTTTTATACTAATTGGATAATGGCTTTAACAGCTATAGGTACTAGTATTATAGGATTTGTTGGGATGGGAGCAATATTAGGGAAGTCTCAAAAATATTTTACAGATAGACAACGTGAACTTGGTAAGTTAAATGGACATATTGAGGAGGTTTATTCTGGACTTAATGTTGTTAAGGCTTATAATGGTAAAAAAGAGGCTGATATAAAGTTTGATGAACTAAATGAAAAGGTTAGAGTAAGTAACGAAAAGAGTCAATTTTTATCTGGTATTATGATGCCTCTTATGATGTTTATTGGTAATTTTGGTTATGTTGCTGTTTGTATTGTTGGTGCTTTATTAACAATGAATGATGTAATTACTTTTGGAGTAATTGTTGCTTTTATGACTTATGTTAGATTATTTACAAATCCACTTTCACAAATTGCTCAGGCAATGACTGCACTTCAATCTACAGCTGCTGCGTCTGAGAGGGTGTTTGAATTTGCTGATGAGGAAGAAATGGGTTCACAAGCAGATATTAAAAAGGCTTTAGATAAGAATAGTGTTAAAGGACATATTGAATTTGATAATGTTGTTTTCCAATATGATAATAATGATAAGCCTACTATTAAGAACTTTACAGCTGAAGCAAAGCCTGGTCAAAAGGTTGCAATTGTTGGACCTACTGGCGCTGGAAAAACTACAATGGTTAATCTTTTAATGAAGTTTTATGATATTAATTCAGGTGATATTAGAATTGATGGTGTTTCTACTAAAGAATTAACTAGAGAAAATATTCATGATTTATTTACTATGGTTCTTCAAGATACTTGGCTTTTTGAAGGTTCTGTTAAGGAAAACATTATTTATAATAGAGAAGGCGTAACTGATGATGAAGTTGAAGAAGTTTGTAAAGAAGTTGGGTTACATCATTTTATAAAGACTTTGCCTCATGGATATGATGCTGAGATTTCTGAAAATGATAGTGTTTCTGCTGGACAAAGACAGCTACTAACTATTGCTAGAGGAATGATTGAAAATAGTCCATTTTTGATTTTGGATGAGGCAACTTCAAATGTTGATACTAGAACTGAGGAATTAGTTCAAAAGGCTATGGATAAGTTAACTGAAGGAAAGACTTCATTTATAATTGCACATAGACTTTCAACAATAAAAAATGCTGACTTGATTTTGGTTATGAAGGAAGGAAATATTATTGAACAGGGAAATCATGAAGAATTATTAGAACAAAATGGATTTTATGCTGAACTTTATAATTCTCAGTTTGAAGAATGTTTAGATTAAAAGTTGACAAATGATTAATATTATTCTATACTAATAGCTAGTAAACGTTGTATATGTGTATTGCCTATTAGGAGGGGTTTCTATGGCAAAAATTTTCATTGACAAAATAACTTATGTTAAGTCAAAGACAGAGGTTCGGTATGGTGGAAATCATGATGAAAATGGTGCAAAAACATTTTATTCTAATGATCAGTACCATATTGATGGCTTGCCAGCTCAGGTAAAATTGACTGTTTCTGATGAAAATGGTAGAAAAATTACTTTTGATATCAGGGAACAGATTCTTGAATACTACGGCAAGAAACGGATTTCTGAGAAAATGGTAGAGAGATTTAAAAGAGATCTTAATATGGGAAATGTAAGTCTTTCTATTGAAAACGGAAATGTAATAATTTCTTAAAAAAACAAAAAACATCCTTCGGATTTTCGAGGGATGTTTTTTTATAGAAAGGTATTGATTTTTTATTTTTTTATAGATAAAATTATAATAGTTTTATAATGAAACAAAAGATAAAAGGAGGAGAAAACTAATGAAATTATTGAATTTCAAAGGTAAAAAGGGTATTACATTGATTGCACTTGTTATAACAATTATTGTTTTATTGATTTTAGCAGGTGTAACTATTGCAATGGTAGTTGGTGATAATGGAATTTTGAGTCGAAGCAATGAAGCGAAAGAGACTACGAATATTGCAAAGATACAGGAAGAAATTGATTTAAAAGTTGCAGATTGGGTTATAGAATATCAGACAATTAATTTTAGAACTTCTGATTCAAGTAGCAACGGTGAAATTAAGGCTATGAAGGAAAATGGTGTTGCCCAAGTGGCTGATAATACAGTTGTAGCAACAACTTATAATAATGCAGCAGAATATGTATGTGTTCAGATTAATGCAGGAAGGGCAAATAAAGCAGGAGAATATACAGTAACAGCAGATACAAAAACTGTCGAGAGTGAAACTGTATATGAGGTAAGTGTAAAAGATACATCAAATAAAGAATTAACAAGTGCAGTAATAGGAACAAGTGGAAAATTAGATTGGAGCGTGGCTGGAAGTTCAGGTGAAAGTTCTAGTTCAGCTATGATTGAGGAACAATATGGCGGATTAGTTACTGAAGAGGAAGTGGAAGCCTGTGAAGGTTTATTTACATATACTTTTGATGATACAAATAAAACAGCTACAGCAACAGGATTAAATTTTGCCAATATTGTTCCAACATATGCAGAGCATGGAACAGATATACAATCGGCTGAAGATGCTGCCCAAATAGCAGAAACATTAAGAACATTAGTTGTTCCTTATGAGGTTGAGCATAATGGAGAAATGTATAGTGTTACTGGATTGAAGTATCCAAATGCTCCGACTACGTCGACTGATTATGCCGATGGTGCTAGTGGATGGGCACCTTGGAGTAGTGGAGGATCTTGTGATTTTTCAAGCGGATGCGTTCCAAATTTATCTGCAGGTTCTTATTATACTAGTGAAAATGGAGCAACAACTTCTGATGAATCATCATTAATAATTCCAGCAAGTGTAACAACTCTTATTCCTAGCGATGATTCAAATGAATTGGGATATTCGTTACCAAGAACTAATGTTATTTTTTCATCTGGAAGTAGTATAACTAATTTAAATAGATTTTTGAATAATGTATATAGAGTTGAAAATGTAGTATTACCAGATTCTATATTAGATGTAGATGTTTCCTCATGTATAGATTTACTTTCTATTAATATACCTTCCGGTGCTACATCAATTGAAAATGGTGCTTTTTGTTGGTGCAAGAGTATAACATCAGTAAATATTCCATCAACTGTAACTAGCATTGGAAATGGTGCATTTTATGAGTGCTTGAGTTTAACTTCAATTAATATACCATCAGGTGTAACTAGTATCGGAGATAGTACTTTTTTAGGTTGTTATAGTTTAACTTCAATTAATATACCATCAAGTGTAACTAGTATTGGGGAATATGCATTTGATTATTGTAATGGATTAACTTCAATTAATATACCATCAAGTGTAACTACTATAGGTAAAAGTGCTTTTGAAAATTGTAGCAATTTGACTTCGGTTAATATACCATCAAGTGTAATTAGTATAGGTGAAAAAGCATTTGATTGTGTATATGCGACTATTTATGTTGAAACTGAGGCGGTTAAGACTTTGGTTGAAAATTCTGGTTATAATGGAACGATTGTTGTTGATGCTAGTAGGTTTTAAAGTTTAATATGATTTGTGTAGGGACGGCCATTGGTCGCCCTTTTTGTATGTCGTTGGAGAACATGGGTCTTCGGGAACAACGACCACTACGTTTTTTTATAGAAAGATATTGATTTTTTGTTTTTTTATGTATAAATTATTAATATATAAAAAAGGGAAGTTGTTTATATGGAAAAGGTTATAGATTTTTTTAAGTTTTGTATAAGAAATTTTTTAAAATACTTTGGTTTAATTTTACTTAGTATTGTTATTATTGTTTTTAATTTTATAATAGGTGATAACTCAAAGGAATTAAGGGTTTTACCTATTTGTGTTTTGATGTTTTTTATTATTCTGTTTTTAAGTGTAAAAAAGATAAGAAACAAAGGTGAGAGAATTTTTATTAAAAATAAGGTTGATGGTTTTGTTTTAGTTTTTATGGCTACAATGTTTTTACCTTTAATTTTTAGAACTTATTGTTCTTATTCTGATACTATTGATTTTATAATTAAATATTTCTTTATTTATTCTGTTTATATTTTGGCTAGAAATTCAATAGATTCAAATAAAAAAGTGAATTTTATTGTTTATGTTACACTTTTTAGTTCTTTAATTCCAGTTGTTTTAGGTTTAGACATGATTAATGGAAATTATTTAGATAAGTTTACTTCATGGTTAAATCTTGGATATGAGCAATCTTCTTTATTTTCTGGTACTTTTGGCTATGCTAATGCTGTTGCTATTTATATGTCTTTTTGTTTGTTTTTAGCAATTAATGTTATTAAAAATAATAAATATAAGGTTGTTAAGGGGATTTGTGTTTTATATTCTTTATTTATCTTTTATATAATTTGGATAACAATAGCCAGAACTATTATTGCTCTATTGTTACTTATTTTAGGAATATATTTTTTAGTTTCTGGAAGAAAATATATTAAGAAATATTGGAAAATATTTGGTGGGGTTGGATTAGTTTTGATTGTAATTATTGGTTCATATTTAGCATTTTCTTTAAGGGTTTCTGAGCCATTTGAGATTACAGAACAAAGTTACTGGACTAGATTGAAATATAATTTTAAAGAAGGTGAGGAATATAAACTAGAGCTTGATGTTGAAACAAGAGATGTTGCTAAAGTGCTTAAAAATTCTGCTTTTGAGCTTCAGATAATTGAAGGTAATAAATATTTTAAGGAGAGTAAAATATCTTCAACTAAGTTTGGAGATGTAAATGGCAAGGTTGAAATTAAATTTACGCCTAATGAAGATTTTAGTTATATTAATTTGAGAATTCTAAATGATTTCCATGGTAAGATAAATCTTAGAAAGTGCTACATAAATGATGATGAATATATTATTAATTTTAAATATATTCCAAATAAAATTGGTAAAATGTTTTACGAGTATTCTTTAAAAGAAAAGAGCCTTAAGGAGAGAGGTTATATTTATAGTGATTGTATTAAGATGGCAAAACAAAGTCCTATAATTGGACATGGTGGAAATACTTGGCATGTGTTGTCTTCTACAGTTCAGGAATATAGTGCTGATTTAAAAGAGTCTCATAGTTATTTCTTTGAATTATTAATAAGTTATGGAATTGTTGGGGTTATAGCTTTTTGTATAGTATTAATTTCATTAATTGTAAAATTAGTGAAACAGTTTTTAGGTAATAAAGATAGCATGAAAGATAAATTATTAATAATAATTGGTTTATTTTTTATGGTACTTGAGTGTTTTGTTTTTGATTTTAGTATGTCTTTTATGGTTATTCAAGTTATTGTTTATACTTATTTTGCTATTCTTATTTTTGATGATAAAGAAGAAATCAAATTGCCTAAATTTATTGATTATTTTTTAGTAGTATTTTTGGTATTCGTTTTTAGCTTTTATGTTAGAAATTGTATTTCTGAATATTGCGTGTCTGATGTTAGTGATAAGAGAAGAATAACCTCTTATAAAAGCAAGTATTGTTATAATGAAATGATTAATCAATATAAAAATGATGGAGATACAAAGGAATGTTTAGATAATTTGCAAAGGTTTATGAAAAATGAACCTTATGATATGCAAACAGAAATGTATTATTTGTATTTCACTAAAATATTTGAAGATATTGATGAGCTTTCTGAGGATGAGTTAGATGAGTATTTAAGTTTCGGTTTAGATAGAATGAAAAAAATAGAGTTTAATAAGAAGCTGTATTTAAACTATATAATGGGTAGAACTTCTGTTATTGTAGAAAGTATTAATAATTTAGAGGAGTATATTTCTAAGTTGCCAGATGATAATTCTAAAAAAGATAGGTTTAAAGAGTTTTTAGATGAATTTGAAAGTCTTTTAAAAGAAGAATATGATGAAAATATGAAAAATTTAGAAAATGGTGCTGGAATAGATAGTTCTGAGAAAGAGATTGAATCGTTTAAAACGTATTATACTAAATATGTAAATGAAAAGGGAAATAAATGAAGTTAGAAGTTTTATTATCAGTTATGAATTTAAGATTAGATAATTTAGATAAGATGAATATTACAAGTGATTGTGTTGTTATTAATCAATGTGATAAAAATGATTTTACACAATATAAAAATTTTAGGATTTATTCTTGTGATGAACGTGGATTGTCTAATAGCAGAAATAAAGGACTAGATAATGTTAAAGGCGATATTATTGTTTTATGTGATGATGATGTTGTTTATAACAAAGATTACGAAAGACTTATTTTAGAAGAGTTTGATAAGAATAAGGATGCTGATATTATTACTTTTAATATTGATAGTCCTAATAGAGAAATAAAGTTTAATAAGAAGAATAAAAGGTTGCATTTTTATAATGTTTTAAGATATACTAGTTCTAGAATTGCTTTTAGACGTGAAAGTGTTGGGAATATTAGATTTAATACTCTTTTTGGGGCCGGAGCTAAATATCAAAGTGGAGAGGATACTATTTTTTTAGTTGATTGCCTAAAAAAAGGATTAAAAATATATTCAAGTACTAAAAATATTGGAATTGTTTATCAAACAAATTCTACATGGTTTAATGGTTATAATGAGAAATTCTTTTATGATAAAGGTGCTGTTTTTGCTGGTATTAGTAGAAGATTTAGAATTGTTTTAATATTGCAATATTTGTTAAGACATAAAGAGGTTTTGAAAGAGATAAAGTTTTTTAATGCTTTTAAATTAATGGTTAAGGGTTCAAAAGATTATATAAAGAAAGATGTTAATATATGAAAAAAGTTAGTGTAGTTATTCCTGTTCATAATAGTCATAAACATATTGAAGAGTGTTTAAATAGTGTTATTAATCAGACATATAAAAATCTTGAAATAGTTGTTGTTGATGATTTAAGTACTGATAATACTGTTCAAATTATTGAGGGGTTAAAGGATAATAGAATTAAAATTATTAAACTAGAAGAAAATGTTGGTGCTGCTGTTGCTAGAAATATTGGTGTTGATAATTCTTCTGGTGAGTATATTTGTTATATTGATTCTGATGATTATTGGGTTGAAGATAAGGTTGAAAGAGAAGTTAAATTAATGGAGGAAAATGATTATACTTTTGTTTATGGTGGTTATGCATATTTAAAAAATGGAAAAACCAAAAAGGCTCGTGTTCCAAGTTCTGTTAATTATAATCAATTACTAAAAAATCATACGATTTTTACATCAACTGTTATGCTTAATATGGAACATTTGAAAAAAGAAGATATTTATATGCCTAATATTAGAAGAGGACAAGATATGGCAACTTGGTGGCAAGTTTTAAAACCTGGAATTACTGCTTATGGAATAACTGATACTATTGCTATATATAGAGTTGGAGAGAATTCTCTTTCATCTAATAAATTTAAAGCTCTAAAAAGAACTTGGAATATTTTCAAAAGAGAAGATTTAGGAATTTTTAAACGTTTGTATTGTTATTTATGTTATATTTATTATGCTATAAAGAGAAGGTTGAGTTTATGAAAATATTGTTTGTTAGCATGGGAGAAGAGTTTGGCGGAATTGAAAAAATGGAATTTGAAATCTTTAAAAAATTTGATAAGGGATTTGAATTCCATTTTTTAACTCCAAATGATATTCCTTTTAAAGATTCTGAAAAAGAAATAGTTAGATTAGGTGGAGTTGTACATAGTTTAGGAATTAGCAGAAAAAGCTTGAGTGGTAAAATTAAGTATTTAAGCAGACTCTATAAGTTTTTAAAAGAGAATAAGTTTGATGTTGTTCATATTAATTCTTCTGTTTTTCTGTTTTCTTTTCAAGTTGCTTTAATAAGTAAAATTACAGGGGCAAAAAAGATTATTGTTCATTCTCATAGTGTTCCTAAACAAAGTGATTTTAAAAGATTTATTAAAACAGTTTTGAGTCCTATTTATTTAAAAGTTACTCAAGAACATTTAGCTTGTTCTTTGGTCTCAAGAGAGTCTTTATTTACGAAAAAATTTATTGATAAGGGAAAAATTAAAATAATAAAAGATGGTATAGATATTGATAAATTTAAGTTTAATAAAGAAGTTAGAGAAAGATTTAGGAGAGAATTAAATCTTGATGGTAAAACTGTTTATGGACATGTTGGAAGATTTGATATTGTTAAAAATCATGATTTATTAATAGATATTTTTTATGAGACCCAGAAAGTAGATGAAAATAGTGTTTTATTGTTGATTGGTGATGGAGAGTTAAGAAGTTCGATTGAGAAAAAGGTTGATAGATTAGGAATTTCTGATAACGTTTTGTTCTTAGGTTTTAGAGAAAATGTTAATGAGTTATTGAATTGTATGGATTGTTTGATTATTCCTAGCATTTCTGAGGGGTTTGGAATAGCTATAGTTGAAGCTCAAACAAATGGGGTAATAGTTTTTGGTTCAGATACATTACCTGATGAAGTTAAGATAACATCTTATTTTCCAATTGATATAAATGATGGTGCTTATAATATTGCTCAAAAAATATGTAATGAAAGTCATAATATTATTGATAGAGAGAACGTTTATAAAGAAATTGCAAGCAGAGGGTATGATATTAAGGATATGTGTTTAAGTATTAAGAAAATATATGAAAAATAGGATTTTAGGTATTGATTTTTTATTTTTTTATAGATAAAATTATAATAGTTTTATAATGAAACAAAAGATAAAAGGAGGAGAAAACTAATGAGATTATTGAATTTCAAAGGTAAAAAGGGTATTACCTTAATTGCACTTGTTATAACAATTATTGTTTTATTGATTTTAGCAGGTGTAACTATTGCAATGGTAGTTGGTGATAATGGTATTTTAAAGAGAAGCAATGAGGCAAAAGAGACTTCTAAGGAATCAGAGATAGAGGAGGAATTAAGATTAGCTATTTCTGCAGTTCAAATAGATTATAAAGCAAGTGATTATGTTGGAAGCTTTAGAGATTATTTGTTTGATGAAGATTATGGACAAATTAAGCTAAATATAGAATTAGATCCAGATGCAACTTTTGACACAGAAAATTATATAATTACATATAAAGGATATGATTTCCAAATTGCTGATGATGGAAGTATTTTAGGAAGAACAAAGTCATCAGAAAGTTCAAATCAATCAGGTGGAGGATCATCAGGGGGCGGTTCATCATCAGCTATGATTGAGAGTCAATATGGAAATTTAGCAACGCAAGAGGAAATGGAAGCTTGTGAAAGTTTATTTACATATACATATGATGATACAAATAAAACAGCTACAGCTACAGGTTTAAATTTTGATAATATTTTAGAGCCAGGAAGAACTACAATTCAATCAGCACAAGAAGCTCAAGAAGTTGCTACAAAATTAAGAAAATTGGTTGTTCCTTATCAGGTTGAACATAATAATGAAACTTATAGTGTTACAGGATTGAAATATCCTAGTATACCTTATGACTCAGAATTAGAAATGAGTAGATGGGCTCCATGGAGTATATATGGATATGGTGATTTTGAATATGTTCCAAATTTATCTGCAGGATCTGCGTATACTCAAAAAAATGGAGCAACAAGTTCTGATGAATCATCGTTAATAATTCCAGCTAGTGTTACAACTCTTGTAGCAAGTGATTATGAAACAAACCAAGATCTTAAATCACTACCAAGAACAAATGTTATTTTTGCATCACAAAGTAGTATTACAAATTTAAATAGATTTTTTGACAGTATTCATAGAGTTGAATATGTAACATTACCAAATTCTTTATTAAGTATAGGAAATAATGATTTTAGTGGATGTGCTGATTTAAAATCAATTTCAATTCCTTCAGGTGTAACAAGTATTGGTGACAGTGCATTTATTAGTTGTCATCATTTAACATCAATAAATATCCCATTAAGTGTTACAAGTATAGGCACTAATGCATTTCAGGACTGTATTAGTTTAACATCAATTAGTATTCCATCAAGTGTCACTACTATTGATAGTTGTGCATTTTCTGGTTGTTTTTGCCTAACATCAATAAATATTCCATCAAGTGTTACAAGTATAGGCGAATTAGCATTTTCTAGTTGTGAAAGCTTAACATCAATAAATATCCCATCAAGTGTTATAACTATAGGAAATGGTGCTTTTGGAGATATAGAAACTGTTTATGTTGAAAATGAGGCGGTTGCTACTTTGGTTGAAAATTCTGGTTATTATGGAACAATTGAAGTTGATCCTAGTAAGTTTTAAAATTTAATATGATTCTTGTAGGGGCGACCATTGGTCGTCCTTTTTTTATTTATTTGAAAAATATGAAGAATTTTTTAGAAAAATAGCGAAAATCTATTTAATTTTTTTTCTGGATAGTATATAATGATTCAAATTGTTGAAATTTAGGAGAGGAATAATGCATAAAAAATGGAATTTTAATAAAGTAAGTATTACAAAAGTTAAAGAGATTTCTGAAAAATTTAATATTTCTGAATTACTTGCTACAGTAATGTTGAATAGAGGAATAGAAGATGATAGTGAAATTGAAATGTTCTTGAATCCTACAAGAAATGATTTTCACGATCCTTTTTTATTGCCTGATATGAAAGAAGCTGTTGATAGGATAGAAAAGGCAATTGATAATCAAGAAAAAGTAATTATTTATGGTGATTATGATGTTGATGGAATTACTAGTATTACTGTTTTGAAAAAGTTTTTAAAAGATTGTGGGTTGATTGCTGATTATTATATTCCTAATAGGTTAAGTGAGGGATATGGTTTAAACAAAGATGCTATTGACAAAATAAAAGAGCAAGGTTATTCATTAATTATTACTGTTGATTGCGGAATTGCATCTATTGATGAGATTGATTATGCTAATTCTTTAGGATTAGAAGTTATTGTTACTGATCATCATGAGCCAATGGAAAAATTACCAAATGCTGTTGCAGTTGTTGATGCAAAAAGAAAAGATAATGTTTATCCTAATAAAAATTTAGCTGGTGTTGGTGTTGTTTTTAAGGTTTCTCAAGGGCTGGCTCAAAGACGTAATATTGATGAAAATGAAATTTTAAAGTATTTAGATATTGTTTGTGTTGGAACGATTTCTGATATTGTTCCTTTAACTGGCGAAAATAGAGTAATTGCAAAATTAGGATTGAAGCTTCTTAATGTAACTAAAAATCCTGGTATGTTTTCTTTACTGAAAGCTTCTGGGTATAAAGAGATTAATTCAAGTACAGTTTCTTTTGGAATGGCTCCTAGAATTAATGCTTGTGGAAGAATGGGATTTGAAAAAGAAGCTGTAGAGTTATTTTTGACTGACAATATTGTTGAGGCTAATAGAATAACTGAAAATTTGAATAAATATAATAAAGAAAGACAAGAAGTTGAAAAAAATATTTACAATGAAGCTATTGAAATGATTGAAAATAGTGATGTTAAAAACAAGAAATCTATTATTCTTTCTAATGAAAAATGGCATCATGGAGTTATTGGAATAGTTTCTTCTAAAATTACAGATTTATATTTTAAACCTTCTATTTTGCTTTGTTTAGAGAATGGAATTGGTAAAGGTTCTGGTAGAAGTATTCCAGGAATTGATTTACATGAGGCTCTTTCTGAATTGAGTGAATATTTAGATAAGTTTGGTGGCCATGAAATGGCTATTGGCCTTACAATGAAAGAAGAAAATATTGACGAGTTCAGGAAAAAATTTGAAGAACATGTTGATTCAAAAGAAATTGATAAGATCATTCCTGTTTTAAATATTGATAAACAGATTGGTTTAAGTGATATTAAGGTAGAAAATGTTAAGCAATTAAGCTTGTTAGAACCATTTGGAGAAGCTAATAAACCTCCAGTTTTTGTTTATAAGAATTTAAAGATTGATTCTATAAGAGCTCTTACAGATGGAAAACATCTTAAACTTCGTTTAAGAGATGGTAATACTTTTATTAATGCTATTGGCTTTAATATGGGTGAGTTATCAAAGGATTATTTGATTGGTGATAAGGTTGATATTGCTGGAAATTTAGAGATTAATTCATATAATGGCGGAGATTATGTGCAGATTAATATTAAGGATATAATGGGTTCAATAATGTAGGGAGGAGAATATGGTTGTTGATGAAAATATTACAATTGAGGATGTTATAAAAACAGCTAAAGAGAAGAACAGACGAATTGATACTAAAATGATTCGTAAGGCTTATGATTATGCTGTAGAAAAACATGGTGATCAGTGTAGAAAATCAGGTGAGCCATATATTATTCATCCTCTAAATGTTGCTTATATTTTGTCTGGTCTTGGTTTAGATGCTGAGACTATTTGTGCTGCTCTTTTACATGACGTTGTTGAAGACACTGATGCTACTAGAAATGATTTGGTTAGAGAATTTGGAGAAGATGTTGCTGTTTTAGTTGATGGTGTTACAAAACTTCGGACAAATGTTATATACTTCTGTTGAAGAACAACAGATTGAAAATTATAGAAAAATGTTTCTTGCTATGGGTAAAGATATTAGGGTTATTCTTATTAAACTTGCAGATAGACTTCATAATATGAGAACTTTAAAGTTTTTATCTAGAGAAAGACAAATTGCAAATGCTAAAGAAACAATGGATTTATATGCTCCTCTTGCTAATAGACTTGGTATTTATTCTTTGAAGTGGGAGCTAGAGGATTTGGCTTTTAAATATCTATATCCTGAGGAATATCATGAAATTGTTAAAGGGTTGGATCAAAAAAGAGAAGAAAGACTTACTTTTATTGAAAATGTAATGGATGAAATAAGAGTAGAGCTTAAGAAAGCTAAGATTGATGCTGAAGTTACTGGTAGGGCAAAACATTTATATAGTATTTATAGAAAGATGAAAAGGGATAATAAAACTTTAGATGAGATTTATGATTTATTTGCTCTTAGAATTTTAGTTCATTCTGTTAGAGATTGTTATGCTGTTTTGGGTATTGTTCATGATAAATATAATCCTATGCCTGGAAGATTCAAAGATTATATTGCTATGCCTAAAAAGAATATGTATCAATCAATACATACAACTTTAATTGGTCATAAAACTACTCCTTTTGAAGTTCAAATCCGTACATATGATATGCATAAAATTGCTGAATATGGTATTGCTGCGCATTGGGCTTATAAAGAGGCTAGTTATAAGGGAACAAAAAAGGCTGTTGTTGTTGAAGAGGATAAGCTTTCATGGCTTAGAGAAACTTTGGAGTGGCAGAAAGATACTGAGAGTCCAAGTGAATTTATTGATAATTTGAAAAAAGAGTTGTTTGAAGATGAAGTTTATGTTTTTACTCCAAAGGGTGATATAAAGGTTCTTCCAAGAGGAAGTACTGGAATTGATATGGCTTATGCAATTCACGAAGAAGTTGGAAATAGAATGGTTGGAGTTAAGATAAATACGAGAATGGTTCCGATTGTTACTAGATTAAGAAATGGTGATATTGTTGAAATTATTACTTCTGATACTTCTAATGGACCTAGCCGTGATTGGCTTAAATTTGTTAAAAGTTCTGTTGCTAGAAATAGAATTCAGAAGTGGTTTAAAAAGGCTGAGAGAGAAGAGAACATTGAAAAAGGTAAAGATGCAGTCGAAAGAGAAATAAAGAAGATAGGAATGAAACATTCTGATTTATTTAAACAAGAATGGGTTAATTCTGCTCTTGAAAGATATAAGTATAATTCTTTAGATGATATGTATTCAAGTGTTGGGTTTGGTGCTATTTCTCCTAGTAAGATTGTTGCTAGACTTTTAGAAGAGTATAGAAAAGAACATAATGAGGAAGATATTGACGCTAAAATTCAGGAATTGGCTAAAAAGAAGGTTCATCATAAACCATCTCAAAATGGTGTTGTTGTTGAAGGAATTGATAATTGTTTAGTAAAATTATCTAAGTGTTGTAATCCACTTCCTGGTGATAATATTATTGGTTATATTACAAAAGGTAGAGGCGTTTCAGTTCATAGGGCTGATTGTGTTAATGTAAAAGATTTACTTACAGAAGAAAGCAGAATGATTGATGTTCATTGGGAAAATGCTATTAATACTAATTTTGGTGTTGGAATTCAGGTTTATGCTAATGATAGAACTGGATTGTTAGCTGATATTATTAAAGAGATTACTGGAGCTAAATATAATATTTTAGGTTTTAATACTAAAACAACAAAAGAGAGAATTGCTATTGTTGATGTTAATATTGAGCTTGTTAATTTGGATGATTTAAATAAGGTTATGAATATGTTAAGAAGAGTTCCTAGTGTTTATGAAGTTAAGAGAAAAAGATAAGAAGTAGATATTTTTATGGAGAACTTTGAGTATCTCCGCTACGAATAGAAGAACAATTGCTTGGATTACAAATTATTGTAGTAAGAAAGGGAGTACAAATGATTTTAAAAAAGTTAAAGTTAAGAATACCTAAAAGTATGTTGGTTACTAATTGTTATATTATTGCTGATGATGAGAGTAAAGAAGCTATGATTATTGATCCGGGAAGCGAAGCGGAAAAAGTTATTGATATGATTAATTTATTGGGTGTTAGTGTAAAATATATATTTTTAACACATTGCCATTTCGATCATATTGGGGCTGTTCCTGAGATTAGGGAAAAATTTGGAGGAAAAGTTCTTATAAGTAGAGCTGATTATGATGGCCTTAAAAATGACGAAATTAGTTTGATAAGGTTTGAAGATTTAGGATTTGATGCTGATTCTAGGGTTGATGATGGAGATGTTATTCATGTTGGAAATTTAGAGTTTAAAGTAATTTCAACTCCTGGACATACTGAGGGGTGTTTATGTTTATATAATGAGGAAAATAAGCTTTTATTTTCAGGTGATACTATTTTTTATAGAACTCGTGGTAGAACTGATTTACCAACTGGTAGTGAAGAAAAAATTATTGATTCTATAAAGAATAAGGTTTTGACTTTACCTGATGATGTTATTATTTATCCTGGACATGGAGCTCCAACTGCGATTAAAGATGAAAGATATTTGTATGAATAAGAAAAATGGTAATGTGAACTTTCGGTGTGCGTCCCCAAAAGTTCACGTTACCATTTTTCGTTATCATAATATAAATAAAATTGAATACTATTTAAAGTAGGAGTTTTATTTATATGATTAATTTTAGGGTTATTAGGCTTAATGATTTGGTTAAGTTTATGTTTAAATCTTTTATTTTTTGCCTTGTTGTTTTTAGTGTTTTTAGAGGGTATAAATTAGTAAAAAATATTAAATTTGAGAATAGTATTAAAAAGAAATTTAACACGCTAAATAATAAGACTTTTATAGAGTGCATAGATGAAAATATTGGTATTACTAGTGGAGAGAAAAAGCAGAACAATAATAGTGATTTAAATGTGATTAACAAAGAACTTAGTTTTGTTGATTCTTTTATATTTGATGAATATATGGAATATGAGGTTGACGATAGTTTAGAGGAAAGTGCTGAAGTTGTAAAAGACATTAGAAATGTTACAACTGAGGTTGTTAGTGAGAATAATAAGAGTGATACTTTTACGGATTCATATGGGAGTGTTCTAATTAGAAATGGTACTAGTTTTGAGCTGACTGAGGATATGTTAGTTCCAGATATTTATTTTAATAATAAGAGTGATATTGTTATTTTCCATACTCATACTTGTGAGAGTTATACTCCTTCAGAAAGTTTTAATTATGTACAAACTGGTAATTATAGAACAACTGATTTAGATTATAGTGTTGCTAGGGTTGGAACTGAACTTACAGAATTACTTATTGGTAAGGGATATAATGTTGTTCATGATGTGACTTATCATGATTATCCTGATTATTCTGGGTCATATACACGTTCTTTGGAAACTATTCAGGGTGTTGTAAATTCAACACCTGCAGAACTTGTTATTGATTTACATAGAGATGCTTTGGGTGATAGTTCTTATGGACCAAAGGTTAAGATTGGTGATGAATATTGCGCTCAACTTATGTTTGTTATGGGGAGTAGTGAGGGTGGTTTATATCATCCAAATTGGAATGAGAATTTAAAGCTTGCTATAAAAATCCAGGAGAAGGGTAATGAGATGTATCCTGGACTTTTTAAACCTATTATGCTTACAAAATATAGGTATAACCAGAGTGTGGCTAGAGGGTCTTGTATTATTGAGGTTGGTGCTACTGGAAATACTTTGGACGAGGCTTTGAATAGTATGAAGTATTTGGCTGAGGTTATTGATGAGGTTATGAAGTGAAAGGGGTGCGCGTCCCCTTTTTGCTTTTCTCCGTCCCCTTTGAACACCTAAAATTGTTGTTGACTTTAGTGTTAGTTGTGATAAAATGTAGGTATATGTTTAGGAGGTGGAATATGAAGAGAGAAGATTATATTTCATGGGATGAATATTTTATGGGAGTTGCGCTTTTATCAGCTAAGAGGAGCAAAGATCCTAATACTCAAGTTGGTGCTTGTATTGTTAGTAAAGATAACAGAATTTTGTCTATGGGTTATAATGGTGCGCCTCGTGGGCTTCATGATGATATTATGAAGTGGGATAGAGAAGGTAATTTTTTAGATACAAAGTATGCTTATGTTTGTCATGGGGAACTTAATGCTATTTTAAATTATAGAGGAAATTTAGAGGGAACGAAGATTTATGTTGGTTTATTTCCTTGTAATGAGTGTGCAAAGGCGATTATTCAATCTGGAATTAAAGAGATTATTTATAAAGATGATAAATATGCTGATACTGATGGGGTTAAGGCTTCTAAGATGATGTTTGATACTTGTGGGGTTAGTTATAGACAATATATTTCAACCGAGAGAAAGATTGAGATTGAGTTATAGGTTGTTTTGTATAGGGTAGGTCAAGGAGAGCGGGCGACTGATAGTCGCCCCTACATGGAGAACTTTAGTTCTCCGCTACGGATGTATGAGGCGTTTTATATATAGAAAAAAAAGGGAGAAAGAAATGAAGATTGAGCCGGGGTATATTACTGAAGTTAAAAGTAATAAAAGTAATATTGGAACTATTATTTTTTGTCTGGTTATTGGTTTAATTAGTGTGGCAATAGTCTTTGCTACAGTAATTTTATCTTACGGAAGAATTAATAAAAATGTTGATACTGCTCAAGAGGGTGTTACTAAAACTACTGGTAAAGCTAATAATAGTTCAAATAATAATGATAAAAATGAAAAAAAGGAAGAGAAGAAAGTGGAAGAGCCTTTGGCTCAAAAAGAGAGTTTTCCAACTCATGATTTTCAAAAGGCTTTAGATTCTGAGCTTCCTAAGTATAATGAAGAGATAGAAAAAAAGGTCGTTGGTGTATATTCTTCTGATGAAAAACAGATTTTTTTAACTTTTGATGATGGACCTTCAACAAATATTACACCTAGGATTTTGGATATTTTAAAAGAAAATGATGTTAAGGCTACTTTTTTTGTTTTGGGTTCAAGGGTTGATTTGAATCCAGAGATTACTAAAAGAGCATATGATGAGGGACATTTTATTGCTAATCATGGTTATAGTCATGATTATAGTTCTATTTATTCTTCTATACAGGCCATTTTAGATGAATACAATCAATGTACTAATTCTGTAAGGAATGCTATTGGTGTTTCTAATTATAATTCTCATTTGTTTAGATATCCTGGTGGGTCTGCTGGTGGACCTTATGCCGCTATTAAGGAGGAGGCTAAGGGCTTTCTTATGCAAAATGGTATTACTTTTACAAATTGGAATTGTTTAACTGGTGATGCTGAGGGAAAAAATACTGGTGATGATCAATGGAATTACTTGATGGAGACTGCTGGTAGTAGGACAAGTTTGGTTATTTTAATGCATGATGCTGGTGATAAGGAGGTTACGGCAGAGCTTCTTCCTAGAATTATTAAGCATTATAAGGATCAGGGGTATGTGTTTAAGAGCTATTATGATATTATGAAGTAATAATATAATATTATATAATTGAAATATAGTAATTTTTCAGTTTAGACTGCGGACGCTCCGCTTTTTTCGACAATGTCGAAAAACACCTTGCTAAAATTCAAAATTCTATATTTCAATTACTATTAAAAGTTAAAATATCAGTAATATGGAGAGGGAAGTATATATGGAAAAGATTGAAGAGATTATGGAGAAGGCTAATTGGTGTTTGGGGTGTAAGGGTAAACCTTGTTCTAAGGGTTGTCCTATGAATACTAATATTCCTGAGTTTATTGGTGAGGTTAAAAAAGGAAATTTTGAAGAGGCTTATAGAATTTTAATTAATAATAACATTTTTTCTCATATTTGTAGCATTGTTTGCCCTCAAGAGGATCAGTGCGAAGGATCTTGTGTTCGTGGAATTAAACAAATTCCTACTCAGATTGGTAAATTAGAGAGATTTGTTAATGAATGGGCTGAGGAGAATGGTATTAAGCCGGAGTTCGAATGTAAAGAAAAGAACGGTAAAAAGGTTGCTATTATTGGTTCTGGACCTGCTGGTTTGGAATGTGCTTTTGAACTAATAAAAAATGGATTTGATGTAACTGTTTTTGAAAAAGATAAAGAGTTTGGAGGAGTTCTTTGGTATGGAATTCCTGATTTTAGATTAGATAAGAGATTAGTTAGTAATATTGTAGATTTATTAAAGAAAAATGGTGTTAAGTTTAAGAATAATACTGCTTTAGGAACTGATATTACAATTTATGGATTAAAAAAAGAGTTTGATGCTATTTTTATTGGAATTGGTGCTGAAAAACCTTCTTTATATAGCTTAGGCGATTTTGATAGTGTATATGATTCTGATACTTTTTTAAGGGCTTATAATAATAATGAATATATTAATAACTTAGGTAAGACGGTTGTAATTGGTGGCGGTAATGTTGCTATGGATTCAGCAAGGGCAGCTGTTAGAATGGGTGCGACAGAGGTTTCAATTTTATATCGTAGAGATAGAGAACATATGCCTGCTAGAGAGGTTGAGTTAGAGGAAGCTTTAAGTGATGGCGTTAAAGATGTTTTTTTAACTAGAGTTGTTAATGGTGTTGGTGATGATAGAAAACTTAAGAAATTAAATTGTATTAAGACTGAGGTTATTGATAGTAAGGCTATTGATATTGTTAATTCTGAGTTTGAGTATGAGGCTGATTCTGTTGTTTTTGCTATTGGGCTTAAGCCTAATAGGGATCTTATTGAAAAAGAGGGAATTGAACTTGATGATTGGGGCTTGATTAAGGTTGATGAAAATGGGGAGACTAATATTGAGTGTGTTTTTGCTGGCGGGGATGCAATGGAGAGTAAGTCTACGGTTTGTAGGGCACTTGGTAGTAGTAGAAGGGCCGCTCATTCAATAATTGAAAAAGCTTTAAAAGAGAATTTATAAAGGAGGGAATATGTTTAAGGAGAGTGTTGATATTATTAAAGATGAGATGATTACGAATCTTTGTAAGGTTGTTAATATTAATAGTGTTTATAAAGAAGATGATACATCTTTTCCTTTTGGTAAGGGGACTCATGATGCTTTGGAGTTTATGCTTGATTTAGGTAAAAAGATGGGTTTTAGAACGAAGAATCTTGATGATTATTGTGGTTATATTGAGTTTGGTGAGGGTGATGAACTTGTTGGTATTATTGGTCATTTAGATGTTGTTCCTGAGGGTGAAGGTTGGACAACGCCTCCTTTTGAAGCTAATATTAGAGATGGAAAGATCTATGGTAGAGGTACTACTGATGATAAGGGGCCTGTTATGGCTGCTTTATATGCTATGAAGATTGTTTCAGAGACTATGAAATCTAATAAAAGAGTTAGACTTATTTTAGGTCTTAATGAGGAAAATAATTGGGGATGTGTTAATCATTATAAAGAGGTTGAAGAGATTCCTTCTGTTTCTTTTAGCCCTGATGCTGATTTTCCTTGTATTTATGCTGAAAAGGCTATTTTGAATGTTTTTTTTGAAAAAGAATTTGAAGAAAATTCTAGTATTGTAATAAAAGAAATTGATTGTAAGAATAATGCTATGAATGTTGTGCCTAAGTATTGTAAAGTTGTTCTTGAATCTGAGATTGATTGTAGTGAGTTTTTAAAGAATAATTTATTAGAGGGTGTTTCTTATAGCCAAAATGGTGATGAAATCGTTATTGAAGCTGCTGGAATTCAGTCTCATGGTGCACATCCTGAACTGGGTGTTAATGCTATTGGTAAGATTTTAATTGTTTTAAATTCTTTGTTTAATCATTTTGGAGTTGAGAATGAGTTTGTTAGTATTACTAGTAGAGTAATTGGAATGGAGACTGATGGTAATAGTCTTGGAATTAAGACAGAGAGTAAAGAACTTGGTGATTTAACTGTTAATTTGGCTGAGTTTAAAGTTATTGGAAATAAATTGAGAGTTGGAATGAATTTGAGAATTCCTAGTGTTGTTTCTGTTAACGAGATTAAGAGTGTTTTAGAAAATAATTTTAATATGTTGAAAGTTTTTTATGGGAAAGAGATGGAGTCTTTATATATTCCTAAGGATAATGAATTGGTTAAATTGCTTTGTGGTATTTATAATGATTATATGAATGAAAAAAGAGAGCCTATTGCTATTGGTGGTGGTACGTATGCTAAGGCTTTTCCTAATTGTGTTTCTTTTGGGGCTATGAAGCCTGATGAGGAGGATTTGTGCCATAAGGTTAATGAGTTTATTTCTGTGAAGAATTTGGTGGATGCTTGTAATATGTATGCGATTGCTATTTATAAATTGTGCATTTAAATTATATATTAATTTTTTTACCCCCTTGCTGTCACAGCCCTTATCCTACAAATTTTCAAATAGATTTGAAAATTTGAGAATTTTATCTGATAGGGCTGCGGAGGTAGCACTCGGCAAAGCCTCGTTTGGTCGCTGCGCGGGGATTTCAAAAATTAATATATAATTTAATATAAATTTAAGGGAGATATGAAGTATGAAATATCCGGATTGTTTGGAAAAGGGTGATTTTATTGGCGTTACTGCTCCTTCTTGTGGGATTGAGGAGAAGGCTTTTCTTAGGTATAATAATGCTGTTAGTAATTTTGAGAGTTTTGGATATAAAGTTATAGATACTGAGAGTGTTAAGAGAGATGATCCTAGAGGGATTTCAGCTAGAAAAAGAGCTGATGAGTTTATGGAGCTTTGGGAAAATCCTGATGTTAAAGCTATTATTTGTGCTAGTGGTGGTGATTTTCTTTGCGAGGTTTTAGATGAGCTTGATTTTGAAAAAATAAAGTCTTGTAAGCCTAAATGGTTACAAGGATATTCAGACATAACAAATTTGGGTTTTGTATTTACTACTAATTTAGATATTGCTACTATATATGGACCAAATTTTAAAACTTATGGTATGAGTCAGTGGCATGATAGTTTAAAGATTCCTTTTAGGCTTATGGAAAATGAAGAATTTATTCAGGAATCATATAAAAAATGTGAGTCACTAGATGAATGGGATAATGATAATCCTTACTGTGGATATAATTTGAACGGGGACGTTTTTTGGAAGAACTTAAATGGTGAGGATGAAATTAAGTTTTCTGGTAGAGCAATAGGTGGTTGTTTTGATGTTATTCAAAATTTGATTGGTACTAAATATGACAAGGTAAATGATTATATTGAAAAATATAAAGATGATGGTATTGTTTGGTTTTTTGATGTTTTTTCTAAATCTACTCCAGAAGTATTTACAAATTTATGGCAGATGAGAAATTGTGGCTATTTTAAAAATTGTAATGGTATTATTTTTGGTAGGCCTTTGTTTATAAGAGAAGAATATGAAATGAGTTTCGAAAAAGCTGTAAAAGAAGCTTTGAATGGACTGAATATTCCTGTTATTTTGGACTGTGATATTGGTCATTTAGCTCCACAGATTGCAATTGTTAATGGGGGGATTGTTGAGATTCAAAGTTCTGATGGAAAAGGATGGATAAAAAACAGAAGAGAATAAAAACGAATGGGGATGCGCACCAAAAGCGCATCCCCATTCGTTTTTATTCTCTTTCCGTTTCTTGTTCTTCTTTTTTTATTTCTGGGTTTAGTAGTGCGATTTTTCTGTAGTCTAATAGGTTATATGGATTGTCTTTTTTAGGTTTACTATTTTCTTTATTAGCTATTTCATTATCTAGTTTTTTATCTTTTGATAAGTTTCTATAAATTGAACGACTTTCGTTTGCAATAAGTGTTAGGTCTTTCATTAGTTTTCCTTTATGTTTTAATGAATCATTTTCAAAATAATTTGTATTTGTTGGGTTATCTATATCACATAGAGCATATATACTTTCATTATTTTGTAATACCTCAAAAGGAGTATCATTTGGACCAATTTCAGCATTAGAATTTTCTACAAGGTAAACAGATGTAAAATTGGTTTCATTATTGAAAACAAGTTTAATTCTTTCTGGGTCTGACAATCCTCTTGAATTAGCATATATTGATTTAATATCATGTAAAAATGGTTGCATTAATGATTTCTTAGTTGATGCGTGGTCTTTAAGAAAATCAAGTGATTGATCAAATTTTTGTTTTTCTTCAAAACTAAATTCATCAATTGGTGTGTTTTCAAATTCTAAGACTGTTTTATAATTTTCTATTACTTTTGAGAAGTATTTAGATGATTCTGGAATTTGAGAATCAATTGCTTCAAATGTTGCTTCTGCTGTTTCTGGTAAGTGAGAAGTAGGAATAATTCCCATATCACTAGCAAAGTTAATATTATTTAAAACAGAAGATGCACATATTAATAAAGCGGCTGCTTTTCCTTTAAAATGCATGTTTTTATATATGTTTTTTTCAGATAATTTCAAATTCCTAGATGCATATCTTTCGCGTTTTTTTAAATATTTTAATCTGTTTTCAAGTAATTCAATAGCTGGATACATTTCAGGATTTTTATTAAATCCTTTAAAATAAAATGAATCTAATTTTTTTTCTATTTTCTCAATCTCATATTTCAAATCTTCTTTTTCAATTTTGTTTTCCATTATTTTTTCTCCTTAATTAATAATGATTTGAATATATTATATATAAAAGCTATAAAAAAAGTCAAATATCATTTAAAATCTTTTAGAAACTTTTGGGGACGCGCACCGAATGCAACTTGAGCTGACAGCTCAAGTTGCATCCGGTGCG
>JAFWNC010000017.1 GCA_017510525.1 Clostridia bacterium | reverse complement strand
AAACTTCCAGAATGTACTCCATTATACTTTTTACCAGATGCTACTGTAATATTTTTTATTTCATATGTTGAACCATAATAATTTCCTACACAATAATCTGCTCTAGCAGTTCCTACCATTTTATTGTTTACATAAACGTCAGCTGTACCATATCCAGTAATATTTCCACTACTAGCACCATCTAACCATCCATTTAAATCTAAGTTATATTTATTTCTAGTATATCTATATTCAACAACTGTACTTCCATCACCTTTAATAGAAACCGTTTGAGTAGCTGGAGCAGTAAATCCAGTGTAGTTCTTAACGCTTGGTGTTACTTCTGAATTTGTTGTTCCTGTTAAATTATCAGTATCAACTAAAGTATAATTTGTTCCATCTAAATCCATTTGATAATGTTTAACAGTATAAGCTGTATTAGTTTTAGCAGTCCATTTCTCATAATATGTAATGTCAGATGGACCCATTAAAGTATCAGCTGTAATTCTAGTTCCGCTTCCATTTTCGCCAGTATAATATCCACCTGAAGTATAACCTGTTCTTGTTGTTGTTGGTAAAGTACCAATCTTAGAATCACAAGCAACAGTCTTAGTTGCAACTTCCTCAACTTTTACATCAGCAATCCAGATATTAGTTTGACCATTAGTCATCATATAATCCAATCTTAAACAGTCAAATTTTACTCCATCTGAACTCGTTGTAATTGTCTTACTAAATTTAGTCCATGTCTTGTCTGGCAACTTACTACTTGTAACATTTAAAGCCGCATAACTATGATATGAAATGCGCGAACCATCCTCTCTATATTCAGGTAAATAAACTCTAAATTCTCTCGTCAAATCACCAAATTCAGAACTTGAATCCCTATATGCCGCATAAGATATTTTATATGTAGTATTAGGCTTGTAATCTATATCGTAAGTAGAATTCACTCCATAGAATCCATTTGAAGCAGTAGATATTCTCATTGAATTTTTATTTTCATATTTTAACGTTGTATCTATTTCATAGTCTGTATTTATTTCCTCATTTGATTTTTTCCATCCAGAAGTTCCATTTGAGAAATCTCCATTAGCAACTAAATTACTTAAGAAAGTAGCTGTATAATTATTAGCTGTCCAGTGAGCATAATAAGTAACATCATTAGCAGGAACAGTAGTAGAAGAACTAATCTCATTACCACCGCTCTTAGCATCATACCAACCATCTAATGTATATCCAGTTCTTGAAACAGCTGGCAATGTTCCAAGAGTAGAACCATAATCTTTTGTATCTGTTCTAACTACTTCATAAATACTTATATTTGAAAATGTATGTGTCTCACCATTTTTATTAACATCTAAACGCAACTTATAAGTTGCTGTTTGCTCTGGTGTAAATATATATTCATTACTTGGGAATGATACCCAGTAATCTGAACTTGAAAACCAACCTTTTATTGATACTAAAGCTTCAACCGAATCTCCATTATTTACAGATTGATTTCCCCATACTCCGTCTGTCTCACAACTAAATTTATATGTTTTTCCTGCTTCCAAATACACTCTACCAGTAGTAGTTCCATATCCGTCGTTGTTATTTGCTGTAACAGTTACGACTCCATCATTTATGCTGTATGTCATTCTATTTGATTCTGTCTCTTCACAATCTTCTAATCCATACATCAAGTTACCTGACATATAAGTAACATCATATTGGTTTGGAGTCCATTTAGCATACAACGTTCTATTTCCAGCAAAAGCATATAAACTATCTATAACGTCACCATTCTCATCAATACACTTAGTTCCGCCACCATTAGCAGAAGTATAATATCCACCAAATGTATAACCTGTCTTCTCTGGAACAGTAATACTTGAAATTTCAGTTGTAGTATTAGAATCAGAATAATACTTATTAGTATTATATTTATAATACATTGTTCCAGTTCCAACAGTTGTAGCACTTTGATTATCTAAAGTAACACTATAAGTTCTCGCTGTCCAATGTGCATAATAAGTTGGATTTTCAGCTGGCATAGTAGAATCCTCATCAACCTCAGTTCCACCAGAAGCTGAAGTCCACCAACCATCGAAATAATATCCATTATTAGTTACATGTGGCATTGTGCAAGTAATTGAAATAGGTTGGAATTGAATCCATGCACCATTAGCAAGCCCTGACTCATAAATAACGATTCTTGTACTACTATTTGAATCAGCAACAAAAGTTTTTGTATATTCAACATATTCATTTGTAGGTGTTATCTCATTTCTTCCACCTTGAGAATGACCTACAGACCAAGTTCCTGAACCTTTAGCTTTGAATTTTATTGTATAAGTCTGACCTTCAGATAATCTACCTAATGAATCATAATAATATCCAGCTTCACGAGTACCTGCTGTAGTTCTCGTTATTCTAATAGCTTTTCCAGAAGGACTTGTTTCATCATCAACTAATTCCTTAGTCATTGGATTAGTAGAAAGTGAATAGTATGCATATCCTGGAGTAGTTGAATTACTCGTAAACAAGTTCTGATTCTCTCCACCCAATTGTGTTCCATAATCTCTAGTAACTGTTGTAGGAATTGGAGTTGTACCACCATTAGCGTTAAATGTAGCAGTATACTGATTAACCGTCCATTTTGCTGTTAATGTATGGTTTTGAGCTTGTGTAACTGTCGTTGAACTTGCTACATAGTATGGTTCGTATGCAGTAGCTTCATTTCCAACTTCTAATTGTATATTATTTAATATAACTTTAGATTCTTCACGATTATAGTAATCCACATCAAATGATAATATATAACTTTGTCCATTTTCTAGCGGTATATCAATTACCATTAAAGGATCATACCTTGTTGTATTACCTCTAATTGCAATTTTATCAAAATCACTGGTTTTATCAATTTTTACACTATATCTTCCTGTTTCTGGATGGCTAAATGATTTAATATCAGCTCCATTAGTTTGCATTATTGAATTATAATACTTTTGTATTCTAATATCACTCATAGGATTATTTGCATAAGCTGAACCATCAAATACTACTTTACCATCATCTACATAAACCCTATTTTGTTGTACATGATAAGAACTATTTAAATCAAACAAGTTCTTTCCATTCCACCCTTGGAATGTATATCCAACTCTTGTTGGAGTTGGTAAAGATCCATAGCTACTATCATAAGTTACACTCTTACTTGCTTGACTAACAGTTCCACCATTAGCATCAAATGTAACTGTATAATCATTAGCCGTCCATTGTCCTTGTAGTGTTGTTGTAGCTGAAGGTGTATAGCTTGCTCCTGCGTCTCCTATTTTTGTTCCGGCTAAAGCTGCTGTATACCAACCGCTGAAAGTGTATCCAGTTACAGCGCTTGGTGTTGGAAGGTTAAATGTATTTCCTTCCATTGTTAATATAGTTGCTTGTGATACTGTTCCTTTATTTGGAGTAAATGTTGATAAATAGAAGTCTTTGTGTACGTAAGTTGTATTTCCTGCTTGGTCTTTTACTCCTAGGTAGTATGTTCCAGCTTCTGATACTGTTTTATTTACTGATGTTTGATTATTGTTTGTCCATGTTACTTCTTCTGTTTCTGGATTTTGTGTTCCCCAATAGTATGAAGCTAAGCCTACGTTGTCGTCCATCAATAATACTACTGTTTGGCTATTTGACAAGTTGTTTGTTGATGTTATTGATGCTTGTGGGGCTGTTCTTTCTATATTATTTATTACTTTTGTTGTTGTTGGTCCATTTCCGTCTGAATATTGTAATCTTGCGTAGATTGTTGTATTGTCTGATACTTGGAATGGAGCTGTGTATGCAGTCCATGTTCCGCTTGCGCCGTTTTTATAGTAGATACTTCCACCAGTTTTGGTTGTAGTTATTGTAACTGTAACGTTTCCATTTGTCCAAGAAGATGGTGAAAGTGTTATTTCTGCTTCTGCAATTGAAGCGTCTTTTAGTGTTATTTCTTGGTTTGTGAATACATTAAAGGCATATTTTGAGAATGCTTTGAACGCAACAAAACTAATCGCAAGCATAAGCAATGCGATTAAAAGAACGATTATTAAGTTACGATTTTTTCTTTTGTGTTCGTTTTGTTCCAAAGTTTTGTCTCCTTTTTTGGTATTTTTGAAAATTTGGGGACGCGCACCAAAAGCAACTTCGTTGAAAATTTTGGGGATGCGGTATTCAAAATCAAATCTTAGGCTGGGTTAAGCCCCGCCCCTACATGTCGTATTTCGTTGACTGTCGTTTTCGATTTTCAATTCTTGATATTTATATTAATGATTTTTTTCGACTTGTAAATAACACTTTTTTACTTTTTTCTTCTTTTTTCGACAGATAAACCTACGGATTTACAGGCTTTTGCTGTTTTGTTACTTTTTATTTAAGATATTAATACAATTCTGTAACGAAGTAGTTATCCACATTTTATTCACAACTGTTAATTACCTTATTTATGTGGATTCTTTTGTTTATTTTAGGGTATAAAAAAACCTGCGAACGTAATACGCCCGTAGGTTTTGAAAGGCAAAAAAAGGCGACGCTAACGTCGCCCCTATAAACTTATTTCAGATTCTCAATCTCCTCTTTTGTTAATCCTGTTATCTTTAAAATCGTTTCTATTGGTATTCCTTCTTCTAGCATTTTTTTGATTTTTGGGGACGCGCACCAAAAGCAACTTTTTTGAGTGTAGCTTTATGGAGAACTATAGTTCTCCGCTACATAGTTTTAACCGAAGATTTCGTAGCGGAGCTACTCAAAGTGCTCCATTGGGAGGGGTCAAGCCCCTCCCCTACAGTTCTCTGCTATATTTTTTTACCTTTACTGTTAAACATAAAAATCGGGCGACGTTAGTGTCGCCCGATTTTTATGGATTTGTTTCTTGTTCTGAATCTGTTGTTGGTTGTGTTGTTGGTTCTGGCTCAGCAGGTTCTGGTTGGGATGGGGTTTCAGGAACTGTTGGAGCAACTGATGTTGCCGCTGCAGGTGTTTCGACTTTCTGTGTTCCAACTTTTACAATTCTTTTCATCGCACTATATGTATCACTTGATAACAATGTTTTTGAAACAAATTCTCCGCTTTCTGTATAAACCTCTTTATATGCAACACTTCTACATCCATTTGTTCCGTTTTGAACAACTACTGTTTCACCTTCTGGTAAGCTTGGGTCTTGAATTTCCTCTGTTTCAAATGGAATTGAACCCGTTCTTGCATTTGTTATTTTAATTGAATATTCTGGATCTTCTTTTAATCCATAAATACTTATACTTGCTATTCCGCTATTTGTTGAGGCAACAATTTTAACTGGATATTTTCTTGTGTTTTTAAATTGAAAATCAAGTGATCCATAAGATACTGTTGCATCTCTACTTGCGTCAGCATATGATGTTGTAAACATATGATTATGTCTTTCTACTATTTCTAGATTAGCCATAACTACAGCATTATATAATGTTGTTGATATTTGGCAAATTCCGCCTCCTAGGCCATCTTCAACTTTTCCATTTGAATATATAGCCGCTTCTTTATATCCATTTTCTACAGTTCTTTTTCCAAGAGCTTTGTTGTATGAGAATGTTTCTCCTGGTAATACTACTTTTCCATTTAGTTTATTTGTTGCAATATTTAGGTTTGTTGTTCTATTAACATTACTTGCATCATATTTTGTTGTGAAATTTGATAGCTTGTCTGGGAAAGCTTCATCTCCTAGATCACTTACAGTTTTATTTGCTTTTGTAATAGTAAGAGGAATTATATATTCATCTTTTTTCTCTTCAACAATCTTTTTTGCTTCTTCCATTGATATTGCAAAATCTACACCATCTTCATCTACAACAACTTTGAATGGATCATGTTCAATATATGCATCTTTTGGCTCTGTATGTATTTCTTCATATATTTTTTCAACATCTATTTTTCCAGGTTCTGATTGATATACTGGAATTTCTATTGTATCTAAGTCTTTATTTGGCTCTAAATTAACAATTCTGTCTTCTATTATTTCTTTCATTTTATCTGAATCTAGCTTTAATCCGGCTTTTCCAGGAGTAATAATCAATTCATCTTCTTCTATACAATAAGTATAATCAATTACTTTACCAGGAATATTATTTCCTATAGTGTTTATTATCTTTTCAAGTTCTTCTTCATTGTATTTAACTTCTATTTCAACCTCTTCTTTTTTGAAGAATCCCTTAATAACATTAAAATTATTTATAATTAAATTATTATCTCTTCCCTTTGAATATGCTTCTTTAACAGCTTCGTCTATTTTATATTCTGTTTCAATGTCATCAGTTTTGAATTCATAATCATAGTCTTCATATTTAAACTCTAGTGTTTGTGATAATTGATCTTTTAGCTCTTCTTCAATCTTTTCTTTTGCCTGGCTTTGAGTCATTCCTGATACATCTATAGAGTTTATTATAACTTTGTTTATTATTTTATTATTAAAAACTGTTATAATTCCAAAGATTGTTGATAAAACTCCTATTAAAAGAATTAATACAATTGTTATTATTGCAATTTTAATTCTTTTTCTTTTCTTTCTAAATTTTTCTTCAACATATTCTTCAGAATTGAGGTTTTTTTCTTCTCTTTTT
>JAFWNC010000016.1 GCA_017510525.1 Clostridia bacterium | reverse complement strand
TGTAATTATTGCAGCAACTTGGATTTAGCTCAAAAATCGCTAAAATAATGACGCACGAGAATCGATTTTAAGCCGTTTTTAAAAATTAGCCATATAGTTTGTTGTCTAAAAAATAAGGCTATTTTAAGACGAATCGCTAAAATCGTTTTTAAGGCGTTTTTTTATTTAAGTAATATAAGTTGTTGTTCAAAATATAGGATCTAATATAAGAATATAAATATAATGAATAAAAATTATAATAATGAATACTAAATATAGTATAAATAAAAAAATAGCCGTTATACTGAAAATACTGAAAATGGATAAAATGAATATAAATTATAAGAAAAATAACTAAATAAAAGATACTATTAAGAGCTTGTAAGCAAGTAGTATCAAGACTTGAAGGGGATACCTGAACCAGGTATTTTATATTTTACTCCTATTCCTTTTTGCACAAAACTTTGATTTTGTGCAATGTTATATATAAGAAATTGGACCTGTCAATATATGTTCTTCTAGCCTCCCTCTTTATAATTTCAAAAAATTTTTAGTTCTGTAGTTTTTTGTATTTTATATATTTTATTAAAATTTTTTTTTCTATTTCTTTTCTGCTATGTAATTTTCAATTTAAATTTTTGTTTTACATTTTTATAATTTTTCTGAATTTTACAAAATCTTGAGATTTTTCATTTTTACGTAAATTTCTATAAATTTCTGAAATCTCATTTTTTACAAAAATAACAAAAAATTTGCAATTTTGAAGATTTTAGTCCCCTACCTCCAAAACTGCAAATTTTGCTATTTTTATATTAATTTTGTTCTTAATACCAAAATATTGTACACATCTTAATAAATTGTAATTTTTTGTTCTAATACTTGTTTACAATACCAAAATCTTCCGAGCAAGTCGGAAGATTTTCTGATGATTATATTTATTTATTTTCTAAATATTTTTTTGCATCTTCTTCTGATATTTCTTTCATTGTTTCATTACAACATTTAATACCACAATTATCACAAGTGCAGTCAATTAACACTTTAACCATTGCTCCACATTTTTCACATCTTACGAATTTTTCCATAATTTAAAACTCCTTTCTTACAAATTTCAGATTTATTATTTATTAAATCTTTTAAACAAACTAATTAATTCATCTATTGTGTCAAGTTCTCCATTTTCTAAATCTCTTGTTACACAATTATATAGATGATTCTCTAATATGTGATTTGATAAACTTTGTATAGAACTTTCTACTGCTTTTAATTGTATTAAAACATCATTACAATAAGTATCATTGTCTATCATTTTCTTTATTCCATTTATTTGTCCACTAATTCGATTTAATCTATTTGTTATCAATTTCTTTTCATCTATTCCCCTTATTGTTTTTTTATTACAACAATTATTTTCTTTCATTTCTTACCTCCAAAAGTATTATATACCCTTATGGGTATTTTGTAAATAAGGGGGTATATAAAGAAAAGACCGATAATTTCAACTAATTATCAGTCTATTTGTTCTAATACTTGTTTACAACACCAAAATCTTGTGCACATTTTAATGTTATATATTTTTCTTAATCAAACCATCTTTATTGCAATAAGCATATATTATGCCTTTTCCTCTTTTCAAAAATCTAGCTTCAGCATTTTGTTCTGGATATAGCTTTACAATTTCACATCTATCATTCGTAATATAAGCAATAAATGAAATATAATGTTCTTTTGTCATATCGTGTTCAATCGAAATATAATATTCATTTTCAATTATTTTACAATTTATAATATGTTTTTTATTTTCGTTTTCTGCTTCTAAAATAGGCAAACTTATTCCACAACAAGAATTTATATTTTCTCCCATTGTATGAATTATATTCCCACAAATAGGACATACAGAAAACTTTGATTTTAGCATATTGCTTGATTTGTTTTGATTTATTATATATTCGCCATTCATTAGCTCAATTATAGACACTTTTAATGCTTTTGATAATGGTTCAATTAAAGTAATATCTGGCAATCCTTTTCCTGTCTCCCATTTACTTATTGCTTTATCACTTACTCCAATAATATCTGCTAACTCAAGTTGTGTTAACTGTTCCTTTTCTCTTAATTCTTTTATAATTTTCCCTGTTATATAATTATTCACTTTTCTTACCTCCAGTTAAAATTATAATTTGAATTGTTAAGACTTACAACCTACTTATCGTAGAGTCAATTTATATCTATCTTTTTTGTTCTAATATAATGACCTTCTTGTATTGCTGAAAAAATTGCTACTATACAAATAATGATTTCAAATATTATTGAATTAGTATTTATTATTATCAAAGGTGCTATAAATAATATTAATCCTGTTATTTTATTAGCAATAGTATGTAGTAATACTAATTTTTTATAGTAAATATAAGAGCATATTACATTAATCATCTTTATTAAAGCAATAATAACAGCCCATATAACTATTCCATCAGATAATTGTAAAACTGGTAATATTTTTATTATTGCTACAATAACAAATATTATATCTGCGATACTATCTAATCTAGCTCCTATTTTGCTGGTACTTTTAGTCCTTCTTGCAACATAACCATCTAACATATCTGATATACCACAATAAATATATAATATATAAAATGGGAAAGAAAATGTTTCTATAATAGCTAATATTATTGACATGATGGCTCTGCTAATAGATACATAATTTGCTATATTTTTCATTATATCCCACTTTCGTTTTTTTGTATTAAAACATATTTTTCTTTTATTGATATTTTAATAACTTCATATCCATATTCTAATAATTCTTTTTTGTAAGTTAAAAACGAATGATCTATATCAAATCCTAAAATATTTTTTATTTCTTCATAAGAAATTTTATATTCTGCTTTTTCATTGACTTTAATGTATTTCCATAATGGCTCATATTTACTCATATATATACCTCATAAATTATAATTTACAATTTTGGATCTTATATTTTCTTCCTTAAAATAATAGCAATAAAGTTCAAATATTTACAAGCTCCTGCATCAATTGCTTTTTTATCATTTCTTGAATAATCGTTATCACATTTTATCCAATCGTTCCAACATTCTTCATTGCTTTCCATCTCATGAATTGAAACAATGTCGCAGTTTTTAGATTTAGAAACAATATTTTTCCAATATTCTATATCATGAATGTAATCTAATTGTTCAGGGGTCCAAGATAGTAATAATTCTTTATGAACATCATTATGACAGTCTTTCTTCATTCCAGGAACAACTATATAAATATATCCTCCTCTTTTTACAAAAGGTAATAGTTTTTCATCAAGATAGCTCTCATCTCTTCCAAAATAGTTATAAGAATCTGTGCTAACAACTGCATCAAAAAACTCTTTTTCATATTTTAAATCAGTTGCATCTGCTTTTATAGGAATAATTTGTTCATCTGTTAATCCCATTTCATTAAAAAATTTTTTATTTTCTTCTGGCTCACTCCAAAGGTCTGTTGCATATACTTTAAATCCATACTCTTTTACTAAAAAAATTGATGTGATACCTTGTCCACTTCCTAAATCCATAACTATTGAACCAGATTTTATTGTATTATCTTTCATAAGTTCTTCTTCTAATTTAAGTGGATTAGGTCCCATAATTTTTTCATTAACTAAATCTATATTATATTTTTCGGTTCTCTTATATTCCATTTTATTTCCTCCCTTTATTTGATAATCCTTTACAAGTTTCAATAATAATTTCCTTTAATAATTCTTTATTATCTATATCATCAACTAAATACATTAGTTTTGCATTTTCATAAGGTATCTGCTCTTGCATATTATATTTTTTATTAGTATCAACTATTTTTACAAGTAATCTATTATCATAGATTCCACCAAATAAAACATTATTATAATATAATATAAACTCACCCATCATAGCTTTGCAAGTTATATTATCTAATAAATCTAATTGTTCTAATATAAAATCATTATATTCTTTTGATGTTGCCATAGTTTATTACTCCTATTAACAAAATAATCCTATCAAATATGCTAAAAATTTGAATGTACATATTAATAATATAATATAGCAAAATTTTGATATAATCCATTTAGTTATTGTATGAGTATTACGCAATACTACTATATCAAGATTTAGCCAAGTTATAATAAAAGGAAGACCTAAATCTTCGGCTGGTGATCCTTTTACAAGGTAGTTTCCGTTTACTTCTATTTCATATACTGTAGCTATAATTGCTAATATCTGCAATATAATAATATAATATTTCAAAAACATGTAGTATTTTCTTCGAGATGAACTTGATATATATTTTACTTTTCCATAGTGTTTTTCTTCATTGTATTGTACTTCTATTTCACAATCATCATCAATTGTATATGCTGTTCTTATTGGAAAATTGCTTTCGTCTTTTGTTATGATTATACCATGACGTGGTATCCAAGTACCTGAAAATGCTGTTAAATTTGAAACTGATTTATATTCGTTTGGTTTTAGTATAACTGTTTTATTATAATTTCTCATATGTTTAATTCTCCTCTATTTTCCATTTATTATAACAACTTCATTTAAATTTCTTATTGCTTTATTCAAGCCTTGAATATTACATTTATATAGTACTACTCCATTTTTTACTGCTCTGGCAAAGTCAATAAAATTCATTTGACAGTACTTATATTCTTTTTTATTATAAATATATATTTCTGGTTCGTTTTGTGTTTGGACAGTAATACAATTAATATAATGTCTTTTATTATCAATGTCTTTATAACAATCAATCATTTTTATTTTACCACTATTATTTTGATAATCAAATTCTTTTTTGTTGAAAAATTCTTCTAATATTGTTTTATGATGCCATTGTCTGTCTGTATATCCCATGTTTGGGTTATCATAGACATCAATGTTTTCTAATATAAATCTTACTTTTTCATTAAAATCTTCAATAAAGCTTGAATCATATTTTAAAAGATGTAGATAATCGTTTGAATAATATTCGTCATTATTTATATATCCGTTTTTTCTATCCATTTGTTCTTGTTCAAATTTTGATATTACATATTTTTTATTATCTTTAACAGATGCTCCAAAATTTTTCGTAAATGAATGAGATTGTATATTATATATATCTTCTTGTAGGTCAACTAAATACTGCTTTCCATCTTTTTGAGTTATTAAATTAAATGTATGTGGGCAATTTCTTTCATCGTTTGCATCTGTAATAGTTCTTGCATCTATTCCTATATTTTTTAATACGTGTTCAAAAATATAGGATATTGATTTACATATTGCTTTTTTAGATTCCATACATTCTTCTAAATCTTTTATATTTCTACTGTGATAATTATATAGGTTTTGCTTTTTTTTGCTGTTTCCAAATGGTATGAAGTTTTCGTTAAAAGAAAGTTTTTTACCTAAATCTAAATATACATATCTTATTATTTCTGTTTCAGTTATATCTTCATTTTTGGATATATATTCTTTTATTCTTTTTATATATTTTTCTAAATTACTCATTATATTTTTCTAATTTATCTCCTAAAAAATTTGGGTTCATTATTTATTATATAATAAAAGACTGATAATTTCAATAATTACCAGTCTTTTGAGTAATTTTTATACTAATTCCTTTTTATTGTATCTAATTGTTGTAAGTATAAGAAAAATAAAAGATCCAATTATACTTGCAATTACCATTTTTAAATCTATTGATGTATTTATTATAACATTTCTTATATCTGATAATGTGAATGCAGAAAAATATTTTAAAAACTCTACTTCTTCAGCAAGTGATGAAAGTGTATTTAATAAATAGCTTACAAATACTACTCCTAGGCTTATTCCTAACATTTTTTGTGTTTTATTTGTAAATGTTGATAAGAATAAACAAACAAAGAAAATTATATAAGATGATAAGAGTGGTGTTATACTTAGTAAAATAAACTGTTTCTCATCAAAACTTCCACTTAATTCAAGTCCAATAAAATTAAAAATTCCTATTATTGCTGTAATAATTGTAATATAAAATACACCAATAATACTTTTTGTTAAAACTATATTTGCTCTTTTTATTGGTAATGTTCCTAGATATTCTATTGTTCCATCACTTTCCTCTTTTAATAATATATTTGATCCTAATATTCCAGAATAACATCCTATTATTAATAGAATAAAGACAAATCCCTCTGATTTAAGCCATCCATATACATTATCAATTGATGAGATATCCATATTAAATGCTTTTAACATATCTTCTGGAAAGATTTTCATCATTTCATCTATTTGATCAGCTTGAGAGCTACTCATAATTGATGGATATACTAGAAATACTATTAAGAATAGTATAATAGTTACAATTGTCCATATACAAAAATTTTTAAAGTTTACTTTTAATTCTCTACAAAACATTTTTTTCTCCTTACTTATAGTAGTGCATAAATACATCTTCAATAGATGCTGGTTCTATATATATTTTATCAATATCATATTTTACTATTGCTTTAAGCAGTTCATTTGATTCCATGAAATTTTTAAATGAAATTGTATTATCTTTATAGTCTTTTATATCTAGTTTTAGATCATTAATAATTTTTTCACAGTCTTTTGATGTAATTGTAACATAGGTTAAGCTCTTATCTATCAAGTCTTTTATTGGTTCTATTTTTATCAAATTACCTGACTTGATTATTCCTACCCTATCACATATTTTTGAAATTTCACTTAAAACGTGAGTAGAATAGAATATTGTTGTTCCCTTTTCTTTTTCTTCTAATAATAAGTTATAAAATTCTTGTTGTATTAATGGATCAAGACCACTTGTAGGTTCATCAAGTATTAATAATTGTGGTCCATGTACAAATGCTAATACAATTCCTACTTTCTTTAAATTACCTAGTGATAAATCTTCAATTTTCTTGTTTTCGTCAAGTTTTAGTCGTTTTACTAATTCTTCTCTCCTCTTTGAAAAATCTTTATCAAAAAACTTTAAATGAAAATCAATTAAGTCTTTTACTGTTAAATCTTCATATAAGCGGACTTCACTAGGAAGATATCCTATTAATTTCTTTAGTTCTAGATTATCTTTTGTAAGTTGTTTTCCTTTAAACAGTACTTCTCCAGATGTTTTGTTAATCAAATTTAAAATTGAACGTATAGTAGTTGATTTACCAGCACCGTTTGGACCAATAAAACCAAATATTTCACCTCTATATAGTTCAAAATTAATATTCTTAACACCTAAAACATCTTTATAATATTTTGTTAAATTTTTAACTTCTAAGATTTTTTCCATACTAAATATCCTCTTTATATTTTTGAATAAATAAATAATATCATATAACTAAAAAAAGAACAATATTATAATAATTATTGTTCTTTTTTGTTTTTTATTTTAATGTTTTTTCAATTTTTTCAATAAATTCTTTATTTGTTTTTGTTGCTGTAATTTGAGATATCAATTTTTCAGTAATATCAGTGTTTGTCATATTTGACATTGCTCTTCTAATTGAATACATACATTCCATTTCTGGTTTTGTAAGTAATAAATCTTCTCTTCTTGTTCCAGACTTATTAACATCTATTGCTGGGAATATACGTTTTTCAGATAATTTTCTATCTAAATGAACTTCCATATTACCAGTTCCCTTGAATTCTTCAAAAATAACATCATCCATTCTGCTACCTGTTTCAACTAATGCAGTAGCTAAAATTGTAAGACTTCCAGCGTCCTCTGTATTTCTAGCAGCACCAAAAAATCTCTTAGGTTTATGTAATGCACTTGGATCAAATCCTCCAGAAAGAGTTTTCCCAGAAGAAGGAACAACAAGGTTATATGCTCTTGCTAATCTTGTAATACTATCTAATAGTATTACAACATCTTTATTTTGCTCTGTTAATCTTTTAGCTCTTTCTAAAACCATTTCAGCAACTTTAACATGGTGTTCTGGTAATTCATCAAAAGTTGAATAGATAACGTCTCCTTTTATAGACCTTTTCATATCAGTTACTTCTTCAGGTCTTTCATCGATTAGTAAAACAATTAATTCTATTTCAGGATTATTTGTTGTAATACTATTAGCTATCTTCTTCAATATTGTTGTTTTTCCAGCTTTTGGTGGAGCAACAATCATACCCCTCTGCCCTTTTCCAATTGGTGATAATAAATCCATTAATCTCATAGTATATTCAGTTGGAACTGTTTCTAGTTTTAATCTTTCATTTGGATATATTGGTGTTAAATCATCAAAAGACTTTCTCTTCATTGCTTTTTCAGGATGCTCACCATTTACTTCACCTACATAAATAAGAGCTGGAAATTTTTCGCCTTCTTTTGGCATTCTCATAATTCCTTTAACATAATCACCTGTATCTAATCTAAATCTTCTAATTTGTACTGGTGAAATGTAAACATCTTTTGGAGTAGATAAATAGTTATCTCCTCTTAAAAAACCATATCCATCAGGCATTACCTCTAAAATACCTTCAGCTATTTGGTCACCATCATTTGTTAGTTTGTAAATACCTTCTTTTCTTTCTTTTTCATTAACATCTAATGATGATAATTTGTCAATTAAATCTTGTTTTTTTAATTTAGAAATATTTTCCAGTCCTTTCTCTTTTGCTAGCTCCTTTAGCTCACTTACTGACATTTCTTCATAATTCATTTTATATGCCCCCTATTTTAATATTTTATTTAATTTTATTTTTGGATTTAAAATAAGAATTAAATTATTTTTGAAAACAAAAAGTAACTATAATAAATATAGTTACTTACTTATATCTACATACACTCTTTCATTAGGTAAATACATATCTAATTTATCTCTAGCTATTTCTTCAATATATTCTTTAGAATTAACATTTTCTTTTAAAGCAGATAAAGATTCTTGATAATCTTCTGCTTCTTCAATTTTACTTTGATAATAACTTTGAGATTCTTTATATGAATTTATTTTTGATTGTTGGCTTATTAATGTAGAAACAAAATAAGCAACAAATAGAATAATAAGTAACTTAATATATAATTTCTTTGCATTAAAAACTTTCTTCATTTGTTAGACCTCATCTATATAAAACTATACATTACTATTATACCACAAAAAAACAAAAAATCCTCTTTTTATCTATTTTTTTTGAAAAAAAATTGTAAATTTTAAGATTCTTTTTGTTATTTTATATAAAAATTTGAATAAATACTTAAATATTTTTCTTAATGGAGAGATAAATATTTTTTTCAATATTTTTAAGACTATTATACCCCATTTCATAATTAGCTTACTAAATATTAAAATATATATTATTATTCCAAAAAATATTCCAATAAATAAATATGCTCTTATTATCCCGATTATTGAATTCAAATATTGAATATAATAGAATTATGCCGTGAAATTAACCAAAATGAAACATCTTCTAAATATGTTATTAAATCTTGTGTTTTAAATACTCTTCTTATAATCCTAAAAATATCATAAATAAAGCTTAAGAATATTCCTATTATTATAAAAACAATAAAAATTTGATATTGTGAAAGCATTATTTAAATATTTTACTTATAAGTGTTCCTTTAGATTTATCATAATTTTTATTTGAATACTCTAGGCTTCTAATTTCTCCTTCAATAATTACATCAGCTGATTCTAGACTTACTTTATTTACTTTAATATTTTCACCTTTAATATTTAATAGCCCTAATTCGGTTTCTAAAATAGCAATTTCATCATCAAAGCTTAAAACATCTAAAACGCCGGTTATTGTTAGCTTTCCCCTATTTTCTAAAATAATATTTTGCATTGTATTAACTGGTTTTCTCTCTTCAACTTGCATATTACAATCTCTCCTTTTAATTTAATATATGAGGAGAAAATCAATTTTAGAACAAAAAAATCGGTGATAATTTACTTATCACCGAAAAATGCCTTATGAATTGCATTTAAAGCTAGGTCTGCTTCATCGCTATTAACAAGAACCGAAATTTTAATCTCAGAAGTGCTTATAATATGCATATTTATTTTATTATCATATAATGCCCCAAACATTTTAGATGCTACACCTGGAGTATTAGTAATTCCTACTCCAATTATTGATATTTTTGAAAAATCTTTATTTGACAATATTTCCTTTGCATTTACAATCTCACAATTTTCTTTTAAGATTTTCATCGTTTTATCTAAATCACTATTTTTAACTGTAAATGAAACATCTTTACTTACTGTTTCACCAAATGATTGGACAATTATATCTACATTTATATTATTATCAGATAATAATTTGAAAACTTGATATGTCTTTCCTAATACATTTTCAAGTCCAATTAATGTAATTCTAGCAATATTGTCATCTTTGGCAATTCCGCTTATAATATGAGATTCAATAGATGAAGAGTCTACTCTTGTTCCTTGACTTTGTTCTTCAAATGTTGATTTAACTATTATTGGAGTATTATATTTTTTACCAATCTCAACACATCTGTTATGAAGAACTTTGGCTCCCATACTTGATAATTCTAACATCTCATCATAAGAAATTTCATTAATCTTTCTTACATCTTTTACTATTCTTGGATCAGACGAATATACTCCATCAACATCAGTATATATTTCACATTTTTCGCTATCTAATACTGAAGCAAGAGCAACAGCTGTTGTATCAGAGCCGCCTCTTCCTAATGTTGTTATCTCACCTGTTTCGTCAATTCCTTGGAAACCAGCTACAATAACAATGTAATTTTCATCTAATAGTGAAAGAATTTTATCTGAATTAATATTTTTTATTTTAGCATTTCCGTGTTCATTAGTAGTTATAATAGGAATTTGCCATCCTGTTAAAGAAATTGCTTTATACCCCAATTTATTTAATAACATACTAAGTTTTGAAGCTGTTATTTGTTCTCCTACGGAAATCAATGAATCTAATTCTCTTAAATTTGTATCAGAAGATATTTCTTCAGCTTCTGATATCAATTTATTTGTAGTTTTCCCTTGAGCTGAGACAACTACAACAACCTTATTTCCTTTATTATACTCATAAATTATGTGATTTGAAACTTGTTCTAATTTTTCTAAATCTGCTACAGAGCTTCCTCCGAATTTTTGTACAACTATGCCCATTTTTTGGCACCTTCTTCGTCTATATGTTAACGGCACATCTAAATTTAGATATTGCTATTTTTAACTTATTAGTATTATATGATTAAATACTATTTAATGCAACATTTTTTCTTAAATTATTTTTTTAGTGTTTTTAAGTAAGAATCAATAAATCCATCAATTTCTCCATCCATTACTGCTTGGACATTTCCAACTTCGTAATTTGTTCTGTGGTCTTTAACCATTGTATATGGGCAAAATACATATGAACGTATTTGGCTACCCCAAGCTATATCTGACTGTACTCCTTTTAAATCTTCAATTTTGTCTTTATGTTCTTTTTCTTTTAAATCTAATAATTTAGATTTAAGCATTTTCATTGCTGTTTCTCTATTTTGAATTTGTGAACGTTCTGATTGACAAGCAACAACAATATTTGTTGGTATATGGGTAATTCTAACAGCTGAAGATGTTTTATTAACGTGCTGTCCTCCTGCACCTGAAGCTCTATATGTATCAACTCTTAAATCATCTGGGTTAATATCTAATTCTATATCATCTGATATTTCTGGTAAAACTTCTAGTGAAGCAAAAGATGTATGGCGTCTTCCATTAGAATCAAAAGGAGATATTCTTACAAGTCTATGTACTCCCATTTCACCTTTTAAATATCCATAAGCATTTTCGCCTATAACTTCAAAAGTTACACTTTTTATTCCTGCTTCATCTCCGTCTAAATAATCAACTTCTTTAACTTCAAAACCATTGTTAGCAGCCCATCTAGTGTACATTCTATATAACATTTCAGCCCAATCCTGTGATTCTGTTCCACCTGCACCAGGATGAAGAGTTAAAATAGCATTGTTAGAATCATACTTTCCTGATAAATATGTTTTAAGCTCCAAGCTTTCTACTTCTTTTTCCAATAATCCTGTTTCAGATATAACTTCATTAGCTAGTGCTTCATCATTTTCTATTATAATTAATTCAATCATTTCAAGTAGATTATCAAGTTTTGATTTAACTTTTTTAAATTCTTGTACTTTATTCTTAAGTCTTTTAATCTTTTCTAAAACTGTTTTTGAGTTATCCTGATTAGACCAAAAATTAGGATTTAAAGTTTCCGCTTCTAACTTTTCAAGCTCAACTTCAGAATTAGCAATGTCAAAGAGACTCACCTAAGCTTTCTAATTTAGACTTTAAAGATTCTAAGTTCTTTTGAACTTCATCTAATTCTAACATTTTTTCTCACTCTCCTCTATTATTTTATTTCTTCTGTTTTCATAATCATCTAAGAAATTATGTATTTCATTACCTTTCTTATATGAAATAATTGTATCAAGATTTACTTCTTGAGTACTTCTAAAAATATTAATATCTATATTATCATATACTTTTTTTAAGTCTTTAATTAATTTTTTTATTTCATCTCTTTTAGAACCAATACTTGTAACTTCCATTCTTTCTGTTATTTTACAAGCACATTTTAAGAACTCTAAACCATTATAATCTCTCCATCTAATAACATCTTCTTCTTTAACATAATAAAGAGGCCTTATTAGTTCCATTCCTGGATGATTAGTACTATTAATTTTAGGCATCATTGTTTGAAACTGAGCTCCATAAAGCATACCCATTAATACTGTTTCAATAACATCATCAAAATGATGTCCTAAAGCAATTTTATTACATCCAAGTTCTTTAGCTTTTTCGTAAAGATATCCTCTTCTCATTCTTGCACATAGATAACAAGGATTATCCTCTATTCTATCTACTCTTTCAAAAATATCTGTTTCAAATATTGTAATAGGAATATTTAGCAATTTTGCATTTGACTTTATTTGAGCAATGTTTTTTTCACTATAACCAGGATTCATAACTAAAAAGACTAATTCAAATTCTCTATTTCTATGTTTTTTTATTTCTTGAAAACATTTAGCCATTAAAAATGAATCTTTACCACCTGACATACAAACTGCAATTTTGTCACCTTCTTGTATCATATCAAATTCAGTTATTGCTTTAACAAATCTTTTCCATATTACTTTTCTATATGATTTAGTTATTGTTTCTTCTATCTCTTTATATCTTTCCATTTTTTCCCTCGCATTAATGATTATACCAAAATTAAGGGCTTTTTGCAAATTATATTATTACTCTAAAACAAATCATATTATCATCTTTCTTGTAGGCGCTTATTTTTCCCTTATGCATGTCAACAATTGATTTTGCTATTGAAAGGCCAATACCATATCCATCTTTTTTCTTATTACGAGATTTATCTTCTCTATAAAATCTATCAAACAATTTTTTGAAGTTTATTTTATCAATATTCTGACATGTATTTGATATTTCTAATTTAGTATTTCTTCCATGCTTTGATAATTGAATACTAATTATTCCATCATTTTCTGTATATTTTATAGCATTATCTAATAAGATTGTGATAAGTTGTTTAATCGAATCTTCTTGTGCTGAAATTTTTATATCATTACTATTATCGAATTCAACTTTTCTATCTTGTAAAAGTGCTTTAAAATCATTTACAGATTCTTTTATTACTTCTGTTAATGAAAATTCAGTATAGATTAGTTTCTTTTTTTCTTCTTCAACATTTGCTAGATTCAAAAGGCTTTTTATTAGAGTATTTAATCTATTTGCCTGGTTTCTAATACTTGTAACCCATTCATTATCTTCTCCTGTTGTCATTTCTAAAACATCTACGTCAGCAATAATAACAGCAAGGGGTGTCTTTAATTCATGTCCAGCATTTGTAATAAATTGCTTTTGCTTTTCAATATTTTTTATATATGGTTTCAAAGCTCTTTTTGAAAAAATATAAACTGCTATAAATACAACAATATATCCACTCAATAAAACAATTACTGTTTTTCTAGCCATAGACTTTAAACTATTGATTTGAAAAGTAATATCTAAAAATACAATTAACCTATCTCCATTATCTAATTCTACAATTTTATATTTTAAATTCTCATAATATCCAGTTGATTTTCTGTCATTTTTTAAAATATTAGAAAGTATTGTATCAACGTCATCTTTAGTTACAGCAGCGATATTATCCATATTAGCTTGTTTTACATTATCAAAATCATCTAGTATAACTGTAAAATATCTTGTTGAAAATTCAGTTTCTTTTGTTATAAATTCATTATCAGTTCTTCTTTTATATTGTGGCATTAAACCATTGTTATCTATTATCATATTTATTAGTTCATCTGTTTGTCTTCTTGTTTCTGTATAACTACCAATAGCAATAATACTAAATATTGTAACAGTAACGATAATTATTGAAAGCATTGCTATTGCAACAAATTTTCTTTGTAGTTTCTTTATCATATTTTCTTCATCTCCAATACATATCCATTTTCTTTATTTATTTCTATATTTGCATTTAGAGCTTGGAACTTATCTTGTAAATAAGACATATACATATTAACACTGCTCTCCTCCATCTCTTCTGTTTTCCAAACTCTTTTTACAATTTCGTTATAAGAAATATTTCTTTCTTGATTTTTTATAAGCATCTCCATTATTTCACATTCCTTATTATTTAAGTTAAATTCACTTGTTTCGCTAGAAATCTTTGAGTTTTCTTTATCAAACATAATATTTCCAACTTTGAATTTTTCTTTATTAGAATTGTTTATTCTAGTTACAGCTCTAATTCTGGCTAATAGTTCTTTTTTGTTAAAAGGTTTTGTTAAATAATCATTTGCTCCGCTATCTAGCCCTTCAACTTTATCATCTACTTGAGCTTTTGCTGTAAGTAATATTATAGGAGTATTCACTCCATTTTTTCTCATTTCTTTTAATGCAGTTATTCCATCCATTACAGGCATCATAATATCCATAATAATTGCATCAAATGAATCATTTAATGTTTTATCTAGTGCCTCTTGTCCATTTGTAGTAACAGTAACATCATAATCACTATATTGTAAAATTGCTTTTATAGCTTTTCCTAGTTCTTTCTCATCTTCAGCTATCAATATTTTTTCTTTCATATGTTTATTCCTCCGTATTAATCATTTTTCTAATAGTTTGCATGTTTAAATCTGTTGTGGCTATTTCATCAGCACATCTTTTAAGCTCTGATGCAATAAATTCAGGATTTTTAATATTCTTTTTATATTTCATTTGATGCTCTAAATTAGACCAAAAATCCATTGCAATTGTTCTTATTTGAATCTCTACGTAAACGTTATTTATTTCACCAGCTAAATCTAAAGATAACTCAAATACTATATGATAACTTCTATATCCATTAGGTTTTGGATTCTTAATATAATCCTTTTCTTTAACTACTTTTAAATCTTTATATTTTTTAAGCATTTCTGCAACTATATATACATCATCAATATATGCACAAATAATGCGTATTCCAGCCGCATCAAATATTTTAGTTAATGCATTTTGAAGAGTAACATCTAGATTTTTTCTTTTAAGCTTTTCCTTCATACTTTCTTCTGATTTTACTCTTGTTGTTATATATTCAATTGGATCTCTATCATTTTTTGAAATTTTATATTTTCTAATTATATCTAATTTTGAAGTAATATCTGAAATCGCACCTTCAAGGAGCACGATTGAATCTTTATAAAAACTATTTTCCATAAATTCCTCCTTTGTTTTCTTTTTTGAATTTTATATTAAAAATATTAAAAAAACATTAAAAATTAAAATATATAAAATTTTTATTGGGCAAGCATGGAAACCCGCCCCTACAAGCTATTAAATAACTGTAGAAGCGGGTTTTAAACTTTTAAATTATTTACTATAAAATCAACTACATGTCCTTTGAAATTATGATTTTCCTTTTCCTCTTCAGTTAAATCAATACTATATTTTTTTACATCAGGATAATATGTAATTGAACTTAATGGATATCCTTTATCAATCTTTTCTGATGGCTTAGAAACAAAATACATATCTTCTCTATTCCATGTGTATTTTCTAGGCCCTTTGTCATCATATATAACCAATCCAGAAATCCATTTAACGTCTAATTTATCATCTTTTCCATATTGTTTTACCAAACCTGAATAGTATTCAATCATCTCTTGATCAGTTAATTCTTTTCCATTAACTCTTCTAACATGTGTTCCTGGTTGTATGTCTTCAGGAATTCCTTCAATAAACAATGTATCATCTATTCCTATTGTTGTTATTCCAGTCGCATCATAATATGATTTAGCCTTGATATATGCATTTTCCATTGCGTCTTTACCATTTTCTTCAACCTTAATATTAACATCTTCTAGGTCACGCAAAGTTATTACATTAATCCCATGTTCTTTTAATAAATCTATATATCTACCAATTTTAGCTGGATTCTTACTTGCAAATAATAATTTCATAATCATCTGCTCCTTTCTCTTCTGACAAATTATATCAAAAAATATACTAATTATCAATCTTTAACTTTACAAAAAAATAACTAGAATATATAATTACAAAAAAGGAGGATTTTATTATGGCTAATTCAAAATTAATAGTAGTTGAAGGTGCTCAAGGTGCTGGAAAAACAACAATTACAGATTTCTTAAGACATAGTATTAAACATACAAATCTATATCGTTTAAGTGGAACTTCAGATAGTTCTCCAGAAGGTCTAAAAAAGGCTGAAACAATGTATGATGATTTACTTGATTATATTGAAAAGTTAGAAAATAAAAGTATTAATCTTTTATTTGATAGAACATTTTTTACTGAAGAAAACTATTGTAGATTAGGATTAAAAGAATATTCTTTTACAGATGTATATGAGAGGCTTTCTAAAAGATTCTTTAATTTTGACTTTGAGATTTATTATATTACTTTATATTTAGAAGATGAAAATGATTATGAAAGAAGATTAAATAGAGACGGAAAAGCTGTTGTTTCTTATTCAAAATTTGGTAAAGAAAATAGTATTAAACAACAAAATGTATATCTTGAAATGGCTGAAGAAATTAAAAATAAATATCCTAAAATTAATGTATTAAATATAGCAACAGATAAAGACTTTGAAATAACAAAACAAAAGCTTAAAGATTTTATAGGTTTTTAGATGTATGGAGAACTTTAGTTGTCCATAAAAAAAGAATTTTCCTACTATATTAAAAAGGCATGAATGAAAATACATTCATGCCTTAGTGTTTTATTAATGAGGACGTTGGGTTCCATATCTTCCCCAATTTTCATCATTATCTGGATCATATTCTTCTTTTTCATCTCCGCTGTTTTTTTCATTTTCAGCTTTTTCATTTTGAATTATTTCTTCTAGTTTATTTAGTGTTGGATTTTTATCTTGATTTTCTAAATCAGTTTTAACTGCATTTCTAACCGATTCATTTTCTTGAGCTAGTCTTTCTTTAATTTCATTTTCTGTTAGGATTGCATCTTTGTCTATAACTTTATAACCATAGTTTTCGTACTTTTCCATTTGTGCTCTTTTATATTCTTCCATTGTAGGATGAACAATATCAGTTTGAACAGAAATTAATTCTCTATTTCCGTTATTGTCCATATCTCTAATATAACCAATATCAATTTGACCATAGTTATTTTTCTTAATGCTAAATTCCATATTACCATAGTCAGCCATTATCATTGTTCTGCCTCTACCCTTTTTCTCTTCAACGCCATTATTAAATTCATTAACTTCCTCTACTCTATTATTTCCACCTGGTCTTTCTCTAAGTTCAACAATATTGCCTGTTCCTTTTTCTTTTCCTAAAAATTTAAATTGACCATCAACTTCAGCAACAATAACTGATCTTGGTTGAACAGTACCAGGTTTCATAGCATCTATTATATTTTTATCTCTAATACGTGAATATGCAGAAATATTAAATCCTTGATCTTTTAATTCTTCATCATTTATTATTGGAGACTCTTCTTCTTGATCTTGATCTTTTTCTTCTTGTTTTTCATTTTTTTCTTTCTCTTCATTTTCTTGTTCAATAGTTTCAGTTTGTTCTTCTTTATTGTTTTCTTTTTCTTTTTGTTTGTCTAAAATTGCTTTTATATCAGCTTTTATGTCATTTGAACTAAAATCAATTTCATCTTTTTTATCTTCTATATATTCTCCTGTAAAAGTAACATTTTTATTGCTATCAACAGCTCCAATTTGCTCTTGATCTTTATTGTAAATCAAAAACTCAACTCTTCCATCCTTACTCATTATTGGTTTAATAAAAATATCTTTTTCAGTATAAATATTTTCATTTTCAGAGTTTACAAGCTCAAATTCTTCAACATATTTATATTCCAAATTTTCCTTTTCATTCATAACAAACTACCTCTCATAAAAATGTTTAATTTTCTCTTGAAACATATGCTGCTACTTTAACCATATGAAATACTTTTCTTGCCGCTTCCCAACCTGTTAAAGAATTCATATATTCTTGATTTGCTTTTATATACTCTTCTTCATCAAAATGAAATCCCATATCATTTGCTACTTTTACCATTTTTTCGTTTTCAGCAGCTTCTTTATTGCTCTCATTTCTAGAAAATCCTCTTTTTCTAACAACTGTTTTAAGGAATTCATCATCCTCAAAAACTTTTCTTACAAAACTATTTGCATGTTCAATTGCCATAATAAATACCTCCTTTTAATTTTAATGGTGATGGTGGTGATGATGATGGTGCATTTCATTATTAGAATGGTTTATTTCACATTCTTCTTCATCACAACACTCATTAACACTTTCAAATTCAATTGTTGAATGATTTATTCCATGTTCTTTAAGTTCTTCTTTTATTTTATGTTTTATTTCTTTATCAAAGCTATTAGCTACAATATGCATAGTTGCTAAATTTTCATATCCATCTATACTCCAAATATGAATATGATGAACATCAATTACATTATCTATTTTTATTAAGTGTTCTTTAATTTCACTTATATCAATTTCTTTAGGAGTTTTTTCTAAAAATAAATCAATTACAGTTTTTAAATTTTTGATTGCATTAATTAATATAAATACTGCAACACCAATTGATAATATTGGATCAATAAGCGAAATATCTGTAAATTTCATTATTACAGCACCTATTAAAACTACAACCCAACCTAAAACATCTTCCAACATATGAAGGTTAACCGATTTTTGATTTAATGAGTCACCCTCTTTAGTTACATAAGCTGCAATAAAGTTTATAACAACTCCAAATATAGCAAATATAATCATTTTACTATAATCTATTTCAACTGGATTTATAATTCTTTTTATAGATTCAAAAATAACTAAAACTGATCCAACTATTAAAATAGTTGTTGTTATTATACTTCCAATAACTGAATATCTTATATATCCATAAGTATATTTTTCATCAGGTTTCTTTTTACTCTTTTTCTCAAGAAAATATGATATACCAATACTTGTAGCATCACCTAAGTCGTGAACTGCATCAGACATTATTGCCACACTTCCTGAAATTGCTCCTCCTATAAATTCAAATATTGAAAATACAATATTTAATAAAAAAGCTATTAAAATATTTTTTTCTGTTTTCATTAGATTATTATTTCCCTTCAAAAATTAGTAGTCAATTTTTTTGTTTATTATATTATTAAAAAAATAGTTCATCAATACTATCAATATTTTCGTTTAGGTATTTAATACAAAAGTCAATAATATCCTTATTATCTTTACTATAGTCTTTTGGTTTATTTAATCTAGAATATAGAATTTGTATATAACCAATAATTGCAGCTTTATTTTTAATTTCATCAATATAATCTTTATCTTTATTATTAAAATAATATTCAAAAGTCAAATCTTTTATCTTTTGACAATTGTCATAACTAATACCAAGAAAATCACTAGAATTATATTTATTAATACATGAATATCCTTCATATGTAGCAAAAAACGCTCCAAACTCAAATATTGGATGACCAGATGCCAGTGTATCCATATCAATTATAAGAATTTCTTCATTTTGTTTTAGAATATTCTTTACTTGAAAATCCCCATGAATTATATTATTTATATCTGGTATGTTTTCAATAAGATTAATAATTTTCTTTGCTTTGCTTTCTTCAAGATATTTTGAACAAAATCTAGCTTTTTCAATCTGCTGTTCCTTTTTGTTAGGCAATTCATTATCTTTAAGTTCAATAGAGTGGAATTTTTTCATTAAATCAACGCTCTCTTTAATAAGTTCTTCTAAATTTTCTCCTTCATTAATAAGTTGAGCAAAAGATTTCGCATTAAGTAACTCAAATACTGAACCGTATAAGTCTCCAACTTTTACAACATCATAAGGAATTGCTGTTGGAATGCCTTTTATAAAGGCTTTTTGAGATAATTCTCTCTCTCTTTTAATTGTTTCTAGTGAATTCTTACTATTATAAACTTTTACAATTGTTTCAGGATCAATTCTATAAACAGTACCATTAGAACCTTTTCCAATTACCTCACAGCCTTCTACTGAAAAATTACGGAAAGCTTTTGAAATACTCATAATATCCGTAAAACCAGTCATATCAAAAATTTCATATATTTCTGGACTACAATTTATAATTTTCAATGAATTTTTCATTTTTTTAATTTTCAAAATAACTCTAAGTCCTGCACTAGAAATATATTCAAGTTTCTCAGCGTTAAGAGTTATATCACCATCAAAATCAGCTATCTCAGCAAGTAATTTTTTCTCAATATCAGTCGAATTATTAGAATCAATTCTTCCTGAAATATTTATAGTTTTCTCCATAATAAAACTCCTCCCATGTATTATTACAAAATTTTTCTTATTTTTAAAACGTTTTTCCCATCAACATAATTATATTCTACATTGTCCATCGTTTTCTTAATAATAAAAATTCCAAGGCCTCCAACATCTCTATCTTCAGCACTTAATGTAATATTAGGATCTTCTCTTTCTAGCGGATTAAATGGCATTCCAGAATCTTCAAAAGTAAAGTCAAATACTTTTTTATTACCATCAAAACTTATTTTTAATTTACAAGTTCCTTCTCTATCTTCATAAGCGTATTTCGCAATATTTGTAAATATCTCTTCAACAACTAAATTAACTTGAGTTATTGTTTTAAAATCACAGTTAGCTTCCTCTAGTTTAGAATTAACAAAATTTTGGATGTTATTAAGTTCGTTCATATTAGCATTAAACTCTTTTTCAGCATTAACTACCATATTATCATTCTTTCCTCTATATTTTAATCCTAACATGGTAATATCATCAAATTGTTCAGCTTTACCAACAAATTTATCAATATTATTTTTAAGTTCTTTTATAGTATCTGTAATAGATAAATTTAAGCTATTATTTAAAAATCTGCTTAATCTTTCTTCTCCGTACATTTCATTTGCAGAATTTGTTGCTTCAATTACTCCATCAGTATATAAAAAGATTCTGTCTTCTGGTTCAATTCTTATCTCATGTTTTTTATAATTAGTATCTTCAATACCAGCTAAAACCATATTTGGCTTTGTTCTTAAGAATTCAAAAGTTCCCGTTCTATTAGAATAAATTAATGGTGGATTATGACCTGCATTTACAAATTCAATAACACCTGTTTCTAAATCTAAAACACCAGCCCAAGCTGTAACAAATAGACCGATTTTATTTCCATCGCAAAGCATATTATTAACTCTATTAAAAGCATTTTCGATATTTTCACTTGATTCAGTAACATTTTTTATAAGTATTTTTGATATCATCATAAATAACGCTGCAGGAATACCTTTTCCTGAAACATCTGCAATAACCATAGCTAAATGATTATCATCAATCAGGAACATATCGTAAAAATCTCCACCGACTTCTTTAGCAGGTATCATTGAAGCATATATATCAATTTCTTTATGTTCTGGAAAAGGTGGGAAAATTGATGGCAGCATATTCTTTTGAATATTATTTGCTAAATCAAGCTCTGTTTCAATTCTTGCACCTTTTTTAGTAATCTCCTCTTGTCTATAAATCATATTTTTACCAGATTGAGAGATCTGTACACAAGCAAATGCAACAATATTATACATAAAAAACTTAGGTAAAAAGAAATGAATAAAAATATTTTTAACTCTCTCTCCCTCATCTACATCAACATTATCAACAGCATCTCTTAATGTTGAATCAACAGTTATAGTTGTTCCTTTAGGTATTATAAGATTATAACTATTCAAATCTTGTGGTCCTATCTTTACACACATATATGAAGAAATACAAAAAACAATAGTTGTACAAGCAGCAACAGCAATTGTAAATTTCTTTGTATAATATCTAGCTGCAAGAATTACAGGAATTACAATTATTAAAGTTACATTGTACTTTAATATTGCATCTGCCATTGCAAGCATTATTATAAATGAGAAAAATAATACATTTTTAATCCACTTATTTTTTCCTTTAATAATAAAACAAAACAATGCTGGAACAACAAGTAAAAAGAACCCCCTAATTGCAATTGTATTCATAATAGTTGTACCAATTTTAAATACATTAAAATAAACAAGTATATAAGTAATAATACATATTATATAAATATTAAACATTGTTGTTGCTGTAACAATATTTGCGTGATGTTCATTTTCTTTTAATACATCTTGAGTTGAAAAAATACTTTTAAACTCAACAAAAAAGTTTTTCATATGTTCCATAATTACCTCTTAATTTATAATAATTCACAAAAAGCAAGCAGCTTTTAGACCACTTGCTTTTTATATAGTAGGAATTTAGTTTTATGGAGTAAGTATCTTCCTCCTATATTATTTATTCGCTTCTTAAAGCAATAACTGGATCTTTCTTACTAGCAATCTTAGCAGGTATCAATCCTGAAATTAAGTTTAATAAAATACTTAATAAGATTAATAAAACTGCGCTTATTACTGGCATACTTGCAATGTTATCAATATGAGCCATCTTTGAAACAATTATATTTACAGGTATACAAATTAGTAATGCTATTCCTATACCTAAACATCCAGCAAACAATCCCTCGATAATTGTCTCAGCCTTGAATACTCTAGTAACATCCTTTTTACTAGCTCCAATTGCTCTTAAAATACCAATTTCTTTTGTTCTTTCTAATACACTTATATATGTAATAATGGCAATCATTATACTTGAAACTACTAAACTAATAGCAACAAATCCAATTAATACCATAGAAATCATGTTAATAATACGAGTAATTCCACTTAGCATTGTTTTCATCATATCATCATATTTAACAACATTCTCTTCATTACCAGCTTCTTTTTGTTTATCATTATATTCATCTATTAAAGCAGTAATTTTTGATTTTGAATCATAATCTTTTGGATAAATATTAATTGTATCTGGATCTTCAATATTAGCTATTCCAAGCTTTTTACAGTTAGCGCTATATGTATTTGTTATTCCATCAAACATTTTATTTGTCAAAACATCATAGCTCTTATTGTTTGTTTGATCTTTGTAAATATCTGTTTTTGCAATATTATTTATAGTATATTCTACAAGTTCATGAGTATATCCAAGTTTTACTTCAGATGTATCGTCTTTTGTTCTTAATACTCCAACAACCTTTAATTCTGTTCCTTTTTCAACAAGTTCTTTTAAATATTTTTTATCATTTGAATAATCAATATATGTTCCATTCTCTTTTTTATAATAATCTGAATTTAAAACTAATTTATATTTTAAATTCATTATATCATCATATGAGTATTTAGTTTCTTCAGTTTTATAATCTTCTTTGGCTTTTGCTTTATTGATAATTTCACTTAATTCATTTCTATCTTTTATACCTAATGTATAAAGAGTAGAATCTGGAATTGAATTATTCTCATTTAAAATTAAAACAATCTCATCATATTTTTCTGGAAGTTTTCCAGCTAAAACGTCATATTTACCTTCTAAAACTTCTTTATTGCTTAATAATTCAGTAAATACATTTTCGGGACCATTATTAGTCGCTGATATAAGACCATTACTTGATGATTGTCCCTCTTGATCTCCTGAAATAATTTTATCAATATCATAATCATTTGGATTTACTTTAGTTATATCACCATTTATTTCTGAATAAATTTGTAGATCTACATTATATACATACTGTATTTCTGATACATATTTTTTCATTTCTTCACTTGAATCTAAAAACTTCTTAAACTCTTTTAAATTATTTTTTTGAATAAGTTTATTAGTTGTTTGCTCTAATGAAGTTGTAATATCATCATCTGAAATGATCTCACCATCTTCACCTTTTTTAGCGTCTTTTGAACCACTAAATTCAAAGTTTAATAATGATTCTAAATCATAACTCTCTCTTTCAAATGCTAAAGGATAATCAGCCATAGAATCTCTTTCAACTTGAGCAACATATTGACGAACACCATTAGATAAAGCTAATATAAGAGCAATACCTATAATACCAATACTTCCAGCAAAAGCTGTTAAGAATGTTCTACCTTTTTTAGTTAACAAGTTTTTAAATGATAATCCAAGAGATGTAAATAATGACATTGAAGTCTTACTTACTTTTTCTTCTTTCTTTTCAGTATTTTCCTCTGTATATGGATTACTATCATTTAAAATTAAACCATCTTTCAATTCAATAATTCTTGTTGAATATTCTTTAGCAAGATCAGGATTGTGAGTTACCATTATAACTAATTTATCTTTAGCAACTTCTTTTAATAAGTCCATGATTTGAACACTTGTATCAGAATCAAGAGCACCTGTTGGCTCATCTGCAAGAATAATTTCAGGATCGTTTACTAAAGCTCTTGCAATAGCAACCCTTTGCATCTGACCACCAGATAATTGATTAGGTCTTTTATGTATATGTTCTTTTAAACCAACTTTCTCTAAAGCTTCTTTTGCTTTCTTTCTTCTTTTAAATTTGCTAACACCTGATAATGTAAGCGCCATTTCAACATTTGATAAAACAGATTGATGACCAATTAAATTATAGCTTTGGAATATAAAACCAACTCTATGGTTTCTATAACTATCCCATTGTCTGTCACCATATTTTTTTGTTGAAACTCCTTCAATAATTAAGTCACCCTCGTCATATTTGTCAAGTCCACCAATAATATTTAACAAAGTAGTTTTACCGCTTCCACTAGTACCTAAAATAGAAGTAAACTCATTTTTTCTAAAGCTAACACTGATGCCTTTTAATACTTGTTGTTTGACTTCTCCAACGATGTAACTCTTTTTGATATCTTTTAACTCTAACATCAATTTTCCTCCCTCATATTTTTTAGAATATTATTACACATAAATACAAAAATTGCAAGAAAAATATATCTTTTGACCTTTATTTCTTTCTCCTTATTTTAACAATTATATAGAAACAAATAATAATAGTAAATGATATGCCTGAAGCAATTCCAATTTCAACATAATATGTTTTTTTCTCAACATCATTAGCAGCTAATAACTTGGCACTATATTCTAAGCCATCAACATTATATTTAATTGTTCCAATTTCTTGTCCTTTATTTATTGGAGCAACTATATCATCATTTAACTCAATTATTGGAACAATCTGGTCTGGTGTAATTGCTTTATTTTTCATAACAGTAATTTCATCACTAATTACTACCTCTAAATCCTTAGTTTCCTTTGTGGCCTTTTCAACTTCAATTGATAGAATAACATCATCTTTATCATTTATTTTAGACAATTCATAATTATCAAAAGAATAATCTATCATCTTTTTAGTTTCAGAAAACTTGCTATCAGAAGTTTTAGCACCTAATACAACAGTAATAAATTCTAATCCGTCTTTTGCAGATTCTGTAATTAAACAATTACCTGCCTGATTTGTAGTCCCTGTTTTTATTCCATTTACATAGTCTCTATAATATACACTATTTGGATTAACAAATGAATTTGTATTTTGCATTACTCTATCACTATTCTTATATTTATTTGTTGCTGGTAATGTATATTCATAAGTTGAAACTATTTTTCTAAATGTTTCATTTTTCATTGCATAATTTGAAATTAAAAACATGTCATATGCTGTTGTGTAGTGATTTTCATTATGTATTCCATTAGGATTTACAAAATGAGAATTTTTACAGCCGATTTCTTCTGCTTTTTTATTCATCATATCAGAAAATCCACCTACCGAGCCACCTACATGCTCTGCTAAAACATATGCAGCATCATTAGCTGATTTTAGCATAAGTGCATATAATAAGTCCTCTACTCTTATTTCTTCACCAACCATTAATGGTGCAACAACATATCCATCTGGAATATTTGATACTGCAGTGTTTGTTACAATTGCAAGATCATCTAATTTACAGTTTTCTATTGTTAAAATAGCTGTTAGAATTTTGGTTACAGAAGCGGGATAATTCTGTTCTTCTGAATTATTTTCATAAATAACTTTTCCAGAATTAACTTCTACAATTAATGACGCATTCGCATTAACTGATAGTTCTTCTGCATATACACTAGAATATCCAAATCCAATAGTAAAAATTAAAATACTTAATATTGTTATTTCATATATTTTTTTCATTTTTTTCTCCTTAAAAAAACTAAAAATATTTTAATATATACTAAAAAAATTTTCAAGAAAATTATATAGAAAAATGGAGCGCTTTCCTATTATATAAAAAATGGGTGTGAAATTATTCACACCCATTTTGCATATTAACTAAAACTTAAAAAACGATAAAAAATGTCAGCAGCCTGTTCTCTTGTAACAAATTTCTCATCTGACTTCTCTATAAGCATATTTTGGTAAGCCCATAAAATAGGCGTTTTGGCATATTCAGGGACATCATCTAAAACAACATCTGTACCTTCTATATTACCAACATCAATTCCATTCTTTTCCGCATAACGGAATAAAACAGTTGCAAGCTGATATTTAGTTATAAAATCATTTGGTCCAAATGTATTAGAATTATAACCCTTAACATATTCTTCGCCATATGCCCATATTATAGGATTAAAATAATAATATTCCTTATATACGTCATTAAAAGGATTATCATATTTGTTATTTGAAGTCTCGCCGTCCATACGATAAAGCATTGTAACAAACATTCCTCTTGTCAAATAAGACTCAGGATCGAATTTAGTTTTTGAAATACCATTCATGATATTTTTTTCAAAAACAAAACAGATGCTATCATAAAACTGAGAATCCTTTGAGACGTCAGAAAAAACTATTCTCTCTTTACTGACACTCTCCTCATCATCATAGCCTTCAGATGAAGTATCTGATGCTACTTCATAGTTTACTGCAGCTTTTGAACTGGAATGTCCGCTTGAAAATATTTGAACATTTGAAGATTTTTCTCCATCGCTATTACTACTTGTATTCTTTTCTACCCATTTTGAATAAACAACGGTATTCTGAATAACTGGAACAGAAAAATCAAATATGTTTTTAAAGTCTTTATCACAATACCAACCTTCAAAATCATATCCTTCTTTTTCTGGTATCTCAGGTTCAACAGGTAAATCACCAATCATAATAGCAGATGATGAAAGAAGTTCATCTCCATCCATATAATCAACGGTTACTGTTGCTGTTTCTATAGTTTTAGCTTTCTTTTCGGAGAAATTAACAACTTTGTCTAAACTTTCAAGCCATGTTAATGTATTTCTTCTTCTGGCAGATGCAGGAATTAACATTACTGTATAATGTCTCCTTACATCTAATTCGCCCTCAGGATCAGAAACAACACCACAAGCGCTTATTGTATAAACCATATTATTCTTTGTTCCAACATAATGCATTGAATAACCTGGGAAATACAATATTGAACCTACAGGTAATGTTTCAATATACTGAATTTTTTCATCAGGCGTTAAATCAGAAATATCATAAACATAGTCTTCCATGTTTTCCTGCCATGTTGTATTTCTAGGAAGATCAAGGCCAAAGCACCTATAAATAGCTCTACTGTATGTTGATGAATCCTCAGAATCAAACATACCGCCCCAGCCGTATCTATCACCCAGCTTTGAAAAGCTGAGCTTTAAGAAATTAGATTCCGTCATCGGCAAGTATCCAACACTAACATTATAGCGTTTTTGAATTAATGCAGGTTTAGCAACATATTTTCCATTACTGTCTGCAGTAGGAAGATATACAACATAGTTATACCAGTAGTCACCTTCCCTTTCGCCCAGCTTTGATGGGATTTCACTCTCAGGAACTAACTTTAATATAGTACCTAAGTTTAATTTCTTAGCTGAAATCTCCTGCTCTAAAAGCATCGGCTCGAGCTGAATAGATGACTCATTAATAACAATAAAATCTTTGTCATCTAAGCCAACTTTCCATGCCTTAAGCCATTCTGATTTAGAATCAAAAAGAGCTAAATCTTTAGCGCAAACCCAACCTCCGCAGCAGCTTGATCTACCATAGTAATACTTAACACCGTCGACAACACATGACGCACCGATAATAAACGGCTCATTAACTAATAAATAAGCTAATTCGCATTCATCATCAGGATCATCAGCTGTGTAGCCAACAATATCAGTAATCGGCCATGTCTTTATATCTGCTCGCGAAACCGCAACTGCATAAGTTAAGTTCATTTTCTCGTAACCGTTAGTGAATTTTTCGATGTAGGAATCCTCGTCAATGAGATTTCCGTTAATAAACAAATTTCTATTGTACTTTTCAAAGTTATTTGAAGTAGGAAATTCGCTTATGCTCTCTAAATCCACCAAATTAGTTTTTGAGGTTGAAGCATAATTGCTTTCATTTAACTCCTTGATCTCATTTTTTGACATAATAACCTTATTAGGATTGCTTAATAAGCTTTCCCAATAGCTAGAATTAGTCATTTCTGGGGTTACTCCAGAAGGATATGAGATATTACCCTCTGCAGCCTGAACTGATGAAATCATCATTACAGTTGAAATAATTGTAGATAAGATTCTTTTTGAAGTATTTTTCATAACTCGTCACAACCTTTCTAATTCTTATCATTAACCTTTTACAACCTTAAACTTTAATTCTTTGGACCATCCCTAATAAAGGATATAAAAATCCGATGCTTTAATTTTCTCATTTTGTAACACCTACCTCCTTAAGCATTTTAGCATTAGTTAATATTTAGTTTTCAATGTACACATCACTTAAGAAAACTTATGTGATTTAAATTAAAAACGGTTTTTATATTATAACACAACAATATTTATAATTCAAGAAAAATGTTGGTGCGACCATTTCAATAAAAGAGTGCTCCGCCACTTATGAAGAACTCTTGTTCTCCATATAATTCAAATTTTTCTATTAGAACAATAGCGGACATTTTTCAGTGTCAGACTGATTAAAGCTATTGCAAAGTCCGCGTAATTGTTCACGTGCGAAAATTTCAAAGAAATTTTCTGTACAACGTTGGCCGAAGGCTTTTATATAATAGGAAATGCGGAGCACTTTCCTATTATATAAAAAAATCACCAAAAAATTTGGTGATCTCTGAATAAATGATTTTATTTTTTTCTTTTTAATATAATTGTAATGGCGCCAATAATAACTAATAAACCTACCAATGCTCCTAATACAATTAATTTTGTATCGATTTTTTGATTATCATTAGTTGTTTCGTCTTTTTTGCTTTCTGCTGAAGCACCTGTATAGTTAGTTGAAGAGATTGCGGTTCCGTCAACATATAATGTGTATCCATTAAGATTAATATTACTATTATCTTCAACCTCGTTGTCTAATGATGTTATATATGAATCTCCTGTTAATGTTAAGCTAGAACTACTATCTAATTTTACTGAAATAGTTTTTGCAGTATTATCACTATTAATAGTTCCTGAGTAACTACTTCCATTTTTTAATGATAAATCTAATGTTGATATATTATCAACTAATATATCACCTTCAATATTTTGGTTTGTTGCATTTAATACAACCTCTCCTCCGTTTTTCCCTGATGTTCCCCATTTTCCTGAACTGATATTTATAAAAGCTCCATCTGGATCATTATTAATTATTTCATTATTTTCTAATTCAATAACTGTGCTTGTATTAGTTACAAAAATAATGTCACCTTTATTGTTTATTATTTTTGAATCTTTTGCTGTAAATGAAGATGTTCCAACATCTGCATCACCTGACATTGATTGATATATAAAGATTGATTTATATGTTTCTGAATTACCATTAAGTTCTGTATTTGTAGCTTCTAGTATTGTATTATTTAAAGTAACAGAGTTTTTACCTTCAACAACAACACCTTCAGAAGCGGTTGATGTTAAATTTGCATCATTAACAGTTATATTAGCTGTTGAATAAACTGCAGGTGACCCTGTTCCGTGTGAAGTATAATTTCCTCCATTTACTGTAAGAGTTCCTCCACCTCTATCACTTCTAATAGGTGCAGATGAATTTCCATCTGTTTCTGCAGTAACGTTATTAGCAGTAAGTGTTCCTCCTCCAGTTACCATTATTGCACCTGAATTATTATTTGTTGTTTTTATTGTTGTATCAGTAATATTAATTATTCCATTTAAATATGCGAATACTCCATTTGCATGAGACCCCTCTGTTGTAACAGTTCCACCATTAATATTTAGAGTTCCTTCTTTTACAAGTACTGCTGCATTAGTTCCATAAAAATCAGAATTATCTCCATCAGAATCTCCTGATTTTGTCACTATTGGATTTGAAATTGTTGATGTTCCTCCAGTTACAAGTAATGCATTTTGAGATCCTGTTGTTGATGAATATGATGTTCCATTATTATTTGTATCACTTGAAATCTCTGTAGCTCCTGTATGTGAAATATTTGAACTGCCACCATTTTCTCCTGGAGACCCTCCATCTCCATCAGGTTTATCTGGTGGATTTTCTCCGTTTTGATTTGACATTTCTCCATCTGGCTTATCAGGTGGTGTTCCTCCATTTTGACCTTGACCATCACCACTTGGTTTTTCAGGAGGTTCAGCAAAAACCATAGTATAATTTAATGTAAGCATTAAAATAACTAAAATAGCAATTAAAATTTTTAGTGATTTCTTCATATGTATCTCCTTTCCATTTTTTTATAATAGTAACTATATTATATTAAACAAACATTAAATAATCAAATAATCTTTTTTATAATAAAAAAGATCACCAAAAAATTTTGGTGATCTTTAAAAAAAAATGTTAAATTTGCCTTAACTTATACTCTTTATCAGCATCAAGTAATTCAATCATAATCTTTGCAAAATTAGGATCAAATTGAGTACCAATACCGTTTACAAGCTGTTCTCTAACTTTAGCCTGTGATAAAGAATCTCTGTAGCTTCGCTTTGACGTCATTGCATCATAAGCATCTGCTACAGCAATTATTCTAGCAATCTCGGGAATTTCTTCTCCTTTAAGTCCAAAAGGATAGCCCTTTCCATCATATCGCTCATGATGATAGCAAGCACCAATTCTTAAATTTGGTAAAAGCGTTATCTTGTCGAGTATGTCTCTTCCGATTATTGGATGTCTTTTCATGGTAGAATACTCCTCATCAGTAAGTTTACCACATTTATTAATTATAGACGATGGTACTCCAATTTTCCCAACATCATGAAGTAAACCGATGAATTCTATTTCATCACATTCTTCCTGTGTTTTACCAGCCCGTTGTGCAATCATTACAGAGTATTCTGAAACGCGCAGCGAATGACCTTGCGTATAAGAATCTTTGGCATCGACTGCACCAACAAGAGCAGATGTTACTTGCTCAATCATAAGTTTACTGTTACGCTCTCTTTCTTGTAATATTTCAAGCTCCTTTTTATGAGCTTGTATAATCAGAAGGTTTGTATCCATTATAGAAAAAGAATACAAAACCACTACCATCAAAACGATAGTAAAACTGATCAGAGCAATTCCTTTAATGAAAATGTGAGACACTGAAGCTATTATTGGTAATATAACAAACAATGTCATTAAAAATAATGTTTTTCGCCTAATGTTTTGTCTATTTTTGCAAATTACAATCAGCTGAATACTTGCTGCAAGTATTGGAAAAATGTAAGATATTACATATCCCTTACCTCTAGCATATCCACTTGGACCGAAACTATAATATAGTCCAGTAAACTGTGAAATAATTAGATTAATGATTGCAAATGCAATTATCCAGTCTGCTGCTTTCAGTTGATCTTTACTTATTAAATCCTTTAAATACTGATTAAAAGCAAAGATTACAAGTAATGGCATAAGATATGTGCAGAATTTAGAAACTCTAACAATTTCTATTTCCATTCCTGAGTTTGCAAAACAATCAGTTACAGCTAAAATCATAGCAAAAACAGTCATTAACATGAGTGAGTATTTTTTTTGTTTTGAAAATGATCTGTTGATAATACAAAACATAATCAGAACCGAACATACGCCCACCTGAGTCATCATTAATAATTGCCGTAATAACATAAGTATACCCCCTTGATGATATTATTTTTTCTTGTTGTTACGCTGTAAATATATAGCGCAAAAAAATAAATGTTATTTTACAATTATATCATAAAATAACATTTAGGTCAATTTATGTGAACTAAAGTATATCTATTTAGACTTGTTAGACTTGGTGACAACCCTAAATAGTTTAAACATTTCTTATTTCAATAGTTTTTCAAGAGCATTAGCATTTAGTATTGTATTAGATATAAACTCACCTTTATAAAAATTAGCCCAGTTATTAAAAATACAAGGTGCTTTTTTTGCTTTTTCAAGGGAATCTATTTTTACAAAATTCAATTTAATATGCTTTTCTTGAGCGAAATCTGTTAATTCCTTTACTTCATATTCTACATAAGGACATTCATTACTATAATAAATAGTAAAATCTTTATTATCTATTTTCATATTTCTTGCTGTTTCGTTAAATTTAGGGGTATCAGTATCGTCAAATTGCAATGCTAATAATTCATAATCTCCAATATTATCAACTACTTTAAATCCGAAATGTTCAAAGAATTTCTTTTCGCCTAAAAATGGTTTCTTCTTTTTAGAAACTAAAGTGCAAATACCACTTTTCCCTTTTTCCTTAGAATCATTTATTGAATATTCTAACAATTCTTTTCCAATTCCTTTATCTTTAAAACTACCAGCAACCCATAAACAATAAATATATTCATAATTCTTACCACTAATTGGAACCCATGATGTTTCTAATGGTTCATATTCTATAAAAATTTTTCCTCTTGCATTAAGTTTTCTAAATACATGTCCATCTTTTAATTTTTCTTTAATCCATTCTTTTTTTCTATCTACACCATCTTGATGTTTTGGATCACCTATTGCACAACATATATGCTCTTCATTAATATTATCAGCAGTTAAATTAATATATTCGTTCATTTTTTACCTCCTATAATTTTAATCTATCTTACTCAAAAAAATTATGGAAAATGGGACGGTTCTCTTTTCCATTTATTATGGAAAATGGGACGGTTCTCTTTTCCATTTATTATCCAGTGGAAAATGGGACGGTTCTCTTTTCCATTTATTATCCAGCATATTTTGCAACACTACTTTTTGAAATTCCAATAATATCTGCTAATTCAACTAAAGTCACATTTGTTGTTTTTCTTGCATTAACAATAAATTTTTTCATT